>JANOWJ010000122.1:0-51505 GCA_031417835.1 Saprospiraceae bacterium | reverse complement strand
ATTTCTAAAGCTTCGATAGCCAAAGATTCAGCTGCTATACTTTTTGGATGACTGTGCATAATGTCACCAGCATCGATGTCATCCAGTTTATGCGCCTGACCGAGCATTCGACGGAGATCACCATCCGTAATAATGCCTATGGGAAGCTCTGCTTCGTCAATGATCACTGTGGCACCCATTCGGTTTTTGGACATCGTCAAAATGACAGATGAAAGACTATCGTGAGTAAGATTGGATGGCTTACCATGTTGAGGGTAGATGTCGGATACTTTGAGATACAATTGTTTGCCCAACGATCCACCTGGATGAAATTTTGCAAAATTTTCTGAAGTAAAACCCCGCAAATGCAACAAGCTCATAGCCAAAGCATCTCCCATGGCCATCTGGGCTATAGTACTGGCTGTAGGTGCAAGATTATTAGGATCTGCTTCTTTCTGTATTGGCGTAAACAGGACATAATCTGCCTGCTGAGCTAAGTAGGAATGTGCATTGGCAGTAATTGCGATAATTTTACAACCCATATTTTTAACTATAGGTAAAATGATCCTTATTTCCGCGGTCTCACCGCTTTTAGACAAACAGCATAAAAAATCAGTGGGCGAAAGTAGGCCAATGTCGCCGTGTACAGCATCTGCAGCATGTAGAAAAACAGAAGAAGTACCCGTAGAATTCAACGTAGCTACTATCTTTTGAGCCACTAAGGCACTTTTACCAATACCGCAACATACGACTCTCGATCCGCTGGAATATAAGTCTTGGACACATAGTTCAAAAGGTTTTTCTAAATGAATTGTCAACGCATGTAGAGTATCCCGTTCGATTTCAATACATTCTCGAGCGATATCTAATATGGTCTTTTTTGATTGCATGAAAAATTGTAATTTCGGCTCCCCTTATAAAAGCCCTAAAATACTAAATGATTATGGATCGGCATTTATACTGTCAGATAGATGACTTTATCTGATCAATAAAATAAATGTTTTGTATTATTTTTTTTTCGTAAATTAACAGAATGATGAGTGACCTCACAGTGGCAAAAAAATCAAATAAGAAAAACAAAATAGTTAATACCCCTATTCTTCCTAGTATATCTGGTGTATCTCCCGCTGAGCTTCAGCTAGCTCTTCAAAAATACTTTGGCTTCGATCAATTTAAAGGTAATCAGGAAGATATCATTCAAAACGTGTTATCCGGTAGGGACACCTTTGTCATCATGCCGACAGGGGGAGGCAAATCATTATGTTATCAATTGCCTGCATTAATGATGGAAGGAACCGCCATTATCATATCTCCTTTGATCGCTCTCATGAAAAATCAGGTAGACGCAATTCGTGGATATAGCCAGGGGGACGAGATCGCGCACTTCCTTAACTCATCATTAACAAGGACGCAAATAAAACAGGTCAAGGAGTCTATCGTCAACAAACATACAAAACTGCTGTACGTAGCACCTGAGACGCTGACCAAAGATGAGAATCTCGAATTTTTACGAGGTGTAAAAATCTCACTTATAGCGGTAGACGAAGCGCATTGTATTTCTGAATGGGGTCATGATTTTAGACCTGAATACCGTAGAATCCGGGAAATGATTGTTTCTCTAGGACATACCGTACCTGTGATGGCATTGACGGCTACTGCTACACCAAAAGTGCAATCAGATATTGTAAAGACTTTGGATATGACAAGTCCTGGGATATTTAAATCATCTTTTAACAGGACTAATCTTTTTTATGAAATCAGACCAAAAGTAAATAAGGCACAAACCATCAAAGAGATCATCCAGATCTTCAGAACTCAACCCGGCGCTTCTGGAATAGTATATGTACAATCGAGAAAGTCGACTGAAGAGCTTGCTCAGACACTTGAGGTCAATGGGATCAAAGCAGCTCCGTACCACGCAGGGTTGGACTCTAAACTAAGATCCCGAATTCAGGATGATTTTCTGATGCAAGACATAGATGTGATCTGTGCAACGATTGCTTTTGGTATGGGTATAGATAAGCCGGATGTGCGATTTGTCATACATTATGATATTCCTAAAAGCATCGAAAACTATTATCAGGAGACTGGACGCGCAGGTCGTGATGGAATAGAAGGTCGCTGTGTAGCATTCTACTCGGCTAGGGATATCCTCACTTTGGAAAAATTTCTCCGCGATAAGGATGCTGCTGAGCGAGATATGGGGGCTCACTTGCTCGATGAGGTGGTGGCATTTTCGGAGACAGCAGCCTGTCGGCGAGTGTTTTTGTTAAATTACTTTGGCGAAGAATTTGCTGAAAAGGATTGTCACAAAATGTGTGACAATTGTAAGCAGCCCAAAGAAAGAATAGAAGTAAAGAATGAAATGAAATTGGCATTGCAAGGGGTGCAGGTCACTAAAGAAAATTATCTCGTCAATTTATTAGTCGATTTTATAACAGGCATAGCCACCAAAGAGATTAAAGATTATGGCTTCGACGAATACGAACTGTTTGGCGAAGGAGATGAAAAGGATGCATTGTTCTGGCATTCGATTTACCGACAAGGTATCTTGCATGGATTGATGCTCAAAGATATAGAGCAATATGGAGTCATCAAGCTCACTGAAGAAGGTAAAAAATTTATCACAAAGCCCACCTCTATAAAAATAGCGATCAATACTAATTTTGAAGCTGTCGCCGAGCTTGATGAGGAAGAGGGAGAAGCTCGTATCGTAGCATTGGATCAGACCTTGTATAAAATGTTGGATGACACCCGAAAGATGATGGCTAAACAATTGAAGGTGCCGCCTTATGTCATCTTTCAGGATACATCATTGCAGGATATGGCTACCCAATATCCAATCACACTGGATGATCTTAATAAAGTCAATGGAGTCAATGCCAGTAAGGCCCAACGGTATGGCAAAAAATTTGTAGAACTTATCGCCAAATATGTCGAGGAAAACGAAATCGACAGACCTGATGAAATGATCATCAAACAGATTGCTGATAAATCCAAAACTAAAGTAGCGATCATACAGTGCATTGATCGAAAAATGCCACTTGAAGACATCTCCAGATCCAATCAACTCAAATTGGATGAGCTCATCGAAGAAATGGATATCATAGTATCCTCAGGCACCAAGCTCAATCTCGACTATTACCTTGAAGATAATGTAGACGAATCTATCCAGGAAGAAATCTATGATTATTTTATGTCAGCCGAGAGCGATGACCCAGAAAAAGCATTTAAAAAACTAAAGGAAGAAGACATTACAATTGAAGAAATAAAATTGGTACGGCTCAAATTTTTATCCGAAATGGCAATGTAAAGCTACTCGACGAAATAGTAGACTTCACAAGGACACTCAGATCAATATTCAATACCCCGAATAATGAAAATATGGATCATCAACGGCCCCAATCTCAATCTTCTCGGACGAAGAGAGCCTGAGATCTATGGCTATCAAACTTTTGATCAATTTTTTGAGGAATTACAAGTGAAGTTTCCGGAGGTGTCATTACATTATTTTCAGTCCAATCATGAAGGCGCTATCATAGACCACCTTCAGCAAATTGGGTTTGGTCAATCAGATGGATTAGTATTTAATCCGGCAGCTTATACGCATACTTCCATAGCTATAAGTGATTGCCTTGCTGCGATCAAATTGCCATGCGTGGAGGTGCATATCTCTGACATTTACAAACGTGAAGCCTACAGACATCATTCCTATATCAAGCCATATTGTATAGAAAGTATAGTAGGCAAAGGGTTGGATGGTTACAGAATAGCGCTAGAAAAAATCATACAAGTAGTACAGCAATAAATCAGGCTCTGGGTCTGTCGATGGTGAGATCGATCAATCGCAATCTATGCCGCCCATTTATTTTTTTTTCGCCGTTGAGAAAAAACTTCGAAAACACCCATACAGCTGCGGCTGCCCCTGCTACTATAAAATGAAATGCTGTCAAAGGCGGCTTAAATATAGCTTGGATCACGCTGAAAAAAGTCCATTGCAGAAAAAACTTACCTGTTAATCGTTGTATACCATTGCCCTTGCCTGGCGTAGTATCGAATCCATCAATATCTTTGAGTGCAATACAATACACTTCAGATACTTGAATACATTTATTTTTCAGATCTAAACCAAGGATCGTATAATTGTCCCAAAGATATCGAGGTTCATTTTTAAAATGAATCCTAATTATCGATCCTACCGGGTATTTTTTAGTCTTTGTTTTACCTTTAGTTTCTAAAACTAAAAAGGATTGACTCAAACAGCCATGAAAACAGAAAACAGTTATTAGGAAGGGAAATAGAATAGACTTCATCCGGTGTGTAAAGAACGAAGTATTATCCATATTCGCATCGGCAGCTTAAAATTTTAAAGTTTTTTTAAATCATATCGTAGGTGGGTCCCACACATCAGGGAAAGACCACAGGCCTGGGTCAAACTGCAAAACTGTGACTGCTATCAGAACGGTAATAGAAATTAATCAACAATTTCTTCTCCGGCCGACCGTGGATCACAGGGATGACTAGAGCCCAAAATCTTATTATCTTCGCCCACTTATTTTAGAGCGCTCACCTAGCGATCAAATCAAACAGCCGATGTACAATACACGCACAAAAATCAAAACCCTTTTGGCCTCTGATCAGGCACATTATACGGCCACCGTCATGGGATGGGTACGCAGCTTTAGAAACAATCAATTTATTGGGCTGAATGATGGCAGTACGAATAATAACATACAGATCGTAGTGGAGTTAGGAGCCATCAGCGATGAAACGCTCAAAAGAATCTCAGTAGGAGCATGTATCAAAGCTACTGGTGAGGTGATTCCTTCCCAAGGTAAAGGGCAAAAAATAGAGCTCAAAGCTCAAGAGATTAAAATACTAGGCGATTGTGATGGGGAGTCATTCCCTATTCAACCAAAAAAGCATAGCCTCGAATTTTTGAGAGAAAACGCACATTTGCGTTTCAGGACCAATACCTTCGGAGCTGTCTTCCGTGTAAGACATGCTCTAGCTTTTGCTGTCCATCAGTTTTTTAATGATAAAGGATTTGTCTATATGCATACTCCTGTGATCACAGCTAGTGATGCTGAAGGGGCCGGAGAAATGTTTAAAGTGACGACGCTACCTATTGATGGCAGTGCTCTACGAAACGAAGATGGCAGCATCAATTTTAAGAACGATTTTTTTGGACGCAGTACCAATCTTACCGTAAGTGGTCAGCTTGAGGGTGAGTTGGCAGCAATGGCTTTTAGTGAGATATATACGTTTGGTCCGACATTTAGAGCAGAGAATAGTAACACCTCGAGACACCTTGCCGAATTCTGGATGATCGAACCCGAAATGGCATTCTATGATTTAGAAGATAATGCAAATCTGGCCGAAGAGTTTATTAAATATGTGATTCGTAATGTTGTCGAAAAAAATGCCGAGGATCTGCTTTTTTTAGCACAACGACTAGAAGAAGAAGAAAAATCATTACCACAGGACAAAAGAAGTTCGATGGGACTATTGGAAAAACTCAACTTCGTCATTCATAATGATTTTGAGCGATTGACCTATACTCAAGCTTTTGATATTTTGCGCGAAAGCAATCATAACAAAAAGAAAAAATTCCAATATCCTATCGACCAATGGGGAACTGATCTGCAAAGTGAACATGAACGATACCTGGTTGAAAAACATTTTCAGAAACCCGTGATATTAACGAATTATCCTGCTGCCATAAAATCATTTTATATGCGGCTGGATGAAGGTTGTGCGCCAGACCGACAGACTGTCGCAGCTATGGATATACTTGCTCCAGGTATCGGTGAAATAGTAGGCGGAAGTCAGCGTGAGGAACGTTATGATAAATTAGTCCAACGCATGAAAGATCTTCATATTCCTCAAGAGGAATTGTGGTGGTATCTCGACACCCGCAGATTTGGATCTTGTATACATGCTGGTTTTGGATTGGGTTTTGAGCGACTAGTACAATTCGTGACTGGTATGGCAAATATCCGCGATGTCATAGCATTCCCTCGATATCCAGGCAGTGCCGAGTTTTAAGATGTTCAGCATGGATGTCCCCATAGACTTTGCGATGAATAAATTTTTGTGAAGACTATACTTCTATTATGATCTCTTTTACTTTTGAGATTACTTCGAGTAGTTTGGCATTAGGCATCTGGCCGCCATAAAGCGACAGTTCTGCATCTTCAAAAAAAGATAATATTTTTTGTTTAGTAAGAGGATCTACCGTGACAGTTGATAGGAGGGTCTCCCATTCTTTCTTGGTGATGACCTGATCTGAAAGGCTCCACTTGACTTGAAGATATTTTGTCAATGTCGAATGCAAAGCATCAATCGTAGCTTTTGTATTGCGATCTGAATTATTTTGATCTAGATCTTCTATTGATTTTAAACTTTCTGCTTTTAGTAGATTTAGTTGACGCTGGTTTTTAGAGCGTAATTCAACATTTCGTTTTCGGCGGTAGGTCCATGTCGATGCTATCCAGGCTACAAACGGTATGGAAAGTAGAAAATAATAGATCCAACTGCCTATAAAATCGGATCTTGATAATTTTGGATCTTGGATCAATGGTAAAATAGCATTGGAATTTGCCCCGGTGTCTTTGGACTGCTCTGGGCTGACCGTTGCTTTATTTCCAGATACGACCAAATGATATAAGTCTGAAGATAAAGTTACATAGCGCTGACTATCTGTATCAAAATAAATAAAGGTAGGAGTGATCTCATGATTGCCCGGGGCCAATGCGACCACGGGATAGATCAGTTCACGCATGCCAACAAATCCCGTGGTTTTAAAATCTACGTGTTCTTTAGTCATCTTCGGTTCATACAGTTGAAACGAATTTGAATCCAAGCGAAGTATCGGTTTACCAACACGATTTAAGTCCCCATCACCTTCTATAAATACGGTCATTGTGATGGCGTCATTGACCTTTACGGCTAATTGATCGACTTCGGTAGCCATTTTAAATTTTCCGACTGCTCCGGAAAAATTTTCCGGTGGAGTAGGTAAAGATCGGACTTGGATTGAAAGAGGTGGGGTCTTGAGGTTTACCCCTTCTGTGGTAGGCAATAAAAAAAAACTATTGGCATCTTCAGTTGATGAAGTGACGACGCTGGCGCGCACATGTAATGGTTCTATTTCGAATGTCCCATGCTGAATAGGGTAAAGTGCAGTGGCAAAAATCACTTTCGTGACATACCGATTGCCATTGATCATCTCTTGATTGTCATAGCTCAATCTAGGTATGTGATTGACATGAAATCCTTTAAATTCAGGTGCGTGAGTAATATTGTAATTATCTACATCGATAGCTGTATACAATTTGTATTCTACTATAATTTGTTGGCCCACATACGGTTTTTCTGGTGTGACTTTAGCGAGGATAAAAATGTCTTGGTTGCCGACCTTTTTGGCGTCTTTACCCGGATTTGATTTAGATCCGGATTTAACCACCTTTATTTTGATCGATTCAGTCACCAATGTTTTGCCATCCACCACGATCGAAGCTTTGCCGATGGCTAACTCTCCTAAAGATTTTGCGACCAGGGTATAGCCAAATGATACTTTTGAATTGCGAACGCCGTTGACGATGCTGACTTGCGTAGAAGTGTTAGGGCCATTCAGAACAGTCCATCCTTTAAAATCTGGAGGATTCAATGCCTTTCCTTGCGCATTTTCGAGTACAAACGCCACCTGCATATATTGGTCGGCTTGGATCTCCAGTGCATCTACTTCTACTCTAAAAGTCGGAGACTGAGCCACTGTGACTCCTTGTAGAACAAAAAAAGAAATGAAAATTAGACAAATCCTCATAGCTTTTTTGACTTCCGCTTAGTGGTGGGTTTACCTTTTAAAATGTCAATAAATTGCCAAGACTTATCCTCCTCAGGATCTTGATCCATTTTTTTTGGATTTGGCTTTACATAGATTTGTACAGCCGGGATTTCAAGATCACCACCGGTGTCTGACGCCCCACTTTTTACGATCGTCGGAGGAATAGTGTATTCGCCTGTCTCGGAAGGTTGTATCAAATAGCGTTGTTTATGCATGACTTTGATCTCCCCATTGATAATAGAAGTGTTGCTGACAAAATTTTGCCCAATCACTTCAGAGCCTTTTATCTCAGGTGCGATAAACTGGGCATCTTTCATGTCATAAGAGTATTGTACATAAAATGCATTACCCAATAAAACAGTGTCCCTGCTGATAGCGATATTTAAAGTAGTAGCTTGAGCCTGGATCATCGTGATACTAGCCAAGAATAAAAATGTTTGAAGGTAAATTTGATTTTTCATGGTATAAACTTAGTAATCACCAATCTTTTTTTGGTGGATTATTTTTTGAATTTTTAGTGGTTAATTTTTGCTGAACCCTTTGGTCTTCCCGTTCCATAAATTGTAAAAGCTGATCAGCCTCTTCTTTGGTCATATTGGGTTGAGTGGGTTGACCTTCATTGGGTGTCTTTTGAGGTTGCTCTTTGGGTTTGCCAGCTTCATTTTGTGGTGGTTGAGGCTGCTGATCTTGCTGAGGCGATTGTTGATCCTTAGGTTGTTCTTTATTTTGCTGCTCTTGTTGTTGCTGTTGCTGCTTTAATAATTGTTTTTTGGCCAGCGCTAGATTCTTTTTTGTATCCAATTCGGAGGGTTTTAATTTGAGCGCTCCTTTGTAAGCCGCTACACTTTTATCATATTCTTTTTGTTGAAAATAGGCATTGCCGAGGTTGTGTAATGCATTTGCTTTGAGATCAGGCTGAGCTTGTTTTTTAGCTGCTTCGTCGTAGTAAGGTATAGCTTCTTGGGGCCGATTTTGTTCCATGATGGCATTGCCCAAATTATACTTAGTGGTCTCAGAAGTCTTTTTTTCCAATGCTTTGCGGTAGTTTTCTTCAGCTTTGTTGTAGTCCTGTTTGGTATAGGCTTGATCAGCTTGTTTGAGTAAAATATGTTCACTCTGCCCAAGCAGTTGCGTGGCTACCAATACGCAGAAGATTTGTAAAAAATTCCTGCCTAATTGTTTAGCAGGATTGATGGATAGATAGGCACTCATACTGATTTTTTTAATAGGTGACCCATTCGAAAACCTCGCCATTTTATAGAGAGCAGATAGTCTGTGAGCAGCAACAAAAGTGCAGGAAATAAAAGATATGGAAAATAACTTTCATACTCTGAGTACGCCCGTTCAGCAATCCGTTGTTTAGACATATTAGAGATATCTGCTTTAATAGATTGTATGATTGACTCCCCATTTTCTAACGAATAGTATTTACCCAAAGTAGATTGAGCAAGATCAGATAGAAACGGTTTATTTAGTTTGGTTTGCACAGGTTTGCCCGTTTCATCTCGTTTATAATCTTGCATGTTACTGATCGATACTGGTATCATACCACCTTCAGGCGTGCCGGCACCGATAGCGTAAATTGCAATATTTTTATTTTTAGCTTTAACAGCAGACTCCATGGCATGCAGATCATGATCTTCACCATCTGTGATCAGTACGATCACCTTTTGCGCTTCATCTTCTTTCGAATAGTTCTCCATACAGGAGACCAAAGCGTCAGAGATATTAGTGCCTTGGCGAGTGATCATGTCAGGATGAGCACTGCGAACAAACATAGTAGCCGAACCATAATCTGTCGTCAGGGGCGATTGTAAAAAGGCATGGCCTGCAAACAATACGATGCCTACCCGATCCCCAGCCAATCCTCGAATCAAAGACTCTGCCCAAAGTTTAGAGCGCTCCAATCGATTTGGTTTGATATCATCGCTCAGCATACTATTGGATACATCTATTGCGATAAATAAATCAGTAGACTTGATCTCTACTTTTTCTTTCCTCACACCCCATTGCGGATTGCTCAATGCAAGGATCAATAAAGCCACCCCGGACAACCATATAGTAGATCGTCTAAATATATATTTGACATCGTACGAAGGAATCAGTTGTGACCATAATCCGTCAGGTGAAAATCGTTTTAAAGCATCCAAGCGGTTTTTTCTGATGTTCATCTGGGCCAGATATAGCAATGCTAATCCGACAAGGCCATAAAGATATATTGGGTGCTCAAATCTAAACATATCAATCGATCAATTGTTTGATGACAAAATATCGTAACACAAAATGAAGGAGGATCAGAGCGAGGGCCACACTTGCAAAATAATGGAATACTTCAGTATATTTGGTAAATCGGGTCACTTCAACTTCAGTTTTTTCAAGCTTATCGATTTCATCGTATATCTTTTGTAATGCTGCTTCATCAGTAGCTCTAAAATATTTTCCACCAGTCATTTCGCTAATTTGAGTCATCAGTCCTTCATCGATCTCTACCCTCGCCATCGCAAAAACGTATTGGCCATCGCCTCGTCGCGTCACAGGCGTAAGGGCTTCGCCCATACTACCTACTCCGACCGCATATATTTTGATCTGATATTCTTTGGCCAATTGTGCCGCTGTAAGGGGATCGATGTAACCAGAATTATTCACTCCATCCGTCAGCAAGATGATGATCTTACTTTTTGAACTGCTATTTTTTAGTCTATTGATGGCTGCCGAAAGCCCCATACCTATGGCGGTACCATCATCCAGTCGTCCGACTGCTAGTTCTTTTAAAAAAGTCTTTACCACCTCGTGGTCGGTGGTCAATGGACATCGCGTATAAGCCTCACCTGCAAATACGGACAAACCTAACCTGTCAAAAGTCCGTTTGTTCACAAAATTCTGTGCCACCTGTTTGCTCACACTCAATCGATCAGGTTGGAAGTCCTGGGCCAACATGGAACTTGACAAATCCATTGCCATAAAAATATCAATTGCATTGGCTTTTACTTTTTCTTCTTTCCAGATGCGCTGTGGCCGGCTTAAAGCTATACAGATACTCAAAAACGCGATCACTTGCAACCATGGTAATAAGGAATGTAACGTGTTTTTCCAAGTAGTTGGTAGCGTTTCATCCAAGTAGCCAAAATGTACAGCTTCGCCAGGGGATTTTTTATATTGGCGATACCAAAGGATCAATAATGGCAATAGAGCGGCTAGAGCCAACATCCAGGGATATAACAATCTATAATTAGCCAGACCTTCCATCACGTTGCTTTTTCGGGTTCGGTGGAAGAAGGATTGACCGCACTAACCAGGGGTTGGGTATCATGGACCAACAGGATAACCCTTTCGATAGCCTGGCTGTTGGCTTGATCTTCCGGTATGCCTTTAGCAAACTTGACCCAATCGGCTATGTGCAGAATATGATCTATTGTCTTGACTTGCGCTTCCGATAGTTGAAGATTTTTTACATCTTTCAATATCTCCATACTAGTGGACTCGAGCGCTGGCATCAGATATCGATGTTCCAGATATTCTCGAAGGATATAGGTCAACTGCACATGATATTCTTTGACTTCGCCTTTTTCCCACAGTTTGCTTTTTTGCAATTCTCGGAGCTTTGTCAATGCTATTTCGTGCGGCTGCAAGAGAATCTCGGGTACTTGGATTTCCTGGATGCTGGATATTTTTTTCCTATACTGAAGATATCTATACAAAATATATCCTGAGAGTAAGCTTAGCATAGCAATGATCCACCACTGATAATCACTCCAATGGGCCCGCTCATGTATGATGCCTTTGATCGGCAACAATCCTGTACTATCAGGTTCTACGCCAATCACTTCGATTGGGATCGTGTAGGTGTAAAGGGTATCTATGCCAATGATCGCATACAAGGAGGGTATGATCACCGTACCGGCATCAAACAACGCGAATTTTATTTTTTTTTCCTGCCGGACTTGATTGTTTTCTTCCGTTTTTATCCAGGGGGATTGAGCGATGATATCCAAAAATGTACAGGTATCCAGTGACTCTAGGTGGAAGTCAGCCGCATCTTCCCCTAACCCAGATTGTAAAGTTACGGTCAGCATATTTTGATCCCCAATGAGCATAGTGGTGCTATCCACCCTAGCGGTAAACGCCCCTTGGGCTGTAGCCGTGGCATATAACAAAATACCTACGATCATTGATACGAATCTCATGCTGCTTTAGCCCTTTTTTTAAAAAAAGCCATCAAGGCCTCGATATAAGAGTGGTCGGTACGCAACTGAATTAAATCAGAAGAAGATTTTGTAAAAACATCTTTGGTCGCTAAGAGGTGGGCCATAAATCGATCATAATACCGCTGTCGAATGTCTTCATTAGAAGTGTCCAGCCATTTAATAGATCCTGACTCTGTATCGTACATTTGAGCAAACCCAAGTTCTGGTAATTGTTCCTCAGCTCGATCATATAAATGGATGCCGATCAGATCATGTTTATTGCCCAGTATTCTAAGCGGAAGCTCGTAGGCTTTGTCCCAGAAATCAGAAAGTATAAAACCTATACTCCGCTTTTTAATGACATTATTGAAAAATTGCAGAGCGTCGCCAAGATTGGTTTTTTTCCCTTTTGGTGTAGCATTGATCAGCTCACGCAATATTCTTAGTATATGTTGTTTGCCTTTTTTAGGGGGAATAAAATATTCGATTTGGTCGGAAAAAAGTATAAGGCCTACCTTATCATTATTGCTGATCGCTGAAAATGCAAGTACGGCACAGATCTCAGTAGCCCATTCTCTTTTTTGCTGCTGGTGAGTACCAAAATAAGTAGAAGGACTGATGTCCACCATGAGCATCAAGGTCAGCTCGCGTTCTTCTTCAAATATTTTTATAAATGGTTCATTCGTACGAGCAGTTACATTCCAATCAATATTACGTACATCGTCACCATACTGATAGGGTCTCACCTCGCTAAATGACATACCCCGACCTTTAAATGTGCTGTGGTATTCCCCGGAAAATAAATGTTTACTGATGCTACGGGTCTTGATCTCTATCTTACGCACTTTCTTGAGCAGTTCGGCCGTATCCATAGCTAATCGTTATAAAGGAAAGTATTTTGGTGAAAGGATATCTTTGAGTTCTGTATAAGGTAAGATGATCTCACGAATACCATAGATCATGTCAAATGCAGTCGCGAATACAAAGCCTTCTTTTTTTAAAGTCATCAGCGTGAAATCGTTTGGTTGCAATGATTTATAGTCTAAATCGGCACCAGAGGATAGTTTTACCAATTCTTGCTTCACCCATTTGCTTTTTAGTACTTCAAACTTGATGGGGTCCGTGATCAACTCGTCTAGAGCAAGGATATGACCCTCTTTCAAGTCAAAGGTAAAAGGCACGCTACTGGTTGATTCATCCCAGGAATTTTTTATATGCATTTTTCCAGAAATAAACTGCTCATTTAAAAAATCAAATTGAGGCCAGATGCTCATTCTCCAGGCCATTCGAATAGGGTCCGCCTGGTCATCTTCCTCTAGCTTCGAAATTTTTTTAGCCTGTATATCAACTATAAAAGTATCCACTAGGTGACGAAACCAGGATATGATATCGGGCTTGTCGATTTTTGGATAGTTGATATCGACGGCCATCCAGTGATCCGCGAAAGTCTCTTGAACGATCGGGATTTGCAGCAGCAAATCGAGGGATTTATTGTATTCAATCGTGCCCAGTTTATAGGTAATGTCTATTTTTTTTTCATTCGATTTCCAACTGCTCAGTGTCCCGGCTCGATGGTGTAAGTAGTCTTCCAATACAGCTTCTTGCGAAAAGTTTTCCTCATCCTTGATTTCAGAGGTGCCGTGCAAGGTCTTATTCAAAAGCTTATAATAAAATCGGGTAGTGATCTGATCTGAAAACTCCTTGTGCTGCAATAAAATAGATTCATCAGGTGTGTTTTTGGAGCCATACGACCTTACCCAATAGTTGGACACAGTAGGTGTGGCACCTTCCATAAGATTTAATCTGGCATGAAAAGATTTTTTAGAGTTGTACCATGTTCCTACCATTAATTTATCGCTCAGATTCAATACGAGTCTGCCGGTCACATTAGCTTGAAGGTCTTGTTCCTCCAGTTTTAATTCATTGTTCTTTAAAGTACCAGAGAGGACATACTTATTTTTGATATCCCCAAAATAAAAATAACCTTTGCACACACTGCCATCTGATACGAGCTCTAATTGCACCGGGATGACATCATCCCATAGACCTACATATGTTTTTTCCCATAATACAGGCTGGTTTTTAAAAAATTGTGCCGCTAGACCGGTCTCGATGGATTGGGTCTGGCTCAGTTGCGGGAAAAGGAAATAGTACAGAAATAATATTCTCATTTAAGGTACTTCGACTTTGGCTAAAATTTCAGAAATA
The DNA here is from genome assembly GCA_031417835.1 of Saprospiraceae bacterium. GTDB lineage: Bacteria > Bacteroidota > Bacteroidia > Chitinophagales > Saprospiraceae > JADJLQ01. Next base: position 37,285 of record JANOWJ010000122.1, on the reverse strand, counting down.
AGGTGATCAGAGTTTTTATTTTCAGCTTCAGCTTCATAGGTCAAGCCTATCCGGTGTCGCATCACATCTTTAGCGATGTAGCGCACATCATCGGGTATTACAAACCCCCGCTTATTAATAAATGCAACAGCTTTAGCAGCCAATGCTAAATTGATACTAGCACGTGGCGACGCGCCATATTGGATAAAGTTCTTGATACTCTCCAGCTTATATTCAGCTGGCTGACGGGTAGCAAACACGATATCGATGATATACCGCTCGATCTTTTCATCCATGTAGATCGAGTGGAGGATTTCACGTGCTTTTAGGATTTCTTCTGGTTTTACGACCGGAGTTACTTTTCGGGCAGCATCATCACCAAGATTCATCCGGATGATTTGGCGCTCTTCTTCTTTGGTAGGATAACCAATCAATACTTTGAGCATAAATCGGTCCACCTGGGCCTCCGGAAGGGGATATGTACCTTCTTGCTCGATGGGGTTTTGGGTAGCCAATACCAAGAAAGGCTCCTCTAGCTTATAGGTATCCTTACCTATCGTAACTTGTTTTTCCTGCATCGCTTCGAGCAAAGCACTCTGCACCTTGGCCGGAGCACGGTTGATCTCATCTGCAAGTACAAAATTGGCAAATATGGGCCCTTTTCGAACCTGAAAGTCATTGATCCCTTGATTGTAGATCAGAGTGCCTATGATATCGGCGGGTAATAAATCTGGGGTAAATTGGATCCGTTGAAAAGAGGCATTGATGGTGCTTGCCAGACTTTTTATAGCCAGCGTCTTAGCCAGGCCCGGAAGCCCTTCAAGTAAGATATGTCCTTTGCACAAAAGACCGATGAGCAGCCGTTCGACCATAACCTCCTGACCGATGATGGCATGACTCAATTGATCTTTGATTTTGTCTATAAAACCCGATTCTTCCTGGATGCGGGCGGTGATGCTCTGTAGGTCAATGTAACTATTCATACGTTTATTAAAAATTGCGTGTGCAAAAATCGTGATTTTTTATGGCATTTTGAATGGGAATAGACTTAATCAACTATAGTTTAACCTCTTATTAAGAAATTTAAGTGGAGGGTAGTTTTAGCCGCTAGGTGTTTTAGAATTTATTTATGGTCAGAGGTATTCGCGCTATTTCGGGTATTGAAATTAAGCTAAATAATGCCCCCACTTGGAGCAAGGGATACTACCAAAGGATCGAAGATCTTAAAACCTTAAAAAACTTTATCCTGGTACCTGAAGTGGAGGCGTACCGTACTACAGAAGATGTATGGGTATGTAATCTGATAGATTTTCTAAAAAACCACTTAAAAAAGTTATTAAATGAACCTAGTAAATCCAAAGTTTGATTTTTGATTTACTAGGTTAATTTAAACTATTATTCCTCAAAATGTGTAAGCTATATATCATTTTATTTGACCAGCGTAATCACCTCCTCGGATGAATAGGTCCGGCCACCATTAAGAGTACATTTCGTCAATATTTTGATATGTGGCTCTGAATAAAATTCCCCGTATAGTGTATCAGCGGGATATCCTTTTAACTTTATGATGGTCGTTGACTTATCGTCTGTATAATGATTCAGTGAAAGATTCAAAGTTTTAATACTAGTTTCTTCATTAAAAGTAAATGGAACATACCCATGCTCCAGGGTTTCCTTGATGGAATAAAAATTGACAGGCTTACCATCGATGATAAAGGTCACATCGACATCACTTCGGTTGGGTTGTAATCGATTGGGAGAAAACAAGGATACCCCCTGTTGATCCACATACTGCAACTCTATACCAAAAGAAAAATACACCCCAGTTAATAGTGGATCTTTTTTGCAGGAGCTCCACAACGTAGCAATGAGACAAAAGATTATTGTCAAGGATTGGTTTTTCATATTTGAACTTTTTTTGCCTAAAATCTTCAAATTACCCTAACCTTCTTAAACCCCAATTTCTGCAGTACCCCAGGCAATTTTTTTCGTTGATCTCCTTGTAGCAATACCAGATGATCCACCACACTGCCACCGATGCCGCATTGCGATTTGAGTTTTTTAGCCATCGCTTCCAGCGCTGTAGAGTCCAACTCAAAGCCTTCTATAAGTGTAACTTCTTTGCCAGCTCGATGTTTTTTATCTAACGTGATCCGCAGGGATTGTTTGCCGTATGGGATGCCTGGTTTATCGGTAGGAGCTGGCTCAATATCAGGCTCTGGTTCATGAGCATTGTCAGGATGAGTAGAAAAAATTAATTTCAATTCGGATAAATCAGTTAAAACATTTTTTTTCATGCTCCCTAAATTAGAATAAATTATTTTCTTTTCCAATTTCGATTCATCATCCGTAAGATGGATACTCCCAATAAATCTGTGCCGGTAGCAGAGTTGGCGAGGATCACAACAGCAGTATGCGTATCCGGTATGATGCCGATGAAGGTATGATGGCCTTCGGTGCGACCATTTTGAGCGTGTATAAATCGGTTTTTTGGTATCGGGATTACCTGCCAGCCCATAGAAATCCAACCATCATTTTTTCGGATCTGAGTAGGCGTCACTTTCATCAATGTGCGGAAGGCTGTATTGTTATTATATAAAAAATGGTGACACAAATCCATGAGATCCTCTAAACTGCCTCGCAGGCCCAAAGCGCCACCAAAGGTCTTATAGGTCCACGGCTTGACTGGCATACCATTGAGATTGTACCCTTGTACAGTTGGCTTCAGGTTCGTACCCACATTAAAATATTGATGGACATACATTTTAATCAGGTCATTATATTTTTTTCCGGATACATACTCCAGCATCCATTCGATGAGGGCATAATTGAGATGGCTATATAAGTAATCCTGAGGGCTTACTATTAATGGAAAGGAAATAAAAAATTCTTCCAGATCCGACCGATTAAAATAGCCATACGGATTTTGATTGTCTTGCTCTTTAATACCCCAACCCGGAGGATACTTTGGTAAGCCTGAAGTGTGTGTCAATAGTCTGAATAGGGTGCAAGAATCAAAGTGTGGATTTTGTACTGGTAAATAAGCATTGATAGACTGGTGGAGATCAAGGTCATAGTCTTGACTCATCAGTTCGACTAATAATGCCGTGCATAATTTGGTCGCGCCGCCCAGTTCAAAGATGTCCTGCTTTTCAATCATCGATTCGTCTTCCATAGCGCGTCTGCCAAAGGAATAGATAAATGATGTGTCTTTATCCAACATACCTATGATAAATCCAGGAGTATCTTTATAATCGATATTTGTCTCATACCGGATTAGTTCATTGAGCTCGCGTCGAAGGCCGGTCACTTGAGCTGAGGCTATATGTACTATCAGACATAGCAGGATTGGCTGACACCATGATGACTTCATTATATAGCCTTGGTGCCTTGGAGCGCTTGTCCAATATTAATATCCATCATGCGATGGGCTATCGGAGCACTGTATTGATTGAGTAGTTCGATTTGAGCTAAGATATTGTCTTTGTGTCGCTCAGCGAGATTGTTTTTTATCGTGATTACAAATAGTTGTAATCGATCAATTTCTTCAGATTCTAAATGCAATTTATTTTGTTGGATAAATCGTTCAGTGGCCAATACGATACTTTGCCCTTCATTGACAGCATCTTGTAATGCTTTGGCCTCCATGTCTTGTTTGGCATATTTTACGGACTCCAGCAGCATTCGAGCCATTTCAGCATCGGACAGTCCATATTGAGATTTTACTTCTATGGAGGTCTCAATTCCTGACCTGCGTTCTTTAGCTTTGACAGTCAATATCCCATCTGCGTTAATTAAGAATTGAATTTCAATTTTGGGAAGCCCAGCAGGCATAGGGGGTAAACCATTTAGAATAAACTCGCCCAATTTACGATTGTGCATCACCAGATCCCGCTCCCCTTGATATACACTGATTTTTAATCGAACTTGACCATCGACAGAGGTCGTATATTGCCTGGCCACTTTAGATGGTATTTTGGAGTTGCGGGGTAGGATGACATCCATCAACCCGCCGACGGTCTCTATCCCAAGAGATAATGGGGTCACATCGATTAATAAAAATCGTTGATCTTTACCTGACAAGATATTGGCTTGTACGGCCGCTCCGAGGGCTACTACCTCATCGGGATTGAGCTCATTATATAGTTTGGGTCCAAAAAAATCTTGCACCATCTGTTGTACTGCCGGTACCCTAGTGGATCCACCGACCATGATTACTTTTTGAATGTCATCTTTAGTAAGTTTGGCATCTTTTAATGCATGAGTACAGTAGGCTATGGTCTTTTGGATAATGGGATGAATAATCGATTCGAATGTGACCCGGTCCATTTCTATGGTGTGACCATACCATGAAGCGGAAAATTGATGATCTGATGACAGCTCTTTTTTGCACGATTCAGCGAGTAGCCGAAGTGATTGAGTCCTGCCTCGATCGCTCAAAACGGCATCTCGATCCAAATCATTGATTTTAAGCCAGTGCTCCATCAGCGCCTGGTCGAGATCATCACCACCTAAAAAAGTGTCTCCATTCGTAGATAACACTTCAAATACTCCATCCTGAATATGTAGAATGGACACATCAAATGTGCCGCCCCCCAGATCATAAACAGCTATTTTTTCCTCTGCTCCATCGACCAGTCCCAGTCCATAAGCCATGCTGGCGGCAGTGGGTTCATTGATGATCCGCAGCACATCCAGGCCAGCTAGTCTACCTGCATCCCGTGTCGCCTGGCGTTGTGCATCATTAAAATAAGCGGGCACGGTGATGACCGCTTGAGTGACATTTTTTTTAAGATGTCTTTCGGCCATTCGTTTAAGTTGTTTCAGGATTTCAGCACTCAACTCGACTGGAGTATAATATAATTCCCCAATCTTTATGCGCACCAATGCCTCGGGATCATCTGATTTGAGATCATAGCTAAAAAAAGATTGCATAGCCTCTACATCGTGCAGACTTTTACCCATCAGCCGTTTGATAGAATAAACAGTTTGGGCAGGATTGGAGATCAATCTTAATTTGGCCTCTTCACCTACGTACACGGTGCTTTCGTCAATACTCAAGATAGATGGCACGAGTGTCGATTTTGAGTCATCAGATTTGATGGTAATAGCTTGTCCTTCTTGCATATATGCCACCAGACTGTTAGTGGTGCCCAGATCGATGCCGATGATGACATTTTCGTCATGCACCACGCTGCCTTCTTTCATATTGATCTGGATCTTAGCCATTAGGTTCTAGTGTGTATTAAGCTGCAAATATCTGATTTTATAAGAAGAGACTAGGATAAAACTATGCTTTTGATGGTATTCTGCTTTGTTTGGTTCAGTGCACCTGACGCTAAAGGAGGATGGAATTTGGAAGTATAACCTCAAAAAAAGAAAGCGGAAAATGATCAATTTGGTCAATATCTTGTTTGAAGGGTGCTTTGGGTTATTCTAAAATTATTTACCTTCAATCTGATAGATATCAAAATGCAACCATTTATTAAAAACAAAGCCTATAGACTGTTTCTGATCTTAGGCGGCTTTTTTATAGCCAACGCGCTTACGGCAGAGTTTATTGGGGTCAAAATATTTTCGATGGAGCGATCTCTGGGCCTAGAGCCAGTGAGCTTACGGTTTTTTGGTATCGATGGACTTTCATTTAATATGTCTGCAGGGGTATTATTATGGCCATTTGTATTTGTAATGACGGATTTGATCAACGAATACTACGGTCGTAAAGGGGTACGCTTTTTGTCTTTTTTGACCGCGGCACTGATCTCCTATGCATTTCTAATGATCTTCTGGACCACTCAAATGACACCCGCTGATTTTTGGCCCGGATCCCATATTCGGCCTAATTGGCCTCAAGCACAGCAAGATCTGATGCGATCTAAAGTCAGTGATTACAGCGTGGCTTTTAATTTAGTATTTGGTCAGGGTATGTGGATCATCATTGGCTCACTCGTTGCGTTTTTAGTAGGCCAGGTGATCGATGTGATGGTGTTTCATAAAATAAAGGATTATACCGGTGAAGGCAAATTTATCTGGAGATCCACCGGTTCTTCATTGGTGTCACAGTTTATCGATAGTTTTGTAGTCTTGTTTATCGCTTTTTATATCGGAGCTGACTGGCAGCTAAGTACCGTTTTAGCAATTGGACTCGTCAATTATCTGTATAAGATTTGTATGGTATTTATAATGATCCCTTTATTAAGTCTGATTCATAGGATGATCGACCGATATTTGGGTTCGGAATTGGCTCTGCAATTAAAAACAGAAGCCAGACTTTCATAAAATCAAGACTTATGATTCAAGAATCACAGTGTACTAGTATTTTTCTCATGATTCGTCCTGTCTCTTTTGGGTTTAATAAAGAGACTGCTGCATCTAATGTATTTCAAAAGCAGGACGAAGCCTACGACGCACATGCAGTCAAAACTCAGGCGATTAAGGAATTTGATGCACTAGTAGGTGTGCTGCGAGATTATGGAGTGGAAGTACTTGTGATCGACGACACGCTTACTCCGATAAAGCCTGATGCAGTTTTCCCCAATAATTGGTTTACCACCCACTCTGATGGATCATTGATCACTTATCCTATGTATGCGATGCTGCGCCGAGCCGAGCGGAGAGATGATATCATCCATTTATTGGAAAAAAACTATCAGGTACGAAATCGATATACATTTGACCACTATGAAGAAGAGCATAAAATCCTAGAAGGTACTGGGAGTATGGTTCTTGACCGCACTGAAAGGATTATATACGCCTGCCTAAGTCCCCGGACAGATGCTGAGTTATTAGAGCATTTTGCCTTGCTCAAGCAATACAAAAAAATTGTTTTTCGTGCCAAAGACCCCGAGGGCAAAGAAGTATATCATACGAATGTCATTATGGCCCTCGGCCATGATACAGCTATAGTATGCATCGATTGTATTGAGGATGAATTGGAACGAGACCAACTCTTGACAGCATTGAGTAATACCCGTAAAAGATTGATCCCGATCCGTTGGGACCAGGTCATACAATATGCCGGCAACATGCTGCAGGTGATGAACAATCGAGGTGAATATCTATGGGTAATGTCTGACTCTGCCTATCGTTCTCTTCATTTGGATCAAATTAAAGAGCTAAACGCCTCAGGACAAATAATCTCCAGCCCTATCCCCACGATCGAACGATATGGAGGCGGGAGCGTACGATGTATGATGGCAGAGATTTTTTTGAGTAAAAGACGATAAACGTTAATGGGCTATCGCCATGGTATTTTCGACCCGTCTGATGGCAATTAGAAAAGCTACGGTCAATAGTCCATTTAGGAGGACCCCCAAAAATGGAACATAGGATAACAATAAGCCTACTGCTCCAAGTGTAATCGATATGCCAGGGTAATAATTAAATGAATGTTTGATCCCTTGTTTTAGGGTCCACCCTCTGATCTCATGCAACATATCTATAAATACAGCCCCGAAGAGAAAACTTTGGATTAAAAATTTTACAGGTCCAGACAGCCAATCGCCCCCGAATATGCTCAACACACCTGACGAGATACTTACGGTGACCTGTTCTAATACAAAGCAAATAAAAAGCAAGATGGTGGTCCTGAACTGTGAACGTACAAATAATTTGAAGCTAGGTCGATAAGGGATACCATATATAATTTCCAAGCTCCGCCCACCGATGTGATATACCATAGCCATTACAAAGAACAAGAAAAAATACTTATAGGTATCTGACTGTACAAAGGACCAATCTGGCAAACTCGAAATGTTGAACCCCAGTTTTACGGCATCCAAATCGCCGGATGCCAAATGGCCAAGATTAGCCAACGCTGAGCCGATCATGCCAAACATTTTAAGACCTACGTATATAGCCAGAGCTGTAAATAAGGTATGCATCCACTTCATAGACTCCCATTTTTCCCATAGTCTGTATCGAAGGATAAATGCCCTACTCACTTTCAAGGCTCCTATAGCTATATAAATCTGTCGTATCATAATAAAGCAATGGTTTTCAGGATGAATGGATCACCGAATATAAAAATACAAACTCCTATAACACAGGATAAATTCCCTCGCCTCCGCAAAAATCGATAGAAGCTTATTTTTGCCAGACTAATGTAAAGTCAAATGCGAAGGACTCGAAAGAACCTTATTCCTTACAAAGCATTAGGGTCTATATGATCTACGATCTCCAGATCAAAAGCTATTAGACCAATTCGTTTTCTTGGCTGTGCGGTGATCAAATTGATTTTTCGGATACCGAGATCTTTGAGGATTTGTGCACCTATGCCATAATCCCGCTGTTGTTTATTAGGATCATACGGCACATGATCTTCCGGTTGACTTTTGAGTGCTTCCAGGAGGGTTAGTTTCTTTTCCTCATGAAATAAATTTAAAAAAACTCCTTGACCTGCTTTTTCGATATAATCCAGGGTCTTATCAATCTGCCGGGCATACCCATTGAATAATATACTATAAATGTCTCCTGACTCTGAAGCAGAATGTACTCGGACCGGTACGATATCGTCTGGACTAAAACTTCCTTTGACAATCGCCAGATGTTCATCGCCGTTGTTCTGACGGTAGACAATCACTTTAAAGGTACCTCTGGGAGTCAGGATTTCTTTCTCAAAGCATCGATCTACCAATCGTTCTTTTTTTAATCGATAGGATACAAGATCTTGTATTGAAATTATTTTGAGGTTATGTTTTTTTGATAGTTCTAATAATTGCGGAAGTCGAGCCATGGACCCATCTTCATTTAATATTTCGACCAATACACCAGCAGGGTAGAGTCCCGCCATTTTGGCAAGATCTACGGCAGCTTCGGTATGGCCATTCCTGCGCAATACCCCACCTGATTTGGCTCGTAGCGGAAAGATATGTCCAGGGCGGGCAAAGTCATTGGCCTTAAAGTCTGTAGAGGTCAATGCCTTGATGCAAGAAGATCTGTCATGGGCCGAGATGCCAGTCGTGCAACCATGACCGATAAGGTCTATAGACACTGTAAATGCTGTCTCATGTGCAGCGGTGTTGGACGATACCATAAGTGGAAGTTGTAATTCATCCGCCCTTTGTTCGTCGATCGGGGCACAGATCAATCCACGACCATGGGTAGCCATAAAATTGATGATTTCAGGGGTAATGCATTGTGCAGCACAAATAAAGTCGCCCTCGTTTTCCCGATCTTCATTATCGACTACGATGAGTATTTTTCCTTGCTGGATATCTTCTAAGGATTCTTCTATAGTATGGAGTGCCGTCGATGTCGAATTCATGGGTCGCAAAGTTAACAATTATAATATCTGCTCAATTAAACAAATGATTTGGCTTTTCGTTGAAATGGAGGTAAACCAAAAGTATCAGCAGAACAAAGAGTATAAAATGTAACCTTCTAGACAGACCTTTTTAAATCCAAGCTTTGTATCTGGATCATAGATTGAGACGATCCCCTGCATTAAAGAGTTTGATCAGTTGCGCTGCACTTCTCGCCCAAGAAAAATGAGTCAATAAATATTGTCTTCTGATCGATATACCTTGTGATTGAACTACCTCTGAATAATTGGATAACTTTTCTATAATCAAGATGGCATATTCCTCAGGAGTATTTGCGGTATGTACCATGGAGTTTTCAGGTAAGTTTAAGCCCTTTTGCACCTCCGGACTACATATGACCCCACAACCACTAGCAAGGGCTTCCAATACTTTATTTTGCTGTCCTGTGCCAAAATATATAGGCGCTAAAAAGATTTTAGCACGGTCATAGACCTCCTTTGCATGAGGCACATTAGCGAGTAAGGTGACCTTGGCTCTACTGATTTTAGCGCGCAGAAGTTGACTTGGATGGGCTCCGGCAATGGCCATGTGGTAATTTTTATTTTTCCTTCGTAGTATGGGCAGTATCTGTGCTAGGATATAGTCAATAGCAGATCTGTTGGAAAAATAGCTGAGGTTTCCTAAAAATAAAATATCTAAATCCCGATCCACTTTTGGTGATTCATTGAGGTAATCCACTGCTAGGCCATTGGTCACCAGATGCATGGGTTGTACGATAGGATCCAATGGCATGGAAGCGGCGTCGAAGGCAGATATGATAGTATGCTGATTAAATGAAGCATATATCGATAATTCATAAGCTCGGGTTCGTCGGGACTCCGCTCGCCAACACCTGGATAACAGAGCTGAACTTTGCCAGGATCTTTTTAAAGCACTAAGGCTTAAACAATCCATATAATCCAAAGTCTTTGGCAACGATACATCGCGCACATACTCCGATGCCCGGATCAGTTGACAGTAGATATGATTAGGTTTTTCCTGAGCTATAATATTCAGGATTTTGGTCTTAATGCCCTGATTAAAAAAATAAGCGACTTGAGCTGGTAGTCCACGCCGCAAGCCTTTGATCAAATTGGCTAGGATGGTCCACTTGGAGATTCGAAAAATATAAACTGTGGAGCAAAACTGTTTTAAAATATCGATAGAGCCCTGAGAGACAGGTATATCAGACATGCAAATCAAAGTAATCTGAGCCTCTGCAGCTAGATGTTGGATTTGATGGTATAATCGGAGTTTATCGCCTTTGTCTAATGGGTGGGGAAATCGGGAACTTATAATCAATAATTTCACCGAGTGATCATGAGGTTTGTTTGTGATAACCGGATGCTAAAAGGGATTGATATCGCTGAATCAAACCTGCTGCTACTTTATAGGTATCATATCTATCAGATACAAACTGAACTGCTGCGTGGCCCAATTTGACCATTTCTTCAGGATCTTGATAGATGTGCTCCAGACATTCGATAAATTGCTCGGGAGTATCCGCAATGAGGATATTTTCTTTGTGTATGGCTGGGATTCCCTCCAGACCGAGTGATGTGGTGATGATCACTTTCCCCAATGCCATGCCTTCCAAAATTTTTACCCGCATACCACTGCCAGATAACAAGGGTACGACCATGACAGGATGGGTATTGATAAAACTGTTAGAATCTTCCACTTCACCATGAATGATCACTTTGGGTAGCCGCATGGATTTTATACTGTCCGGGCAATTGCGACCCGCCACATGCAACTCAAACTCGGGCCTTAAAGCATGAATCTTATGCCACACATGCTTCAAAAACCAATGTAAGGCTTCAGAATTGGGCATCCAGTCTAATGCACCTATAAAAGTGATGCTGAGTGGAGCATCTGACTTAACTACAGGATGGTACTGTTTTAATTCGATCCCGATAGGGGATGTAATAGCCCCATTATGATAGCCCAGTTTTCTGAACTTGCCTAGGTCCCGGTCTGTAAAAGCGATTAATAAGTCATACTTTTCAAACTGCTCAACCTCATATTTTTTCAATTGTTTTGTGAGGTGTTTCAGATATAATTTTCGCCAATTATTCGGATGATGCTCTATGATCCGCTCCCATATTTCGTGTTCTATATTATGCGCACGCAGGGAGATGATGGCATCAGAATGTTTTTCAATGGTACTGATATATGGAGCAAGATACAAGGTCTCTAATTGTATGACATCATATTCATTGTGCGTAAGGAGTTCTATCAATTTTTCATTAAACTCATCAGACATGAATCTGGTGACATGATATGAAGTGCCTTTGATAAGATTTAATACAGCATCCCAACCATTAATAGAAGTATCGACATCTACTGCGTGTATTTCTTTAAAGTAGGTATAGTCGGCAGGGAGCTGAGCGATATTAAAATGATGTTTATTGGTATTCATTGAAAGCAACGTAAGCTCACATCCCATGAGATGGAGCGCTTTGCTCAGATGTGTGACGGCAATGGATTCACCATCTTTCAAAGGATACGGAAATTTTTTACAAAGCTGAAGTATTCGCATAAGATTTCTACAGTAGCGACTCGCAAATATGGTTAAAAAAATCGAATTGGTTATCTATGGTAAGATTAATGTAATGATGTTCATAAAAAGTTACCCCAAAGGGTGGTTTTTTTGGTAAAAGGGCATGCATTAATGTACTTAACGAAATATTTGAGATTTTGGTCGGTAGATTTAAGAGATTTTTACGGTCATCAACTGATTTTCTTTGGTTGATGCCAAAAAATGAGAGATTTGTGGTTAAATCATGGAAGAAATCATTTCGGCTAAAGGAATTAGTAAATCCTACACCCATGTGCCGGTACTGCAAAATTTAAATCTGACTGTACTAAAAGGCGAACTAATTGCCATTATGGGCAAATCCGGGTCCGGAAAAAGCACACTCTTGCATATTATGGGCACTTTGGATCATCCCGATAGCGGATCTTTGGTGCTCGCAGGGCATAACCCCTTTACCATGTCTCTAAATCAACTTGCAGAATTTAGGAATAAAGAAATTGGTTTTGTTTTTCAGTTTCACCACTTATTACCCGAGTTCAATCTGGCAGAAAACATTCAGATGCCTGCTTTTATAGCGGGGTGGGATAAGTCCAAGATTGCTTCAAGATCTCAAGAGTTGTTAACATATTTTGACCTTGAATCGGTCCAGACACAAAAGCCAAGTCAACTCTCGGGTGGTGAGCAACAACGTGCCGCTATATGTCGAGCGCTCTTTAATGCTCCTTCGATTATCTTGGCCGATGAACCTACCGGCAATCTCGATCAATCAAATGCAGAAGAGTTTCATCGATTGATACGAAAACTCAGTACCGACTTTAATCAGACTTTTGTAATCGTAAGTCATCAATTAGAACTAGCGGATCAGTGTGATAAGATATACGTATTAGAGCGTGGCGCTCTCCACATAAAATCCTAATATCCAACTTATTGTCTTATAAATTTGGCGGAGTATACCTTATTCATATCCCGCATTTTGATCACGTATACACCCTGTACCAGGTTGTTGACTGCTATAGAATTGACTTTGGATCCGCCCATTGAACCTTTAAGCATTACTTGACCTTGAGTATTGATGATATCCCATGTGGTCTCATGTGCCGACGGGAGATCTACAAAAAGTAAATCTTTGGTCAATGTAGGGAATACCCGTAATGGAAAAATCGATAAAGAAGGAGTAAGACCAGTACTCAAATCAAATTTTGTACCCGAATTAAGTACTTCATTTGTCCCAGCGTTTTGTACAAAAGCTAATACATAAAGTTGTTCTGGTTTCCAACCTGAAGAGTCCTTAAAGTTATAAACATATTTTTTCTCCGTCGCATCAGGAATTGTAATTTTTTGGCCGGCAGCTGTAATAAGATATTTTCTGAGCACATTGTAGTGATCTAATTCTCCATTGGAAGCAGTAAATCTTAGATTTCGTTCAATAAGTGCAACGACCAATCTGAGGTCACCATTTACAGCGGAGGTGGGTTTGACGGTGATCGTAGCCGAGCGATTAGCCCCTGATCCGGATTCGGTGACTAATACCGCAATTGAGCTGGTCCGTGCTATTTCTTTTTTAAGATCCTCTTCGGAAATCAATGGCGACCCTCCCTTTACATTGCCTCCATTGACTACTATGGATGGGGATCCAAAGATTTTATAAAATGTTGCTCGTTCCTGATTATCCGTCCTATTGTATTGATAGAGTGGACATCCACTGTACGGATAAGGTGGGTGAATAGAGATATGGTGCACATTTTTAGCGTATTTTTGGATGAGGTCCTGAAGTTCCGGATTACGGCTGGCGCAAATAGGGCACCAGGTATTCGTAAAATGTTCTACTAATACATATCGGGCGGTCTGACCTGACACTTGGCTACTACATACGATCAGAAGGCAAAAGGCTAAAAATCTCATATTAACTATTTATTACTTACAAAGATAATAACGTAACATTCAATCGCATCAATCAATAGAAATTACATTTTAACGCATCTTTCTTGATTCCTTGCGATCCTTATTGATAGTCAGCAATTTTCATACCTAATATTATTTGCATATATAAAATGATCATAAATAGAGAGTAACATCAATACTTTTCCAACATTGACTTTTTAGATTATGTCTAAGTAAAGATCTGTGTTCTTAAGGTCCTGATTTTACGATTATGACTACATTTGCCCTCATAAATTTTTATCATGACGATACCCGATTTTAGTTCAGGTGATGTGTGGATTAGCTTGACCACTCTTACTTTTCTGGAGATAATATTAGGAATAGATAATATTATTTTCATTACCATCATATCATCTAGGCTAAAGCAAGCGGATCAGAAAAAAGCCCGCAATTGGGGACTGATGATCGCCATGATATTCCGGGTTCTATTGTTATTTGGTATATCCGCTTTTATGGCTATGCAGAATGCTGTCATTTCATTCGATTGGGGATTTGCATCTGCCGGATTTTCAGTGCAAAGCTTAATCCTCATAGCAGGGGGATTATTTTTATTGTACAAAGCCTCGTCGGAAATATTTGAAAAACTTGAAGGTATTGAACACCCACAGACCAATAAGACTCAAATTGGTCAGTCCTTATCCAATGCCATCGTGCAGATTTCATTGATCAATCTGGTTTTCTCCTTTGATTCCATTCTGACCGCTGTGGGGCTGACTAAGGATGTATCTATTATGATCATTGCTGTAGTGATCTCCATAGTGATCATGATGTGGTTTTCTGGCCCTGTTGGCAATTTTGTCAATCAACATCCTAGTATTCAAATGTTGGGTTTATCATTCCTCATTCTCATAGGTTTTATGTTGATCGCTGAAGGGGCTCACCAAGCTAATCTTCAGATCGTAGGCTCGACTGTAGGCACTATTCCCCGAGGATATCTTTATTTTTCGATTGCTTTTTCATTGTTTGTAGAGTTTCTGAATATTCGAATGCGAAAACGCAGAAAGCCGATCCAGCTCCATGGTGCAAGCCAAGAGGCTATAGCAGAAGGATTGATGGATAAAATGAAATAAAACAACTCGTGATCTCACTGGATTTTTTATCGAATGATTTGATCTTCCTGGATGTTGAAGCCACTGGCATCAATTTTTTAAAAGATCGGATCATCCAATTGGCCATGATCAAATATCGACCAGATGGCGATATCGTGGAGTGGAACGAACTCATCAACCCTGGTATACCGATCACTGAAGAAGCATATTCTATACATAAAATAGACGCTGGAATGTTAGCCAGTAAACCTACATTTTTGCAGCTCGCGGATAAAATCCTCTCTTTTATCGGTGAGGCGGATCTGGTAGCCTATAATTCCTATAAATTGGATATCCCGATATTGATGGAGGAGTTTGCACGAGCAGGGATCATCTGGGATCTCGATGGCAAAAAGATCATAGATGTACAACGAATCTTTCACAAGATGGAGCCCAGGACACTCAAAGCTGCCTTAAAGTTCTATTGTAATCAGGATTTAACCGGGGCCCATGATGCCCTGTCAGATGCTAAAGCTATGGCCGAGGTCTTTAAAGGACAAATCAAGCGATATGAGCATGACGATTTGGTAGATGAAGAGGGCAAGGTGTATAGTGCTCCAATCCAAAGGAATATCAAGGCATTGCATGAATTTACAAATGACCAAAACATGGTCGATATCACCCATCGGCTAAAATATAATGCTGAAGGCGTGATGGTCTTCAATTTTGGGAAATATAATGGACAATCTGTAATAGATGTATTTAAACGGGATCGTAATTTTTACCATTGGATCCAAAGCAAAGAATTTTCAGTCCATATGAAGTCGATACTTCAAAAGATCTTTAAGGAGCATATAGACCCGAGGGGCTAGGAACTTAAAGTTTATGCTGATGCAAGCCGATAGGTAGCGCGTTAACTTTTAATGCATCACGCTCATATAAACCCTAACTTTGTAACTACAGCTACATTTTTGTGATTACACCAATAAAATACGACAAGCATAAGTCTCGTTATTCTGCTATGAGATGGATCCTTGCCGTTTTGACGATCATCAGCTTGTGGCATTGTAAGCCAGAAAAACCTTTTGATGAAGATACAGGTACCTTGAGTATCCAGTTTTTTCCTAAGTATGGCAACCTTACATTCCAGCCTTTACAATCTTACACTTATGGCAATAAACAAAGTATTAAATGGAGTGCATTAGATTTTTACATTACGGGCATTCAGTTGTTATCAAGCGGTGGTAATGTTGCAATAGATCAGGTCGGTCTGGTCGATCTGGCTTCTAGTGATGTGTCGACCAAAAGACTGGATCTGATCAACGTAAAGGCTGGCAATTATTCAGGTATTAGATTCCAATTAGGCGTGAAGTCCGATCTTAATAAAAAATTGCCGAAGGATTTTAAAAGCACCAATCCGCTGTCGTCCACGGGTCATCATTGGGATGCATGGGATTCGTACATCTTTGCAAGAATGGAAGGAGTGTTGGACACCGCTGGAAAAGGAGTATTTGAGTTGCCTTTTGCGATTCACACCGGCACCGACGCTTGTATACAGACAGTGGAAATTCAAAAGATCTTTGATATTCCGGTGACTTCTGAATATATCCTACCTGTGGAGATAGACCTTCAAAATGTCTATAGCCAGTCAGGTGTCTATTTTGACATTGCTAATAGTCCCTTAAATCACAACCCCTCTAACATAGAGGTACTCAAATTATTTAGCAGTCGCTTGGCCCAAGCGATTCAACTTAAAAAATGAACCTGCGAATCTTGAGATCGGGGTGGCCGCTCACATTTTATCTCCTGAGTATACTCTCCTGTGATTACGACCCCTCAGATGAAGGTCTGGATAGTTTGATACATATCCCATACACCCCGGAGGCGATCACTATACCCCGGTTGAGCACTTATCCGGAGATGGATATACCCATCGATAATCCATTGACTAAAGAAGGGGTGCATTTGGGTCGTCGATTGTTTTTTGATCCGATACTATCCAGAGATTCCAGCCAGTCTTGTGCCAGTTGTCATCAACCTGACAAAAGTTTCACTGACGGACTACAAGTAAGTATTGGGATCGATGGTGCACCTGGCAGGCGCAGTGCGATGAGCCTACTGGATGCTGGATTTCAACAGCGGGGCTTGTTTTGGGATGGTCGGGTCAATAATTTGGAAGAGCAAGCACTAATCCCAGTCGAGGACCCTTTAGAAATGCATCATACGTGGCCAGAGGTGATCCTCGGACTCAAACGACACCCCACTTACCCCATTGGCTTTAGAAAAGCTTTTGGCATCACGCATATAGATTCATTAACAAAATTCTTGGTCGTCAAGGCCATTGCTCAATTTGAGCGCACGCTTGTCAGCAGTGGTCAATCTAAATACGATTTGGCTATCACTCCCGGCTCAGGAGTTTTTTTTACAGAAAGTGAGCTGAGAGGATTTGATATGTACTTTGATCGCTCTGGCGGGAGGTTGCCGGATGCCGAGTGTTTTCACTGTCACAATGCACCTTTGATGGCCTCGGTCGATTTTTTTAATAATGGAATTCAAAAGGTAAACAGCCTCCTGGACTTTCCGGACAAAGGTCGCGGTGTTGTAACTGGAGCACTTGTAGATCAGGGTCGATTTAGAGCCCCAACATTGAGAAATATAGCGTTGACCGCCCCATATATGCACGATGGTCGGTTCACTACGCTTGAACAAGTCATAGAACATTATGATTCAGGAGGATTTCCGGCCGAAAACAAAAACCCTTTTATTCGGAACCTTAAACTTACCCCTGGTCAAAAATCGGATCTCCTAGCTTTCCTTCATACCCTCACAGACAGTAGTTTCATCCAGGATAAAGCATTTAAATCACCTTTTTGAAAGGATTTTTGTTAAATTTTTCTGCTAACCGTTCAATTTTGAGGATAATTTATGAACCAATTTTTTTATATTAAAAAATATATTTATATATAAATAATTGATTAATAGTGTATTTTGAATATTTACTGATACATTAAAAATATTTATATATAACAATAGGCAAAAAATGTCCTTGAAATGCCTTTCTAAACATTTTATACTTGTATTGTGAAATTGAATGAATAATTCGAATTCACCACTGAATCAAAGTATTCAGTGATCCTTTTTAACTAAAGGATATGTTCATGGGATTATAATTTGTCTATAGAGAGTTATACAAAAGTGTATAACTCTCTATTTTATCCTTGATTCTGGTTTTTCAAGGTACTGCAAAAAATCTCGTTTAAAAATTGAAAAGTTCTAGGTTCATTAAATATATACCAAAGTCGTCTTCTCAGGCACCTTGGATATGTTCATGGGATTATAATTGTCGGATAGTCAGCCCTTGCAAACGTGTAGGAGCTGACTATTTTTGTTTTAGGGAAATGGGGTATTAGAAATTGAGTAGATTTCCAGAATTCTTCAACTATGAAATACCTGTAGTAATGTGTGTTCAAATGATCAGAATCGCACAATTCCTCCAAACACTACATTGCTCTGACCATACCAAAATCGTTGACTTGCTTTATCTAGTAAAGAATTTGTAGTACGAATATCTGGCATATGGATAAATCCCCCTTTGAGCTCTGATTGAATAAAGAAGCTATTATAAAAAGTAAAATTGATACCGGTCACAGCACCGAGACTATAACCAGCCAGGTGATATTCATCATATCGGGCTCGCCCTAGTAATGTAGCATCTGTACGAGGGATCAGCACACCAAGTCCAATACCTGTCGTAAGATTCATTGTCAAATTATGCAAAGTGAGGATAGGATCTAATCTTCGCAGCTCAAGATTGGAATAGTTCAATCCATTCGTATGTTCAAACTTAAGTAAATCTGTCGCGATGCGGATCGACTCTTTATCATAAGTGCCGTCATACGCAGTACCTGCACGGATGGATCCGGATATGTCTACCAACTGCGAGGGCACCATCACATACTTCATATGATCTTGTCCGATGGATATGCTATAATGATCTGTAATAAAATAGCCTAACCTAAAGTTAAATTGAGGTATGCTCAAGCGAGACGGATTAAAATAGTCTTTGATTAAAAACTTCGACTGGCGATCTTTGGCTACGACATCAAAAAGGGTAAAATCATGATCAGGGCCTTTAAAATGGAGGTCAGATTTAGTAAATCGTTCAGTATTCCAACCCCAATAGAAATAAAGATTGCCTTTATGCGAAGTTGTTTGGCTTGGTTGAGCCCAACTCAGCAGGCAATTAAAACTAAAAACAATCAGAAAGGCCATCCTATATATATTAAGATGGCACACCCTGATCATAAGTCCGGTCAATGCAAATGGAAAGTTATACACTGATAATGATTATAGAAGTGTAAAAGTATCGGATTATATGTAAAGATGATCTTGGCATAGGGATGTAAATAGGTGATATCAACTGAATGTAAGGCTACGGATAATGCTGATCATTATAGGAGATACAAGGACTATTCGTTAGCTTTAGAAATTATTTAAGCGAATTTTAATAAAACTTCGATCATGAAAAGCCTCATTTTGATTTTCTTTTCTTTGTTGCTGTTAGGTGACAACAAAGCTCAGACCGTTTATTTTTTTCGAGATGGTAATAATCCAGGTTTTTATGATTCAGGGCTCGCATTCAGGACCGCGCCAAGTCTGATAGAACAAGCTGGTACATCTGGTGATAAAATTCCTACCAGCACTAGTGTGGTTTTTGAAGGGTCCAATAGTCTTAAGCTTCGCTGGACCTCTAAAAGTGGCGGTAATTGGGAGACCTTTATTATAGCTCCGGGTTTTCCGTTTCAAAATATTTCTACTTCTGATAGTTTGTCGATGATGGTCTTTGCTCCCGATGGCCTGGCCAAAGCAGCGATGCCAAAACTTTTTATGGAAGTGGCACCTACCAATAGCAAATCAAAAAAATATAATCTCGGGGATTACAACATCGATATTCCGGCGAATGTCTGGACTGAAGTACGATTCCCATTAAGTGTATTTTTTACAGATGCGGGTAATTCTGCACTTAATTTCAAACAAACCAAAGCTATAATTTTAGCACAAAATGCTGCAGATAATGTTGAGCACTTAATATATATAGATAATGTCAAAACGTATAAGCCGGATACGATAGCGCTTACCCTGGGACCACCCTCTGTGCTGACGGCCCAAGGATATGACAGTCATATTGAATTGAATTGGGTAGAAGGGGCAAATGCAAAAAATTATGAAATATGGAGCCAAGTAGGGAGTGGCGCATTTACGTTGCGTAAAAAGATTGCTCCTGCTCGTGCTGCAATTGATTTTGTTAGAGACCTGGGTGAAAATTTAAATTTAAAGTATAAAATCCGAGCTATCGGCACGAATGGAGAGCTTTCCACATTTACCAATGAAGTAACTGTGGCTACAGCAGCCATGAGTGATTCTGCACTATTGACGATGGTACAACGTTATACGTTCAGATACTTTTGGGACTTTGCGCATCCGATTTCCGGTTTGACACGAGAGCGCAGCACTACTGATGAGATTGCCACGATAGGAGGTACAGGATTCGGAGTGTCAGCTATCATCGTGGCAGTTGAGCGTGGATTCATCACCAGGGCAGAAGGGGCGAATCGATTGAATAAAATAGTAAATTTTTTAACCAAGGCAGATCGATTTCATGGAGTATTTCCACATTGGATGAACGCGGCTACCGGTAAAGTGATTCCATTTAGTCCCAAAGATGATGGAGGGGACCTGGTGGAATCCTCTTTTTTATTCCAAGGATTATTAACTGCTCGGCAATATTTTAACAACAGCTCTGCTGAAGAACAACAATTGCGCAGCACTATAAAATCATTATGGGAAGCTGTCGAGTGGGATTGGTACCGCAAGGGAGGCGAAAACGTGTTGTATTGGCATTGGTCTCCTAATTTTGACTGGCAGATGAATTTTCCGTTGAAAGGATATTATGAAGCATTGATCACGTATCTCCTAGGGGTGGCATCACCTACTCATAAGATACCAGCCGCTCTATATCATCAGGGCTGGGCCGGGCTACCTACCTATGTAAATGGAAACACTTTTTATGGGAATAAAATTTTCGTAGGCCCCAATGCCGGTGGGCCATTGTTTTTTGCACATTATTCCTTCATTGGATTTGATCCCCGCAACATAAAAGATGCGTACGCTAATTATTTTCAACACAATGTCAATCAATCACTAGTCAATTGGGCCTACTGTAAAGAAAATCCAAAGAAATGGTTAGGCTACAGCTCGGATAATTGGGGCCTGACTGCCAGTGACGACCCGGATGGGTATCTAGCTCACGAGCCGATGAGCATTACAGATAATGGGACTATAAGCCCAACAGCTGCATTGTCGTCCATGCCTTATACACCTCAACAATCATTAGCAGCTTTAAAATATTTTTACCGGCAGGAGGGTGCCAAGCTCTGGGGTTTGATGGGTTTTTACGATGCCTTCAATACGACCCGATCGTGGTATTCTGATAGTTATCTAGCCATTGATCAAGGCCCGATCATTGACATGATAGAGAATGCGAGGACGGGTCTCTTATGGAAGTATTTTATGCAGAGCCCTGAGATCAAACCAGCACTTGATCTCATTGGATTCACACCAGATAATATTTCCACTACGATTTCATCGCGCGATGATCGATCGTCGATAAAATATTATCCCAATCCTGCCATTCAAACAGCCAGGATGGATATAACCCTGACCCGATCTATAGCACTGAGTTTAAATATCTATGACGGACTAGGCAGACTGGTGAAACAATCTTTCCAGCATAAAAAATTTGAAGCCGGATCCACTACTATTCCAGTCGATTTGAATCAATTGCAAAAGGGGATTTATTTTATGCACCTCACCGGGCATGACTTTAATAAACAAGTAAAGGCTTTAGTAGAGTAAAAAATCAAGCCAAATAGAATACTTGATTATTCATTCTCTTAGCTAGGCTTATTTCCTTTTCGCCACAAATACCCCATTGGGTTGAATGAAACTAGCTTCAGATGCTTTGCCAGTGCCGTCCAACTTAAATCTGACTTTGTAACCCTCGAGCACCTTCAACTTAAACTCATCGTTGCCTATCGATACCAATTCGTAATCTGGTTGCGGAGGTAATAAAGCATACAGGGTAGTTCCATTGCGGATTTCAAAAGTGACTGGTTGAGGGCCTAACGTATATTCACCTGCATATTTTTGTAAAGATTCTTTCGACAACACCACAGTTTCTATATCTTTAATAAACTCGATATCCGAAAGGCCTGGTTGCATCGGAGTGGATAATTTCGTCACCTTACCTTCTTTATTGAGTTGAAAAAATAGTTCGGTTGGTGAATCATCAGCATGCTCGGGCCCTTCTGCTCTGCCCAAGAACAGATCAAAATGTTTATGGGTGAGGACAACTTTCGTGCTATTAAAATCTCCATATAATTTACCATCCTTTTCTGAGACTTTTAATTGTCCGTAACCTTTATGCGTATAGGTACCTGTATAATCTTTCAAAGTCAGCGATGGTTGAGTATTTAAAATCACAGTGGAGGAGTCTTTTGTTTTTGGACTCATCAATGAAGCAAACCTTGCTTTTAAAAATGGGTCGCGTTGTTGTTTATGCCAGTCACGATAGGGTAGACCCAACATGCGATCGGCTATAAAATTCCTAATCGCAGTGGAGACGGCCCCAGTGCATGAAGACACGAAAATGCCGATACTATCCGTCGGGAAAAAGACGGTGGTTGTGATAAAACCATCGATCCCACCGCCATGTTCTACTCGATAGTGTCCTCTATAACTAGATATGGACCAGGCGAGACCATAACCATAACTTTGCACATCCACATTTTCCCCAGAGGGTATAGAGCCATTAGCCATTTGAATAGACATGGCCTGGTTAACAAAATTGACCGGTATGATTTCTTGACCATTGTATTTGCCGCCATAGATCCAGGTGATCAACCACTTAGCCATGTCTTTGGCACTGCTATTGATCGATCCAGCAGGCCCCATGGCATCGATGTTGCGATAAGGTATAGGTTTGGCAAAGGAATCATTAATCAATGAATAAGCCAGAGATCGATCCGCTGATTTTTCCATATCTGCTATCGTAGTTACCGACTGGCTCATACCCAGAGGTTTAAAGATGCGGTCTTGAATATTAGTCTCCCATGATTTGCCAGTTATTTTTTCCAAAACAACACCCTGACCTAAAAACATAAAATTATTATACTGCCATTTTTCTCTTAGTGTCGCGGTGGGTTCCTGAAATTCTATTCGTTTTAATAAGTCGATCCGTGAAGCGGTAGATCCGTACCATGAATAGTCATGTCGGGGAAGTCCTGTCCGATGACTCATCATATCTCTCAGCGTCACCTGATCATTGAGGTGCTCATTATAAAATTTCAATTCTGGTAAATAATTTCTCACGGGCTTATCGATATCGACCAGTCCATCCTTTACCAATGATCCGATCATACCAGAAGTAAATGCTTTGCTACAAGAGCCTATAGCAAATAAAGTGTTTTCAGTGACTGGTAGTTTTTTATCCAAATCCCGGTACCCAAATCCACCAGTATAGACTACTTTATTTTTCTCTACCACTGCCACCGTCACTCCGGGGGCTTTCCAATCTTTGAGAACTCTTGCTATCAAGGTATCCAATCCCGCAAGCCTTTTATCAGTTGGCTTTTGAGCATGAACTAAGGATATACTTAGATAAAAGAGTACGATATAAATCTGGCGCATTTTTTTTCTTATAAAAATAGGCTTTACCCTGTACTTAAAATAGAAATTCGACAAAAAGGCTTAGAACCAGGATAGAGCTATCCATGCATGCCTTTTAATGTCTGTAATGTGACCGAACAAAAAAAGGACCTTTAACTCAGGGATTGAAGGTTGACTAAAATATCAAGCAATTCTGTACACATTTTATCTGTAAAATCCAGATGAGTGACAAATCGGATTGCCCCTGGTCCGATGGTCACGCATCTTACGTTATACCGGCTTAGTTCTTTTATAAATATTTCTGAAGTCAGTGGAGGTTTGACAGAAAATATTACAATATTAGTTTTTACAGGTTTGACTTCCTGGACATACGATAAAGATTGCAGGCAAGTACCGATTTTTTTTGCCCGATCATTATCGTCCTTTAATCGATTGATATTATAGTCTAATGCGTAGACACCGGCTGCTGCGAGAAATCCTGCCTGGCGCATGCCTCCACCCATTACTTTTCTGAGCTTTCTAGCCCGAGCTATGAGTTCTGTCGTACCGATAAGGCAGGACCCCACCGGGGCTCCCAATCCTTTGGACAGGCAGATCGAGATGGTATCGAATAGGGGGCCATATTCTAGAGGAGATTCACCGGTCTCTACCAGTACATTAAATAGGCGGGCGCCATCTAGATGTAATTTGAGGCCTTTTTCTTTACAGACTTTGGCGATCGGCCTGATTTCATCCAACGTATAATAATTACCACCACCCCGATTCGAACTATTTTCCACAATGACCAATCTGGAATTGGGCAACCAATCTGCCTTAGGTTTGATGGATGCCAGCACATCCTCGGCTGTGAATTTTCCATTTTCCCCTTGGATCAAATGGATGGCTACTCGGGAATTAAAACTGTAACCTCCCAATTCAAATAGATAGACATGGGAGGATACATCCATGATCACCTCATCCAGATCATGGGTATGTGCTTTGACCGCTATCTGATTGGTCATCGTACCGGATGGGCAGAACAGCGCTGCCTCATGCCCGAACATTGCAGCCACTTTTGACTCGAGGGCATTCACGGTAGGATCTTCATGAAATACATCATCACCTACCACAGCATGCATCATAGCCTGTAACATGTCCGGACCAGGTCGGGTGATGGTATCGCTGATCAGATCTATCATACTTCTTTTGATTAATGCCGTAAAATTGACAAAATGTGACGATCTATTTTACCAATATTTTTGCCGGCAATAGGTATAGTTAAAAGAAAATGTCTTGCGGCATACCTTGTGGAAGAAATTTACCTATCTTTTTCCCATAAATCCGAATGCTTCTTGTGGGTTTTTAATCATAAAGGTAAAGTCTATGTCTAAGTCTGAACAATCGTCTGGAAGTACCACTTCAACATCTTTTTCAAAAGAATTAAATCTAATGGATAGCACTATGATTGTCATAGGGTCTATGATCGGGTCGGGCATTTTTATAGTATCGGCCGATGTAGCTCGATATCTAGGTGGGGGTGCATGGGTGATATTGGCTTGGGTAGTCACTGGCATCGTCACATTGATCGGTGCATTGAGTTATGGCGAGTTGGCAGGTATGATGCCTAAAGTGGGCGGCCAGTTTGTTTATCTCAAAGAGTCTTACAATTCGTTAATCGCCTTTTTATTTGGTTGGTGTACCTTTTTAGTTATTCAAACCGGGACTATTGCCGCGGTAGCAGTGGCTTTTGCCCGGTATACGGGCGTAGTGATCCCATTTTTTAGTGAATCTAATATTTTAATAGATCTTGGTTTTTTGCAAATTTCCGCAACACAGTTACTGGCCGTAGCCAGTATCGTTGTATTGACTTTTATCAATCTGCAAGGGGTCAAAGAAGCTAAATTCGTACAGTTGGTTTTGACTTTGGTCAAAGCCATTGCTTTGTTTGGATTGATTGTAATCGGGATCCTCGTGGCATTGCGATGGGACACCTTAGCCCAAAATTGGGTAGATCCTTGGAAATCATTTACGACAGAAGTTATAGATGGATCTATTACCGTAAAAGCGATCACTGGTCTCAGCTTATTATCTGCATTTGGCCTTGCTTTGGTAGGGCCCTTATTTTCCAGCTCTGCCTGGAATAATATTACGTACACTGCAGCAGAAATCAAAGATCCTAAACGAGATATACCGTTGTCTTTGTTTTACGGCACGCTGATCGTCAGTGTCCTTTATGTATTGGCCAATCTAGCGTATCAAATGCTGCTGCCGGTACAAGGAGTACCCAATGGTCCCGATGTAGTCAGCAGGGGCATCATGTTTGCGAGCAATGATCGGGTAGGTACAGCTGCCGCAGAAATGATCTTTGGGGGTGTGGGGACTATGATTATGGCGTTATTCATTATGATATCTACTTTTGGCTGCAATAATGGTCTCATCTTATCAGGCTCTCGCGTGTATTATGCGATGGCCAAAGAAAATTTATTTTTCTCGAAAGCAGGAATCTTAAATAGAAATGGAGTGCCTGGATATTCCATTGTTATTCAGACGATCTGGGCGTCTTTATTGTGTTTATCAGGTACGTATGGCAAGCTCTTGGATTACACTGTATTTACGATTCTGATCTTTTATTTCATTACGATCCTCGGGATATTTATTCTTAGAAAAAAACAACCCGATTCTGCCAGACCTTACAAAGCATTCGGATACCCATTGATACCGGCCTTGTACCTATTATTTGCATTTATGATGTGCGTCAATCTATTGATTCATAAGACCCAGACGAGTTTGGCGGGATTGGTGATTGTGGGTCTGGGAGTAGTGGTATATTATGTGTGGAAGGGCAGGGGTACACTGGTAAAGCAATAAAAAGCATCCTTTTCAGAATTTTAATTCTAGATGGGTTATTCTCTTTATAAATTTTAAAGTATATTCAGATTAATGCTCAATTCATAACCACTTCTTTTTTCGGTATCGACTTTGAATTAAATTCTTTAAATCCATTTTCAGCACCCATTACGATGTCTTTTAATATAAAATATTCATTGGTAAATAACTTAGTAGCTCTTAATTCTTTGAGAAAATTATAGTATTGTGCGAGATCAGAGGTCTCCAATGTAAAAAAGTCAGACACATGGGCATGAAACGCATCTGCATTAAATACCCTGAAATGAATGTGACCTTCATACGATGTGAAAAGAGTGAACAAATGTTGTTTAAATAAGTTCGATCGATATTCGTTATTCATCACCCACCATTTAGGTGTTGCGTTTAACATCAATAAAATGGAGTATTTCATGCTATTTTTTTATCTTGATCCAACAATTAAAAACAGCTAAATGTTTGCTATTAGGTCGATTTTAATTTACTTGAAAGGATGTTGTTTTGGGATGAAACCAGTCTGATACTTTCAAAAATTACTTAATAAGAGAATCGATGGCGACTTTGGGCATTTTAAAGTCCTCGATCACAAAGTACACTTCGGTATCTCGTACCACTTGAATAAGACTATTACCCGGTATCACTCCTCGATTGGAGATAGCCTCTTGATCCAAACTGCCCAACGTAAATTTAAACTCTACAGGCGTGCTATCGGCGACATTAAAGGTCTTTTCCCAACGGGTTTCAGCTCTGCGTGCCATCGGTAAGCCTATAGACTGCCATTGACCCAATTCTGGTTGATTTCCAATAATGTAAATGGTATCCGCTGCGTTCAGAGGTTCTTCCGTGTCTAAGACTATTTTTACTTTTCGGAATTCCAGATTATGGTTGGAAGTCTTACATGACCACAGGACCAACATAAAAATGACGAATCTGAATCTTTTCATATTATGATTTTAATTAATATAAACTTTAAATAGTGGCCTCAACCTAAATAATCTAGGTTTGACTTGGACAAAGGTAATACTTAGCTTCACTCCCCAAAAGTGGTATATTTGCGCCCTCAATGAAAACTTTAAGAAATTTTTGTGTCATAGCCCATATAGATCACGGGAAAAGCACTTTGTCTGACCGAATGTTGGAAATCACCAAAACAATCGCGTTCAGAGACATGCAGGATCAGGCACTTGACAATATGGACCTGGAGCGAGAGAAAGGCATCACCATCAAAAGTCACGCGATACAGATGACTTACCGACATACGGATGGCACAGATTATACCCTCAACCTGATAGACACTCCTGGCCATGTGGACTTTGCATATGAAGTATCGCGGTCTATAGCAGCCTGTGAAGGCGCATTATTATTAGTCGATGCGACCCAAGGCATACAGGCTCAAACCATCTCCAACTTATATATGGCGATCAACCATAACCTGGAGATCATCCCTATCTTGAATAAAATCGATAGCGAGGCAGCCATGCTAGATGAGGTTAGTGACCAAATTATTGATCTGGTCGGTTGTAAAAAGGAAACGATATTACATGCCAGCGGCAAGACAGGGCAAGGCGTACCGGAGATCCTAGCCGCCATAGTAGATCGTATACCGCATCCCAAAGGCGATCCTAATGCTCCATTGCAGATGTTAATCTTTGACTCCGTATTCAATTCTTTCCGAGGTATAGTAGCCTATTTTCGGATCTTCAATGGTACCATCAAACAGGGCCAAAAAGTAAGATTTGTATCGACAGGCAAAAACTATAATGCCGACGAGATCGGAATTTTACAACTCAAACAAATCAAAAAACCTGAACTCGGCGCCGGCAATGTAGGCTATATCATCAGTGGTATAAAGGATAGCAAGGAGGTCCGGGTAGGTGATACCATCACTCATGCTGATAAACCCGGGGAGCAGATACACGGCTTTGAAGAAGTCAAGCCCATGGTATTTGCAGGCATCTATCCCATTGACAATGATGATTACGAAGATCTTAAAGACAGCATCCAGAAACTGCAATTGAATGACGCAGCGTTGGTATTTGAGCCGGAGACCTCTGCCGCCCTCGGTTTTGGATTTCGGTGTGGTTTTTTGGGCATGTTACACCTAGAGATCGTGCAAGAGCGATTGTCGAGAGAGTTCAGACAGGAGGTGATCACCACGGTGCCTAACGTGTCTTACTTTGCCTATACGGCCAAGGGCGATAAATTAAATATTCAAAATCCGCATGAACTGCCCGATCCAAGCTTTATCTCGCGAGTAGAGGAGCCATATATAGATGCTCAAATCATCACTAGACCCGATTTTATAGGTTCTATCATATCGCTGTGTATGGATAAAAGAGGTAGGTTACTAAAACAACATTACCTCACACCTCAGCGGGTGGAGTTGCAGTTCGAGTTACCCCTTGCAGAGATCGTATTTGATTTTTATGATCGTTTAAAATCCATATCCCAAGGGTATGCATCCTTTGATTATGCTCCGAGTGTTTATCGGGAGGCGGATCTTGTTAAATTGGATATCAAGATCAATGCCGAAAATGTAGATGCGCTCTCAGCTTTGGTACATCGGGAAAAAGCAGAAGCCCTAGGCCGTAAAATGTGTAAAAAACTTAAAGAATTATTGCCACGCCAACAATTTGTCATTGCGATCCAAGCAGCGATAGGCGCCAAGATAATAGCCAGAGAGACTATATCCGCATTACGAAAAGATGTAACTGCAAAATGTTACGGTGGTGACATCAGTCGTAAACGTAAACTCCTGGAAAAACAAAAAGAAGGCAAGAAAAAAATGCGCCAGATAGGCAATGTAGAGATCCCTCAGAAAGCATTTTTGGATGTATTGAAATTGGATGAATAGAGTGGACTGAATTCATGTAGGAAGGACCACGGACCTTTACCATGTAACTTATTTGCTGCAAATGTTCCGTGGTTGATTTACTCATAGTTTTTAAATCTTGACTGGTGATTACTTTATGATGGCTGTAACCTAAGGGATCAGTGACTTAAACGCTGCAAATTTTTAAATGATCGCAAAGCTATTTTCAATTTTGTGAAGGATATTATTCACTCTAAGGCATTCTGCTCTGCCAACCGATCCCGCTTTGTGATCATTATGAATAGGGAGCATTAATTAAGGATGAAAATGGTAACACTGAGATATAGGCTTTTAAAACTCACCCTTTGGCAAAAACTAATACCTTGGTAGCATTTTATTTCGGATGGAAAGAAGAATATCAGGTACTTGTTATAATCCACTGCACTAATCTTTCACATATGTAACTCTTGAAAAAACAAGTTAATATTTTAAATTATTAAATAATTACAACTTATTATAGTATTTAGTTGTTTTCTTATGGAGTGCATAAGTTCTGCCACCCGTGTATTCTATGTGATCATTTTGGAATGAGTATTATGTATGTAGAAATTATGATAAACGCATTACTCGGTCTAAATAAGTTTAAACTGGCAATAATGCATTGAATTAACAAATAAGCAATATAGTACCAACATTTGCTAAGATAGGATAAACTAGAAATTACAAATCCTGATTAAAATTGTTTAGATTTTTTTTAAAAACCAATTTAAACAGTATTCCCATGCGAAAACTCTATTTGCTTATTTGGATTTGTCTTATACTACATCAATTTGGAGCAGTTTATGCCACCATACCTACCTGGCCTTTCACTAGGTTAGAAATAAAAGAATCCGCCATTGAAGTGAGTGGAAAAGTAACGGATGAAAACGGTGAGAACTTTCCTGGAGTAAACGTATCCATAAAGGGAACAACGCTGGGAACAACCACAGATGACAATGGTAAATATTCCCTGTCGGTTGCCGATGAAAATGCTGTTTTGATTTTTGCTTCCATTGGGTATACTACACAGGAGGTCGTACTAGGTACGAGTACTACTATTAATGTGTCGATGACAGTCAACGTAGAATCATTAGGTGAAATTGTAGTAACCTCATTAGGTATCAAAAAGGAAACCAGAAGATTAGGGTACGCTACTTCAAGTGCAACGCATGATCAAATTGCAGAAAACCGAACGACCAATTTCATGAATGGGCTCCAAGGGAAAATGGCAGGCATTAACATTACACCCATGGGCACAGGTCCTTCAGGGTCGAGTAAAATTCGTATACGAGGGCAATCATCCTTTGGATCCCAAAATAGCCCACTCATTGTAATTAATGGTATACCTATAGATAATACCACTTTTGGCGTCGGTGGTAGCTTTGGTGGCCGCGGAGCAACCGGTAGTACTGATGGGGGCGATGGTCTTACCAGTATAAATCCAGATGATATTGAATCCATGACGGTATTGAAAGGAGGTGCAGCAGCAGCCTTGTATGGTTCTAGGGCTAAAGATGGTGTCATCATGATTACAACGAAATCAGGGGGTAAAACCAAAGCAATTGCTGTTGAATTTAATTCAAATTTTACTACGGATACTCCATTGGATTTCACGGATTTTCAATATGAGTATGGCCAAGGCGAATTTGGGGTAAGACCAACAACCCCAAATCCAACTTCTGGTGTTTGGAGTTTTGGTGAAAAATTTCAGCCGGGAATGACTCAAGTATTATTTGATGGCGTGACAGCACCTTATGAACCTGTGCGAGGCCGAATCAGTAAATTTTATCAGGTGGGTAATACATTGACTAATACTATTTCCTTGTCTTCAGGAGGTGAAAATGGTGGTTTTAGTCTTTCACTCGCAAACATGGCCAACAAAAGCATTCAGCCAAACACTAGTTTTGACCGCAAAACACTTAACCTTGGCTTTAACCAAAATATTACTAAAAAATTAGTCCTATCAGGAAATATCGCCTATTCCAAGGAAAAGAATAAAAACCCAGTGGTCATAGCTGGACAAGACATCAGCACTCCTGTTGTGATTTATACATTGTCCAACTCTATGCCATTAGATTTATTAAGGGAAAAACAGGTTGATGCAAATGGCAATGAGTTTGTATGGTCGCGTTTCAGAAATCGGACAAATCCGTATATGTCTGTTTATAAGCGTTTTGAAAATATCCTTAGAGATCGACTTTTTGGGAATGTTACTGCTCGATATAATTTCAATGATTGGCTTTATTTGCAAGGCCGTATTGGTCAGGATTATTATTCCCGCGACCGTGACTTCAATGATCCTACCGGGAGGGCTTCTAATTCTGCGGCCCCAGCAGGTTTTGTCAATGGTAGGTATACGCAAGAAGTCATTCGATCTAGAGAATTGAATTCTGATTTCCTTTTGGGTGCAAATCGAAAAATAGGTAAGATTGGTATAGATATTAGCTTGGGTGGTAATCAACGCTCTTCTCGATTTGATCAAAATGTGGTTTTTGTACAAGATTTTGTGGTCAAGGATGTTTACACGGTTACGAATGGCCGCGTTAAAGACCCATTTTACGATTTACAGGAAAAGAAAACGAATTCATTATATGGTGCTACTGAATTTTCATACAATAATTATTTTTATGTAACACTCACTGCTCGAAACGATTGGTTTTCTACCCTATCTCCTGCAAACAGAAGCATTCTTTATCCTTCTATCAACGCCAGTTTTGTTTTTTCGCAGGCCTTTGAGAATATGCCTGCCTGGCTTTCTTATGGTAAGCTCAGAGCCGGATATGCCGAGGTTGGTAGTGATGGTGATGTTGCGCCTTATTCAAACAATCTTTTCTTTGGGGTAAATAATAATTTATTTCCTAATATAAACGGGGGGTTGCAACCAGTGGGAACTATTCCGACTGGTACTGTCCCTAATGGCAACTTAAAACCCATGCGAGTCTCAGAAGCAGAATTTGGTGCTGAACTTAAGTTTTTCGACAATCGGATTGGACTAGATTTTACCTATTACAACAAAATCAGCAAAGACCAAATTCTTGCGGCACAAATATCAGATGGTTCTGGCTATACCTCTAAGTTGATCAATGTCGGAGAAAGTAAGAATAATGGTGTAGAATTAATGGTGACGGGTGTACCAGTACAAAACACCAATTTTAAATGGGATATAAGTTTTAATGGTTCATACAACACATCTAAAGTCTTGGACCTAGGGCCTGGTGTAAAAGAGATTGTGGTAGGAGGTAATGCCGGAAATAACTCGATCCGACAAGTAATAGGGGAACAAGTAGGTGGTTTGTATGTCACCGCGTATCTGAGGGATGCTCAGGGCAGACAGGTGTTTGATTCTAACAATGGTCGGCCACTTCGAGGGCCAAAACCAATACGTGTTGGAAGCGCTATACCGAAATATTTTGGAGGTATTTTCAATTCTTTTGACTATAAAGGCATAAGCGCATCAGCGCTGATAGATTTTAAACTTGGGCATTATTTAGGCTCTCAGACTAATTTTAATCTTTGGAGACATGGATTGCATCAAGCAACGTTAAATGGACGCGCACAAGGATTTGTAGTGGGCAATGGAGTGAATCAACAAGGAGAAGTTAATAAAGTACAAACCCCTCATCAAACTTATTTTGAGACGGTAAATACAAGTGCCATACGTGAAGAATTCGCATACAATGCCGGCTTCTGGAAACTTCGTCAAATTTCCATAGGTTATGATTTTACAAAACTTATTTCCAAACAAAACCTTATCCGAGGAGTAAGATTAAGTATCATAGCTAACAATGTTGCCTTACTAAAGAAATGGGTACCTAACTTGGATCCAGAACAATTTGGTAACGTTTCGGATAACGAAATTGGTCTGGAGCAAACGGGTTTGCCTACCAGCCGTAGTATTGGATTCAATCTAAATCTTAAGTTTTAAAATTTTATAACTCATTCCTAAAATGAAAAAGATCAATTTTTATATACTTAGCTTGCTTACAACTTTTTTCTTTTTGCCAAGCTGTGATGAAGGTTTTGATGAACTCAATGTCAATAAGACATCCCCGATTACATTAGATCCTGGCTTTCTGATGAATAATGCAATTATTCAAACTTCCTTCCCACTCGAATCTATCGTTTTTGAAATTCCGATCGTTCAACAAATCGTGACTCCATTTGGTGGTGTTTTAGGGGGTGGAAATTTTAATCAGGACAACAAACCTAGGAATGCTGGAAATTGGGTACGCTATTACAGAGATGTTATGAAGTCTTTAGTGTCCGTATTGAATACAACTAAAGCGGATGACACCCGAACAAATTTATACCATTCTGCCAGAATTTGGCGCGCGTATACAGCCATGATTTTGACCGATTCCTATGGTGATATTCCCTATTTTGAAGCAGGAAATGGTTTTATTTCGGATGTTTCATTACCCAAATACGATGCCCAACAAGCCATCTATAAAGATATCTTGAAAGAATTGGATGAAGCTTCTGCTGCTTTGAATTCATCAAAGCCATTAGTGTCCAGTGATGTATTGTATGCCGGCAACATTTCTTCCTGGAAAGCTTTGGGATATTCGCTCATGCTGAGAGCAGCTATGCGGCTTTCTAAAGTCGACCAAGCAACAGCCCAACAGTTCGTAACTAAAGCTGTTGCAGGAGGAGTCATACAGACCAATGCAGGGAGTGCTGTTGTTCGTCATACGAGTTTATATTTTAATGCCATTGGGGCATTTGTGAATGGCTCTGAAGCGAATAACTATTTCCTTACAGGTAATTTTGTTGACTATCTTAAAGCGAATAAAGATCCTCGTCTTCGTTCAATATCTGTGCGGTATGTAGGAGCCGCAAGTGGTCCTCAACAGATTCCTGCTAAAGCTTCATTCGAGCCAGATGTTCAAATTGGAATGCCAATGGGTTATGACAATGGTACAATTATAGCCAAGGCAAAGGCAGATGGCTTAGCTAGTTTCTACGACTATTCCCAACTTGATCGGTTAAGAATGGGGAAAGTGGATGCACCTTGTTTTTTAGTGACGAATGCGCAGACCAAATTATTATTGGCAGAAGCTGTAGTAAGAGGATGGACTTCTGGAAATGCAGCAACTCTATTTGCAGAAGGAATTAGAGCACATATGCTTGAGATGGCTCAATATTCAACAGCCTCAAGTATAAGTACAACCGATATTGATGCTTACCTGGCAGCCCACCCCTTTGAAA
The DNA here is from genome assembly GCA_031417835.1 of Saprospiraceae bacterium. GTDB lineage: Bacteria > Bacteroidota > Bacteroidia > Chitinophagales > Saprospiraceae > JADJLQ01. The sequence continues at coordinate 2,848 of JANOWJ010000122.1, read as the reverse complement.
TGTCCAATGCGTTAGTGCAAATAAATACCCAATATTGGGTTGCATCTTTCTTAAATGGACCTGAAGCATTTGCCAACTTTCGTAGAAGTGGTATTCCTGCACTTACACCTAACCCTTTTCCTGGTAAGGATATAAAGAGTGATTTTATACGCAGGCTCACCTATCCCGACACGGAACTCGGTATCAATAAGGTAAATGTTCAGGAAGCTATTACTCGTCAAGGTGGAGACAAACTGGATACTCGAGTTTGGTGGGATAAATGATATTCTGCTCCAGCTTAAGTTTTTAAAATGTAAAAGATAAGTAAATAGAAAAAATTAGCTCCATTAAAGTCTCGGGGAGTGGTTAGTTTAACGATACAAAAAAATAGTTCACGCAAAAAATAAAATGACAACCAGCCGCAGGAGTTTTTTCACAAAGGCAACCTTAAGCAGTATAGGTTTGGGTCTCCTGAGTAACAGCGCATGGGGCAAATCAATTGCTACGAAAAACGCTGCTCAAGTAGAAGAACCAACTAAAGCAGCGATAAAAATCACCGATTTAAAATGTGCTATTATGGGCGGCAGTCCGGTAATACGCATTACTACAAGTGAAGGAATCAGTGGTTATGGTCAGGCCGAAACCTCAAAGCCTTATCTTAAACCTTTCGTTCTATTTTATAAAGAATACTTGTTGGGTGAAGATCCAACCAACGTTGAGCGATGCATGATGAAAATAAGGCGCATGGGAAGCTTTAAGCCTTATGGCAGCGCGGTAAGTGCTATTGAGATGGCGCTATGGGATATTGCAGGAAAAGCCGCAGGGTTACCAGTCCATAAATTACTTGGTGGCAAAGTTCGAGACCGAGTGCGGGTGTACAACGGTGGCGTTGGCAGACTGCCAAGAATTGGTGTTGAGCCTGCAGACTATGCTGAAGCCGTCGCCAAAATGAAAGCTTCAAAAGAAGGGTTTACGATTATCAAGATGGGTATTGGTTTTCATAGCCGCATGGGGGCTGAAGCTCCCAACTTTTTCTATGGTGATCCTGTCGGTCCCAATAACCAGCCCCATGCCAATCGGGGCACACTGACAGAACAAGGCTTGAAAAGGATTGTAGCTTGTGTTGAAGCCATGAAGAAAGTACTGGGTGATGAGATTGGTCTCGCGCTGGATCTCGGACCAGGTCATATGTTATCTGACGCGATACGATTGGCCAGAGTACTCGAGCCATACAATCTTATGTGGTTGGAAGATATGCTTACTGGTGATTACAGACCCTATGTCAATGCAGATGACTATCTTGAACTTACCAGAAGCACCACAGTACCAATTCATACTGGTGAACAAATATATCTAAGACAAAATTTTCGTGAGTTGATTGAAAAAAATGCAATTCGAGTCATTGGTCCTGATGTAGCTGATGTTGGCGGGATGGCCGAACTAAAGTGGATAGCTGAATATGCAGACCTGCATGGGATTCAAATGGCACCGCATGGCATTTTTGATGGTTTGATTGGTAATGCAGCGCAGGTTCAAGTGGCTGCTACCATGCCGCAGAACTTCATTGCATTTGAATATGCCATTGCTAATCCTGAATGGTGGTATGATATCATCGAAGGATTACCAGATCCAATTGTGAAAAATGGTCATATCGAAGTTTGGGACAGCCCCGGCCTCGGTGTGGAGTTTAACGTGAAGGCTGCAAAAAAGTATCTAGCAGATGAAGACAAAAATTTCTTCGATTGAAAATCTGGCGCTACACTAAGTACCCTAAAGTATTAATTCTAAATTATAATTTTTTTATTCAATCCTAGAATCATGACTAAATCAGAAGATAAAGTTGCTTCTCAACGCAGGGATTTTATTAAAATGCTGGGTATGGGTTCAGCATCCGGACTTCTTGGTTTATTTGGGAGTGCCGAGGCAAATGCAGCAACGTATGATGTTCCTTCCCATTCAAATGGAATGGCAACGGCAATGGCTACCTTAAAGATTACAGACCTTAAGTGTGCCATTATGGGAGGCAGTGCGGTTGTACGCATAACAACCAATGAAGGTATTAGTGGCTATGGTCAAGCCGAAACTACGAAGCCTTACCTTAAACCATTTGTACTTTTTTATAAAGATTATCTGATTGGTGAGGATCCTACCAATGTGGAACGTGTGATGATGAAGATAAGAAGGCTGGGAAGTTTCAAGCCCTGGGGGAGTGCGGTCAGTATTATAGAGACGGCACTCTGGGATATTGCCGGGAAAGCTGCTAACCTTCCGATTTATAAGCTATTAGGTGGTAAGGTTCGCGACCAGGTGCGTTGCTATGCCAGCTATGGAAAAGGAATACGGTTTGAGGTAGAGGGTAAAACACCTCAACATTATCGTGACTGGGCGGAAAAGGTTAAGTCTTCCGGATATGGTTGGGAAATCATCAAGGAAAATATTGGTTTTCACGGTCCATCGATGAAAAATAACCCGGACTTTAGCTATAGTAATCTCAGTAAATCTCCGGATAGCAAAAAAGATGCACCATATTATCGTGGACCCATGAAAGCTACTGGATACAAAATGGTAGTTGACCATGTTGAAGGAATGAGGACGGCACTCGGTGACGATATAGATTTAGGTCTTGATATTGGACCAGGATTTATGCTTTTTGATGCAATCAAGATGGCAAATTTATTAGAACCTTATAACATTTGTTGGCTGGAAGATATGCTGACTGGTGATTATACCCCCTATGTGACGGCAGATGACTACCGACAACTTACAGAAAGTACAACGGTGCCCATTCATACTGGTGAACAAATATATTTAAGGCAAAATTTTCGTGAGTTGATTGAAAAAAATGCTATTCGAGTCATTGGTCCTGATG
>JANOWJ010000121.1:0-5412 GCA_031417835.1 Saprospiraceae bacterium | reverse complement strand
TTTGATTTTTTAATTTCTAGGCCCCATCAGCCAATGATTGATTTTCACTTTTCAATTCAATAATGTGCAAGTCAAGACTTTCGATTTCCACCTACTGCCTAGAAATAAAATCTTCCATTTCAAATCCAACCTACATAGATTATCTAAGCGTAATCTGTCTATCCCCACACAACATTATGATTAGAAAGAAAGAAATCATCTTATTGTGCTGATATTTTCTCCACTCAACCATCCATACAGTGGATAATTAAATCGAATGAAAAAAAAACAACACTACAAAACTTACTATTTATTTCAATAAAGCCAGGAATAAAATATTCCTAAACTTTAACGCAATTAATTTGACAAATCCATTAAATTTTGATATTGTCTTACGAATTCAATGGAATCATTAAGGCAATGATCCAATGAGCAGACTTCAATAAGATAGCAGGTATTAATTTTGTACAATTCAGCTAATAATGGAATGAAGCTTAAATGTTTTGCGGGATTAAAGGACTCTATCTTGGCATAATACGATTGGCTAATATTTAAAATACTTGCCAATTGTTTTTGTTCATAATCATGGAGTATACGCAGTTTTCGCAGCTTAAGTCCCGTATTAAAAAATTGATTACCTTCCATCGTATGCTAATTAAAATGTGAAAAAACGACATACAAATTCAACCTTAAATCCATTGATTTAAGTGGGCATTTTAGTTTCAGACTTTTATGTGAATCTCTGAAAATTAAATTCTAGCCATTTTCAGAAATCCGCATAACATAATATATATAGGTAATCAATAAAAAGGGTAAAGTGTCTTGGTGTCCAAATATAATTGATAATTCGATTGAATACAAATTATTTTTAATAAATATAGGAAGATCATCGAAAAGATAATACTGTGTCATTAAAAAGTAATACTTTTCGCACTACTTTTATTAAAAAACTATCTTAATTAACAGTAATACTTCGAATATTACAATGGCAAACAATACAAAGAAAAATGTGAGCAAAATCTTGGTGCGATCTCAAAATACAATGGGTTCGAAAACGCCAAAATGTTAAACGCACTTTTTTAAATTACTCACTCCCCCCATTAAAATCCCCCAGCGATCCTCAAAAAATCCTCCGCATCCAATGAAGCCCCGCCCACCAAAGCTCCGTCCACATCAGCTCCTGCAAATATCTCCCGAGCATTGGAGCCTTTGACACTGCCTCCATATAATATGACCAGGTCTGTGGCGATGTCTGTACCATACTGGATATCGATCTGGCTGCGGATATAGGCATGCATATCCTGGGCTTGTTGAGGACTAGCCGTCACCCCAGTACCGATCGCCCAGATGGGCTCGTAGGCGATGATCACTTTTGAAAAATCATCGGCTGACAAATGAAACAGTCCCTCCCGGAGTTGACCAAATACAAAATCATTTTGATGCCCGGCGTTTCGGATATCAAGAGCCTCGCCAACACAAAATATCGGGGTAAGTCCTTGACCTAAAGCGGAAATGACTTTTTTGCTCAGTAGATGATTATCCTCATGAAAGTACTGGCGGCGCTCGGAGTGGCCAAGGATCACATAGGGTATGCCGCAAGAGTGCAGCATCTGTGCCGAAATTTCGCCGGTGAATGCACCTTTAGCTTCCTGATGACAATTTTGTGCTCCTACCGCTATCATCGTACCATCCGTGATGGCCTTGATCGTCATCAAATGGGTGAACGGAGGTATCAAAATCAACTGTGGCTGATCTGATGGCTGGCTGGCAGCCAATTGGTTAGCTAGGGCGATGCCTTCGGAAAGTGAAGTATTCATCTTCCAATTTCCAGCCACTATTTTTTTTCGACTCATTGTTTATTGATGTTTGATAGCCGCCACTTCAATCATAAAATTCACCAACATATAGATTAGTCAATTTTATGTTTTACTCACCAGCTATTATTGAAGGTGCAAAGTTAAAAATCAGATTGAAAGCCGAGCTTTTAAGCCCTAAAAAATGACGATCAAATGAAAATAAAAATATGTAGTTTGTTGCTTTCCAAACCCTTCCAGGCACCCAAATAAATTTAATATAGCGCCGGGCATAAATTGCACATTTTAAAGTTATTTTGTGGGCTACAGACCGTATGACACAAAAACATTCCCCCTTTTACGACAGGGATCTCAGTTGGTTATCCTTCAATCATAGAGTACTTCAAGAAGCTAAAGACCTTACGGTCCCGCTGTTGGATCGGCTTAAGTTTATGGCCATTTATTCATCCAATCTTGAAGAGTTTTTTAAAGTGCGGGTCGCTCAGATCCGTAACCTCATCAAAGCCGGCAAAAGGACAAAACGAGCGCTCGATTTCAAACCGGAAGAGTTGCTTAAAGGCATTCTCACTTTGGTCAATAGCCATCAGCGAGAGTTGAGCAATATATTTAATAAACAGCTTCTGCCTGAGTTGAGGGCAAATGGTATATTTATTCACAGCCCAGATATGTTAACCAAAACCCAACGGGAGTTTGTGGACAATTATTTTAAGGAATATCTCCAGGCATACATTCAGCCGATATTGCTCTTCGATGGTAAGGTGCAACCTTTCCTGAACAGCGGAGCTTTGTATCTATACTTACATCTCATCGACAAAAGTAAAAGCAAAAAAAAGGACAATTATGCGATCGTCAGAGCACCTTCGGATCAGTTGCCGCGGTTTGTGATCTTACCAGAGTCAAAAAAAGGTGAACATCACCTGATGTTGTTGGATGATATCGTACGGTTGTGTGTAAAATTTGTGTTCCCGGGCTTCAATCTTAAAAACGCGTATTCCATCAAACTCACGCGCGACTCCGAACTGTATATAGAAGATGAGTTTAAAGGTGATTTGGTAGCCAAGATTAAGAAAAGCCTGATCAAACGCAATGTGGGGCCGGTATCCCGATTGGTGTATGATCGTACCATGCCCCTGGTCATGCAACGATTGCTCAAAAAGACATTTAACATCCAGCAATTGGACATGATCCCGGAAGGCAAGTATCATAATAATTTTGATTTTTTTAAGTTCCCTGACTTTAATATGGTCTACCTGAAGGAACCAGTATTCAAACCATTGCATTATAGACCCATAGAAGACGCCGAGGATCTTTTTACGAACATTGCCAAACAAGATCATATGATCCATGTGCCGTATCATCGGTACGAGTCCGTCATCCGATTTTTTGAAGAAGCCTCCAAAGATGAGCTGGTGACTCATATCAAAGTGGTACAATATCGAGTCGCCAAAGAATCCCGCATCATGGATGCACTCACCGACGCGGCACGGGATGGCAAAGATGTCAGTGTATTTATCGAAGTAAAAGCCCGATTTGATGAAGAAGCCAATCTCCGATGGGGCGAGAAATTGGAAAAAGCCGGCGTGAAGGTCAAATATAGTTTTCCAGGCTTAAAAGTGCATTCAAAAATTGCGTGGATTCGAAGAAAGGAAGGTAAAGAGTTCAAGACTTATTCCTACCTGAGTTCGGGCAATTTTAATGAAGACACTGCTTTGGCCTACTCTGATTATGGTCTTTTCACTTCAGATAAAAGACTGACGAACGAAGTCAAAAAAGTATTTGATTTTTTGGAATCTGGGGTCAAACCAAAATCTCCGTTTAAACATCTATTGGTAGGCAAAAACAACTTGAGAGAAGAACTCACTAGATTGATCCAACATGAAATATCCCAGGCTAGGGCTAAAAAGCCTAGTGGCATTTTTATAAAATTGAATAGCCTGGAAGATCGAGAGATGATCAAACTGCTTTATAAAGCCTCTGATGCCGGTGTACGGGTCAGGTTGATTATTAGAGGGATTACATGTATCATACCAGGCGTAAAAAATCTAAGCGAGAATATTGAAGCCATCAGTATTGTAGACCGATACCTGGAACATGCCAGGATATTTATATTCCATAATGGCGGCCATGAAAAGATTTATTGTTCATCGGCAGATATGATGGAGCGCAACCTAAGTTTTAGGATCGAAGCAGCATTCCCCATTTACGATGAAGAAATAAGACAACAAATCCTATTCCTCATGGATCTGCAATGGCGGGATAATGTCAAAGCACGGACGCTGGCTAATCAGGCCACCAATGCATATAGAAAAAACAATAGCAATATTACGATCCGATCACAACAGGAGACTTACAATTATTTTAAGTCAATCTCTACCGACTAAAATAGAGAAATAGCGTATTATTTATACCTTCGGACATATGCTTAAAGCCGTTTCGCCTATTGATGGCCGATACAGTCACGTGACCGCCCCACTGGCTGATTATTTTTCAGAGTATGCATTGATCCGATATCGGGTGTATATCGAGGTCAAATATTTTGAATCCTTGTGTCATGCTCAACTCCCTCAATTGCAGATCCAGAATCAGCATCTGGAAACATTACATAGCATTTACTCCGATTTTACAGAACAAGATGCTCTACGGATCAAGGAGATCGAAAAGGTCACTAACCACGATGTCAAGGCAGTAGAGTATTTTATCAAAGAAAAATTGGTAGGCGGTCCTCTAGAACCCTGGTCTGAATTTGTACACTTTGGTCTTACCTCACAGGACATCAATAATACTGCTCAACCGCTGGCCTTGTTAGAAGCCAGCAGGAAAGTGTTGTTCCCCATAATCGACAAGTTGATAGCAGCCATTGAGGTCAAGGCTCAGTCATGGAAGTCGATACCGATGATGGCACTCACCCACGGACAACCGGCCAGTCCTACGACAATGGGCAAAGAACTAAAAGTGTTTGTAGAACGGCTTAAGGGCCAGTATGACACTTTAAAATCTACTCCGATCACTGCCAAATTTGGCGGAGCTACAGGCAATTTTAATGCGCACCAGGTAGCTTATCCTACCTTGGATTGGCATGCATTTGGAGAAAATTTTGTTCGACATTTGGGCTTGATACGGATACCCTGGACTACTCAAATCGAACCCTATGATTATCTGGCTGCGTATTGCCATAACCTCAGTCGAATCAATACGATCCTGATTGATCTGTGCCGGGATATCTGGATGTATATCTCTATGCAATCGCTCAAACAAAAAACAATAGCCAATGAAGTCGGCTCGTCGGCCATGCCGCATAAAGTCAATCCGATAGATTTTGAAAATGCGGAAGGCAATTTAGGTCTCGCCAATGCGATTTTGACTCACTTTGCTGAAAAATTGCCGATTTCAAGATTACAACGCGATCTGACGGACAGCACCGTCTTGAGAAATCTAGGCGTACCCATCGGTCACTCGTTGATCGCTTATCAATCCCTTTTAAAAGGTCTCAACAAGATTGATATCAATTAAAAAATATTGAATGCTACCTTGTAATCCAATTGTGCAGTGGTCTCAGAAGCAGTACAGACTATCCTACGCCGAGAGGGAGTACCCGGGTCATATGAATTACTCAAAGACC
>JANOWJ010000120.1:0-68264 GCA_031417835.1 Saprospiraceae bacterium | reverse complement strand
TACTCAGATCCTCCTGTGCATCCAGAGGCAGCACAAGAGGGCTGATCTTAGTACGCAAAAAATGATCAGGGCATGATGTACCCATCGGAGCCAATCGTGGCAAATCTTCCGAATTGATGAATGTCATCACTCGGTCATCATCCGTAAAATGTCCTATCATATGGCGTTCAGATGAACACATTCCTCTGAGTATAGGGCCTATAGCAACAGCTTGTTTTCTTCTACTTTCTGGACTGACTGATTTAATCTTAATCCCTCCAAATACTGGTCTGGTTTTACCTAAGTTTTCTTCTAGATACTGGCCACAGGTCTCGATCACATCCAGGGTATTGATATAGCTGGCATACGAAGTCTCACCCCAGGTAAATAACCCATGCGATCCAAGCATGATACCTTTGAGTTCGATGCCCTTTTGTCGACTCTGCTCCAGACATGCTCTGAGCTTAAGCCCTAATTCAAATCCTGGTCGCTGCCATTCCACCCAACCGATCTGTCCCGCGAATAGCCGTTGAGTGATTTCTTTACCATCTTGAGCTGCAGCTATCGCTATGGCAGCATCCGGATGTAAATGATCGATATGTTTGAATGGCAAAAAAGCATGAAGCGGTGTGTCTATCGAAGGTGCTTTAGAGTCCAAATCATAAATACAATGATTAAATAAAGCTACCATCTCATCTTCACGGTCCAGACCTGGATATACTTTTTCCAGTGCTAGCAATCGATCCATATACAATGCTGCGCACCCGGATTTTTTTAAAGTGCCGATATCCCCTCCCGATCCTTTGATCCACATCACTGGCACGGAGGCACCGGTTATAGGGTCCTTGTCTATGATCTTGACGGAAGTATTGCCGCCACCATAATTCGTGAGCCTTAGATCGGCCCCTAGAAGATTGGAGCGATAAAGAAATAAAGCTACTTCATCTTGTTCAAGGGTCATTGCTTTGGCTTCGTCCCAGAGGTAGCTTACGTGGTGGTATTTTTTTAGATCCTTCATACTTTGACAAAAATACTGAATAAAGTTATACCTCTATTAGCCTGGATTTTGAAAGGTCTCATTTCCGTCTATCGTTGATTGTCTCTTTGATCAATGTACCAGTAGTGGGGAGTAGCTTAAGGTACTCTTTTTCTGTATTTATGATTAACTTTGTTGGTCTTGATTACCTTCAGGTCCATATTATCTCTGGTGCTATTAACTATAGCTTTAGCCCCTTTAGTTATAAAGTCCTATCACGCCTGGGACCATAGTTTTGAAGTACACTGTACGGATACCCAGTCCAGCCACATGCATGAGATTGAACATCAATGCGAGGTCTGTGATCTGTTTTATCAAATTTGCCATTTTATTGATAAAGCCAACATCCCGGTTCGGAAGGATACCATCAGAGCAGATCTCTGGGTCATGTCGCTTGCGCCATACTCATATCGCATAGAGGATCTGATTTTACTCAGAGGTCCGCCGGTCGTCGATATGCTTTAATTTTTTTACTCTTAGTTGCTGGCGCTCCTTAGGCGAGTTTGTTCTATTTAATCACTTCAATTTACTAAATTATATGAAAAATATATTCATACCTCTATTCATATACCTCATGATATTATCAAGCTGCGATACCAAAGATCCTGTCGTACCTAATGAGGAAGAACTCATCACCACTCTAATATATACGCTCACCCCGGCCAGTGGTGTCGACCCTATAGTGCTTACATTTAAAGATCTGGATGGCGATGGCGGTCAGACTCCAGTCATTAGTGGTGGTACCTTGCTGGCAAATACTGCGTATAAGGGTATACTTCAATTATCCAATGATCAGGCTAGTCCAGTCATCAATATCTCTGAAGAAATCAAAACCGAATCTGATGTCCACCAGTTTTTTTTCAATACATCAGTTGGTTTAAATCTTGCCGTCAGTTATTATGATGTCGATGCAGCAGGAAAACCTCTTGGCTTGGCTACAAAAATTCAAACAGGAAATTCGTCTTCTGGCAAACTGACTGTAACACTCCGGCACGATCCTAATAAATCTGCTAGTGGCGTAGCCCAAGGTAATATCACTAATGCCGGTGGTGAAACCGACATTGAAGTTTCGTTTGACCTGGTCATAAAATAAAGATGCGGATCGTATATCTCATTATCCTTGCCTGTTTTGGTGCCCCGATGGTCTATAGTCAATCGTGCACCATTACAGTGCAAGGTATAGTCCTGGATGAAAGCACAGGCATTCCACTTGATCTAGCTATCCTATTCATTCAGGAGACGAATCAAGGGCTAGGTACGGATCAGGATGGTCATTTTAAAATCACCGCTTTGTGTGCCGGAGGATATCACTTGAAGGTCAGCCATGTCGGGTGTGAAGCTCAGGTAATTTATCTAGAAGTAGCTAAGGATACCAGTATTACAATCTTTATGCATCATCATACGGAATTGTTAAACGAAATCGTAGTCCATGGATCTATAGTGGAAACGACCACCCAAAATGTACAATCAGTCAGTAAGGAAGACATCGTGCGCAGTGCAAACAAAAATCTTGCAGAATTACTTGAAAAAATATCCGGTGTAGCATCCTTAAAGAATGGAAGTGGTGTTGCCAAACCAATTATTCATGGGTTGTATGGAAATCGCATCACGATTCTTAATAGTGGCTTGATCCAGGCAGGTCAACAATGGGGCAATGATCATGCTCCGGAGATAGACCCATTTATTGCTGATCATATCACAGTGGTCAAAGGAGTGAGTTCTTTGATGTATGGTGGTAATGGCCTGGGTAGCGCAATTCTGATCGGACAAAATGCGATTGAAGAAGATCCTCATCTGCACGGACAGTTTAATTATATCTTTCAATCCAATGGTAGAGGGCATACGATAAATGTAAAAACGCAACAATATCATACCAAGTTGGCGTGGAAATTGACAGGCACGTATAAAAATTCCGGTGATACGAATACTCCGGACTATTTTTTGACCAACACAGGTAAACGAGAGTATAATTTCGGCCTCCAGTTGGATAAAAAAGTTTCACCTTTCTTTTTTTCTAAAATGTTTATGTCTTCCTTTAATACGGAGCTCGGTATATTAAGAGGATCACATATCAGCAATGTCACTGACCTGACCACTGCTTTTCGACGGCAGGAACCATTTTTTACTCAAGGTGATTTTTCTGGCTTCTTGCAGTCCCCACGACAAGAAGTACATCATCAATTAGTTAAATGGGAAAATCGATGGTCTCCTAGTATTCATACAGTATGGAACTTTAATGCAGGCAGCCAATGGAATCGCAGAAATGAATATGATGTGCGCCGTAGCGGCCGGTCTAGTATACCTGCATTAAGTTTAGATCAATGGTCACATTTTGCAGAAGCTGTAATCCATCACGATTTTGGTAATAGTAAATTGATGCGTGGAGGAATACAATACTCTTTCGTAAATAATGTCAATGACCCGGAGACAGGTGTGTTACCATTGATCCCTAACTATAGTGCGGTAAAACCATCCGGCTTTTTAATCCTGTCATGGGATCAATCCGACCATGCCCTAGAGCTGGGTGGAAGGGTGGAATCTCAGCACCTTCAGGCGAAAGTAATTTCAACCACACTCCCTAGAACTATTTTGAATAAAAAACATGCATTCGTTAATCTAAGTTCCGGTATTGGATGGAAGTATAAATTTCATCGAAATTTTAATCTAAATATGAATGTGGGCTATATACGCAGATCGCCGGAAGTAAATGAATTATATAGTTTTGGATTGCACCAGGGTGTAGCCAGTTTAGAAGAAGGGAACCCAAATCTCCGACAAGAACGGTCGATAAAAGCCATTATTTCTTCTGACTTTCGATTGCACGATCGACTATTGATACAAGGGCTGGCTTACTATCAACGTATTCAGGATTATATTTATCTGGAGCCCCTACAAACATTTCGATTGACGATACGAGGCGCTTTTCCAGTTTATGTTTATACCCAAGCCGATGCCAGATTGATGGGCATGGATTGGTTGGCTTCTTATAGCTGGAGTAATCATTTAAAATGGATCGGTAAGTATGCGATGGTGGTCAGTAAAAATTTAATAGATAATCTTGGACTGGTGTATACTCCTCCTGCAGCTATACAACAAAGCTTGCAATATACTTTTTCTGACTTTAAGCATTGGAAACAAAGTGGCATTATTTTCAACAGTAAAACAGTATTTCGACAAAAAAATATAATTGAACAACAGGATTTTTTGTTGCCTCCACCAGGATATACTTTATTTGGATTGGAGCTTAATACAACATTGTCACTCGGTAAAAACCCAGTCAAATGTGCATTGCAAATAGAAAATATAATGGATCGACCGTATCGGGATTATCTCAATCGGCTACGATATTTTGCCGACGAAGTGGGTAGGAATGTTGCGATTAAAGTAAATTACAGCTTTTGATAAAAAACCGCCGAGGTCAAGAAATTCAAATAGACGATTAGGTCTACATAAAATGTAGTGTCCTCAGCGGTTCCATTTAATGTGATCTCAGGATTAGCATCCACAGAGCCCACCGCAGCATCCACCTGGATTCTGTACGTTCAAATTGCTTTTCATGGTTAATGAAATTTAATGGAATGAAAAAATAAAGATTAAGGATAGCCATGTTTTACTTTTAAAGCATGGATTTCTGTTTTTGCTTTTGATAGATCGGACAGGAAATTGCTATTTAATTTTAGTCGATTGATTAATTCTTTGGCTAATTGTCGACCACTCTCCGAGTCACTTGGATAGTGCACCCCTATAATCTCTCTGGAATGAGCCATATCATATGCATCTTTGATGAAATAGGTCGCAAACTCTGGCAATAACTCCGAAAATAAATAAGCATTAGCATAAGAATTAGTAGCATGGCCACTCGGATAAGCAGCCCAATTGGTTTCTTCTTGATTTTTAAGATTTGTATCTAGTTTATAAGGCCTGATACGGACAAAATAGTTTTTGTATTTCCAAATCAGATAGGCGGCATCTTTCCATACATTGGCGACCAATGCAGCCGTCATGGGTAACGAGTCTGCACAAAACCAAGGAGCTATGGATCGACCAATGTGAAAAAGATTGCGCCGCATTTGGGCGTAGTCTTTTTCACCCGGCTTGGTATTGACCCGATAATATACTGTAGCAAAGTACATGGATGATCGAACATCTTCCGCAGAGCGAGTGGATTGTAACTGTAGGAGATATAATAGTTCTGCTTTAGTCTGTTCTGAACTATTGGCCGGAGGATCTTGTATAGAAAAAGCTTCACGTGTGGCTAGATAATGCGGCTTTCGTGTAGTTCCATTGCCGATGATCTCCTTGTACTCAGTTATAGCAGTCGTAATGGTGCTTCCCATCCGATCAATCGATTCAACTTTTGTATCTCCTGGTATTAATTTAAATTTTAAAATATCCCAATAGGATCGTTTATGGGTAGCTGCAGCATCATAATGACTCAATGCATCATAATGGCCCAAAGTACGAGTAAAATCACTTAAGGTTTGCGTATACCCTCGTGTACATCCTAAGGCCAGCAGTACCAATCCTGCATTTTTTATAGTTCCAATAAAGTGCGAGATTAACAGCATTTTTCTTGTTGAGTTTTTAATCGCGTAAACAGTAGTGTAAACTCATCGTGGAATTTTTCAAAGGCCTTCCAATTGATACAATAACAACATCGTGGCCCATCCGTCTCCCCTATGATTAAATCAGCAGCTTTGAGCTCTTTTAAATGCTGACTCACTGTACTTTGTGCCAAGGGCAGTACATCTACGATTTGACCACACATACACTCGTCCCGCTTGGATAAAATGCTCAGTATAGCGATCCGGGCCGGATGCGCCAGTGCTTTAGCAAATGTCGCCAGTGACTGTTCTTTGCTCCCAAATGCCTCTCGTTTACTATAAGCCATATTATTGTATATCGCAAATATACGATAAAGTAAATGATAGTCAAGTCCTTTTTATTTTTTTTAAAGTGTTGAGCTCCTTATCTTGAGACAAACTCGATGGTATGTCTAGATATGTGATGTTGATCGGATTAGTGATACTTGCTCTGGTGGATGCTCAAAGCCAGGGGATTACACCTTTTACTTTATTTACCGGCGAAGGAAAAAAAATTAAATATAAAAAGCTGGTGAAGGCCGCCCTCCAACAAGAAATCCTTTTATTTGGTGAGGAACATAATAGTGCTATCGCTCATTGGTTGCAATTGCGATTGACTCAAGACTGTTTTTCGTTCAGACCACTGGTCTTGGGAGCCGAGATGATCGAACGAGATAATCAGGATGAACTAGATGCTTATCTGGTCGGAAAATTAAGTGCCAAACAATTGGATTCTGCGGCCAGGCTTTGGCCTAACTTTAAAACGGACTATGCCCCATTGGTCAATTTTGCTAAATTAAATCATGTGCCTTTTATAGGAACAAATATTCCCAGAAGATTTGCTTCCTTGGTTGCCCGACGAGGTTTTGAGGTTTTAGACACACTCAGTTCGGAAGAGAAGTCTTGGATTGCTCCTTTGCCGATCGTATATGATGCTGAACTCCCCGGATATAAAAATATGTTGGCGATGATGGCTGGTCACGGAGGTCCAAATCTCCCAAAAGCACAAGCTATCAAAGATGCGACGATGGCGCATTTTATTATGGCGCATCAAAAGTCAAATGCACTATTCATTCACTTTCATGGTTCATACCATTCGGAGATGCATGAAGGCATTGTGTGGTATTTAAAACAAAAGAACCCAACCATTAAATATTTATCAATAGCTACTGTGAGTCAAACACAAATAAAACAATTAGAAAAAGCGCATTTGGGCAAAGCACACATCATATTATGTGTCGATGAGCAGATGACCAAAACATATTGATACATAGTCAATTTCCGTGCA
The DNA here is from genome assembly GCA_031417835.1 of Saprospiraceae bacterium. Classification (GTDB taxonomy): domain Bacteria; phylum Bacteroidota; class Bacteroidia; order Chitinophagales; family Saprospiraceae; genus JADJLQ01. The sequence continues at coordinate 61,378 of JANOWJ010000120.1, read as the reverse complement.
GCTGTCCCGTTCTGATAGTGATCAGGAGCTATCGGGATTATTCAGGCGGAATAGGGATTCATCTAAAATCAGCTACCCTCATCCGGCCCAACCTTCACGATCCAGATTTCTGTAATTAATTGCTTCGGCAAGATGATGATTTTGTATAGTAGCACTATGATCAAGGTCTGCAGCTGTGCGAGCCACTTTGAGGATACGGTCATGTGCCCTGGCGGATAGTTGTAATCGTTCCATCGCTTGACGCAACAGATTGACGCCCTCGGGCTGAAGTTGACAGACTTCGCGCAACATTTTACCACTCATCTGTGCATTACAATAGACATCGGGTATATTCTGGTATCTTTTTTCTTGGATGGCTCTGGCGGTGATTACCCGTTCGACGATGGATTTACTGGACTCTGCAGTTGATGTATAGTTTGATAGTTCATGTACTGCTACCGGGGTGACTTCTACATGCAGGTCTATTCTATCAAGTAGGGGACCACTTATACGATTGAGGTATCGTTTTACCACTCCGGGCCCGCACACACATTCTTTTTCCGGATGATTATAATAGCCACAGGGACATGGATTCATAGAAGCGATCAACATAAAGCTGGCTGGAAAATCAACACTCATTTTGGCTCTGGATATCGTTACGCGTCGCTCTTCCATAGGTTGGCGCAACACCTCTAGTACGGTGCGTTTAAATTCCGGCAATTCATCCAAGAAGAGTACTCCGTGATGAGCCAGAGATATTTCACCAGGTGTAGGATTGGACCCACCGCCTACTAATGCTACATCGCTGATCGTATGATGAGGAGAACGAAATGGCCTATTCGTCACTATACTTGCACCAATCGGTAACAGTCCGGCGACGCTATGGATTTTAGTAGTTTCCAACGCTTCTTCCAGACTCAAGGGTGGTAGTATCGTGGGCAGCCTTTTTGCTAGCATCGTCTTACCTGCACCGGGAGGTCCGATGAGGATCACATTATGGCCACCTGCGGCAGCAAGTTCCATAGCTCGTTTTATATTTTCCTGACCTTTGACATCTGAAAAATCCAGATCATAAAGATTGACAGAGCTATTAAACTCATCATTGATATTGACCGTGATGGGTGCACGTGTAGATCTACCTTCTATTAGATCTATGGCTTCTTGCAAATTGTCTATACCATATACCGGCAACCCGGATACTATACCTGCCTCACGAGCATTAGCTATGGGCAGGATCAGGCCTTTAAATTTATTTTTATGTGCGAGTACGGCTATAGGCAATGCACCTTTGATAGGCCTTAATGTGCCATCAAGTGACAGCTCACCGATGATCATATATTCTTCGAGATGGGTGGCTTGTATTTGTTTTGATCCGGCTAGAATACACATAGCGATAGGTAGATCGTAGGCAGATCCCTCTTTACGGATGTCAGCAGGGGCCAGATTGACCACGATCTTCATTCGGGGCATGTCGTAGCCCATATTTTTTAAGGCAGACTCTACACGTTGTTGGCCTTCTTTGACTGCATTATCCGGGAGACCCACCAAAAAATAGTATTGTTTGCCGGCAGCAACCTTGCCACCAGCATTGACTTCTACGATGATAGGTAAGGCATCTACTCCATGTACTGCCGCAGTATGGGTCTTGACGAGCATAATGAGAAATTACGAAATTACGAATTACGACTCAATGTAGTTTATTTAAGCTGCTATCATTTGTATGACTTTAGATTCATTATATTCCACTCTATAAAAAACACAAAAGCCATTCGATGAAGAATGGCCTTTGTCGTTCAGAAATATTTGCCTTGAGAATTTCTAATGATTTATTTTTTAAGTAGGTCCCTGATCTCGCCCAACAAAGTCTCCGATAGTGAAGGAGCAGGAGGTGGGGGAGGACCGGCAGACATTCGAGCTTTAGCAGCCGATTTTACAATTAAAAATACAGGGATTGCGACTAATATGAAATCAACGATCGATTGAATAAACTTACCTATTCTAAAATAGATCGCTGGCGTGATCTCCTTTCCATCGGCCCCGACTACGGCTTGTTCCAACATATATTTCCAATCTACAAAATTAATATTAAAGATTGATCCTATGACGGGCATGATGATATCAGCGACTAAAGAGCTTACGATTTCTCCAAAAGCAGCACCCAATACTACTGCAACAGCAAGGTCTAAAACATTGCCTTTGTTTATAAAATTTTTAAATTCTTGAAACATATCTTCGTTAGGATTTTATTTTCCCACGCCTCAATGTATAAATAAGTTTAATAAGTAGGTAACAGCATATTTTTTTATAAGAGGTATAACTTATTTGTAAAATGGATTATTGATTTCTATTGGCTTTGCCCTTACGCTGCAACAGATCATCCCCCAATTCGGTTCTGGCTTCTTCTGCTAGTGCTTGAAGTTGTTGCACGATATCAGGATGAGCAGCAGATATATCATAGGCTTCACCGGGATCCCTGCGCAAATCATACAATCCGGTTTCGATCGCTACATCATCTGGTGCAACACCTGGAAAGCCATCTTTGCCAGGCAATTGGTTTTTATACGACCGGCCCGGGTGTGCAAACACCAATTTCCAATGATCTTTACGAATAGCTTCCAAAGAGTTTTTTCGATAGTAATAATAAAATGTAGATCGTGGAGACGCAGACGCGGGCTGATACAACAGCGAAGCTAAATTGAGGCCATCGATCTTATGCAGTCCTACCTTTGACTGAGTCAAAGCTGCTACTGTTGGAAAAATATCTATTGTCGAACTCAGTTGATTACAGATTTGCCCTGAAGGTAACTCGCCAGTCCATCGCACGATACAAGGTACCCTATGGCCACCCTCATAAGTGGTACCCTTGCCTTCCCTCAGCCCTCCTGTAGATCCGGCATGATTACCAAAATTGGACCATGGCCCATTATCACTGGTCACGATGACTAAGGTGTTTTTATCGAGCTTATTCTGCTTCAAAGCATCTAAAACCTGACCTACGGACCAATCCAACTCTTGGATCACATCGCCATAAGGCCCTTGTACACTATTACCCTGGAAAGTTTTTGAAGCGGCGATCGGTACATGTGGCATGCTGTGTGGTAGGTATAAAAAGAATGGTTTCTTTTTGTTTCGATATATAAATGATACCGCTCGTTCTGTATACTTTTTGGTCAATTGACCTTGCTGATCAAGCGTTTTCAACGAATCTATTTTTTCATTGCCCTCCAAGAGTGGTAAGGTGGGGAATCTCAATTTGTTTGCCGTCGTAGCAGGTTTTCCATCATAGCCGACGGGCCACATATCATTAGAGTATGGTATGCCAAAATATTCGTCAAAACCGTGCTGTAAGGGCAAATACTCTTTTTTATCACCCAAATGCCATTTTCCATAGATCGCTGTTTTATATCCTTTTTGTTTGAGTAGCTCGGCCATGGTCATTTCATGGGCATGGATACCAGTAGCAGCATTAGGAAACAAGGCGCCGGATATACCTATTCGATTAGGATAACATCCGGTCAACAATGCAGCTCGGGAGGCAGAGCAGACCGCTTGAGCAGATAAAAAATTAGTAAACCGGATGCCTTCTGCCGCCAGACGATCCATATGAGGTGTGCGTATATCTAATGACCCGTAACACGATAGGTCACCGTACCCAAGATCATCAAAAAAGATAAGCACGATATTGGGCGTTTGCGACTTGCGCATAAAACCAAAAGATACTACTCCGATGATACAAATCAGGATGGCAGCTATCTTACCTAGACTATATTTTTTCATGTGTCATTTTATTTATAAAATTCTATATTTCATATCGATTCTCTGATCTTTATATACTTCTTCAGGACTGATGTACGTATCATTATATTGGATAATCATGCCTGCTTTTGCCAGGATATCTCGTACCAGTTCACTACAGATATAAGCTCTGTTTTTTTCCCGTTTGCTCACGCGCAGTAGTATACGTAACATGATCCGGAGGATCTCATAATTATCATAGGGCCTGGTCAATTCATCCAATCCAAAACTTATGCCTCTATTTATTTTAGGTTTTTCCAATTCTACGTTGAGTTTTGCAAGTACGATTTGACCTTTGTAGGGTCTTCTTTTTCCATTATAATCATATAGGTATTTGGATAAAGGGATCAGTCGTATACCGATATACGGTTCGGCTTCCAATAACATCACCCTACCGAGTTCCTCATCCACATAGACTACTGCTACGTGGCTCCATACACTGTTGGTCAGTTTTTGAACGGCACCTGAAAAAAGATAACTGCCAGAACTAAAAAACAGGTCCCCTGTCCGGAGAAAATGCCGTACTTTTTCATAAGGCATGACAGGGAGTTTTTTGAGATCTGCTTTGGTAATAGCTTTAGCCATACTGGAACAAAACTATGAAAATTGTAGAAGCTCTGAATATACTAAAGTAGGTTCCAATATTATTTGAAAGATAGAATAGCAAGGATAGGATTTAAAAGTACACCTCTTGCGGACACCTAACATGTCTTGCTGCTATTAAATCTATATTCATTCATGTGAAACGAATTATTTAGATAGTATTCAGAATTTACTACCCTTCAGCTTGTCGAAATAATCTCTAGGTTTTTGTATTATTTTTGACAATCTTATTTACCGTACGTTGTTTTTGCAAAACCAACCAACTCATGACCCTCACCGAAATCATTCACAAAAGACGCTCCATTCGCAAGTTTGATACCCAACATACCTTTGACCACAATACCGTGACACAGGCACTTCAACTTGCATTATTGGCCCCAAACTCCTCTAATCTTCAGACCTGGGAGTTTTACCGTATTAAAGAAAAAGAAAAAATAGGCACTATGGTGCCACTCTGCCTAAAACAAAATGCAGCCCGGTCCGCATCTGAACTTGTACTTTTTGTCAGCAGAAAAGATAGATGGGAGGACCGTTGCGCCTGGCATATGGCACAGCTGATGTCTGAGACTCATTCTAATGACACGGACAAAAAAAAACAAGCCAAAGGAGTACGGTATTACGGGACTTCAATGCCTTATTTTTATAGGAATGACTGGTTTGGACTCTTTACTTTAATCAGAAAAATAAATCTGCTATGGCATGATCTTCGCCATGTCCCTTTTCTTCGGTGGACCAGCGCCAATGATATCCGTGTAGTCTCCAATAAGTCTCTTGCCCTGGCAGCGGAAAATTTTATGTTGAGCATGACGGACCAAGGTTATGATACCTGCCCGATGGAAGGGTTCGATGGTAAAAAAGTCAAGAAACTTTTGGGGCTTTCACCTGTCTTAGATATAGGTATGATCATAGCCTGTGGCAAAGGGCTGCCTGAAGGGATCTATTATGAGCGCCGAAGATTGAGCTTTGACGAAGTCGTGTTTGAACTTTAAAAAGGGGATCGTGCACTCGGCTGTTGATTGGATAAATCCGTAATTTAAATACGGGTATCTTTAGCTATGCTAGAGTATGATTAACATATTCAAGCTACAATGATATGATAAAAAAAATATTTTGCTTAGCCTTAGTCTTGATAGGTCAGATCACCATGACGAGTGCTCAAAATGAGGCATTTTTGGGAGGCTCAGTAGGTGATCACTTGATCATAAAGCCCAAGACGCTTTTTTTCATTCCGGGAGGATCTAAAGAAATTACGGGGTCACCCTATGATCGCGATTCATTTGAATTGGGTATGATCCATACGGTCAAAGGAGTACTCAAAGATATTGCGATGCGCTACGATCTATTTAATGATTGGATTGAGTATCGATCCAATGGTCAGATCTTTATATTAGACCCCACCCCTAAAATCTTAAAGATACAATGGACGGACCGCACGGTGATGAATACGTTATATGAAAGCCAAGGTCGATTTAAAATGGGGTTTTTTAATGTAATCGATTCGGCGAAAGTGATCCTATTTTCAAAACCTTCTGCACGATTTGAAAAAGGGGTCGAAGCTAAGCCTTATGAACATGAAGGAATACCAGCAAAATTTACTCGGGGTAAAGATGCCTATTATATCAAACTGCTACAGTCAGAAGCCAAGTTGGTCACTTCAATAAAAAAAATGATTGAATTGTTTCCGGATCATCAAGACAAGTTGTCGACATATGTATCAAAAAATAAAATTAACATGAATGAACCCGATTTGCTTCGATTGTGGAAATATTATAAAACCTTGTGACATTCAATCTATACATCAAATCCCCACTAAATGGTTAGAAAAATGACATTAAACTTTAGAATGATTTGTTTTGGCCTTATTTGCATGCTTTATAGCTCCAGGTTGGGAGCGCAGGAGGTATTCCAACATGTGAATAATGCGGCGGATTACGTGCTATTCAAGGATAGAAAACCACATCATCGGTTGGATGCATCAGACATTGAAGGAAGCCCCTACCAGAATGATTCCTTTTTACTTGGCGAAGTCTATACAGTGAAAGCTACATTTAAAAATGTCATGATGCGGTATGATATCTATAATGATTGGGTAGAGTTTATGGAGGAAGATGTCAAGTATATCCTAGATCCAGGCCCTAATATTTTAAAAGTGAATGTCGCTGGTCAAAGTTTTCAAGCACAACCTTTTGAAGAAAAAGATAAGGTAAAAATGGGTTTTTTTAAAGTATTAGATACCAATACTGTCAAATTAATGGCCAAATCATTCATCACGTTTCAAGACAGAAAAGCTGCAAAAGCGTTGGAATCCTCTAATACTCCTGCAAAATATATCCGGGCCAAGGATCAATATTTTGTTCGTTTAGGGTCAGCTGCTGCGATACCGATATACAATGTCAAAAAACTGCTAGAATGGCTACCAAACCATAAAAAATCTATCGCATCGTTTGTAAAACGTAAAAAAACTTCTTTAAATGAAAAAGAGTTGATGGAGTTGATCGCATATTATAATAACTTGGAATGAAGGCACTGATCGGGTAAACATTGTAAGATTCTAAAATACGGACCTAGTACTCAACAGGTGATGCATCTGCAATCTCATATACTATCTTACGCCTTCTGCTTGTTTGATTTTACTCCAGATAGATAACAAATCTAGTCGACTCACAGGAGATTTTTGTACTCTGCTGGCCTCCATAGCAACCTCCATCCTATGAGTCGTCAATGGATGCGTCTGTAAAAACTCGACTGCATGGCCCGAAGTATCTATTTGTTGCAACGTATGCATCAGCTCAATCATCCCTATCAGGTCGATTCGTTTATCGCCTAAGATTTGAACCGCCCTGGTGTCTGCTTCATGCTCGAGTGATCTGGAATATTTGAGACTGGTGAGGTTATTGACATTCTTGACCATGATACCTGATATCACATCGGAGCCTCCTATGATCATCGATAAGGTTGAAGACCAGGCTATACTTCGAGCGAGCGATTTGAGAGAATGCCGATGTTCGATATGCGTGGCTTCATGCCCTATTAATGCTGCCAGCGCCTCATGACGCTTCATTTTTTTAAGTATTTCGCTAAAGATGACGATGGTGCCACCGGGTACCGCAAAAGCATTGACTTGGTCAGATTGTACGACATAGAGTTGTAAATCATATGAACTCGGAAGCTGTAAGGAATCCAAATATTCGTTGACCAATAAAGTAAGCGCAGTATCAACGGTATATTGACTTAAAAAAGATTTCTGCATTTCCAAGCCCAGTTTTTGTTCTGTCTCGATTGGGATCCGGGTAGCTATGGCATTGGCCACGAGAGGTACAAGCTTCCACAGCGCAAGCATACCCAACACCAGGATCATAGTCACTGATCCCACAAGGGCAGCTTCCTTTCGGTCTTTAAACCAGGACGACACCGCAGACTTGGGTTTCATTCGTTGAGCCAAAGCCTGATCTATAGATATGAATCGTGGATATTCATTGTTTTGCAAAACATAAGTGTTGCCTGGCACCAAGGATATGATCTCAGCCTCCGACCAGGACAATTGTTGCATATGACCTTTGGGATCTTTGTATCGGATGATCCAATAACCTGATTGAACTAAAACTTCTGCATCGACGGCATCAACATCTTTATGTGCTTGATAGTGGCCCTTTATAATTGACTTCATATCAAATATGCTTAATGGATGGATGCTCTAAGTATGGGCGCCACTTTTTGACCGTATAATTCAATGGACCGCATGACTTGATGATGGAGCATGGGACCTACAGGCATATGGGTCAGGGTGCGGGTATGATTAAATAAGGAATGCATGTACAATAATTTATCTGTGACCGTCTGAGCACTTCCTACAAATAAAGACCCACCCGGGGATCGCATTTGTTCAAATCCAGCCCGAGTCATCGGTCCCCAGCCTCGTTCGCGTCCGATACGAGACATCACATCCGCATACGATGGATAGAACTCTTCACCTGCTTGTTGATCGGTGTCAGCAATGTAAGCATGCACATGTATACTGAGTTGCAAGTGAGCCATGTCGTGGCCACTCTCTTTCCAGGTCCGCTTATAAAGTTCTACCATGGGAACAAATTGTTCCAGCGTGCCGCCGATGATGGCCACGGCCAATGGAAGCCCAAGTTTAGCAGCTCGCACTACGGAAGTTGGCGTGCCACCTACTGCAATCCAAATGGGCAACAGTTTTTGTAAGGCTCTGGGGAAGACACCCTGGCCGGTCAATGTAGACCTTAAGGTACCTTTCCAGTGTACCCGTTCTTCCTGATTGATTTTGATCAAAAGCTCAAGCTTTTCACGAAAAAGTTCATCATAATCTGCCAGATCATAACCGAATAGCGGGAAGGATTCAATAAAGGATCCTCTACCAGCCATGATTTCTGCACGACCATTAGACAGGAGGTCAATGGTGGCAAATTGTTGGTATACTCGTACAGGATCTTCGCTACCAAGTACAGTGACTGCACTGGACAATTTTATTTTATTGGTCTTGACGGCAGCGGCTGCCAAGATAGTGGCTGGAGCAGAGGCTATAAAATCAGGCCGGTGATGTTCACCTATCGCATATACATCCAGGCCTAGCTGATCGGCCAGTATGATTTCTTCCATGAGTTCAGCCATCCGGATCTGACCTCTCAGACCCCTTTGATCTGTCGAAGGCGACATTTCTACAAAACTGGAAATACCTAATTCCATTTGATTCATAAATTTATGTGGAGCAAAGGTCGCAAAGTACACGGAAACTAAACATTCGGGCAAAAAATCAATGTAGGGTTAACTCTGCTTTGTCAAATTAGCCCCAGAATTCAAAATTTTTTAATGTTGTACTTCTCCGAAGTAACGAAAACTCAGACTTGTAGCTATTACAAAGGTTGAGTTTCTCCGAAACTGTAGGATCCTGCTTATTGCTTCGGTAGAAGCATAAGGTTTGAAATCATTTCTTTTTTAGGTTCGATATACTTCGGAGAAGTACAACATTATGAATATATAGTAATTTGAGAAAGTCGAGTTAAGTAAATAATCCTTTGCAGTTGTACTGTTTTTCATCGAAACAAAAGATGAATGCATGACGATTATTCGGTATGGCTATTGCTATTATTCAATGGTATACACCCGAGATATTGGCCTGGCACCGGATCATAGACCAGATACTCTTTACCTATTTTCTCAGATGTAAAATACCCCATTAAAGTCAGGCTCTTTATGCGGCGAAAAAATGTAACTGGTTTAGGATTTGGATCTAGCATGATGCCCCACATCGAGATGGGAAAAGCCGGTGATTGTTCATCCTGTTCCGTCAAAAACTGCTCCTTTTGTGTAGCCGGCAAATCAATAAATGATGTAGAATATTTTTTAACACAAGCGGCCTCAAACTCCCGCAACCCATCTTTCATTTTCTGCTGCTCTGAAGAGTTTAAAAGTTGAGCGATCATTTTGTCTATAAATTGGGGCACGCCTAATTCTGTGGCACCGGGTGAGGTATTTGTTTTGGGCAAAATGGTCTCGGTAATAGCTGAGATGGTTGCTGCTTGTTGCGGATTAAAAGATAATGGTTTCCAATCCAAAGCGGCCTCTTGTCGGCAGGAGTTCAGTAATTGGGTGATGGCCCCGGCTGATAAAGTATAACCCAGGAGTAGGGTGGTTTGTTTGATATAAGCTCGTCGATCCATGTCGGTTTGAAGTTTAAATTTATAAACTGCCTTTTTTTAATTCGGTGATGGCATGATCTACAGCTCTGGCTGTAAATGCCATATAGGTGATCGATGGATTTACACAATTAGACGAAGTCATAAAGGATCCGTCGGTCACATATAGGTTTTTTACAGCGTGTACCTGATTCCATTTATTCAATACAGAAGTTTTGGGATCGTGACCCATACGGGCAGTACCCATCTCATGGACCCCATTGCCCAAGCCTCCGATGTTATCAAATCCAACAATATTTTTAAAGCCTGATACTTCCAGCATTTGGACTGCATCAGATTTGATCTGTTCTCGCATTTTCATTTCATTAGCCCCATGTGATGCATCAAATACGATTTGAGGTATACCCCACTTATCTTTTTTGTCTTTACTTAGATACATACGATTGTTATGGTCTGGTAATACTTCGCCAAACCCCATCAAACTGAGGTTCCAATCGCCGGGTTTGAAGAGATTTTCTTTAAATGCCGCTCCTACTTGAGGTTGGCCATTGCCTCTACCCCAACTGCTGCGACCAGAACTACCTTGATATCCAAAACCACGCAAAAAACTTGAATTTTGACTTTGGCCATCAATATTTACATATTTTGGGATATAGATGCCAGTCGGTCTGCGACCTTTATAGTATTGATCCTGAAATCCTTCATATTCACCCATCGCACCGACATGGTAGTGGTGATCCATGATATTGTGACCGAGCTCGCCACTGTCATTACCCAGCCCATTGGCAAATCTCACTGAAGTGGAATGCAGCATGATCTGAGCCGATGCTGGTGCAGAGGCACATAAAAATATGATCTTTGCATAAAACTCATGACTGGTCATATCCGACTGATCTATAATTCTCACGCCGGTGACTTTTTGTGTTTTCTCATCGAAGATCAAAGAGTGCACGACAGAATCGGGCCGAATTGACAGATTTCCGGTTTTATTGGCCGCAGGTAAAGTCGCAGAATTGCTGCTAAAGTAGGCTCCAAACGGACAACCTCTAGAGCATCGATTGCGAAGCTGACACTTACCCCTACCTAATTCCAAATGCCAGGGTTGCGGGTCTGTCAGATGAGCCACTCGACCTATGGTCACTGTTCTGCCATTTAATTTAGAAGCTACTTTAGATTTAAATTCTTTTTCAAGACAATTCATTTCGAAGGCCGGCAGAAACTCACCATCCGGTACCTGAGCCAAACCCAATTTTTCACCGCTGATCCCTACGAATTTTTCTACATAACTGTACCAGGGTGCTATATCGGTATAGCGCACCGGCCAATCAATTGCAATTTGTTCACGAGCATTGGCCGTAAAATCCATATCACTCCATCTATAGGTGTGTCGCCCCCAAGTCAAAGATCGGCCTCCGACTTGGTGACCTCTGATCCAGTCAAATCGTCGTTCTTCCTGATAGGGATTATCAATATCGTCTGCAAAAAAATGATTGGAACTTTCACCTATAAAACCACTCCTGCATTGTATCTGCTGACGCTCTGCAGCTACTGACGAGAGTGCGCCTCGATGTTCCATTTGCCAGGCATCTTGATTCATAGTAGGGTAGTCGCGTACATGATTGACCATTCGCCCTTTCTCCAGCACCAAGGTTTTTAGTCCATGCTCACAGAGTTCTTTGGCTGCCCAGCCACCACTCATGCCAGCACCGATGACGATGGCATCAAAGGTGCCGCTATTCTTTTCGAGTATTTGTAATCCTTGCATTATACCAATCTTGAATTTGAGCTCAAGCTATAAAAAAAGAGGGAATGAATCTTTAAAAAATGTGCCTTTTACTAAGTGTATTCCCCTTGGTATAAAAGCAAAAAGGGCATCCGATGGATGCCCTTTTTATTTGAAGTTGTTTTTTGACTGGTAATTAATGAATGCTTTATCTGGCGATCGAAGTGGCCCTTTTTTCTCGGATCACTGTCACCCGCACCTGTCCGGGATATTGCATTTCTTTTTCGATTCGTTGCGAGATGAGGAATGCTAGTTCGTCAGCAAAGCCATCACTGACCTTATCACTCTCTACAATGACCCTCAGCTCTCGACCGGCTTGTAAGGCATATGCTTTTTGAACCCCTTCATAGGACAACGCAAGGTCCTCTAACTCTCCGATCCGCTTAAGGTAAGATTCTAAAATTTCGCGGCGAGCACCTGGACGCGCCCCGGAGATCGCATCGCACGCTTGTATGATCGGCGAGATGATGCTATTCATCTCGATTTCATCGTGGTGAGCACCTACGGCATTGATGATAGCCGGATGTTCATTGTGTTTTTCACACAGCTTCATACCGATGATAGCATGAGACAGTTCGCTATCTTCTTCACTTACTTTTCCGATATCATGCAGCAAACCGGCGCGTTTAGCGAGTTTGATCAGCTTGCTATTGAGCCCCAGTTCTGCACACATGGTGGCACAAAGATTGGCAGTCTCAATAGAATGTTTTAATAGATTTTGGCCATAGGAGGATCTGAATCGCATCCGACCGACCATCCACACCAGGTATGGATCGAGACCATGGATATCCAGATCTATAATCGTACGCTCACCGATCTCGCGGATCTGTTCTTCGAGTTGTTTCTTGACCTTGGCTACTACTTCTTCGATACGAGCAGGGTGGATACGACCATCTGCTACCAATCGCTGCAAAGCCAAACGACAGATCTCTCTACGGATCGGGTCAAAACTCGATATCACAATGGCTTCCGGCGTATCATCTACCACAATCTCTGCGCCTGTGGCGGCTTCGAGAGCTCGGATATTTCTTCCTTCACGACCGATGATCTGGCCTTTGACATCATCATTATCCAAGTGGAATACTGAAACCGTATTTTCGATGGTATACTCTGATGCCATCCGTTGAATGGTTTGGATTACGATCTTTTTAGCTTCTTTGTTGGCATTGACTTTGGCTTGCTCCACTGCATCTTTCACATAAGACATGGATTCTGATTCAGCTTTAGCGCGAATAGCATCGATCAATTGTTCTTTCGCTTCGGACTCAGTGAGCCTGGCTATACTTTCCAGAGCTTTGATCTGTTTCTCAGTCGAGGCATCTAGCTCTTCTTTGCGCTTACTTACGATCTTAAGTTGTTTTTCCAAATTATCCCGCAGCGTATTCAATTCGCTTTCTCGGGATTCGACGGCTTCAGATTTGGATTTAAAATCATTCAACCTGCGTTTAAGGTCATTTTCAGTGTTTACAGTAATCATTTCCCGCTCTTTCATCTCGACCAGGTGCAACGCCCGTTCTTTTTCAAATTCACTTCGTTTACTGTTGAAGAGATCTTTGGCTTCCTGAATTTTCTTTTGTTTGATCTGTTCGTTTTTACCTTCAGCTTTAGAAAGTATTTTTTCTGCGTTTACTTCTGCTTCGTCTGTGATCCGTTTGGCAGCTATTTTAGCTTGCTCCAAGATGAGCTCAGATTTTTGATTTGATGCTTGGATGAGTTTAGTTTGAGTGCTTTTGTTCAGTTTGTTTAAAAGTAGGTAACAGACTCCGCCGCCCCCCGCCAATCCGATCAATAATGCTAGTATCCATTCCATAATACGGTGATGGTTTTTAAAAAAAGTTGGTTAAAAAAAGTGGAGACTGAGTGCTTTAAGCAATCACTCGATCGAGTATATGGTCCATCTGATCCAGCTTATCCTGGATATCCGGCGAAATACTATCTACTCTGGACTCATACAATTTGACAGCTACAGTCAGCAGGGCCATGGCCATACAATCTTGTCTGTCTTTGTGGGGAAAGGAAATATGTAGTGATTTGAGTGTTTCATTGACTTCGTCTACAATCTTTTGCATCGAATCAGCATCCTCCTCATTGACTTGCAATGAGTAGTTACGGCCTTCGATCATGACTTGCAGTGTCTTCATATCTACTGATCTATCCTATATTTTTGACCATTTCAATACATTGGTCCACTTGGCGTATGTATTGATCTAATGTATGATCCAGTTTGCGATGACTCACTTTCGGAGTTTCATCTTGCCCTGAAAAAAGATTTCGATGGTCTTCCAATTCCCTAATGAGTTTTTCTCTCAGCTTCAGCTCCTTATTCAATTTATTATTCTCCTCGTGAAGCAATTTATTTTCCTGCCGCAGTAGTTCAACTTTTTGAACTACCACTTTTATTTTCTCTTCCAAGCGGTCGATAATTACAGGTACTGCTTTCACGAGCAAATATATAATGTTTTTTAATAATATATATCAAATTAATTTTCTTTGCACTATCTCACGACAGCTCCGATTTGTTCGCGAAGCCGATCCTGAATCAGGCGCATCGATTTTTCCAAGTCTTCATCTTTAAGGGTTTGACTTGAACTTCCAAATATAAGACTAATTGCTAAAGATTTTTTGTCTTTTCCGACGCGCTCTTCATGCTCAAATACATCAAATAAGTCAAACGATTGTAGGTGAGCCACCTTCTGTCCATGGAGTACGGATTCGATTTGGTGCCAGTTCATCGATTTATCGACCACGATAGCCAGATCTCTTCGCACACTGGGGTACTTACCCGGCACGGATATTTTTACCAATTTTTGAGATCTTAATAACGACCAAAGTATGTCCCAATCCACTTGAAGATAATATATCGGATTGCGGATATCAAAGCTTTTGGCCAGACCATCACTCACCTCACCAAATAAAATAAGGGCCTTATTGTGAACTATGATCTGCCTGGCTTCAATAAAATCGTCGTGGTCGGACGATGATTCTTCGTAGTCAGTGATTCCCCACTTCGCCAAAAGTTGATGGGCAAGGCCTTTGAGATATAGGTAGCCTTGTTTGATCTCTTTTACGTTCCAATGGGGAGCTTCTACAAGGCCGGTGACGAAAACGGCTAAGAATTCTTTTTCTATAAACGGCCAGTGAGCAGTTGAGTTTGTATGATAACTTTTGCCAAATTCGTATAACTTGAGATCGGTCTGTTGACGATTTTGATTATACTGTAACGTGCTCAGTCCGCTTCGCAGGAGCTCCGGTCTCATGATATCGAGATGTACATTGCTTGTATTCTGGATATAGACCATGCCATCACCCACATAGCCACTGCTTTTGATCACGCGAGACTCCATAAGCGAAAGGCCCATTATCTCATGAAATCCCAAATGACATAATAACGCGGCAATCTCTTCTTTTAAATGTTGTTTGTTGCTGGATTCAGAGGAGTTGGCAAACGAAACTTCCATTTTAGCCGGCATCGGTACTGCATTATAGCCATGGATACGCAGGATTTCCTCGATTACATCGATATCCCGTTTGACATCGGCTTTGTTGGTAGGTACTTTGACTCGGACTTTTTCACCAGATTGTTCAGGTTGCATTTCCAGAGCGGCCAATATAGACACGATTTGGTCATCAGATAACTGTTGGCCTATCACTTTACGTACCCGTGCAAAGTCAATCGTGATTTCGGCCGGCACGATTGGCTGAGGATATACATCGACTCCTTCAGAAGCTATATATCCTCCACAGAGTTCGATGATCATTTTTGCTGCCGCATGTAAGGCGGTGATGGTAATATTTGGATCAGTTCCTTTTTCATACCGTGTGGCTGCATCTGTGCGCAATACATGTCTCATACTGGTGCGGCGGATGGTAGAGGCTGCAAAATGGGCACTTTCGAGAAAAATGTTTTGAGTGGAGGATGAAATACCGGTATGTAAACCTCCAAAAACTCCTGCTATACAGATAGGTTGTGAAACACCATTACAAATCATCAAATCATCCTGATGCAACGAGCGCTCGACGCCGTCTAGGGTCACGAATTTGGTACCTGCGGGCAGCTTTTTAACTCGGATGGATGGAATACTTTGATCGTCCTCCGATATCTTATCGAGATCAAATGCATGAAGCGGTTGACCATAAGCATGAAGTATAAAATTTGTGATGTCCACTACATTATTTACTGGCCTTACTCCTATAGCTTTGAGTCGATTCTGCAACCACTCTGGGGACGCACTTATTTGTACCCCACCTATACTTATGCCACTATATCGAGGACAGGCAGTAGGATCCTCTACGGTCACTGCTACAGCTAGGTTTTGATCAATTTTAGCTGTCAAGTCGTCTTGAGGTGTGACTACATCAAAAGTGAAGCCCGGTTGATTTACTTTATAATAAGCTGCTAGATCCCTGGCCACACCCAGATGTGAGGTAGCATCCGAGCGATTGGGTGTGAGATCTACTTCAAAGATCGTATCATTATAGACTGGAAAAACCTCCGAAGCAGGCGTGCCTACAGGCCAATGGTCGGGTAAAACCAAGATCCCGCTATGGTCATCACTCAAGCTTAGTTCATCACCGGCACAAATCATGCCTTCAGAGATCTCGCCTCTGATTTTACCTTTTTTTATTTCCAACTTTTCTCCTTTAGAGGTATGCAGTATGCTACCCATGGTGGCTACGAGCACGGTCTGACCTGAGGCTACATTGGGCGCTCCGCATACGATACTCAGGGGGGTAGAGGTACCGACTTCTACTTGAGTCAACGATAGCCGATCAGCATTGGGATGTTTGACACACGTGATAATTTTACCTACGACTACTCCGGCCAGAGACCCGGGTATACTTTCATAATCCGAATGAGCATCTACGGCCAAACCAAGATTAGTCAAAGTCTCCGATAACTCCAGTGGAGATTGATGTATGGGTAAAAATTCTTTTAACCAGTTGAGCGATACGTTCATAAAGTCCGCAAAGATACGACAGTAGCGTGGAGCTTGGAAATGGATTTCTGTCTCTCTTACCCTTGCCTAAAAGGACTTGGCGCTATCGAATTTTCAATATCTGTTATAGACTTGTACCGTATTGATAGAAATGGCAAATACAAATCAAGTCATATTGCTAGGTTAACAACTTATCAAATCAAGCAAAAAGCAAATTATGACGCTAGTGCTATCAGCTCAGGTTGCGGTGCCCCTATTGGCCGGATTTCATCATCTTAGTATAGGTACCTTGATATGATACCATTAATTAAATCCACTGTAGTTAGAAGACTGGGGCATATAAACGTATGCGATTTTTGATGTCAAGTCAAGTAAATAAATTGCGGGGTGTGTTAAAAATGCAGATTTCAATTGTAATACTCATGATCAAAAGTGATGGTCCGAGTACAATTGTTTGGCGGGTGTAACCACCGATCTCCTCTGTCATCACGGCTACAGAGAAGCTGCGATTCGGAAGCTCAACGAAGCCTAAAATAATTCGGTTATTATGGAGATTCAGGACTTTTGTAACTTCCAAGCTCCCAGCAATTATAAGCTTCGGAAAAGCTGAGCTTCAGAAGCGCAACAAGGTCTGCTAAAAACGAACCAATCTGTAATCACAACCTAATAGGGCCTGCTTAGATCCTACAAAAAAATAAAATTTACTTTGCAATTTGGTTCACCACCGAGTAATCCCATTGCTTTAAGATGTCATTTTGGTAAGCTGCAGGATCTCGTTTATCAGGATTGGCTTTGTAATATGCTAAAAGTCCAATTTGATGCTTAGACAGATATATGTTGGGGTCTCGCCTGTTTGCAATGGCACTATTGACTCGACTGGCCTGTATCGGCAACATCGGTAAGAATCGATAATCCGAGTGCATCAAGTAGTATTGTGGCTCGCGATCCGATTTGAATCCACTGATGGGTTTAAGTTGAGGACTACTTTTATATATCCCGCCCAAGTCTGAAGGCGATGCATAGATTTGTCCCGCACAATCCTGTTTTTTAGCTTCGTCAATAAGTTTTTCTGCACTTATAGATTCCGGATCAAAGGTCACTTGCACGACTTCGTGCCCTTGGACAAACCCAGGTAGAGTGCGAGTGACTCCAGCTAAACCTCCAAGTTTTTTTTCTCCCTCCCAAAAACAATACATTCCAAAAGTGAGCTGGTTAGTATGAGTGGAAAATGATTCTTTTAAAAGTTGTATATAATTGGGAATAGGCTTTTTGGTAGACTGCAGTGCCTTGATCATCAGTTGAGTCACTCCTCTTGGAGAATAATCCCCATCGAGGCGGTTGACGATATCTTTTAATTGTGCATCTACGATCCGTACGACAGGATTATTCCAGGAGGGTTCATTAAACAATTTAAGGACCCGCCCATCTTCGCCACCTTTATTGTTATATATGGCTAGTGGAACAAACTGATTTTCGATTGCCTCGACGATCAAAGGATGTGTCAATACTTGGGATCCATATCGCTGGCAGGTAACACAACCGGGTACTTCTTGAAAAAGTATCAGGATAGCTTTGCCGCTTTGTTGAGCAAGATCCTGTGCCTTGCCTATATCGCGTAACCATTGGACCTTGCCCAATTCTATTGGTCCGTGACCAGATGCAAGACCGGGTCCTTGACTTCTTGAAAGGTGGGGAGCTAGTGAAATCATGGCTATTAAAGCTAGGTTAAGTCTCATCTGAATGGATATAATTTGTTATAAAGGTATACGCAGTTTATCTCAATATTATCACATTCCATTTGTTAGACTATACAGCCCTATTGGAGGGTTTTTACTCAATTACTGCTTTGTCCAGATTTCATGCACTGGATTACCGGTAGAGCTGGTGCCGCGGTGATCCCATTTGCCACCCGTTATTTTTGCATCAAAACTCAAGGAGCTGCCTACTCGGGTTTTATCTCTTGAAAAAAATTGGATTTGTTCCATATATTTTCCATCCTTCAATGTATATGTGCCTCCACCAGTACCTGAAAACTGTTTGGTAACAGGATTGATGGCAAACCATTGAAATCGTGTACCACTCAACATTTTAATAGTTTTTCTTGGTCCCGAAGCCATAGCAGACATCACACCATCACTTCCGATGCGGTCAGTAATTCGCCAACAGCCAGAGAGCGGGGTCAAGCCATCATCTACTCTGCTCCATTCAACAGCTATAGTTTGTTTTAATGTAAGTTTATCCTGCTGGATGGTAAAGTCATACCCGATATCTGTACCGATTTTGGTCGTGTCTTTCGTATCGAATTCAAGTTTCAGAAACACTTTTCCGTTGTGTTGCGCTCCTCCAGGCTTGTGGCCAATGGATGCCAGATTAATTGCACCGCCGTAGCTGCGGATAAAACTATGATCTGATTCATTATATACTGCTACTGTCATATAATGTTCAGTTATAATCATCGATGCGACTTCGCCAGGGTCGCCATGCGCTTTAAGTTGCCATGCACCTTTAAGGGAGTTTTGTCCGATGCTCATGCAAAAGCATAGACACCATATGATTATTGGTAATGCAGGTTTCATAGGAAATTGTTTTATAAAGTAGGTATAATTAAATTGGTTATTGTATGCTGCTGTTTTTTAATTAATAATTATTACATCTTTGAGCATACTTATAAACTTTTATTTCAAAGTGCCCAATATAAATTCCATTACATCCTTTTTAAATTGGATGGCAGATTCCTTATGGGTGTACATCATATGGCCGGCTTCATAATATTTATGAATTATATTTTTTTTGATTTTTGGATTAAGGCCTAGATGATCCAACGTATACTCTGAGGCTCCAAATGGAGTAGCCAGGTCATAGATGCCATTTAATACCAGCACTTTCATCGTAGGATTATTGGACATAGCATTGACGAGATCCGGGCCAGTATTGGGCGATGCCGGATCGCCTATGATGCTACCACTGCGCGCGTGTTTCCAATCCCAATCGAATCCTGTAAGACCATAGGCACTCGTATTGTACTTCTTTTCTTTACTTACTTTTAATTCAGTCGTGTAGTAGTGGAGAAAGGATGAGATAAAGGCAGGGCTGATATCAGAAGATTGTGGGTCTTGAAATGCATGTTCACTCAATTGATTTTGTGCGATCCCTGTATATCGGGAGTCCAATCTTCCGACTGCGAAACCAGTATCTCTGAGTAATTCCTGACAAAATTGAGGTTGATTGACTCGGAGATTAGCTTTATTCCAGTAATCTTTACTCAATCCGGTATATCCTGATAATTTTGAGATGATCAAATCCCGCTCTGGAGCAGTCAAAAGATCGCCTTTCATCAGTGCTGTAGTATATTCACCTAAAGCAAACACTCGTACCTCTTTCAGAAAGTCGATCAGACTGGAGGGTTTGGGGGTTACTTTTTGATGATACCAGGCCGTAGCTGCATAGGACGGCAGGTTGACGATGTAGGATATCTCATCACCGGGATTGAAAGAAAGGGTCCGGATATCCAATACATTAGAGACCAGAATCACACCATTGACAGAGATACCAAGGTTGGCTTGCAGATAATCTGCCACTCCAGCAGATCTAAACGTACCGTAACTCTCACCTAACAGGTACTTGGGTGAATTCCACCGCTCATGGTCATTGGTATAATCCCGAATAAATTGGCTTACCGATTTGATATCGCTATCTACGCCCCAAAAGTCACTGTTCTTTGCTTTTCCTACTGCTCTACTCAGTCCGGTGCCTACAGGATCCATCATAACGATATCCGAGATATCCAGAATAGAATAATTATTATCTTCTATTTTATAAGGAGCAGGACCATTTGGAAGCGGATCATTGACCAATACCCGCCGCGGACCCATAATGCCCATATGCAGCCACATAGAAGATGACCCGGGACCGCCATTGAATGAAAACGTGATAGGCCTTTTGGACAAATCGGGTTGACTATCTTTGGTATAAGCAGTATAGCCAAAAGAAGCTATTGGCTCATCTTTTTCATTTTTTAAGATTAAAGTACCAACAGTGGCCGTATAATTGATGATCTTTTGGTCTATTTTGACCGAATGTTTAGTTACATATCGTAATGGTTTGGTCATTGCAGCTGAATCCGGCTGAGCAAACAGAGTGGAGCTAATGCATAAAAATATAATACACATTTTGGTGGTCAAAACGCTTTGAGTCATACCTTAATATATTTATTTTAATTGATACGAATGAAGGTATAAATTTATTCAAATCATTTGGATAAAAGATATATCTTTGCATCACTTAATGTTTTTACACTCTACTGTTTGTGTAGTTTCGTCTCGTACCAATCTGTGGCAGCGAGATCGTCAGTCCTCCCAAATTGTGATGTTTTAACCTAAGGCGGATAATGTGTCGAATCTAACTCTGAATTTTTCGGCAGCCTTATCACATTTTTTTAATCAAAATTTTTTATTTAGTGTCATTTAACAATTTGCCGCTCATAGAGCCCATTTTAAAGGCTTTGAGCAAAGAAGGGTATACTACCCCTACTCCTATTCAATTACAAGCCATCCCCGTAATATTAGAGCGAAGAGATTTGCTCGGATGTGCTCAAACTGGTACCGGTAAAACCGCAGCGTTTACGATTCCAATATTGCAACACATGCATTTGTCGTTGCAAAAACAATATCGCCTACGCACCCTGATCCTCACCCCTACTCGCGAGCTCGCGATACAGATCGGTGAAAGTATAGAAGCCTATGGCCGCTTTTTACAATTAAAGCATAAGGTCATATTTGGTGGCGTGCCTCAACACAGTCAAGTGCAAGCCTTACGTGGCGGCTTGGATATCGTGGTAGCTACTCCCGGACGATTGCTCGACTTGATGA
Source organism: Saprospiraceae bacterium (assembly GCA_031417835.1). GTDB lineage: Bacteria > Bacteroidota > Bacteroidia > Chitinophagales > Saprospiraceae > JADJLQ01. The sequence goes on along the minus strand of JANOWJ010000120.1, from coordinate 39,756 downwards.
ATCAAGGCGAAATCTCGCTCACTGATATTCAATATTTTGTTTTGGATGAAGCAGATCGCATGTTAGACATGGGCTTTATCCATGATGTGCGCAGAATCATTGCCAGATTACCTCAAAAGCGGCAAAACCTTTTCTTTTCTGCGACTATGCCCGATGAAATCACCAAACTCTCTGATATGCTGTTGCATGATCCGGTGAGGATAGAAGTCACACCTTCTGCCACTACAGTAGATATCATAGAGCAGTCCGTATACTTCGTGGAGAAGCCTTACAAATTGCCACTATTGGTGACCCTACTGAAAGACAAATCGATCGAATCATTGTTGGTATTCACTCAAATGAAACATGCAGCTGATAAACTCTGCAAAAGTCTCAATCAGGCCGGTATCCGTACCGAAGCCATACATGGTAATAAATCACAAAACGCCAGACAATCAGCGTTGAAAAACTTTAAAAATAGAAATACCAGAATACTAGTTGCTACAGACATTGCTGCTCGAGGTATCGATATCGATGATCTCACGCACGTGTTAAATTTTGAATTGCCCAATACCCCAGAGACTTACGTGCATCGGATCGGACGCACAGGACGAGCGGGAGCAGGTGGTTCAGCGCTTACATTCTGTGATCGCAGCGAGCGGCCTTTTTTGAATGATATTCAAAAGCTGATCAAAAAAACCATTCCGGTGATCAAAGGTCATGCTTTTGATGGGTATGGCAATGCAGGTGCATCGCTATCTACCCAACCAGTCATAGGGGCTCACAAAGTAAGATCTGTAAGACCCATGAGTAAACCGAGAAGAGTGGCATCGTTTAGATAATACTTGATTTGGATAAATCAGTATAATTATAGTGTAGACTCAACTTATTTTGCGTTGGAATCTTTGCCAAATTAGATTTCAACGCTTTTTTTTTAATTAATTTCGAGCAAACTTTTAATCATATGATCAATAAAATTTTTATAGGCCTTTTTTTAGCTGCTTTAGTTATAAGCTGTAAAAATGAGAAAACAAAAGAATCCTCTGACCTGTCAACGGTCATAGTGGATACACCAACAATAGTCACACACAAACTCAATCTAAAATGGGAAACTGACACCACATTTAAGGTGCCGGAATCAGTAATATTTGATGCTAAAAATCAAGTCTTGTATGTGGCCAATATCGATGGCAAAGAGCCTTGGGGTGCTGATGGCAAAGGCTCTATCGGTAAGTTGGGTCTTGATGGCAAAATCATTCAGGTCGAATGGGTCAAAGGATTGAATGCACCTAAAGGAATGGCACTGCTACAAGACAAGCTCTACGTAGCAGATCTTACAGAGATCGCAGTCATTGATATCGCCTCAGGTAAAATAGATCGAAAAATAAAAGTGCCGGGAGCCAAAGGTCTTAACGATGTCTCCATAGATGGTGCTGGCATCATATATGTCACTGACTCTCAAGGCAAACGATTGTATAGAGTAGAGAATAACTCTGCCTCAATCCTGCTGGATACTCTGGCCGGTCCCAATGGCGTGTTGTTGCACGGAAGTGATCTGTATCTCATGAATGCAGGCGGATTTTATAAAGTCACTAAAAAGAATACCTTATCGATGCTGGCTGATGGAATGGAAGGTGGTACCGATGGTGTGGAACATGTACAAGGCGAAGATTTTATTGCCTCCTGTTGGGCAGGCGCTATCTGGTATCTCAATGGGGATGGCCGTAAAGAATTATTATACGACGGCAAAGCCGTAGGAAAAAACACGGCAGACATCGGATTTAATCCGGCTACCAAGACTGTCTATGTCCCTACATTTTGGAAAAATTCAGTGATGGCGTTTGAAGTTGCTTCGAATTGAGCGAAGTTTGGAGCAAATGACGCATGAAGAATTATGAATTCATAATTTGACAATTGACGATTTGAATTGAGGATGGTCAATGGATCATATTCAACATTTAATTCGCGTTGAACTCTGCTGGGCGTCAATCTCAGAAATAGAAATTTTTTGCGTCTTCGCGATATATCCTAGCTGCAAACTTATGTATTCGCATTTCTTTGCGCCTGCCTACCGGACAGGCAGGTCTTTGCGTCTTTACGCGCCATTCTCAGAATGCATCTTTGCGAGCTATGCTCAGAACAAATAATAGAATATGATTAAAAAACTCATCACCAATAAAGACCTCAAAGGCCTCGACCAGGCTCTAGCTGCACACCCTGAGCTAGCTAACGAAGGCATTGCATATGATGAGGTCAATACAGCGAAAGCACATCCGCTACACAGGATTTGTGATGGGGTCTTTGCCGGATTGTTTACTGACACAGAAGGTGTCGAAATTGCAAAGATTTTTTTGAAACATGGGGCCAACGTTGATGGCAATAGCTTACTAGAAAAACAAGATACACCACTGGTAGCCGCTGCGAGCCTGCATGCGGATCTAGTCGCAATATTATATATGACTCATGGAGCTACTATTAGTCATCAGGGATGTCATGGGGGCACAGCATTGCACTGGGCAGCATGGTGCGGAAGACCAGTGCTGGTGGAGAGACTTATACTTGCTGGAGCAGAGATCAATAAACGATGTATAGACTTTACAGCTACTCCAATCTTTTGGGCTGTCCATGGATCAAAACACGGCAATCAAAATACAGCTGACTATATATTATGCATCAAATTATTAAAAGAGGCAGGTGCTGATCCACAGATCCCAAATACGGAAGGAAAAACCATTTTTGATTTACTTCAGGATGATGATTTGCAGCTCACGCAACTGTTAAAATAACCTCCAATATTCAATTGCTAGGCCAAGTTTAGCTCAAAAAAGTCTCTAACTATTAAACTTTAGTACTAAGTCAGAGTCTTATGGTAACACCTTAAGTCGCCACATGAAAACGAATCTGTTGCTAGCCTTGATTTTGAATGTACTGTTTATAAATTGCACAAAACACAATGATCCCAGCGTTGATCAAACATATCGTTTCCAAAAAATGTTGACCGTAGATGGTTTAAGTCGCACTTATACCGTAAACCTGCCACCTAATTATTATGAGTCAAATAGTTATTCAGTGGTCATCGCGATGCACGGTGGAGGTGGATCTGCAGATCAGTTTGAATCTTCTTGCTTGCTTACTAACAAAGCCAATAAAGAAGGTTTTATCGTAGTCTATCCAGAAGGTGTCAAATCAAATGGCCTTTTGGGTGCCCGCACGTGGAATGCTGGCAACTGCTGTGATTATGCTGTGGAGCAAAACATAGATGATGTTCATTTTATTCAAGTATTATTAGACACGCTGATTGCAAATTATAAGATCAATCCAAAAAAGGTGTGTGCCACTGGGCATTCCAATGGGGGTATGATGGCTTATCGCCTGGCATGTGAAATACCTGATCGAATAGCGGCAATAGTCCCAAATGGTTGTACAAACGCTTCATCCTATTGCAATCCAGCACAACCTGTACCTGTATTACATATGCATTCCATGCGGGATGAAAACGTGCCTTATCTGGGAGGCCGTGGAGGTGGTATCGGTACGACCCAATTAAATCTGCTGCCTGTAGAAACCACTTTAAAAAACTGGGCAGCCACGGCCAAGTGTAAGGTAACAGCTCAAATCATAGTAGACGATGAAAAGTATAAACTGACCACCTGGAGTGATTGTGATCAAAATTTTGTGGCTAAATTTTATTTAACCAAAGACGGTGGTCACGCATGGCCAGGAGCCCTACCAGGTAGCCTTATCGGAGACGCGCCTTCCAAAGTCATCAATGCCAATGATTTGCTCTGGCAGTTTTTTCAAGAACATCAATTGAAATAAAACTTTAGTTAGGCCAGTAAACCGATAAGTACTTATGTCAGATGACGGATAAAATGTAAATGAAGTTAATAAGTCTAAATTAATTAGAATGAATCTAGTCACTTTTTCCTATTAAATATAATGTGTCCTGAAGTGGCGATCCGATAGCTTCCGGATTTAATCACTGATACCCTATACTCAAATGCTGAGTTGATAGTAATACAACTATTTGAATCTGAAAATCATCGGATCGCCTCACCAGGTTATTTTATAACAGCAGCTTGCAGTATTTCTTTTATTCGCTTTGCGACAATACGCTCCTCTCCTGGGATCATCATCCAAGTCGTAATACCTAAGGTAGATGCATCACCCACCGTCTCAATAGACGGGTGGCCATTGCGTAGAGATTGCCTCAATTCATCTATGGATATTTTTATTTTGGATGAATCTATTTTGATGTTTAAGGATGGTATGTGATTAGCTACCAGAGGAACATGTTTTTCCCCCATGACTCCGGGTACAGAGGTCGCAGCAGCATGGATCATATTGATCTGATTTTCCCATAGCTTCCAATCTTTTTGATGATCTCTGTTGAGATATACTTCAATAGCCACTAACATGCCCAAGATCTCTTCTTTATTGACTTTCATACCCCGCCCTATCGTATTGCCATTCGGTGGAGCATTTCTGCGAGCGGCTTGGATCAAACTCTTTTTACCTAATAATAGACCGGCACTCTGTGGCCCTCGCAGACCTTTACCTCCGGAAAAACAAACCAAATCAAAGCCCATCTTCGTATGTCGCCACAACATATCGACTGGCGGCACATCTGCTGCACAATCAATCATAGTTGGTATACCACGCCGCTTTGCTATAGCTACAAACTCTTCGTCTTTGATCTTGCCTATAAAATTGTTGGAATTTAGAAACCACAACATGGCAGTCTTATCATTGATAGCGGCTTCAAGTTCATTAGCAGTCTCCACTTCGATGATTTTCACACCACAATTACGTATAGCATGATCATAACCGACCCGATGTGACTTTTGCATAATGACTTCTGTTTTTAAGCCTGTCATATCAGTAGGTATTTGCTCGCACTTTGCATTGTCCCCACCGGTCAATACAGCAGCCGTACCTAAAGTAATAGCAGATGCTGCACCTGAGGTCACCATGGCGCCTTCACATTGCAGCAACTCCGCCAGCCGTTCACCTACTTTGTCTTGCAGGTCTTCAAGTTTTACAAACTGAAGTGCCGAGTAATTAATTGCCTTGATCACTTCAGGATGTGGCAATGAAGCAGTCAGTGCTGTATAGGTGCCAGCAGCATTGATAAACGTGCGTAAACCTAATTCTTTAAAATAATCTCGTTCGAAATCACCTAAAGTATCTACTCCGGACGCTTTGGACTGCACTGGTATCAATGTGCCGATAAAAGGCAATCCAATGGCTCCTTTGATGAGGTCTCTTCTTTTAGTCATAGTCTTATTTGATATATGCGATACAATCTATTTCTACTAGTGAATCCCCGGGTATACCACCTGCAGCTGCGATCGTAGTCCGCACAGGAGGCAATTCACCAAACTTGCCCAGGAATACCTCATTCATAGCTTTATAATCTTTGAGATCATTGAGATACACATTGGCTTTAAGTACTTGATTCATATTGGATCCAGCCTTTTCCAATTCTTTTTTTAATTCATCCAACACATGTGCAGTATGAGCTTTGATATCACCGTCGAAATGTGCGCCTTTGCCAGCTATAAATACCAATGAGCCATGCACTCTATTGCCGGAAAATAAAGGAATATTTTGATCGTAGACTACACTGCTGTCCGGTGACGCGGGGCTAGCATTGAGTTTATGAATGCCGAATAAACTCGCGACTCCCAAAGAGAGTTTCTTAAATATTGATCTTCTGTTGTTATTCATTTGTATATTGATTTATTTTAATTATTTCGGATTTTGGATTTGGGATTTCGGAAAACGTTCAACCGAAATCATCCCCGCAATCCGAAATCGCAAATTCGAAATCCCCGCAATCCAGTCCCCAAAATCAGAAATTGCAAATCCGAAATCACTCAATTCAATCCCCGAAATCCGAAATCGCAAATCCGAAATCATTTAATCTTAGCTCTTTCGATCGCAACCTCTTCTGGTTTCACCCCGTCCGCTTGATTGCCAAAACTCTTTCTAATATAGGTCAAAATATTGGCAATATCTTCATCTTTTAAAAAGTCATGTCTAGGCATGGTACCATTAAAAATTTCATTGTTGACCATGATATCCCCATCTACACCTAATAACACTGCATTGATCAATCTGACTTTATCACCAGAGACCCAATCGGAAGCTAGAGTAGGGAATCTGCCCGAGGCTCCCATGCCATCCTTTTGGTGACAAGCGCCGCAATAGACCGTATAAGCCTTTTCGCCGGCTACAGTTTCTATTTTGTCCTTATCTAAGTTATCATTGACTTCGTCTGGAGTACGAATATTTGATTCCAGTTTTCTGGATTCCATACTTGCCATTTGCGCCATGCCGAATGTCTTTTTGTTGCCTTTGTACCGAACTCGCCAGATTCTGCCTTTTTCTGTTTCCGCAAAATACATAGATCCATCTGGTCCCATTGCTATACCCATCGGTCGATAGACAGCATCACTGACACTTACGATAGGATCGACACGTGCGAAACCGTCAGCAAATACTTCGACTTCGTTTGAGAATTTTCCATCCTGAAATGGCACGAAACCTATAAAATATCCAGACTGAGGATAAGGGGCACGATTGGTAGCCCCATGAAAGGAAATAAAGGCACCGTTTTTATACCGGTCTGGATATTGATCACCTTGATAAAAATAAAGATCATTAGGTGCCCAATGGCCCGGAAAACCAATGATGGGATTATTAAAAGTATCACATCGGCCTATAATTTTACCATCACCACCATACTCGGGTGCTAGGACTTTTTTGCCTTGCATCTGATCGTAATAACAATATGGCCAACCGGAGTGACTGCCTTCATCCACTCGGAGAAATTCCTCTGAAGGCAACAATGCACTTTGCCACGGACTGAATTTATTTGGCCAGAGTCTTAATAAATCATCTCGGCCATGCATCACTGTATATAAAGTATGATCCAGTTCATTCCATTCGATGGCGAGTAAACTTCTCAGCCCGGTAGCATACTTGTAGCCGTCTTTTTGAGTTTGATTTTTTTTGTGCGCATCAAATCGCCAGACTCCGGCATGATCTTCTAATAAAGGACAAGGATCTATACCCGGTGAGAATGGTGTCCTGTTATGAACCTGGCAGGCATTGGATGGTCCACCGAAGGGCACAAAGATATGGCCAGATTCATCAAAGGTGATAGGCTTGGCATTGTGCTCGTGCATGCCATGGGCATGGTCGTCTATGACGATCGTATCGATTATAGGCTCGGGCAATAGCTGACCTGGGATCAATTTGCTCCTGTAGATGGTGAGCTCTGTACTAAAATAGAGGTATCCTTGATAGATTCTCATAGCGGTGCCGTATCGACCCAGCTCTTTATAATTTCCAAAAGTCTGAACGAGGTCTGCACGGCCATCTCCGGTGGTATCCCGTAAAGCTACATTTGCTCCATGACCAGGCACCATGAGTTTGACATAGATATCCCCATTATCATTTAAAGCTATGTGCCTGGCTCCACCTGGTATGCTATCTACTACTACGGTGACTTCAAAATCTTCCGGTACATACAAATCTGGAGATACTTTACACGCTATGGTCAGCACCATACTAATGATCATCGGCCATACACGAATCATAAGTGTAGAGGAGATTTTTGTTGATCAATTGTACCTTGTTGAGGTTCCATATTCACTTTCTTTACGATTATTCCTTAAATGATAGTGCATTCAAATCCCATACGATGGCACCATCCAGTATGGTCAGCTCACACACTATTTTTTTATCTCCTGACATACGTTTACCCCGTACATCATAAAAGCCATAATTGCCTTTTTCGATTTTTAACAAAGCAATATCGGCGGCTGCTCCTACAGATAAATGTCCAAGCTCTGTTTTGTGTATCACCTGAGCCGGTTTCCAGGTGCTGGCAGTAATAATTTCTTTGAAGTCCATGCCGAGATTTAAGAGTTTGGTCATGACCATCGACATGTCTTTCATACCCGCATTCATACTTCCAGTATGTAGATCTGTACTTATGGTGTTAGGTTTTAATCCTTGAGACAATGCTGCAATAGCTTGCTCATAAACAAAACTTCCGCCACCATGTCCTACATCCATGATGATGCCTCTTTGTTGTCCTTTAAAGGCGTATGGTTGTACTTTTCCGTTGACGACCAGTGGTTCGCGACCGGCCACATGTCCAAAACAATGCGTAAAAATATCGCCGGATCGCAGCACTATTTGAAACAAAGTATCCAATGACAGCGGAGGATCACAACCTCCAAAGTCAATCATCACCGGGATATCAGCCAGGCGGCCAGCTTCAGCAGCTCGGAGTGCAGGGGTCCAATCTCTTGATCCATAATGAGCTAGTTTGACCCCGACGATACGATCCTTATTTGCTTTAGCGACCATCGCGGTAAGTTTAGCATCCATGTCGGCTAGATTTTGTTCATAAGCACCCCCACTCATGCCTGAACCTACAATATTTAAAAACGAATAAACTTTTGTTTTTGAGTTTGTGATAGCCTGCGATTTAAACTCCTCATAATTGCGCCAGCCAGCACCACCTGCATCGACTACCGCCGTGACTCCAGCTCGCAATGTAAATCCGTCCGGAGGTAAAGCAGTATAACTGTTGCTGAGGTATGCATTGGATTTGGTTCCAAAAAAATGATGTCCGTGAATATCGATGAGTCCCGGTGTCACGTAAAGTCCGGTAGCATCTATGGTCTTTTTAGAAGGTTTATTGATCGACTTGCTTACTTCTACGATTTTACCATCCCGAACAGCAATATCCATGATGGCATCGACATTATTTTTAGGGTCTATAACGGTGCCATTTTTTATAAGTAAATCAATAGATTGAGCTCGTATAAATAGGCTAATGGAGCAAAATATTAGCAATGACAAAAGTCGATTAAGCATAATATACAATATTAAATTTTATTCCGATTTGTTGAAAACGCTAAGGTAAGTTATGTAATCTTATTGAGATGGTAACATTGGTGTATTTTTAAAAAATTAAAGTTAGTTTTACTTATCTGAGATATGGAACTACATCGTTATACTAAATTTAAATGCCATGTGAAGTGCCTGATCTTTATTTGTTTTTTATGTGGTATTACGACTTTGTTGAGTCAATCCTATGCGCCTGGCATTAAAAAAGATTGGTTGATCGAATCCTTTATAGAAAAGGCAGATATTTCACTAGTTGGCAAGGACTTCATCTTGCAAAATGGCTTGTTGCGTCGATCTATCAGGATCACCCCGAATGCAGCATGTTTTGATTATACAAATCTAATGACTGGGCAACAATTGATCAGGTCAGTAAAGCCGGAAGCAAAAATTACGATCGATGGCCATGAATATAATGTAGGCGGGCTGCATGGCCAGTCAGAGCAAGCCTATCTTTTACCTACCTGGCTAGACAAAATGTTAATCCAGGAGAGTGATTTTGTCCTGGACCATCATGAGATTAAACCATTGACTCCATATTTACCATGGCGTCCGACTACCTGGGCTCCGAAGTTCACTCCAGCCTCTGGAATGGAATTGACACTAGGATTTACATCTTCTTTACCTTATTTGAAGGGGTTGCTCGTGAAGGTCCATTATGAACTGTATAATGGAATCCCTTTAATTGTAAAATGGTTGTCTATCAAAAACAACAGCAATCGAACTTTTAAAATAGATCGCGTAGTGAATGAAGTCCTTGGCTTAGTAGAAGAAGAAAGTGCAGTAGTAGGTAAGCCTGAAGAAATGAAAAAACAACATGGTATCTATGTAGAGACTAATTACGCTTTTAATAATGCGATGCGCTATGATATCAGTGATCAAACTACACATTGGAAAGTTGATTCTACGTACACTTCTCAAGTCAATTACAATTTTCAGACTCCTTGCCTATTGGAAGTCTACCCAGAGAAAGCACCAGGTATTCTATTGAAGCCTGGCGAATCATTTAAATCTGTTCGCACGCACGAATTGCTTATGGACAGTTACGATCGCCAGCGTCGTGGTATGATGATTAAAAAAATGTATCGCACTGTTGCACCCTGGACTACGCAGAATCCTATTTTTATGCATCTGGTCAGCAAAAATGATGCTGAAGTCCGACACAGTATAGATCAATGTTTTGCCACTGGGTATGAAGCAGTGATTTTGAGTTTTGGCAGTCATTTAAAAATGGAAGACACTTCTGCCGAGAATATTTTACGATGGAAAGATCTTGCTGGATATGCCCATTCCAAAGGGATCTTGCTCGGAGGATACTCCTTATTTAGTAGTCGAAGGATCAGTGATGAAGATGATGTCATCGATGCTCAAACCGGCAAACCGGGAGGCGCTTTTTTTGGCCATGCACCATGTTTTGGCAGCAAATGGGGACTGCAGTATCGGGACAAAATCAAATATTTTTTTGAACAAACAAAATTTGATATTTGGGAAAATGATGGACCTTATCCCGGTGATGTATGCGCTTCTACTACACATCCGGGTCACCTAGGCCTTGACGACTCTCAATGGCGACAAATGGAGATCCAAAAAGAACTTTATCGGTGGCTCAATGCGCGTGGAGTATACATCAATGCTCCGGACTGGTATTTTCTAGATGGCACGCACAAGATTGGTATTGGCTATCGAGAAGTAAATTTTTCCTTGCCACGGGATCAACAAAAAATCCTGAATCGCCAAAATATTCATGATGGCACTATAGAAAAAACCGGATCGATGAGTTGGGGATTTGTCCCACTCACTAAGTATCAAGGCGGCGATGCCTCTGCAGTGCTCGAACCTTTGAGTGAACACCTAAAAGATTACCAACAGCTTATGATGCAATATTATGGTGCAGGGGTGCAAGCCTGCTATCGCGGTCCCAGGTTATATGATACCGACTCGACTCAGAAAGTCGTAACGAACACGATTGACTGGTATAAAAAATATCGGGATATTCTCAATGCTGACATGATCCATTTGCGTCGCGCAGATGGACGGGACTGGGATGGGTGGCTTCATGTCAATCCATTCCTTCCCCAAAAAGGTCTTGTCATGTTGTTCAATCCAACGCCCGAAAAAATCACCAGAACGATTCAATTGCCATTGTATTACACCGGGTTAGTGAAATCAGCTACGGTGACAGACGAATTTGGAAAAAGGAAAAAGTATAAAATGGATAGACAATTTAATGTGACTTGGTCAATCACCTTAATGCCGGATACGTATGCTTGGTACTTGATCGAAGAATGATTTTTTATAAACATGGATGATTAAAAAAAAGATAATCTATGGATAAAGCGTACTCAACCTTTTAGTCAAGTATGAATTCAGATTCAAACGTTAATTCTTCAAATAGACTACTCTGTATCGACGCACTCCGGGGGTTTGATATGCTTATGATATCCGGCTTAGGAGCTTTCATTTATTTATTACACGGCAAAACGAATATGCCGTGGGTAGATGCTGTTGCCCTCCAATTTGAGCATACAACTTGGCATGGCTTTACCTTTTATGATTTTATTTTCCCGCTTTTCCTGTTCATAGCTGGGGTATCTATCCCTTTTTCATTGAGCAAGGCTCGAGCAATGGGTATGTCAAAATCGATCTGTTATAGAAAGGCATGGAAAAGAATGTTGATCTTATTCGCTCTGGGCGTATTGGAAAAGAATCTACCTTTTCCATTTTTTGATTGGGCTGAGATTCGATTGGGTGGGGTGCTGCAACGTATTGGCATCGCTGGATTTATTACCACAGTGCTGTATATTAATTTTAGCGCTAAAAGCAGAGCGATTTGCATCATGGGAATATTATTAACGTATTATGCTCTAATGTTTATGGTACCTGTACCTGGCTTTGGCGCAGGAGATCTTTCTTTTGAAGGTAATCTGCATGGTTGGCTGGATCGCATGATTCTGCCCGGACGGTTGATCCAGAAGACTTTTGATGAAAATGGCATTTTGACACAACTTCCGGCCATGTGTTTGACACTATTGGGTAGTCTGGCTGGAGACCTTTTAAAAGATCAGGCCCGCTCAGCCTACCAGATACTTAGGAATTTGATAATGTTCGGAATGGTTTGTTTGTGCCTAGCACTTTTGTGGAATCTTCATTTTCCGATTAATAAACGACTATGGAGCAGTTCTTTTATATTATTGACTGGCGGCTTGTCTTTTTTATTGCTGGCCTTATTTTATTATATGGTTGACATATTAAAGTATACAAAATGGACTTTTGTCTTTATGGTCATCGGTATGAATAGTATTACAATTTACCTCGTAAGTCGATTTTTTGATTTTACATATTCTTCAAGACTACTTTTTCAAGGACTCTATATGCATGCTGCTGCTCAGTGGCATCCAGTTTGGGAAAGCCTTGGGGCACTCGTGCTGGTTTGGCTTTTTTTGTATGCCTTGTATAAAAAAAACATATTTTTAAAAATTTAAGGGCGCTTATGTATTCAAAAAAACTATTATCTTTTTGCATCAATGAATACATTAGATTGTCATCCATCGAATAAAAATTAATTATGAACTATATTTATTCTTACTCTTTTTCTCTAGTTATGCTGACTATTTTTTCCTGCAATCAATCCTCGGAGCCTCAAGCTTTATGGGAGCCAAAGATGTTCACCCCACACCAAAGTTTTACATCAGGAGCAGAAGGCCCGGCTGTAGATGCCGACGGAAATTTATACGCTGTAAATTTTGAACGACAAGGCACGATTGGAAAAGTTACTCCTGATGGAGTGGCAAGTATATTTATAGTATTGCCGAATGGTAGCATCGGCAATGGCATTCGATTTGACCGTAAAGGAGCTATGTTGATAGCTGATTATACCAATCACAATATTTTAAAAGTCAGTATGACGGACAAGCAGCTAAGTGTATTTGCTCACGATTCGTCTATGAATCAGCCCAATGATATTGCCATAGACAGTGAGGATCGAATCTATGCCAGTGATCCCAATTGGAAAGACGGGACTGGCAATATCTGGCGCATCGATACTACGGGTGAGGTCAGTTTATTAGAAAAAAACATGGGAACTACCAATGGCATTGAGGTCAGCCCCGATGAAAAAACGCTGTATGTAAATGAATCCGTTCAACGTAAAGTATGGGCTTACGACCTTTCAGATAGTGGCACCATCAGCAATAAACGGTTAGTCATTGAATTTCAGGATTTTGGCATGGATGGTATGAGATGTGATATTAAAGGCGACTTGTACATCACGCGTCATGGCAAAGGCACCGTGGTGAAAATATCTCCTTCAGGAAAAATCGTCAAGGAAATAGTTTTGGCGGGTAAAAAACCTAGTAATGTCGCCTTTGGAGGCTCAGATGGGCGACGGGTATATGTCACATTGCAAGATCATGGCAATATAGAAACATTTATCGCAGATCATCCCGGTCGGGAATGGGCGATGAGGAACCAATGATGCTGGCAAGGACAATACCTATTGGAAATCATCTATCCTAAGATGCACTCCAAAGTAAAAAATAAATAGATATGAAAAATGAGTTAAAAGAAGTAGGTGTAATTGGGTTAGGCTTGATGGGTAGCAGTATTGTATCTGCTATGTTGATATATGGATATAGAGTAATTGCAGTTGCTCCTATGCCAAGAGACCTTGAGCAAGGACCTCGACAAGTATTGTTAGCCCTGACCACCGCATTGGAGCAAGGTATCCATAATAAGGATGTAGAAAAATTACATGCTAATGTTTTATATACAACAGATTATAATGATTTGAAAAATTGTTTTTTAATTTCTGAAAATGTTATTGAGAATCTAGAAGTCAAAAAAAATATTTTTAAGTTGGTCGAATCTATTGTAGCCCATGATGCCATCATCAGCACCAATACATCAGCAATCCCGATCACTGTTTTACAGGAATCACTGACTCACCCTAAACGTTTTCTTGGCTTACATTGGGCCGAACCTGCATTTACAAATGCCTTTCTTGAAATTATTTGCGGGCCGCATACTGATTTGGCGGTTGCTGAATCTTTATACCATATGGGCACCCAATGGGATAAGGAGCCTACTTTGGTTAGAAAAGATATTCGCGGATTTATCACCAATAGACTGATGTATGCCATGTATCGGGAAGGTTTTAATTTGGTGGAAAACGGCTACGCTACGATCGAGGACATAGATCGGACCTGCAGAAGTGATGCTGGGCGATGGATGGCATTTTGTGGCATGTTTCGGTATATGGACCTTACCGGGCTACAAGCATATTATCATGTGATGCAAGATCTATTCCCCACGCTTTCCAACGCTACTGAAACTCCCAAATTCGTAGAAGTCATAGCTAAAAAAGGTGGCAATGGCATCACCAATGGTCAAGGGTTTTATGAGTATACCAATGAAGAAGCTGACGAATGGGACAAAGTTTTTAATGAATTCTCTTATGACATTCGCCGGTTGGTGAAAAAATATCCATTGAACCTGGTGGAGCAAAGGCTGAAACAAAAAACGAGGACAACCTAATCGATAAATTTAATATACCAATACAATCACACATATTACTTATGTTCATCATTGATGCTCACCTAGACTTGGCTACCAATGCGATTGCATTAAACAGGGATCTTACCAAACCTGTACATGCGATCCGTATGCGAGAAAGACTATTAGATTGGAAAGACACTCCGGATCGGAGCAATGGTACCGTATCATTGCCGGAGTTGCAAAAAGGAAATATTGCATTGGTGGTGGCTACGATCATATCCAGATTTTCGGAGACAGGCCATTCACTGTCTTCTATTCATTTACCGGGTTGGCATTCTCCAGAACAAGCATATGCATATGGGCAGAGTCAACTCGCGTGGTATCAAGTGATGGAGGAATGCGGAAAGATGATTCAGATTACATCCTGGCAGCAATTGCAGCATCATTTATCGCTTTGGAACAATCTGACGATTCCCAATAATCTAAAGCCTATCGGTTACATACTCAGCTTAGAAGGCGCAGACTCTATTATTGATTTGCATTATCTGGAAAAATATTATGCACAGGGACTAAGAGCTATAGGTCCGGCTCATTTTGGCCCGGGTCGATATGCTCCAGGTACTCACTCTGATGGTGGAGGTCTTACACCGTTGGGTAGAGAGTTGTTGCAAGAAATGGATCGATTAAAGATCATCCTGGATGCCACTCATCTGACCGACAAAGGTTTTTTTGAAGCCATGGACTTATATAAAGGAGTAGTCTGGGCTAGCCATCAAAACTGTCGCGCAATCATACCGGGCGAACGCCAATTTTCAGATGAACAAATAAAAATACTCATAGCCCGCGGTGCAGTGATCGGTGGGGCACTCGATAATTGGATGTTGTACCCTGATTATAAAAAAGGTACTTCAGCTCAACTTTTAGGAATCAATCTGGAGAAACTCATTGATCATTTTGATCATATCTGTCAATTGGCTGGAAATTGTAACCATATCGCTTTTGGAACAGACTTGGACGGACTCTTTGGTACTGAACAGGCTCCTTATGATCTGGATACTATCGCAGACTTGGTAAAATATACTGAATTACTAACCCGACGCGGTTATACTGAGGAACATGTAGAAAAGATTTTTAATGGAAATTGGTTACGTGTATTATCAAAAGCATGGACTTGATCAGAGTTGTTGTTTCAAGATGATGTTTTGAACAGTATGGTTTAAAATAGTTTATTATTTTAGGTTTATGATGCACAATAATTCGAACTCTTTTAAATCCAAAACCTAACCACATGGAACAGCGGATGAAGTCGTCCATTATTTGTTTTTTATATTTTATCGTGGGCATGGAGTTAACTCTGGCCCAGACTTTAAAACTGACTAAAACATTAGACATCGTTGCTATTGATATCAAAGGCAATCACACACCGTTAAAATCTCCGCTTCCATTAATGTCATATGAAGAAAACGCAAAATATAGATTGTCCAATGAATCAGTTGCAACAATAAAAATCGATTATAAATCCTCAGCTACTGGCTTGGAGCTTAAACTGGAAAATGGTTCTTCCGATACGGTGATCCTCAAAAACATTCTTCCCTTTGGTATACATTCTGATCATGTCTACATTACCGGCTATGGGGACCATCCACTTTCAAGAGCCCATCTTTTTCTACCCGATCGAGCTCCTATTAATGTTATTCTGCCTGATAATTCTTGGAATCTGGGTTATACCAGTACTATTATAAATGATTCGGTAGGGGTATATGCATTGACTAAACGAAAATCATGGGACAAGGCCACGCGCAAAAGATTCGAAACGATAGTATATCCCGGAGGCTCGGTCGTCTATGATTATTATATCGATACCTTCTCAGGGCCGTGGCAAAATGGTCTACGAAAATGTTTTCAACAGTATAAATTGTATGATTTAGGGGTGTTTGATGATGCAATGTATCATAGGCCTGATCTACAATGGATCAAGCAGGCCAAGATGATACACCTCATCATGGGCTGGGATGATCGATTATATGATCGCAAAAAAGGAAAATATGTCTTGCAGGATTTTATCAAAAAATCGAAAATACTATACGGTGGAGATGATATCATAGGGATCTGGCCCACTTGGCCTGCCTTAGGTCTGGATCAACGCAATCAATGGGATATGTATAGAGATATGCCCGGCAGTTTGATAGGCGTGCGATCAATGATAGATCAAGCGCATGATCAAGGTGTCAAAATATTCATTAGTTATAACCCTTGGGATGAAAGTACCAGGAAGGAAAATCATTTGAATGGCATGGCCGAGCTGGTGAAAACATTGGATGCCGATGGGGTGATCCTCGACACCCGCGGTGCCAGCAGTACCGAGTTGCAAGCGACTGTGGACAAAGTCAAATCCGGAGTAATCATGTACAGCGAAGGAATGGCCGTGCCAAAGGATATGGAAACAATAATTTCAGGCCGAGTGCACAATGCATTGTACTATCCGCCTTTGCTCAATCTCAACAAACTCATACAACCGGATTTTAGCATCTTTCGGGTAGCAGAAGTGTATAAAGAACCTATAAGAAGAGAAATGCACACGGCCTTATTCAATGGTCATGGTATAGAATTTAATGTTTTTCATCCGGGCAACCCTGAAAAATTGGATGATCAGTATCTATATCTCGGGCAGATCCTTCGCATATTGCGTGAACATTCTCTCACATTCAATAGCACAGACTGGACTCCGCTCTACCCAAGTTTACGAGACAGTATATATATTAATCATTGGCCAGCCCACCGAAAAGATATCTTTACGGTGTACAATCTTCATCCAAGTGGGTTTGAAGATAAAATATGTTCGGTGAAGGCGCCCACCTTAGGCCATTGGATCGATCTATGGCATCATGAAGAGATATTATTGGATGTGAAGGAGTCCCAAAACATACTTTCTGTCAAATTAGATCCATATGCAAAGGAATATCAAGGCACCAATAATGAAGGATCAGTAGGAGTTATTGCAAGATTTGATGAGCTATTGGAAGTCTCTACAATAGAGGAAGATGGTCTCACTGTAGCAGCTAGCACCGGATCCCATATCCTCATATGGCCCGGCGCCCCAAGCTACCAACACCAACCCTATAAAACTACCATCCATCTTCAAACTCTAAAGCTGCATCAGTTATTCCCTAAGCACGATGACAAATTTGTCATCCAGCTTTTTGAGGGTAAAGAGTTGATCGATGAGCGCATTATTGCTTATGATGCGTCGACACCTCATAAAATTTCAGCCGTAGCATTAAGCCGGCTACGAGGACCGAGGTCAGATATGGTCTTTATCCCTTCAAATACATTTACCTGGACAACCACGCAAGGCGATGACTTCATCCCGTATCCGCAAGTAGGATTAAATAAAACATACGCTATGAAATCTATGTATATGGATCGACATCCCGTCACGAATCGAGCATTTCATCAATTTATCAAACAATCAAACTATATCCCCAGCCAAAAAATGAATTATTTGAAACACTGGGTGAATGGGCACATTCCTGCAGAGTTGTTGAATCATCCAGTGGTATATATCAGTTATGAAGATGCTCAGACCTACTGTGCCTGGGCCGGAAAACGGTTACCCACCGAGGTTGAGTGGCAATATGCCGCCCAGACTGCTGCGCAGTGGACCTGGCCATGGGGACAGAATGCCGGTATTGACACTATATATGCTGAGGTCGTGACAGAAACGCTCACCCATATCCAATATGAGACTTTTGATTCGAGCCTGGCCAATCCTGGTAATGGGATCTTGGATCCAATAGGAAAATATCCAAAAGGCCACAATCCTTATGGTTTAACTGATCTGGTAGGTTCAGTTTGGCAAATGACGGCGGATCAATACCGCAGTGGTTCGTATGAATACATCATACTCAAAGGTGGATCCTATTACAAACCAACCGCCAGTTGGTGGTACGTGCAAGGTGGACCCAGACCATTGACCTGGCGGCAAATGTTGTTAAAGGTGGATCAAGGTTTTGAGCGGAATGCTACGGTCGGCTGCAGATGTGCCGGGGATTGAAATGAAAGGTATAGTTGATTTGGTAGCAGATCCTACTTGTTCATCAATAAGTGCAGTTCGTTTACTGTGATTTTTTCTTTGAAACTTTTGGTTTTAACGATAGGGCATAAAAAACTCAGGTCGACATAAGTTTGTATCACGCTTATTCTCTTAAATAAAGATTCTGGAACAACCACATATTCTTTCATTGTTACTCCGTGTTGAACGGAGAGGCATGTCTTAAATTTCTTTATAAATTTTTCTCGTTCAATGTCAGGTAATCTGATGTTTAGATCTCCGTCTCCCGAAAGGAAAGTGAACATATTGCCATTTACTGAAGTGTATGGAAGAGTAGCCCCTTTTCGTTCAATTGCAGAATTTGCAGAAATAAGCTTGTCGTACAGCATTAATTTGTCTGGAGAAATAATTTGTTTTTCCTTTTTTGGTGCCATTTTTCGATTCTATTATTTTGTTGTACTAATGACCGTTAACAAATAAGGTATTCAGAATCATTTTTTCAACGTGCTTCTGCGAGATCTAGAGGGCATTAATTCTGAACTTATATTCAGCGTTCATCTGTGCTACCTGTGGGAAAAAATTATCTGCGAAAATCTGCGCCATCCGCTTCGTTTTACTCCGCTGCAGGAAAAAATCCCTTCGCTAGCTGCGGGAAAAAAATCCTCGATTTCGAACCAACCAATTATAGCACTACCCTCAAGCCCAAAGCCCAATCCGAATAACTATTTTTCACCAGATCAGAGTAGATGCTCACTCCTGAATTGTAAATCAAAGGTCGCTGTGCATTGATAAAGATACTGAGCAAAGCTATAGGCTGGATCTGCGCTCCTATTGAAGCCATTAAAAAATCGGCTTGTTTGCTGAGTCTGCCTCCGGTATAGTTTTGTTGATAAGCTCCTGTATAACTAAGACCCGGGAAAAAAAACAATTTTCGATCAAACACTCCTTTCACTAACAGCACCCCAACGCCTGGAAAATGAGTAGTTCTTTTATTTTCCTGATTGGCGAGCTGCAAATTATATCGGCCTTGGACATAGACAAATAAGTCATTATTATTATTTAATGCTTTAAAATAAGTGCCTGTGACATCTGTCTGTACCCGATCAGCACTGAGTGCAGCCCGAGTGGTTTCATCGGGAGCTATAGGTACAAATACGGACACTTGTACAGTAAAGTCTTGATTACTTGCAAAAGGGGTAACTCGAGCTCTGAGGCCTACCGCAGTGACTCCTTGATAGGCACTTCCACTGGCATCTGGACCTGAAAACACTTTAAAAGGAGAACTTCTGGAATTTTCATCTATTCTGATCCGGCCATATTTTACTTGAGCCCCCAGATCCCACCGTTTATTTTGACTGAGCCCATACTGTATGTTGAGGTTGCTTTCCAATCGGCTGATCCTGTACCGATCGATCGTACGGTTTCCAAATTTTGAAGTGACCCAATAGGAGGCCAAGGAGTGGGTCGTACTGGCTTCTATTCCACCACTGGATAAGATCACCGGCGAAACATTACCAAATGAAATGTCAGGATCATCTTCTTTTTTATTTTTAGGATCCGAGCTTTCTTGCCCGATTAATACAGTCGAGCCTATGACAAGGACGATTATGATATTTAGGAGTCTGCTGATATTCTTCATACAATCTTATTTACAATCCACTGCAAAATTTGGATCATTGAAGGCTTGTTGGTAGATGACCAATTGTCTATGGGTAGTCTGAGAGGTCGCGAGGATCATATTGTTGCGTTCTTTTTTCCATCCTGGTCCGGATGGGGTACACTCCAATTGTACCCAAGATTTATAGGGCGTATCATTTGGATTGAGGAATGTACCTATAAATTCTTCAGTGCCGAGATTGCCACCTACAGATTTGGTTCTATCTATCCAGAAATGCACGAGGTTCTTATCTTTATCCAACACTCCGAAAATAGGATTTTTATTATACAACAATGTCGTATTAGCACCATTACAGGTCGATTGCTCAAAACTTTGGGTGGGATCTAGTGAGGTAGTACATTTCCCTTTTGGATCTTTTAAAAATTTAAACCAGATGCAGTAATCCGTTTTGATCGGATGCAACCAGGCATTTTCGAGGGAAGGCGGGAATGGCGGAAGAGGATTGATGGGTATAAATAGTTGAGGCACACTGGGGGGAATAAACCCTTTGTTTTTTTCAAAAAAAGATTCCGACACCACATTAAAGTCTAATCGCTCTTCGCAATCCGGATTGGCTATCAATAGATCGGTCTGGCCTTCGACTCCTTCAGGAATAGTGACTACTAGCCCCAAATTTGGATGAAATTTTCTGGCGACTACCGGTTTGCCGTTAAATGAGATGTCAAGCTCCTGATCGATCAGCGATTCTATAGGGCTCGCTCGAATAAGGACTTCAGTGCCACTGGCGCCTACAGCTGGAAACACCTCTAAGCCTAATAAAGGCTCACATGCCGGATTACACCGCTGAAACAGCGTAAACAAAGCAGCTATCGAAACAAACCATAGGGTGTATAAAATTATTTTTTTCATTACTGTATTGAGTTTGAGAGTAGATGATATAGTTTTGATTTTAAAGTGTCCAATTGTTCGATCATAGGTTTCAATTCCTCTGCGAGAGCTGTCCCTTCGACTGAGATCTTTTCCAATGTAGGTTTTTTCTTAGATTTATTTAGTGCATTTGATTTTATAGGATCAATGATTACATTATTCATTTTCTCAAAGAGTAACGGTTCGTGGATGGATTTTAATATGTAAGTATATGTTTGATCTAATGCTAAGGCTACTTCCGGATTGGTCCAATAATGTTCTACGGCTTTTACATGCAAATCCTTGTTTTCATTGATGACATTTCTAGCCTTATTGTATTGCTCCACAGTATTGTAAAATCTACTACAAGCTTGAGGGGCAGCTTCTACACAGGCCATGGCATCTCCAGGGATAGCGCGATGCAGATCTTTAATTCTGGAGATATAGACATTGAGCAGTGCAGTAATGGAGCTATACTGTTTTTGTTGTTCAGTATACTTTTCGCCTAATACCAAAAAAAGTTTTTCTTCCAACGCAGCATTCTTTTTTTCAAGTTCAATGATACGAGCCTGTAGCACGTTATTTTCTTTCTCTGCAGAGCCAAGTTTAGTGGCCAGGTTATCCACCATGATTTGATAGTGTTCTATAGTATCGACCATCGTCTTATGCAAAAGCTCGACTTGACGGGCGCTTAGCTTATTGTTTTTTTGCAGGGTCTTGATGCGGGTATTGAGCTCATTGACTTTAGAGATCAGCTTTTTATTGTTTTCATTGCACAGTCTGATCTCGATGGGCTGGTACATCGGAGGCAGATTTACCTTACCTTCAAATGGGGCGAGCATGTTGCTTTGCGATCCTTTCACGGTGATCGTCACGAAATCCAGACCTTCCGGAGCAAATAATTTAAAACTGCCATCCGGACCGGTGACATCATAACTTTCGCCGCTTACACTGACGACTACACCAGGTACGGGTTTAGTTTTATCCGTCAATAACTCTACGACTTTACCTTTGAGAGTCACTGGAGCCTGCGCTGTAGATTGTATACCAATGCATATGAATAGGCAGAATAAAAAAAAGTACTTGATTTTCATTAGAGTATTTGAATGTGTAAATTAAAGCCAAAAAGTGGTACTGAACGTTCCAAAATTGTTTGAAAATCTACTTTTTTAACATATTTTGGATTCACTCGTCGGCATGACAGCGCTTGATTATCTATATTGAGGTCAATACTGTAATTTTATTGACCGATATACAGTTCGTAAACTATGGAACTTGATCAATATACCCGGAAGCTGGCAGCTATACTATTCACCGATATGGTAGGATATACGGCGGTCATGCAGAAGGATGAACTCAAGGCCATTCTGATGCAAAAAAAGCACCAGTATACGGTGGATACTTGTGTAAAACGATTTGGCGGCGAAGTAAAAAATGATATGGGAGATGGCAGTATGAGCGTATTGCCCAGTGCATATGAAGTTATCAAATGTGCCATGGCCATCCAAAAAGAGCTGCAACAAGAGCCCAACAAAGTAAATATCCGGGTAGGAATTCATATTGCGGATATTCTGGTCGAAGAAAGCGGTAAAGTCCATGGGGATGGGATCAACATTGCTTCTCGAATCGAGACCCTTGGCGTAGCAGGAGCTATTTTGTTTTCCAAAGAAATTTATAACAAGATTAAGAATCATCCTGAGTTTAAAATTGCTTTGGTGGGATCCTTTCCATTTAAAAATGTAGAGGAACCAATGGAGATCTACGCCATCGCCAATGAAGGTTATGCCGTACCCACCGAGGCGGATGCTTTGGCTAATGGAAAGCTAAAAAAGCCAGGATCTGTACCTTTGCAGCCACCTGTTAAATCGAAAAGATACGGTTGGGTCTATGCTTTATTAATCCCTATAGGGCTGATAGTCAGTTACTTGATCTTCAGCAAAAGTCCAGCCGAGGATACTATTCAAAATACAGCTTCAACCTACATAGATTCTACCAGTATTTGGATGGGTCAAATCGTGCATTATGATGATGAAAGGCCTGCATCTGGAGTGATCATTGATATCAATAATGGGATGGCTAAAGATACTTCCGACGCATCTGGTCACTTCAAAGTACAACTCCCTAAATCCCTGGAAAACCAAAAAATAGATTTAATGCTGCATTACTTGGGTAAACTAAATACCAGCCGACAGATCAGACTCCATGCAGATGTATTGGATAAACTCAAATTGGAGCCAACCCAATGATTACCCATCTAGAATTTATCAATAGCCTTAAATCTGAAACTCCACCGACCAATCAAGTCCGGCCTTATCTGCTTGCTCTCTGGTATGCATATCGGGGTGATTGGCACCAGGCGCATGGACTTGTGGAGGAATTAAAAGATCAGAAAGCAGCGCATGTCCACGCGTATCTTCATCGTGTGGAGGGTGATGATTGGAATGCAGGCTATTGGTATCGCAAAGCAGGAGTGCCAATTCCTGTAGTGTCCTTAGACGAAGAATGGACTATACTCGTCAAACAAATGATTTAGGAGTAAACATGGCAGTTCACATAAGCATTAAACCTTTTCAGGCATACAATAAGCGTCGGATTATTGTCCAATGCTAATGTTTTGGTTTGGTAGTTCTACTTGGAGTTTGATTTTTGCTTTCAATGCAGAAAAAACCTTTATCAACGTGTCCATTGTTACATTACTTGCATTGTTTTCAAGTCGTGAAATTTGAGCCTTTTGAACACCTATTAGTTTCCCAAGTTCTTGCTGTGTCAAGTGCCTTTCTTGTCGTGTTTGTTTAATGGCTTTACCAATTAAGTCCATTTGAAGTTCATATTCAAATATGTTTCGTTCAGGTGTCCCAATTTTACCAATTAGTTTGTCTTGGACTTGGTCTAAAGTATATGTTTTCATTTTTTCTAGTTTGTAATTTTTTTATCTCCTAAACCTGTCCGCCGGTAATATTTTACTCTAAGGTTAACCGCTTTTTGAAGTTCATTGTCTGGAACTTTACTTCTTTTTTTAATAAACCCGTGTGTCGAAACAACCAAAGTATCTGCTATCGAAGTCTTGTCCCAAAAGGCAAGCAGTCGATATTGCAGTCCTTGATATAGTGTTCTAAATTCCCAAATGTCATCTGTGAGTTTTTTAAAAAGTTCGGGGTCATGGTCAACTTGAGATTTACGAATGTTGTAAAGTATCTTTTCGTAATGTTTTCGGTCCAAACCACTTAAAAATTCAAATGCTTCGTCTAAAAATATAATTTCAAAATGTTTGACCATTCATTAAATTATTCAATAAGGCAAAGATAATAAAAGTTTCGTTTAAATGAAACTTTTAGGTGTAACAGTCGGACGGTGCGCTCGAAATAAGGACCTTCTCCGGGTGAATGGCACCAGGCGCATGGAATTGTGGAGGAATTAAAAGATCAGAAAGCAGCGCATGTCCACTCGTATCTTCATCGCGTGGATGGCGATGATTGGAATGCAGGCTATTGGTATCGAAAAGCAGGAGTTACAATCCCCGCTGAGTCGTTAGACGAAGAATGGGCTAACCTTGTCAAGCTAATGCTTTAAACATAAACGCGGTAGGTCACGACTCTATGATATGCCGACTTCGACCTGCTTCATAAAAGGCCATTCTTTGCAGAATGGCCTCATAACCATGAAAAGCTAAAATATGATATTAAGCTTTTTTCTTTTTGTCAGTTTTTGCGCCAGTAGCCTTAGGAGCAGTCTTAGATACTGCACTTACAGCTTTCGCCACCGGTGCCGCCTTGACAGCTGCTACAGCGGATACGGCAACCTTACGTGGTCGGCTTTTGCCATATGAGCCAATCGTAATTTTGCCTTTTCTGGTTCTTTTGTCACCTCTTCCCATAATTGTTAGTTGTTGATAAAATTATAGCGCAAAGATAATCAAAGCCGCGGGGATCGCGAAATATGAGGCTAAAGTCTGATCATGATCAAACCCAAATTGCTTTGGCAACGAGCTCATCGTGACTCCAGAGGAGTCCAACTATATTATAATGTGGAGAAGGTAGTTCGCGACTCCGAAGGAGTCGGACTTTCAGAGGGGAGCTAAGACGGAACGCAGTATAAATCAAGCCTTTGGAGTCATTTAGTTGCGAGTTTTGTTTCCAGGTTGTCTTAATTTAGGCGCCTTTAAATATCTAATAAATGGCCAATACGTATAAAAAAGTTTACTTGCATCTCGTTTTTGCGGTAAAATATAGGCAAGCATTACTGCATAGTGACTGGCGAGGTAAACTATTTGGCTATCTTTTTGAAGCCATAAACGCCAGAGGCAATTACGCATACATCGTCGGTGGATATACTGACCATGTGCACATTTTCTTTGATTATAAAGGCAAAGAATTGATTGAAGACTTAGTGCGAGAAATAAAAAAATCGTCCAACCAATTTATTAAGGATCACAACTTCTGCCCTTTTAAATTTGAATGGCAGAAGGGTTACGGATTGTTTTCTGAAGGTTATAGGGATAAGGATCCAATCATAAAATATATCTTAAATCAAGAATCCCATCATTCAAAAAAAATTAAGTTTAAGGAAGAGTATCTTCAAATGCTCAAGGATTACGAAATTGATTTTAAAGATGAATATTTGTTTGATTTCTGGGAGGGTTTGGAAGAGGAGGGGCAATAAAGTCTGACTCCTCTGGAGTCATTTATAAAGTTTGTACTACTTTATAATAAATTCTGACCACGCTGTGGTCAAACTCATATTGCAGGTTGACTTTGATAGTGTGACTCCAGCGGAGTCTGATTATATTATAAGGTAAAGTGAAGGGCCCAAGGACTCCAGAGGAGTCCGACTTTATCATAAGCTAAGGACTTTTACATATTGCATACAAAGGTACCCCCTAAAACCGTGCCGTCTGAAAACCTATCAATTGATCATACCTCGCTCCAAACGGTCTGTAATACACTAGAATCTGATATTCATTTTCTGTTTCACTCCAATCTCCTTCCAAGATTGAAGTAGTGACTTCACTACTTTTAATGTCTTTGACGGCATACTGATAATTGTAAAAGCCTTGTTTGAGCAACGCAGATCCCAGATATGCTTTTGTGATAGGGTCATATTTCATCATAAAATGATTCTTACATTGCCAGTCGGTCATCTGGCCTACAACATATACCTGCAGGCCCGGCATTTCATCATGGAGCAACGTAAAATCAACCCAAACATATTCCGATGAATTGTTAGCATTGCTTCGCGAGCTGGCATTGTCCACTGCCAATAGTTGTTGGGAATAGATCAATCTGACCGAGTCTTCGAGTTTCCGGTTTCCGACGATATTAAAGCCTGCTATACGAAAATTGTCAATGACATAACTGCCATTGATGTCTACATAACTCATATAGTTAGACTGAATCCTTGTCTTGTCGTTTTCCAGGGTGATGATCGTCTCATCTGTATTTTCGGTGATTTTTTTGACCGATCTTAGGCGCATATCTACCGAGCGGATATCAAAATACCGAAACTGTTTGCCAGCAGCAAAAGAAACTTTGTCGGTGAAGTCATACACCAACATATCCGGTTTTTCTCTGTTGTGTTTAATGTCAGAGATCAGCGTTGACCAATTGCCATTTTGCATGACACTGGCCCTGATCTCTTGATTTGCATTGTAGATCGTGGTCCCTTTGGTATTGATCTCAAAATCCACTTCCTGATGGGTGCGATAGTGGTCAGACCCATTGGCCCTACTGACCATGTGACTGATCAATACTTTGGGATCTGATACCAATATCCTGCGGGTGAAGATGTACGTTCGTTCGCCCCTTTTGACTTCTTCGTACACATGCAATAGATAATTGCCCGATTTAGTCAGTTTGATGTCATTATTAGGGATTGTAAACCTATAGTGAGTATAATCTACATTACGATTGGTAGAGTAGGTTCGGTTGCGAATTTCGGATCGATTGAACCCTTCGAGATATTCCATTTCTGCCAGATCATCTCGGTGCCATGTGCGATCTACGTGCACTATTTCATATCGATAGCGATGATCTGAAGCCAGGAGATCATCAAAATAAATGTCTAGAGCTGAGGTGCTTGTGAGTTGTATGACCGGCATACTGAGGGGTAGTCCTCTGATGTGGCATTTGACTGAAGCTATGTCCGGTGCATATATGGTATCATAGTTTACAGGTGCCACGGCTACTTGGTACATAGTCTCTGATGTTGAAAAAAATGAACTGAGCAGGAACACACAATACCACATTGTACCAGATAATAGATTAAGATGATTTAAAGGTCGCAAGATTATCTTGTTCTTACAAATCAACGCCATCCTGACGCCCCAGTGGACTTAAAGGTTACAAAGTAGCTATTCCGACTATCGCAGGTCAATGTACTTGCAGAGATATAGTTTATCAAAAAGGCGATATATATGAGTTAACTGGTGAATTGAAAATAGCGAGTACACTAGGTGATGTATGGACTATAACATCTCAATCGGGTATGTATACTATCACCATGGGGGTACTTGTGCCTTTAGGAACCACTTTCGTCCAAACGAGTCCAGGTCAATATAGTTACCTTTTTGCACATCTGGCAGGGGTTGGGTATAGTGCGACGCTGTCCAATGGAGTCAATACACTTACGTTTAATAGCAGCTGTACTGTTTCTACCTTAACCACATCGATTGATGATGTATTAAACGTATGTGGTGAACCGGGTAATACTATATCATTGGCAGGCTCAAGTACAGGGCCAGGTACAGTGGTATTTACGATCAATGGTACTCCGGTCACTGTATTTAATCCATCTCTGTATCCTGCAGGTGATACAGTCCGCATTAGAGTCCGATTTACTCCAAGTAGTGGATCAGTTTGTCCTCAGACTTATGAATACCCGATCGTAATCGATACCAATATATGTCCTCCTTATGAATATGCCAGCCTTGGCGATAAAGTATGGCTTGATGTCAATGCGAATGGTCTGCAAGACGGTGGACTTGAACTAGGTATCCCGGGAGTGATCGTAAAACTATTGAATGATCTCAATGTGGTGGTCGCAAGAGATACGACCGATGCTAATGGTATTTACGGATTCCCTAATCTTAGTCATGGGGTGGCTTATCGCGTGGACTTTGATGCACCTTCGGGATATACTCAAAGCACTGATAACACAGGACCTGATAATCTTGATAGCGATGCAGAAGTCAATGGGATTACCGATACTTATATTTTAAATCCAGGTGAGAACAATACTACTATGGATGCAGGATTTAATTGCAATGCTTCGTTGACTTTCCCGCCGATTTACATATGTGGGGTACAGCAAGAGTTAATTTAAGATTATTAGAACCAGTTGCCTATCAAGGAGGCACATGGAGAAGGTCTACAGGATCAATTTTAACCACACCGACTTCTGTTATTGCAGGTATATATTTTTATACAGACACCACCTCGTCAAGTTGTATTGCTTCCGGCTCAGTGATCATCGCTAGAGATGCACCAGATTTTACTCCAGTCATTAGTATAAGTCCTATGAGTATCAATGGAATTTCTGTTGTTGATGTCAAGATAGAAATTTTTGAAATTTTAAATAAACCAACCTGTGGCATAGTATTGGTGAATATTCCTACTTTCGATGGAGATAGGTACAATTTCATTTATAATCAAAATTTGACCAATGTAGGCCCATTTACGCTAACAAATGCCCATTGGCAATATTTAGGAGATAACGGTTTATTCCATCAATGGCAATATATAGGAAACGGTGGTACTTTCCCTGCAGGTGGAAGTTCTACATTTGGATTCAGTGGATTATATGATAATCAAGGAACTTCAGGTGAAACTCGGTTTACAGTATAAATCATTCAAGGAAGTGGTGGGGAAATGCGCTATAACAATAATGCTTCCGGTACACCATTAATGTATAATAATTAATTAAGAATTGAACTATGAAAAATTTATTTATATTTTTAATTGTATTGCTTTCATTTACTGCTTTTGGGCAATGGAATCCCTCCACTACCAATATCAGATGGAATCCAATCAGTGGAACTGGCTTGCCAAATGGGACCTTTAATTGCGGGCAAGCAATATCAAATATTGTAAGAATAAGTATTATAGGTGGACTAAATTCTGGAACGAGTTATTTTTGCGCTGGTGCCCCACTTATAATAAATGTATCTTTAACAGGTGGAGCTACATTTATAGGAACAAATGCTGCAATAGTGACTACAACTACACCAGCCGGAAATTCTACGCCCCCAGATTGGAAAAACCGTTTTACATGGAGTTCTACATCGACCACTTTAACGGGCACTCAAAATCAGGAAATAATAACTTCTACGAGTGGGACTGCAAATGATTTTGCATTTAGTGTACGAGCTCCAACCCAGGTTACTCCATTTGGTATCTCAGTAAGCTTAAGTACAGGGGCAGGATCCGCTGCAGAATTAGATTGTAATTTAAATCCTAATGACCTAATACATCTATAGCAGATGATTTACAAAGCACTGTTGGAAATTTATGGTGTAGAACCCTACCCCTAGAGTCCATAGCTCTTCAATCCCTAAATAAAGAAGTGCAAGGTATAGGTCTGGTTTGGAAAACCATAAATGAATCCAATACTAATAAATTTGAGATAGAACGGTTAAGTGATATCAAAAACAATATCTGGATGAGTGTAGGATCATTAGCTGCGGCAGGAACTGCTACGCAGGAATTGACCTATCAGTTTCTTGATAAAACCTCTACTGCAGTGGATAAGATCTATTATCGCATCAAACAAGTAGACCATGATGGTACTTATATTTATTCTGATATCCGTAGTATCCAACCTGATCGTAGCAAATTGGCCTTGACTATTGAAGGTTATCCAAATCCTAATTAAAGGGTTATACAACATCAGGGTATTGAGTAAAATTGAAGAAACCATGAATGTAGAGATCTTCGACATCCTCGGCAAAACTATAGCCACACAGAAAATCTCCGTACGAGCAGAGTCTAATGTCCACAGCATCCCGATGGATCGCTTGAATACTGGTACTTATGTGGTGAAGGTATCCGGTAGTGAGGTGAGTGATATGCTTACGGTGATGAAAGTGAATTAAACTAATGACGAATTGTTCGAATATTTCGAATGACGAATAGTGGATTTACAATTGACAATTTTACAATTGACAATTTAGGGATTCATCATATGTATATCTGTATTCTGACTACAGCGACTGAAGTCGCCGCTACAGGGAAATTCTAAATTCGAAAATCTACAAAATCGTCAAATCATCAATCGTCAAATTGTCAATCGACAAATTGTCAATTTGTTATTTCATAAATCGACATTGGAAAAAATCGTCCATTTCTTGAAGTTTTAATGAATCGCTTTCTTTGACAGTAACTTTTTTAAATACGCTTTCTCTTCGGCAAAAGTCATGTTCATGATTTCCTTGCTCAATTGGTCACGTATGTCACGCATTGTTTTTACAGCGTCAAAGTCTTTTTCTTTTATGATAGCTTTTGTTTTCATAATTCTTAAATTTCATTTGGTGTTCTAATTTCAAGCATGGCGTAATTGTTTTTCAAGTTAACAGAGTTGTAACCTCTGATCCTTTTCAAATTTACAATGTGTTTGAAGTTCCAACTGACAAGCACATCAACTTTATTGATAGTAGCAATTGCGATATGTTGACAGTCTGCTTTGCTGGTGGCACCAACTACATGTTCAGTGATATATAGGTCAGCTAAAATTTTAGCCTCTATTGTCAGTTCAACGCGTTGAATTTGTTTCTTGGAATGCTTTTTCAAATGGTTTCGAACATGTTTAGGAGCACGTAGAAGTTCTGCTTCCAAAAGTTCTGATATAACCAAAACAATTTCACCCTTGTCGACTTTCTTGAAAAATGCTTTCGTCGCTTCGTCAAACTCTTTGTCATAGAAACCGCCAACTACTGATGTGTCTACATAAATTCTCATTGTCCAGTTATCATTTTTAATGGCAAAGGTATTGTTAAATTTGCATGATTGGTTTGGTAAGTTGTCCGTTGTACAGCGAAGCTTGATACGTGGTCTATTGAACAGCGAGCGTGGTACATGGTCCATGGTCCGTTGTGCAGCGAAGCGTTATCCGTTGTACATACTCAATTCAAATCGTCAATCGTCAATTGTAAAATTGTCATTCGTCATTTATTCGTCATTCGATATTGATTCGTAATTCAACAATTTCGAATTATTTGAATTGCTCGAATGATTGGATTAACAATTTTACAAATGACTGTTGAGGAATTCATCCTCTGTATGTCTGTATTTTGACTACAGCGACTGAAGTCGCCGCTACAGTGAAATTCTAAATTCGGAAACCTATAAAATCGTCAATTGTAAAATTGTCATTCGTCAAATCATCAATTAACAATTCGGATTATTCGAAAAATTCGATCAATTCGTCATTAATTAATCACCTATACATTACCTTATAATACTCATCAGCCATTCGTTTACTTTCAAACGCGTAGCGTACATCTTGCATTCCTTGCTGCACGATAGTCCGCCACTCTTGTGGTCGATCATAGAATGTAGGTAAAATCTCTTGCTCCAGGATATCAAAAAGTTTATTCATATCGTAGTTATCCTGCTCATGTTGTTTCATCCGATCATAGTCCACGGGAGGTACGATATAGGAGTTTTTACCATGATCTGCAAACTCACAGATCCAGCCATCAAACGTACTGAAATTGACGGCACCGCTCATCGCCGCAGTCATGCCGCTAGTGCCACTGGCCTCACGAGGTACCCTGGGAGTATTGAGCCATACATCGGCGCATTGTTTTAGGCGTTTGCTCAGATTAAGTTCATAGCCGGTGAGCACGGCGAGGTTTTTGTATTTTTTACTGAGTTGGACCAGATTATTAAAAGTACTGATCGCCGCATAATCCATGGGATAAGGTTTGCCGGCCCAGAT
Organism: Saprospiraceae bacterium; assembly: GCA_031417835.1. GTDB lineage: Bacteria > Bacteroidota > Bacteroidia > Chitinophagales > Saprospiraceae > JADJLQ01. Next base: position 7,852 of record JANOWJ010000120.1, on the reverse strand, counting down.
GATTTGTACAGGGTATTTTGTGCTATTTAGGAGTGCATCTAGTCTATTCATGTCCCAGGTGAGGATATCTGGCCGTTTATAGCCTGCAAATCGTCTGGCCCATACGATCGTACAGATCTCCGGATCGTAGATTTTACCACATTGATCACTTATATTTTCATAGCTGCGTTTTTGCAGGTAGCGTTTGCGCTCATCAAAGGAGCCGTGATCTCCATCTTCCATTGCTGCATAGAGCTTTTTATCGGCCCAATAGTTATAGTTTTGAGCATTGGTGATGGACTTGATCTCACAGATATCCTTGTAGGGGGCCCACATTTTGCGGCTGACTTCTCCATGTAGTTTACTCACGCCATTGGCTCTTTTGGCAAATCTTAAAGCGACCAAAGAGTGGTTGAACTGATCGTCTTCTATACCAGTCAATTCCCGGACTTCGTCTACCGACTTACCAGCGAAATAGCCCATTTGCTCACATAAGTAAATATCATGTTTTTCATTGCCCGCTTCCTCCGGAGTATGAGTGGTGAAAATCAATTTTTCGGATACCGCCTTTTTGGAACCCAGTTTATTCATGAGGTGGAAGATGGCACTTGCTCCATGAGCCTCATTTAAATGGTAATACTCGGGATTATAGTTAAGCTCATCCAGTAGCCTGGCGCCACCGATACCTAATAAAATAAATTGTGCCAGCTTGGTAGCCTGATTAGCATCATACAATCGATGACAGATGGTTTGAGAGACATAATCATTCTCCGGTAGATCGGTGGTCAATAAAAAAACCGGAGCACTACGAAAGGTATACGGCGATAGATATAACGCCTTAACCCACACCGGCGAATTATGAATAGTAATTTGAAATTTGATCCCGGTCTCTTCAAGAAAATAATAATTTTTTTCATACCAGACTGGTTGCAGGGATTGATCTTGATTGCGAACCTGATCATAATAGCCGTATTTCCAAAGGATACCAATCCCGATCAGATTTTGTTTGAGCTCATATGCACTTCGCATGTGTGAGCCTGCTAAAAACCCCAAGCCTCCACTATATATTTTAAGTGCTTGATGGATCGCAAATTCCATCGAGAAATAGGCCACTTTTTGTGCATAAAGCGGTGAGGTGGTGTAGGGAATACGGTAATCTTTAAAATTCATTTAAGGTTCGACTTTTTAATTAAAAGGAAGGCAAATATATAAATGTTCTTAGCCATTTCGGATTTGCGATTTCGGATTTGCAGTTTCGGATATCGGAACCTACATCTCGAAATCCGAAATCAGAAATCCGAAATCAGAATTTCCGAAATCGGAATTTCCGAAATCGGCAAATAGATCAAGATAAAAACCTATTTTTCGCCCAATATCTCGACAGATTATGGCAACAAAACACATTCTTATAGTACCAGGTGATGGCATAGGACAAGAAGTCACCAGCGTAGGAAAAAAAGTCCTCGATGCGATAGCACTCAAGTACCATCATACTTTTACGTATGATGATGCCTTGATGGGACATACTGCCATAGAAGCAACCGGCTCGCCACTGCCGGAGGAGACCCTGAGCAAAATGCGCCAATCGGATGCTGTATTATTTGGAGCGGTGGGTCATCCCAAATATGACAATGATCCCTCTGCCAAAGTAAGACCGGAACAAGGGCTATTAAAAATGCGTAAGGAACTCGGCTTATATGCTAATCTAAGGCCGATCAAATTGTTTGATGATCTATTGGGAGCCTCCAGCATCAAGCCTGAGATCCTTAGAGGAGCTGATATCTTATTCTTCAGAGAACTGACCGGAGATATTTATTTTGGTGACAAGGGGCGCAAAGACGATGGCGACAGTGCCTATGATGTAGCTCAATATAGCCGCTATGAGGTAGAGCGTATCGCCCGAAAAGCCTTTGAAGCAGCTCGAACCCGAAAAAAGCGACTCTGTTCAGTAGATAAGGCTAACGTATTGGAGACCAGTAGACTATGGCGCGAAGTGGTTCAAAAATTAGCCTTAGAATACCCTGACATCCAAGTAGAACATCAGTTTGTAGATGCCATGGCTATGCTTTTGATCAAAGATCCCTGTAGATACGATGTGGTGGTCACCTCCAACCTTTTTGGGGATATCCTGACAGACGAAGCATCACAGATCGCTGGCTCTATGGGTATGTTAGCTTCAGCCTCCATCGGAGATGGCACAGGAGTCTACGAGCCTATTCATGGATCAGCTCATGACATCACTGGCAAGGGCGTAGCAAATCCTCTCGCATCTATATTATCCGTCGCACTCATGCTCGATATCTCCTTTGGACTCAAAAAAGAATCTGAAGCTGTCGTCTCTGCTATCGATAAGGTATTAAGCTATGGTTGGAGGACCAGAGATATTGCAGATGTTCGTACTGCGCAGGATAGGATCTTGGGTACCAATGCTATGGGTGATCAGGTATTAGGTCAAATTTAAACGATATAGGATGTACCATGGACAATGTACGATGTTGTCCATGTCTGAAAAACGTTGACTTCTAAATCAACCTTTCAATAGAAACGACTCAACCTTTCTTACGTGGAACGTGGACATTGTACATGGTACGTGGTACATGGTCCGTTGTCCATCGTACGTGCAACTCGTGACTTTTTAATCTAGACTTCGTCCTGATACAAGGGCAATAAAAAGTATACAACACCTGCAGAAAAATATATTTAGTTAAAATTAAATCCAAAATAGTTGTTTATTCGTATGTAGGTTACCCTTCCAAATAAACACGCTTTTCTAGATCTAGATGAATACAATTCCATGAGAACAGGTCTCTGTATATAAACAATTTATGAAAAGTGGAAAGTTATATATATTAATAAAATAATAATTAAATCTTTGACAGTAAATGATTTATGATATATTTCGAAAATTTAAAATATATTTTAAAAAAATAACTATTAAAAAGATACATATTTTTTCCTATGAATTACCTTTATCTCACCAAATATTGAACTTTCAGTCAAGTTTGAAAGCTTGAGTGTACTATACTAAACAACCATCGTTACCATGTGTAATTTCAACCCATTCACTAGTAGTAAGATTATCTACAATGCAGTGATGCTTATCCTGTTGAGCTTATTGTCGTTCGATATGAATGCACAATGCTCCGGCACTACTACTTCTATATTTTTCAATAAATTGGATGGTGGTACTGACATTGCCATTGTAAATGGTGGAGTCTACCAAGACAATGTATTGTCTAATTTGTACAACATTGAATCGAATAATTCAGGCACTTTACAGAGCGTAAAATTTACCATCACCGGCCCAACTGCATCGATCAACATTGAAAACACTGCCCCCTATAATGCCCCAGGCACAGGTGTGGAATGGAATCCTGCACCAGGAGCTTATACGGTCAATGTCAGGACTTACTCTGAGGATAATGCAGCCGGCACCCAATGTCAAAGTATAAATTTCACCTTTACGATTAGCTCCGCAGATTGCAACTGCCCTGGTAATTTGGTTTTAAACCCAAGTTTTGAGTCAGGTACGACAAGTTGGACGGCAGCGGGACCATATAATGCATTTCTGAGCGATGCTTTTGGTGCTCAATGCGGATCCAAATCCGGCCAACAAGATGGTACTAGCAATAGTAACTTAGCTACCTTTTACCAGGATGTAACGTTGACTGGAGGTACCTCTATCCAACTTAAATTTTATGCCGGCACCCATGTGGCTGCAGATGTAGCCAAATTTGGAGTTATCTTTTTTAATGGCACTAGCCGATTGGATTCTTCTTTAGTAGATGTAGATCATATCCTGGGCGCTGGTACCATGAACCTATATACGATCAATACTACAGCTCCTGCCTCTGCGACCAAAGTGCGGATCATCGGAAAGACTGGTGCGGATTGGTTGAAAGTAGATCAGATTTGTCTCACGGCTACTTGCAGTACCACTCCAGGCACCATCGAAGCAAATCAAACCATCTGCAGCGGCGGCAATCCTGTAGCATTTACTTCTACTGTTAATTCAGCAGTTTCCACAGGCACCATGACTATACAATGGGAAAAGTCCACAGACTCTATAAACTTTACAGCGATCACCGGTACCAATACTCAGACCTATGATGCACCTGCCTTGTCTCAGACGACCTGGTATCGCAGAAAAGTAAGCTCATCAGCAGGATGTAGCGGTTACTCCAATAAAGTTAAAGTGACAGTGGGTAGTGATATTGCTACCATATCTACAGCTAGTACTTCGTGCACCAATACATTTACATATAAGGTGTGTGCAGTAGGTACCAACGCTATCAGCCACACTGTGATTGGACTACCTACCTGTATGAATAGTAGTATGATTACCCAAGTCAAAAGGAATGGCACTGTTTACACAGGCTGGTCTATAAATACTGACCCAACTTGCGGTATATATGGATTGAAATTTGATGTCGGAATAGCTACGGGTTCCTGTGAAGATTATACCATAGTATTCAATCAAGTATACACCGTAGGTACGATCAACTGGGCTTCTAAAGCCAGCACTTGTTGTGAGTCAGGTACCAGTACAGGTCCTATCAATTGCACGGCAACTTCCACATCGACGGCAGGTACTGATGGTAATACCACAGTGTGTGAAAATAGTGCTCAAATCACGCTGGCCAATTTTATTACAGGAGAATCAACCGGAGGCAGCTGGTTCAGGACCAGTGGTACTGGTGGTACGTTTACTGCAGCCACTGGCAAGTTTACGCCAAATTTAAATGCGATCAATTCTACATTCATATATGTCATATCAGGATCCGCTCCTTGCCCAAATGATACTAGCAAGGTTACAGTCACAGTAAAAAATGTTGGCACTCCAGCAGTAGCCAGTGGCAATCAAAATCTATGTATTAATACCACTGCTCAATATTGTGCAGTGACCGCGACAGGTACTCAGTATTACGAGTGGGACTTCGGATCAGGAGCTACCCCGAGTACTTCAAAGTTGCGTTGTGTCGATGTACAATGGTCTACTACAGGTACCAAAACAGTCAAATTGTATTTGATCTCCAATGATAATTGTGTCTCGGATACGATCAGTTATCCTGTAACAGTCACGACATGTGCTGCTTGTGTTTGTCCTGCTGTTCCGGTTGCTTTTACTGAATGTACTCCGCCATCTTCATTTGATTACAATATTACGGTATCTGGTAATGTGCTTTGGGAAAGTATATTGCCTGCCGTTGCTACTGATAATATCACAGTAAAAATTAAATTAAGTGGAACCGGAAGTGTAATTGTAAGTAATAAAAACGTTTTGCTTAAATCCAGCACAGCTGTACTAAACGTTAATGGGTTAAGCTTTGTAGTCAATAATGGAAATTTAGGATTGGATGTTACGGGCTCTAGGGCCATCTTTTCAAATTCTTCACTTTATACCAGCGGAAACATTCAACAAACTTCTGGAACAACATTCTGCTTTACAGGTGGTAATATAGAATGTGGTGATGAATTAGCCAATGGCACTTTTAATACAACCGGGAATTCTTCAACCTCGGCGAACTTCCAAAATGATGGAGGTCAAAGATTTTTGAAGGATGTCTGTATGAATGTAACACATGATTTTCAAATTCAAAGTACTTCGGGAGGAGAAGATAGAATCATCAATGTGTATGGCGAGATTGGAGATCGGGGACCTACTCATGCCTCTACTGGTGTTGTGGATGGGGATGACAGTGGAAACTTCCAGACCAGTAAATTACAGACCATACACAATTCAACTTTTATTGTCATGGAGAATGTACAATTGCAATCATCTGCCAACGTAAAGGTTTGTGATGTTCACTTTAGAACATTAAATGGCAGTTTTCAAAATTCAGGATTGTTGAGTGGTTGCGACTTATGTATTTGGGTGGATGATGCACATCAGATCACAAACTCGGGATCAGGTTGGACTGCCATCGTCACCATGAGGCGAGGGAGTTTATCGGGTACGACACCACCTTCTTTTCCAGCAAATTCTTCATCTACATCCATTGCTACTTGTTTTGCCTCTCCGTGTACTATTCCTAATACGGGCTCATGTCCCACTTCAAATGCCGGGACTGATGGTTCAAACACAGTCTGCGAAAACAGTGCTGAAATCACCCTAGCCAACCATATCAGTGGTGAAGCCAGTGGTGGTAGTTGGACTAGAGCTACAGGTACTGGCGGTACATTTACAGCTGCTACTGGAAAATTCAGACCGAATAATAATGCAACAACCTCCACATTTAAATATGTCATAGTAGGTGGGTCAGGTTGCCCCAATGATACGAGTATAGCCACTGTCACAGTAAAAAATGTAGGTACACCTGCAGTAGCTAGTGGCAGTCAAACCGTCTGTAGCAATACATCAACTGAATTTTGTGCGGTGACTGAGTCAGGCACTCAATATTATGAGTGGGACTTTGGAGCGGGAGCTACGCCTAGCACTTCCAAACTGCGATGTGTCAATGTACAATGGTCTTCGGCAGGTACTAAGACCGTCAAATTGTATTTGATCTCTAATGATAATTGTTACTCCGATACGATTAGCTATCCTGTGAATGTGACATCATGCGCATGCAGTGGTCAGGTCACCTCACTTTACTTTAATAAATTGAGTGGTGGTGCTGACTTACCTATAGTCAATAAGAGTTCTTACTCCCTAACTACCCTTTCTAATCTTTACAATTTAGAAGCTACTACCACTGGTACGGTCGGTAGTGTGCGATTTACCGTTTCAGGAGCTACTTCAGGTACTAATCTGGAGATGTCTGTTCCATGGAATCATCCCGGGACCAGTACAGCATGGCAGCCTGTAGAGGGTACTAATTATATCAATGTAAAAGCATATCAGAATAGCGATGGTACTGGTCTTTGTGATAGTCATACCGATACTATTTATATTACCGATCCGACTTGTAGCTGCCCAAGTAACATCTTAACCAACCCATCCTTCGAAGATGGTGGTGGCAGTACTACGGGGTGGTCTTCGACAGTATCTGGTACATTTTATGCAGGCACTGGCTTTGATGTCTGTGGTTCGTACAATGCTTTTTTAGATTCACGAAATGCTACCACTAACAATCCTTATTGGTTTTGGCAAGATAAGCCGGCTACCCCAGGAGGTTTGTATAATCTGACGATTTATGGTGGTACGCATGAGCCTTCGCTCAACCATGCTTTCTTATTAATCTTTTTAAACTCGTCGGGGGTAAAATTAGGTCAAGATAGCGTCCAGGTCAATTATGATGTAGACATTGCTCCGTATGGCTTGCAACAATACTCTTTGTCCGGTACGGCACCTTCCGGTACGGCTACTGTCAGGATAGCTGGCCGAGGTGTAGGCGATTACCTCAAAGTAGACTTGGTATGTCTGGCTTATACTGCGGGTAGTGTGGCATCCATAGGAGATAAAGTCTTTATAGATAATAATGCCAACGGTCAACAGGATGGCGGAGAAGCCGGAATAGCTAATGTAATTGTAAAATTATTGAACAGCAGTTCAGTGGTGATCGCAAGAGATACTACTGATGCCAATGGTGACTACGGATTTTTTAATCTCGTGCCCGGTACCTACTCGATTGACTTTGATACTCCTGCTGGTTATATACAGACTACTCCCAATATTGGCGACGATGCCACTGACAGTGATGCTGGTGTCAATGGGATCACGGGCACCTATACCCTTGCAGGAAACCAAAATAACACTACTGTTGATGCGGGATATTATATGACTGCATCATTGGGAGATAAAGTATTCTTAGATGCCAATGCAGATGGTCAGCAAGCAGTAAGCGGCGAGCCTGGAATAGCTGGAGTGATCGTAAAATTATTAAATAGTGGTGGCATTGAAATTGCACGGGATACTACAGATGCTAACGGG
>JANOWJ010000119.1:0-9111 GCA_031417835.1 Saprospiraceae bacterium | reverse complement strand
CAGGACCTATTTAGACTGATGACATCATTGATTTGCGAAAATCAGCGGGCTATTTTTTGCCTAGATCTTGCATTTTGAACACAGAATATTAGTTGTATAACTCTTTAATTGTTCGAAAGCTTGATCTGTTGACAAAGAGATAAAATCAGAATTATTTAAAGAGATGTCAACTAAGGTAGATGGTATGCTTTAAATCCTTCAGTAAAAATTCAATTGTTCTAGTTGATTATCTGTCAACGCTTTTTTAAAGTGTCTGATTTTGAGACAGGATCTTCATCTACAGGCATATAATCCTTTTGTTTTTTACCGAATACAGATACATTGACATACCGTTTGGGATTTAAGCGAAAGTCCTGCAATAATAATTCAAGTTGTTTAGATGTATTTGATAGATTTTGGTACAAAATAGGGTCATTCAGGATCTTGGCCGCAGATCCATTTCCGCTTTCAGCTTTTTTAATGAGATTGTTTACAGAGCCTAAGGTGGCATCGGCTGATTTGAGTGATGTTTGCAAAATCTCGATCGCCTTTTTACTCTCTTTCAAAGTAGTATTAAATTCACTCATCGTTTTAGCAACATCCGATGTCTTTACTTGAGCCGCGACTGCATCTACATTTTTAAGAATATTGGTGATTTCAGCATTTGACTTTTGTATGTTGCCGATGACGCTTTCCAGATTGGTCACTAGGCGATCTAGTTTTGAGCTATTGCGGATCAACAAATTATTGAGCGTAGTCGTGGATTGGGCCAGATTTTCAAGCGTTTTTTCCAGGTTCTGCACCCCTTGTTTGATTTCTTTTTTGCCTGAAGGTCCGGCCAGGGTGTCAAATAAATCACTTGCGCTAGATTTTATTTTATCGACATAATTTTCTATTTCGCCTTCCCCCACAAAATTGCCCAATAGACTTTTGCTACCGGCCTGTAGGTAATCATTGGTCTGAGCACAATCGTCAGTGCATCTGCCTTTAAACTGGATAGCTATGGCCTTGCCACCCATAAATCCCATGCTGATCAATATGGCCTGGGCATCTTTGGGTACTTTGATCTCTTTATCGACCTCCAACACGACGATCGGAGTAGTATTGTCGATAGGATCGAGGTATATTTTATTCACAGCGCCTACTTGAAACCCATTGACCAGTACAGGATTAGATACTTGTAATTGATCAATGTCCTTATATTTTACATAAAAATATTGGCGTTGAGATAAAATACTTTTGCCTATGATAAACTTATAGCCGATGATCAGGATGGCAAATGCTACTATAGCCAGGATGGCGATTCTGGTTTCTTTTGACATAAAGGAGCAAAGATATCAGATATTCCAATAGGTGTTCAAAGGATTTTATCCTGCCAATATCTAGCTACAAACCTCTATTTTTGCACCCAATTTTCATCTTTGATTAATCTTACGTTAAGATGGAGGCAAATCAGGTGTAATTACCGTTTAAACCATTGAATTGAAGGGATCCAGATTTTACATATTTTGTCTCCTGCTGGTGATATGCTACGGCGCAGCGGGCCAAAGTATACCCTCCAGACCCACCAATCCCCCACGAGATACTTTAAAATCAGGTGCGGACTCCCTATTCCTAGCCGACTCCGCAGATGTATTGATCTCTCTGGATGCCCTTGACGCAGATGTCAAATACGATAGTAAAGACAGCTCCTATCTCGATGCTAAGCGGAAGATGTGGTTCCTGTTTGGCGCGGCCAAAGTGACCTATGAAACCTATGAACTCACTGCCGCCAAAATCAGGCTCGATATGAATCATGATATAGCCTATGCAGAAGGCATCCAAGATAGTGCCGGGAAGTGGATCGGGCTACCGCATTTTACAGATGGTCAGCAAGAATTTGATGCACAACGGATGCGCTACAATTTCAGAACCCGGAAGGGCATTATAGATGAAGTGGTCACCAAACACACAGATCTATTCATACGAGGTACTACAACTAAATTTATAGGGGGTGACCCAAAAGACACGACTCAAAAAGATATTGTATTCAATCGCAATGCCATACTCACTACCTGCAATGCGGAGCACCCACATTTTGGCATCCGAAGTACCAAACAAAAATTTATCAAAGATAAATTGGTGGTAATCGGACCTTCCAATCTGGAGATCATGGGCGTGCCTACCCCATTATGGTTGCCTTTTGGGTTTTTTCCAGTGACAGATAAACGGAGTGCAGGTCTGATCATACCTAGAGATTACGAATATTCTCAAGCTTTGGGCTTCGGATTGAGGCAGGTAGGCTACTATTTGCCATTGGGCAAACGGTTGGATCTAAGTGTACAATTTGATGTCTACACCCGGGGTAGCTGGGGTGTCCTCCTCGGTTCAAATTATAATAAACGCTACAAGTTTGCCGGCAATTTTGAATTTGGCTTTTCCAATCGAAAATATGAAGTAGGTGAAGCTGGTCGATTGAATATCGAAAAGTCCTATTCTATTCAAGTGAGTCACCGTCAAGCTGCCCAAGCTAATCCTTACCAAAATATATCGGCCTCAGTCAATATCCAGACCAATGATTATCAACAGCTCAACTTTAATGATGCCTCTCTGGTGTTAAATAATTCACTTTCTTCCAATATTAATTATAGTCGCACATTTCCTAATTCCCCTTTTTCCTTGTCCATGGCGTTGACCCATTCATCCAATAGCAGGGATAAGTCTGTATTATTGAGTTTTCCGAATGCAAACATCCAGATGAGGCGGGTATTTCCATTCAAACAAAAACTCAAAGTAGGCGATGAAAAATGGTATGAACAGATTTCTTTCAATTATAACGCCAGTACTCAATCCTTGGTCAGGGCTACGGATACAACACTTTTTACGGCTAACACCCTGAAAAAACTGACTTCGTCCTTTGGAGTGCGTCAGGTGGCCTCATCCGATGTCAACTTCAGAGTGCTCAAGTACTTCAATCTATCCCCGTCCGTCAATTTTAGAGAAGTATGGAATCTACAAAGCCTAAATATTCAAAATATCAATAACAACCTGGACAGTACCAGGCGAGATACTTTAAAAGGATTCAAAGCCGCCCATCTTTTTAATGCAGCGTTGAGCCTTAATACTTCTATCTATGGTACACTTAAATTCAAAAAAGGATTTATAAGAGGATTGCGTCATACGATCAGGCCTTCGGTCTCGCTCAACTATACCCCGTCGAGTGATCCGTATTATAAATCGTACGACACACGTACCGGGCGACAATATTATTCGGTATTTGAAGGCATGACTTATAACGATATCGGCGATCGGGTGAAACAGTTAGGTGTAGGGTACAACATGACTCACATTTTCGAGGCGAAGTATCTGGACAAAAAAGATTCTACTGAAAAAAAATTCAAATTATTTGATAACGTTTACATGGGTGGATTCTACAATTTTGCCGCAGATTCATTCCGTTGGTCCCCGATGGCTATGAGCGGCGCGACCAGACTGTTGGGAGGACTAATCAACCTTAGCATCAATACCAATTTTGATTTTTATGATAAAGATGCCAATGGCAATCGGGTGAATAAATTACTGATCAAGTCTGGTAAAGGACTGATCCGGTTGCAAAATTACAGTGCCAACTTGAGTTCTAATTTTAGTTTTCAGGACATTAAAGATCTGATTGCAAAATGGAAAGGCGAACAACCCGAAGCTCAATCATCGGATAGTGAAACTCCTGACGAGGGCAGTGCGCCGAAGAAAAAGAGGGAAAACCCAGAAACCTTTTGGCAAATGTTTAAAGGATTTTATTTTAATCACAGCTTAGCTCTAGGTACGGTTCGTGACCCACTGACCAATAAAGATAAATTTGGAATCGTAGCTAACAATATCAGCACGCAAGGCTCTATCGAATTGACCAAAAATTGGTCGGTACAGATTGGTAATATAGGGTATGATTTTAAAAATAAAGGATTGTCGTATCCTGACTTTGGAGTGTCCAGACTTTTACATTGTTGGAAGATGACCTTTAATTATCAACCAGATCGCGGTACGTATGCATTTAATTTATTTGCTAATCCCGGCACTTTCAATTTCTTAAAACTGCCTTATCGTAAAAATCGTTTTGATCCTCAAAATGATTTGTAGGGGATTTTTCAAAAACATGATAACGGATAGCAGATTGTATCACTAATATTCCTTATTGTATTTATGCCCGACTAGGATATTCAGGCTGGAGTTTAGATGGAAGCCATTATTACTAGATCCTCATTTATTTCTGATTTACGAATTGTTTTTGATTTTACGTATTCAGCGAATCCTAATTTATCAAAACCAATAAGGTAGATAGATAACATCCTATAAAACTTAATATAAATAATAAATAATATAAATAAAATTGTTTTTCAATATTTAATTTATTATATTTGAATTTCGAACCAAATACCCCGATTCTAAATCACCTAAGCTATACCATTATATGGATGCCTGAAAATCATTAATGATTATTCAGTTGTCTCTATAAAAATTTGAATAAAGGATAGTTCAGACAAAGGTCTGAGCCTTAAGTGATATTGTCACAATCTCACCTTAAAATCTCATACTATGAATGGCGATCAAATTTTTTTAAATAGGCCGCCACTACATTCCCGATGAAAGAAGTAGAATCTTTTAACAAAGCCCACCATCATCTACAGGGCTTTCCTCGAGAATCTACCATCTTAAAAGAGGTTGGATTTGAAGTGGTTGATTTCACACTAGGCAGCAAGTGGATATCGAAACGATATACTTGCACATTAATGAATTGAAAAGTGAAAATCAATCATTGGCTGATGGGGCCTAGAAATTAAAAAATCAAATTTTAAAAAAGGAATAATATGAAAATGCGCTCAAGTTTTATTTGTACGATTATTTGTTTTTCAACTTTTTTTAATTGTATAAATTCATATAGCCAATGCTCTACTCCAACGAATATAAGTCAAGACAAGCCGGCAACCCAATCTACTAATTTTGATCCAGTAAATTACCTTGCATCAAAAGCGGTAAATGGAACATCATCCTTGTCGACTGATTTCAATCACACTGGCGCTACGGAATTACAACCTTGGTTTCAAATAGATTTGGGATCTTTTTACAATGTGACATCCATTCATATTTATCATCGAATAGGTTGTTGTGGTGGCAGAATAAAAAAATTCAAAGTCTTCGTTTCAGCTTCAATTATTACCAATTATTCAGATCCTTCATCGATCTATACTTACGATGTACCAGCAGGCATGGCGGATGGCGAAATAGTCAATATTACTGGATTGACTTCGACAGGGCGGTATGTCCGGATTTGGGCTGATTACGCTATGGCAAGCACAACCAATTTCATACATTTTGCAGAAGTCATAGTCAATGGTTGTCTTCCTTCTGGTCCCACTTGTTCTGATGGCATTCAAAATGGCACAGAGACGGGTGTAGATTGTGGTGGTAGTTGTCCCACTGCTTGTCCAATGGGCGGTACCAGTCAATGGACCACAGTAGGTACTAGTGGAATTTATTATTCCAATACTGTCCATATAGGTAAACCAAACACATCTACTGGACCAGAAACTCCTGGCTATTCACTATACGTAAAAAATGGCATCAAATCAGAAAAAGTAAAAATCGAACTTGCATCAACAGGACTTTGGGGGGACTATGTATTCAAAAATGACTACCGTCTCCTTCCGATCAAAGAAGTAGAACGCTTCATAAAATCTCATCATCATCTACCTGACTTCCCTTCTGAGGCATCTATCATTAAAGAAGGGGGATTTGAGATGGGAGATATGATGAAACGGCAACAGGTGGGGATTGAGAGTTTGTATTTGTATATCATTGAATTGGAGAAGAAGGTGGAACGGATGGAGGTGATGGAGAAGAGAGTGGAGGAATTGGAGAGGAGGATGAAGGGGAAGAATTTTATAAGCAATCAATAAAAATAATTTTTATGAAACATACGGTGTCTTTATCTAGGCTGAGCTTGTTGATGTTGCTGGTTTTGAGCATTCAAGCCTTCACTATTGCTCAAACTTATTGCAATTCATCGGCTTCAAACAATGGTGGTGAATATATTAGTAAGGTTGTATTCGGATCTATTAATAGTCCGTCTGGAACTTCTTTTTACACAAATTTTACTTCCGTTGTAGGTAATGTTATCTTTGGGAATACATATACTTTAACGGTAACTATTTTTGCTAATGCAGCTTGGACTGAATTTTGTAATGCCTGGATTGATTTTAATAATGATGGAGACTTCATTGATGTTGGAGAAGTTATTGATATGGGCTCACGCCAGGGAGGAGGGGATTTCAGTAGTTCTGTACTAATATCCGGATCAATTGGTATTCGACGAATGAGGGTCACCTTAAGATATAATGCTGTTCCAGCCAGTTGTGATGTTTTTGGTGACGGTGAAGTAGAAGATTATTCTATAAATATCACAGGAGGTTGCTCTGATATTGCACCACCTACTGGCGTGACATTGAGTGCCAATGTATCATCCAGTGTGATCAATGGTGCTGTCCAGTTTAATGCTACTGCACTGGATAATGTCGGTGTCACCAAAGTAGAGTTTTATGGCGACGCTCAGAAACTGGGAGAATCTATGATATCGCCTTACAAATTAGGGTGGACACCGCTCACTGCTGGGGCTAAGTCTATCACCTCCAGAGCCTACGATGCCTGTGGAAACTATACGAATTCAAGCCCTGTAAATGTAAATGTCACGAATTATTGTTCCAATTAAATTCTTATTAATTTTTATAATAATATTTATGAAAAAATATTTTCTATTAGCGGGTTTGATATGCCTGGTGACATTACAGGTCAAAAGTCAGAATCAACTGATTCGTACTTATGGTACTCAAGAGTATATGCGTAAATTAATCTCAAACTCAAAGGAAACTCGAGAAACCATAGCTGCTAATGAGAGGATGGGTACAAAAAAGAAAAAAGTCTATACTTCTAAAGACGATGGCCAATTTACTTTGCCATTGGTCTTTCATCTATTGTTTAATCAAAAAAAAGATCAACCAACGAAGAGCCAAGTTACTGAACAAGTCAGTGCATTAAATACCAGTTTCGATGTTAAATCTTATAAGATTAAACATAAGGCTGATACAGCAGCAGGATTTAGTAAAAAAGTTGTGAATACTGGTATCTCTTTTTGTCTTGCCAATAAAGCGCCGAATGGCAAAGCTACAGATGGAATCAATGAGGTGAACACTTCGGTTTTGCGGTGGGGATTCAATAATAACATGAAGTTTTTGACCAGCGGTGGACAAGAAGCGTGGGACACTAAAGAATATATCAATATTTGGGTAGTTGATCTTGCAGATTCAATAAGCGGATTTGCTCAAATGCCTGGTGGGCCTGGGAACACCGATGGAATAGTTATTGATAAAAGGTTTTTTGGGATTAATGGACTTTCAAAAAAACCATATGCAGAAGGGAAAACTTTGACACATTTAATTGCAAATTATTTAGATGTACATGATCTATGGAATGAAAATCAAGATTGTGGAGATGACTTGGTAGAAGATACTCCCATTCATAATGCACCTAATTTTGGGAACTATCCTTACAAACATGTCAGTACTTGTGATAATTACCCTGTGGAAATGTTAACGAATTATATGGATAACACCCCAGATTCTATTCAATCCTTCTTTACCATTGGGCAAAAAAATCGTATGCAATTTTGTGTACAACCTGGTGGTTCAAGAGAAATGCTAACTCTCACAGTTGTAAAATGTAAGAATAACCAGATACCTAATCCTATACCATTGATTGAGCTTAAGCAAACAGTGACTTTCAAGACTGAAGTTTCTATTTATCCTAATCCATCCAATGATCAATTTACTATTTATGTGAAGACGGGAGTCTCTGATCTCCATATTGGTTCATGTTCTATAGTTAATAATCAAGGAGTTGAAATGCTCACTCAGCCATTAGACCTGGACAATGGGAGTTCATTGATTTATGTAAACACTTCAACTTGGGCCTCAGGGATTTATTTTGCACGTATTGTAAGCATGGGAAATCCAATAGTTAAAAAAATTATTGTTCAGAAGTAAAATATTTAAAGTACAATGACAAAAAGATCATTTTTTCTTTACTTTTTAGTTAATTTATATGGCATATTATGGAGTCAACCGACCAATAGTTATCTAAATGATGTAGTCTTAGCACCTCCTTCTTCCTCTTCAATAGGCAAATTTGTAGATATACCTGTAAATGCACATACAGGTGTACCCAAAATTGGAGTTCCAATTTACACTCTACAAGAAGGCCCCTTGCAATTAGCTATTTCGCTTAATTATCATGCTTCAGGCATTAAGTTGCAGGAACTCTCAAGCTGGATTGGTTTGGGTTGGGCTCTGAATGCGGGTGGAATAGTCAGCAGAACTATTTTAGGACTTGCGGATGAAGATATTACGGGAGGCTATTGGCATACCGGTTCTACTCTGACTGATGATAATCAAGGAGCTGTTAATGTAGGGGAATCAGTCAAAGATGGTGAACCCGATTTGTTCAGTTTTAGCTTCCCGGGTTATGGAGGAAAGTTTATTTTAGATAAAAACCATCAACCTGTTTTAATCCCAGATCAGGATATAAGTTTAAGCGTAGATTTTGATGTCACAACAAACAAGTTTATTCGCTTTACTTTCATTGATCCTGAAGGGAAAAAATTTATATTTGGTAGCCCTGAGGGATTAAACAACAGATCGGGGGTCGATTCGATAAAGGCCACTTCGGGATTTGTAAATAAGTTTTTGCCTTATCAAGACCAAGCTTGGAACTTAATGGAAATCAAGACATCTGATAACAAGTACAAGATTTCTTTTGAGTACCATAGTGATACCTACTCCTATCGAAGTTCGGCATCCTATAATTTGGATATAGTAAACTGTACCTCGCAAGTAGGTGCAGGAAGTTCTGAAGCTTCTGGGTCAGGAGGTTTATTGCATACACTTAGTGACGGGAGACAATACTACACAATGATTAATACTTTTTCTGGAAGAAGGTTAAGAAGGATAAATAGGGCCTGCTTAATAAGTCACGACTTATTGGCATTTGGATAATTTTTAGGACCTAGCAAACTTGTATGAAGGAATTAGGATATAACCTTGTATAAGC
>JANOWJ010000118.1:0-56459 GCA_031417835.1 Saprospiraceae bacterium | reverse complement strand
TAATGCTCCGCCTACTACTAATAATGCGACTTTCAATGCAACACCTCAGTATAATGGCAATATCTCATTCTCTGAATGGCGTACCGGAAGTAGCAGTGGCATCAATGGATCTACTCGCAATCTTGCAGGCTATGCTTATACTTACGATGGTCTCAATCGTCTTACTGCTGCTAAGTACAGTGAATACATAGGCAGCTACGGCTCCACCGTTGGTAATCGATATAATGTGGACAATATCACATATGATAAAAATGCCTGCCCGCCACATTTAAATCAATCTACAACGGGCGGGGCAATATCAAGACTATGTCCCGCGGTGGGCAGATCACTGCCACCATGTATGGCACAGTCGACAATCTCACCTATACGTATGATCCTAATAAAATCAATCAACTTAGCTCTATCTCTGATGCCAGTAGTAGCACCCAAGGCTTCCGATCAGGAACAGCCGGTAGTTATACTTATGATTTTAACGCCTGCCCGCCACCTTTAAATAATAACTGTAAGTGGCGGGGCAACATGACCTCCGATGCCTCCAAAAATATCACCGCCATTACCTACAATCATCTCAATCTTCCCCGTACATTTACTTTTAATTCAGGCAATACGATAGAGATGACTTACGATGCATCAGGCATGAAACTAAGTAAAGTAGTAAAGCAAGGAACTACCATAGTATCCCGCCAAGATTATGTCAAAGGCATTGAATATCAAAACTCAAAACTACAGGCAATCTATCACTCTGAGGGCCGAGTAGCATACTGTGATGTCACACAAACACAGAGTATCACTGCCCCTATCAATGGTGAGACCAAAAACTTTAAAGCAGGAATGATCACTGCTGCGAGTACCATCACAGGCTCATCTAATGTCACTATGCAGGCTGGTACAAATATGAC
Organism: Saprospiraceae bacterium; assembly: GCA_031417835.1. GTDB lineage: Bacteria > Bacteroidota > Bacteroidia > Chitinophagales > Saprospiraceae > JADJLQ01. Next base: position 55,560 of record JANOWJ010000118.1, on the reverse strand, counting down.
CTATCTACCAGGATTCCAGGTAGAGCAGGGGAGCACATTTTTGGGTAGTATATTACCTCCGCCCTGCGTAGCAGCTACTGCTTATGAGTATGTCATCAGAGACCACCTTGGGAATGGAAGGATTTACTTTGCAGATTACGATGGTAATAATCTCATCAATACTACTACTGAGTTACTGCAGGAAGCGCATTATGACCCTTGGGGATATACACTTGGCGGATCCTGGGTGAATAATAGTGCAGTTGATAATTTGTATCAGTATAATGGTAAGGAATTGAATGGGGATTTGGGATTGGGGTTGTATGATTATGGAGCCAGATGGTATGATGCTGGGGTGGGGAGATGGACGACTGTTGATCCTATGAATGATAAAAGGAATTGGGTGAGTCCGTATAATTATGTACAGAATAACCCCTTGTTAAGGATAGATCCCGATGGTGCACTGGATGAGTATCAATTCGATTCAAAAGGAGCATTTAAAGGCAAAATCGAAAAAGACGGGGAAAATTATGGAACTATTGAAAATAAGGATCCCAATAAAGAGTCATTTAAATTCGGATTTGCTGATCCAATTAATGATGCTAAAGCAATAGAAGAAGGAAAAATTACTAATGTTAAAGTTGTAGACAATAAATCAATTGAAAACTCATTGAAAAAATCAGGGGTAAATGAAAAATCGAATAGAGCAAACAAATATAGTTTCATAATGAAAGAAAGTAATGCTACGGATTTAAGAGGATCAGGCTCAATGGATTTTCCAGTAAATGGCTCAGTGATTGTAGATGGCGAGGAGCGGAGTTTATCTGAGTCCACTTTATATATAACATCTACTAAATCAGGAAATTTGGCCCATAATCGATCCAATTTTGGAAATTTTCTATGGGGTGCTGGAGCAAAATCACTTGGGATATCAAGATTAATGGCCAAATTAGGAGCCCATGCTCATAATTTTATATATGATCCAAAGTATAAAGGAACGTTAGACTCAAAAGATGATCAATTTTCAATATCTCTTGGCTATGAATGGAAAAAGTAATATCCAAATGTATTACATGATAAATAATCAGAGTAAACTTCTTGTATATAGTGTATTATTATTATTATTATTATTTAGTATTATAAATTGTAAAAGCGAAAGGAGAGGAGCAAATTTTAATGATGTTAATTTATTCATTGGAAAAAGCCAAATAGATACTTCCGTTAATTATCAAGATATGCTTATTTGGAGACGCAATGAAGATGGTATCGTATTTGACTGTTCAGATTCTAAGTATAGGCTTCTGATTACTAGACTAGGTGGAGAAAGATATTATTATTTCAAAGAATTATTTCCAATAAAGGACTCAGTCTTTTTTCCATTGAATTATACAGAGATTGAAATAAAAAATTACCCATTTAAATGGACTGACTTTAATTCAATTTTCAATTTATTTAATAACACTGATGCTGAAAGCATTCGATCTTTAGACAAAGGACAATTGGTGATGATAATTAAATCGAACTTTACAGTTATCTATAGCAAAGAAAAATTTGATTTGGGTCAATTAAATAAATTTAAAGCATACGACAAATTTAATGATCATTGGATTTATAGCTTAAATTAGTCCTTTTTTTAATTGCATGCAGTGGGTGGCTACCTAAATTGTTGATCGAGAGAAATGAATTTTCTAACGATAGGTATTATATTATACTGCAGCGCTATTGAGGGCCATATATTTATTTAAGCCTATATCGTGGTTTTGGTAGTGATGCATTAGTGAAATACAAAAGAACAGATCTACACTACTATTCTAAATATATTAACATTGAAAATTATTTTAAAGAATTTAAAGCATCAGAAGAGGTAAATGATTACTATAACAAGGTGATTAAGTTTTTAAAATTAAAATGTAAAAATATTATAATTGGAAACCGAAAGTTTTAGGTTAGTAAAGAAGTATTAAATGAGTTAGGACTAAATGAAAGCTTTTGAATATCTATTATGTAGCTTGAATGAATCCATGTTGTCAAAATTCGATATATGATTGGACATTATATGAAAATGGAAATATCTCCCAAATCTTGTATCATGTCAACGGCAAAGATCCTGAAAAATAGCAAGCGTTTGGTCTATAACTTCTGCCATAAAATCCATTCCCTTTTCGGTAAAAAGACCTGAGAAGAAATTTGAAATTGCGTTGTTGTCTAATAAGTATTGTCCCATTTACGCATTTGTTGGGTATGGTCATTAAAACTTTTGGCATCTTCTATAGAAAATACACCTTTGTATTTATCAGATAATTTAACTGGATTAGTTTTTTTTTCAGCTACCAAACCCTCTTGTTTTTTAAAAATTATAAGTTCTAATTCTTGCCCCAAATAATCTTCGGGAAATTCTAAAGCCACATTAAATGTGCTTTGTGTGGGCGTAATGAATTTTCGTATCATATCTTGTATATTTATTTAGTTGTATTATCTACTAAACAATAATAGGTACACAAAGATAATAGCATTCCAATACCATTAATCCTATCGTTTTACCCTATCCTAAATCTCCACTTCCATTTTGATCATGATCCTTTAGCGATCAATTCGCCTGCGAGCTTCAGCCCGAGCAGCGTAAGATGTGGCGAGAAGTGATCTATGCGATCCTCCAGCGTATGGATCAATCGGCTCAACCCCCCAGTGACGATTACAAATAATTTTTTATCAAGTTCTTTTTCCTGATGGTGAATGATACCGCGGACTAGGCCATCGTAGCCAAACATGATGCCGGCCTGGATAGCGTGTTCCGTATTGAGGCCTAGTGCGGAGGTGGGCATGATCAGTGGCACATCTTGCAGTTGTGCTGCATGGTCTGTCAAAGAGGACAAGGCAGTCTTGATACCAGGGGCAATACTGACCCCTATGATGTGACCTGTGGCGGTAATCGTCGTAAAACTCAAAGCAGTGCCGAAATCGACAATAATACAATCCTGTTTGAATAAAGCATGGGCTGCGAGCGCATTTGCGACGAGGTCTGTGCCTATTTGTTCCGGTTGAAGGATGTGTAATGGAAGAAGATGATATTGGCTTTTGTCCAACACCATCACCGGTACTTGAAATGCATCAATGAGTGCATCCTGGACTTGGCTAGAAATGGCAGGTACGACGCTACTGAATACGATAGAAATTGGGCTAGTTATCTTTAATTCCTGTTTCGCTTGAGTAAAAAAGTCGTTCAATACATTACTATTATCTTTAATGTATTTAGTGCCTATTCTTAATACTTTAACTGGATTATTGGCCTGATCATAATAACCTAAGACCATATCTGTATTGCCAATATCAATGACCACGTAATTCATAAGCATGCAAAATATATAGTCTTCTACAAATTCGGTTAATTTTGCGGCAGTTAAAAACCAAATCAAGTGGAATTATTCGAATTGCAGATTGAGAGCCTGATCTTTGTATCATCAGAGCCGCTCAAATTAGATGATCTCATCGCCTGTATGGAGTCCTATCACCGGGAGAAAGTAGATCGTAGCCTGATCATAGAGTCATTAGATAAAATCAAAGAAAAGTATGCAAGTGAAGAATATGCCTTTGAACTGTTAGAGATCGCTGAAGGCTATCAGTTTATGACCAAAGGGGCTTATCATCCGATCGTCAAGACTTTTTTGAATCAAATGAATCAAAAGCGATTGAGCCGAACCGCCCTGGAGACCCTGGCCATCGTAGCTTATAAGCAACCGGTGTCTAAGCCAGAAATAGAGCGGATCCGCGGTGTAAACTGTGACCACACGATTCAAAAATTATTGGAAAAAGAGCTTATCTCGATCGAGGGCCGCGGCGAGGGAGCCGGAAAACCCATATTATACGTGACGAGTGAAAAATTTATGAACTATTTTGGGTTGAAAAGCATTGATCAATTACCGACGATCAAAGAATTTGATTCGGGATTCAGTGAGGTAGGTGAAGAAATCCCGATCGAACGCATGATCATCGATCTCGAACACGACATGGCACAAGAAAAATAATGACTGACACCGATAACATATTGATCAATAGAGTAGCAGAGAGTGATCTGCAGACCGTCGCTTTGGATGAGCTGGTTAAAGATCATTCGATACATTCTTTTGACTTAAAAGATTACCTATTCAGGGGATTGATCCTGAGAGAGAAAGACTTTAGAGAAGCTTTAAAAGCTTATACTTGGTCATCATTAGATGGAAAATATCTCGCCGTACATTGTAGCGCCGATGCCATCATACCGATGTGGGCCTATTTGTTAATATCCGCGTATGCTACACCTCATGCCAAAGCTATTTATTTTGGAACTGTCGAGGTAGTGGAAGAGGCATTGCTTCGTAAGATGATCGAATCTACGGATTGGACCCATCTCACCGGTAAACGCGTAGTAATCAAAGGCTGTAGTGACAAAGAGCTGCCAGCCTCCGCCTATCTGACTATAGCTAATGTATTGCAACCGATCGTGCAAAGTATGATGTATGGCGAACCTTGCAGTACGGTGCCTATATTTAAAAGACCTCGTGTCGTGTAAGTCAGAGCTGCGGCATCGGTAGAGTCAAAACAATAAAAATTGTAATCAGTATACTCGCATTTGCCAAGTTTGGCATGACTTTTCGTTTTATAAGAATAATAACAGTCGACTATGAATAATTGGATGTATCGGTTTTCGTTTTTTGTAGCAGGTTTATTGAGCATGCTTTTGTTTATATCCTATGCCAAACCTAAACCTGAAGTAAGTGGGGCAGTGCCACTCATCATTGAAAAAATGCCCCAGGTGATTAAATCGGTCCCATTCCGAGATAAATATACGTTTGCTGGAGAGCCTGTGCCTATTCAGAACTTTGATGTCAAAGAACGACTGGATCGAGAATTGTTGGTCAATACTTATTGGCATTCCAATACCATCTTATGCCTTAAAGCTGCCAAACGGTACTTCCCCTTTATCGAAAAACAACTCGAGAATTTCAGGATACCCCAAGATTTTAAATATATTCCAGTCATTGAAACATCACTGCGCAATGAGACATCACCGGCAGGGGCTAAAGGGATATGGCAATTTATGAAACCCGTAGCCGAGTCCTATCAACTAGAAGTCAATGAAGAAGTGGATGAGCGATTTCATTTTGAGAAGGCCACGCAGGCAGCCTGTCGTCATCTGTTGAGATATAAACAAAGATTTGGCAGCTGGACTCTTGCAGCAGCAGCTTTTAATGCAGGGGAGGGGAACTTAAATAAAGAACTGGAGCGGCAGGGCGAACGAACGTATTACGATCTCAATATCAATGATGAATCGTCCAGATATATATTTAGATTATTGGCTTTAAAGGATATCGTAGAGCATCCCGATGAATATGGATTCCATATCGCGATGGATGAAAAGTATGACGGATTTGAAACCAAAAAAATTGAGGTAAAGGGCCCGGTAGCCAATCTCGGGGATTGGGCTCATCAACATGGCACGACCTATCGTATGCTTAAAGTACTTAATCCTTGGCTACGCTCCTCCAGTTTGATCAATAAAGCTGGTAAGACTTATTATTTTGAGATACCGCAATGATGCGGTCAGTTATTGCCTAACAATCCGCTTTGTTTCGATTTAAAAGCCTGGTCAGCGCAATCTAGAAATTGCTGATAGCCTTCGATACTGCTGTGATAGCCCCTGGCGGGTATGAGGATTTGTTCATCGGTAGGGTCTACCGGTACATATAATGGTTGTGAATTCTGTTGAAAATTGACAATCTGAAAATCTTCCCATTTGTTGCCAATATTTCTAAGTTTTTTATTTCTGCTTTTGGAATACGTGAGTTGATCCAGAGGCGTCTCATCATCACAATACAGGGATACCAGTACAAACTCCTCGTTTAGAGATTTCCATACCATATCATCGATCCAGATATGTTCTTCCGTTTTTCTACAATTGACACATCCATAGCCGGTGAAATCTAAGAGTACTGGTTTTTTTACTTCTCGAGCATAAGCCATTCCTTCCGTATAATCTTTAAAACAATCCAGGTCATTTGCACATTTACCAAACGATTTAAATCGAGCGCTCAGATCTGAATTGGAAGCTTGGACCGGTTTGAAAAAATTATAATAAGTCGGTGGAGCCAGGCCACTCAGCAGAGATAAGGATTGATAGGTTTTAGTTTTTGGATTGTTTATGAACCCTGTACATAGGTACAATGTCCATATCGCAGCTACACCTGCCAATGTGAGGCGTAAGGGAGATATTTTTTTCAAAGGGCTATCATGTGGGAATCGAATCCAGCCAAATAAATAAGCAGCCATGCCGGCAAATAAAAGGACCCAGATACCCATAAATAGTTCATAGCGTAAGAAGCCCCAATGAGAAGTCATATCTGAAACCGATAAAAACTTGAAGGCTAAGGCTAACTCCAGGAAGCCCAGTACGACCTTGACGCTGGTCATCCAACTCCCGGATTTGGGCAAAGATTGGAGCCAGGCAGGAAAGGCTGCAAATAGACCAAATGGTAATGCGAGGGCTAGCGCAAACCCAAACATGACTATAGCAGGTCCTACCGTACTTGTAGCAGACTGTACCAAGGCGGTACCTATAATAGGTCCTGTACAAGAAAAGGATACAATAGCCAGGGTAAAGGCCATAAAAAATATACCGATGAGACTACCTTTATTACCTAAAGCATCTGTCTTAGTACTCCAACTGCTCGGAAGCGTGATTTCATAATATCCAAAAAATGAAAAGGCAAATACCACGAATATGATGAAGAATATCAAATTGGCTAACCAATTGGTAGACAGATCATTCAAAGCAGTGGCTCCAAATATCGTCGTAATCAATAAACCTATACCCACGTAAATGCCAATGATCGATAGTCCGTATAGGATCCCATTACGTATGCCCGAAGCCCGATTGACACTGCTTTTTGTAAAATAACTAACCGTAAGCGGGATCAATGGAAATACACAAGGAGTCAAAAGAGCTAAAAGGCCGCCAAGGAATCCAAAAATAAATGTCAACCAAAGTGAATTGCTGATTTGTTTCTCCTCGGTCGTGCAGGTGCTGGTCACGGAGGTATAACTGGATTGGAGACTGAGGATGGATTGATCGAGCTGCAAGGCTCCGCTACTACCAGTGGTCGTCAGAGAGGGGCTTGGGGTAACACCGGGGATGCTAATTGAAAATTCATACTCATCTTGATTGCAGGCTCTGTCATCACAGACCATGCCGTCTTTATAGCCTATGATAGGCTTGGTAGGATCGATGACTTCTATGATCTGACTAAAAGTGGCTTCATCTACTATCTTATTCACGTTTTCATTCCAGATACTATCAAAGATGGTTTTGATATGTCCAGATTCTTCGGATTTGCCTATAAATCTGATGTTGGCAGAATCCTCAAAAATAAATTTGATAGGGATATACATCGGGTCCGGGTTGGCTTGGTATTGGCTATAGGTGCCCCAACCTTTGTCGATTTTTACATCAAAAATTAATTTGTATTGATTGCCCTGTAATTTTTCAATGCGGTGAGTCCAATGAATTGGAGTCTGCTCCATATTGCCAAACTGAAAAAATGCAAACAGGAACGGAATAAAAAGAGGCATGGGGCAAATCTTTATTGAGCAGTTTTTAAATCAATGGCAAATGGTACTTGTTTTGGGGGTAGGCATTGCACTTCATTGCAACACATATATTCAATGGATCCGGTGACTGGTTTATCAGCATCGGCGACCTTTATTCGCTGCGTAAATACGCCTTTGTGTTTGATTTTGATGACTTCCATACCAAACATTTCATCCATGCCCTTTTTGATATCGCCGGTTTCTTCGTTTTTACCTACCAATTGAAAATGCGGGTGGTCATAGGAAAATGAAGTTTTTAAGGGACCATCATCACCTTTGATATGCTGCGAATAAATGTTCCAGCCATCTGCTATCGTAGCTGTAAAAATCAGATTGTATTCGGTATCACTTATTTTTTGAGCACTTGTAGTCCAGGTGACCGGGCTTTTACCTACTACTGCATAAAAGACAGTAAAGAACAAAGTGAGTAGCGACATAATTGGACAAGATTTAGACTACAAAAATACAAGCTTATCACCGCATACTTGACTGATTAAGAAATAATTAACCTCTTTAGACTGTGACAGTACTTAGATTTTTGAGCATAGATTGTAGTAGGATCAGGCCATCCGTATTGCCGAGCACTGATTCAGCAGCTCGCTCAGGGTGTGGCATCATACCGTAGACATTTCGGTTTAGATTGCAGATGCCAGCTATGTTCATCATAGATCCATTTAAATTGGCCTCGTCCGTGATGTTGCCTTCACTATCACTGTATTTAAATATTATCTGATCATGCTTTACCAATTCGTTTAAGGTGATGTCATCGGCGTAGTATCGGCCATCTGCATGGGCTATCGGTATCTTTAGTGGTGTAGAGTTTTTGATTTCGGAAGTGATCAGACTATCCGTAGTCATGGTTTTGAGATAGATATTCTCGCAGATAAATTTCTGATCCTGATTCGCCAATAGGACTCCTGGCAATAAGCCTGCTTCGCAAAGGATCTGAAATCCATTACAAATACCCCAAACAAAACCACCGCGATCTGCGAATGATTTGATCGCGGGCATGATATTGGCATATCGAGCTATAGCTCCTGATCTTAGATAATCGCCATATGAAAAACCTCCTGGCAGAAATACTCCATCCAATTCAGGTAAAGTGTGGGCTTTATGCCAGATCTTTTGTACCTGAACCTGGCATACAGAGCCCAACACATGTATGAGATCGTCATCACAATTGGATCCGGGGAAAACAATCACCCCAAATTTTAAATCTTGCATAGCTCAATTAAAATTAAAATATAAAAAAATCTGTGTCACCAATACACCTATAAAGAGAATAAAATGAATCATCTCCGGTATGCTGTGGTTTTTAAAATGTGAAAAGAAAAGCCCAATAAAGATACCCAGCATAGGAGCCGCTATCAATAATATCTCTGTTGTAGCAGGTATATGGAATATCATCACCAAAATAGTAAACAATAAGCCGACATATAAAATGTCGATCTTTTTCTGAGCTTGGATGTGTTTCTTTTTTCTAAATTCATTGTATAATAAAAATTGCATCACCACTAGGAGGATAAAGCCTGCATAGGTCCAGATATCCTTGCGGTCTGAAAGGATCTGGAGCACATTCAATCCTATGTGCTCTTTAAAATCTGGCCACAAATGTTGCTCTTGCCCCTGCCAATAAGAATAGGTGATCCATAAAAACCATGGGGTAGCGGCACCGATCAAGATCTGGATAGGATGTACCACTTCCATTTTTTTGAGATTGGATACACCTACAAATAACATGAGAAGGTACCAGATCATAGGCGGACAAAATATAGAAGCTATGCTGATCAATAGCGCTGCATTGAAGATATTGGCGGCTGGGTTGGTCGTTTTGTAAATCTGAAATAATTCATAGATGCTCCAGATGACCATCAGATTGGCGATATGAATATGATTGTAATGCCAAAAATCAGGCAGTGCCGAAGCATACAAAATAAAAAAAACTCCCGGAAAAAGCATGATATCCCGGTGCAGTCTGTTTTCAATGACCAAACGATTAAGGAATATAGCTTGTACAAACAATAAGATAATGAGTCCGATGTGCCCAAGGATCCTGGACCACATCGTGGTCCCTCCATCCGGTGCAGGAGGATTCATGAAAGCAGGAATGATCTGTAGGATTATGGCATACACCAATAACAATAGACTATTGAAGAAGCTGTTTTTCCTGAAAAAAGAAAGCATGAATAGTTACAAAATTAAAACTTTAAATAAGGAGTCAGGCAATTCCGGCTATATATAATTAAAATCTTTAATGTCCATGTCTCGATATTTCGAGTTTAAGTGTATATATTGCTGATAATTAGTTATTAATACGTTATTATAAATATTAATTTGTATATACTATAAATTGACGAATTCAAACGGATTGATGCATTTTTTTAATATAACGCACCAATCAACTTAATGGTATCTTGCATGCATAGATAAACAGATCATGGACCTGCGCACGATTCAAAAGCCAATAGCAAGGGAGCTTAAAGAATTTGAAGAATATTTTAAAAATGCATTGCGAAGCCAGGTTTCGTTATTGGACAAAATCACGTATTACATCGTCAAGCGTAAAGGAAAACAAATCAGACCGATGTTCGTTTTTTTTTCTGCTAAACTGGTGCATGATATTACGCCGGCTACCTATACGGCAGCAGCCTTGGTCGAGATTATACACACAGCTACTCTGGTACATGATGATGTCGTGGATGAATCTATGCAACGGCGAGGTTTTTTTTCAGTCAATGCCCTGTGGAAAAATAAAATAGCGGTATTGGTCGGCGATTATTTGTTTTCCACTGGTCTCAATCTTGCGATTCAAGAGAATCAAATCGAAGTACTCCGGATCCTCAATAAGGCCATCAAAGAACTATCAGAAGGTGAGCTGTTACAAATCGAAAAAGCGAGAAAATTGGATATCGACGAGGCAGTTTATTTCGAAATCATCCGTCAAAAAACGGCTTCGCTGATCGCTGCATCTTGCGCAGCCGGAGCAGCCTCGGTCACCTCCGATCAGGCACTCATCAGCGCCATAAAACAAATCGGAGAATGGATAGGTATAGCTTTTCAAATCAAAGATGATTTGTTTGATTACGGAGATGAAAATATAGGTAAACCAACAGGCATCGATATCCGTGAAAAGAAAATGACTCTCCCGCTGATCTATGCGCTCAAACATATCGATCGCGATCAAAAAAAAGAAGTGATGGACACCATAAGGCACTTTAATAATGATAAAAGAAAAGTAAAAAAAGTGATTGAGATCATCCGGCAGTCCGGAGGACTAGAATATAGTACGCAGTTGATGAATCAGTATGCAGATAAAGCCAAATCCGGATTAATGAATTTTCCGGAATCAGATGCGCGAACAGGGTTAAATGACCTTATAGACTTTACTATTACTCGCAAATCATAGTCTTTTTATCTCAGCACCTATAGCATTGAGTCGACCATCAATGTTTTGGTAGCCCCGATCGATTTGATGTACATTGTGTATGGTGCTGGTACCTTTTGCACTCATAGCAGATAGGAGCAAGGCTACCCCTGCCCTGATATCCGGAGAGCTCATTTCGATGCCCCTGAGTACATGTTTCCTATTCAAGCCGATCACGATAGCCCGGTGCGGATCGCAAAGAGTGATCTGAGCGCCCATATCGATCAATTTATCCACGAAAAACAATCTGCTCTCAAACATTTTCTGATGGATCAAGACATTGCCCTTGGCTTGAGTAGCCAATACCACGATGATACTCATCAGATCCGGGGTGAAGCCCGGCCAAGGAGCATCGTAGATCGTCAGTATAGACCCATCCATAAAAGTCGAAATTTCATATTCTTCCTGGGCAGGTATATGCAGATCATCACCACGCTCCTCTATGAGCACTCCCATTTTTTTAAATACATCAGGTATGATGCCTAAGTCTCGGATACCTGCATTTTTGATCGTAATCTCGGATTGAGTCATGGCTGCCATTCCAATAAAGCTGCCTACTTCGATCATATCGGGTAGCATCCTATGATCAGTACCTTTGAGTTGAGTGACCCCTTCGATGATCAATAGATTGGATCCGATCCCTGAGATCTTAGCACCCATGCGTACCAACATTTTACAAAGCTGTTGCAGATATGGTTCGCAGGCTGCATTATATAGTGTCGTTGTACCCTGTGCAAATACCGCAGCCATCACGACATTGGCCGTACCGGTCACAGAGATTTCATCCATCAAGATGTAGGTACCTTTGAGCTGTTTTGATTCAATAAAATATTGGGCCTTGGAAGCATCATAGGCCACTGTAGCCCCCAATTGTTCTAATCCGGCAAAGTGCGTATCAAGCCTTCTTCGACCAATTTTATCACCCCCTGGTTTTGGTAAATACATTTTACCTAATCTTGCTAAAAGTGGCCCAATCAACATTACCGATCCACGGATTGATTTACCCTTTTTATCGAACTCATCGCTGCTTAAATAGGCAGTATCTATATCTGACGCAGTAAATGAATAGGTATCCTCCGTAATTTTTTCCACCTTGACGCCCAATCCGGCTAATAGCTCTATCAATCGCATGACATCCAGGATGCCCGGGATGTTTGACACTAAAACCTTCTCTTTGGTCAGTAAGACCGCACAGAGGATTTGCAGCGCTTCGTTTTTGGCACCTTGCGGCTGGATATCACCTTTGAGTCTATGGCCACCTATGACTTGAAAAGAATCTGTAATCATTGAAGAATCGTATTATGAGCCTCAAATGTATTAATATATTTTATAATATGATAATCGTAGTTAGGTTATTCCACATCTGATCTTAGCCTTAAAATATATTACCCTAGTCCAAGAAAAGACAGGGATAACAGAAAAGTGGACTAGGACGATATACTTAAATAAAGCTGACACTCTATCACCGAGGGCGTCTATGATTAGTATTGCGACTACGGTCGTTAAATCTTCTGTTATTATTGTTGTTATTTCGACCTCTGAATTTATTACTCTTGATTGGCCGGGATTCTGAACTGGCAGGTTGTTGACTTCCACCTTTTCCTTTGCGACTGAGTACATCCAATGAGGTTTCATCTTCTATGGTCAATTTGCCTTTGGATAAGGTCTTCAAATCTTTGAGGATACCTTCATCGGTGACATAATGGTCTTTACTCCATGTTTTATAAGCCATTTTCATATATGACCCGATCAACGAGATAAAATATGTCTTTTTGGGCCCATCTTCCATGGTCGAAGCCTTATCTATTAACCTTCGCACATGATTGCCATAATGACGGAATGATTCATTATTTGGAGGATAACTAATAGGACTAGGTTTGACTTTTTCTTCATCTGCCCCTAATTTGGTGCCATCGGGCGTCACGACATCGATTTGATATTCCGCAATCTCAAAAAAATGTTTCCATAATTTTGGTCTTATGTCAATACCATTTTTTAGACCTGGCGACAAGTGTGCCATTAGGTTAATAATAGCATTAGCCATGGCTTGCCTTTTTTTGGCATCCACCTCGTGACGGATCGTCCGGATGATATCCTGGACATTGCGACCATATTCTGGAAACAGGAGTTTTTCCTGATTGGAATTATACCTCATAGCTAGCGACATGGGTTTAATAGGTAGTAAAACTTATTTTGAGTTTCATAGGATATACAGGATGATTCGGTCCACCCAATATGACTCTGCTTAAATTGCTGGTGATTGGGAATAATACCGTTTCTGAAAAAGTACCGGGAGGAGCAATAGAAAGGAATACCTCACTCGATTCTTTTTTAGAGAGCATGCGTTGTAGATGGTTCGATATATTGATGGTATACGTTTTGACCATTTGACCATTCACTTCTTTAGCGGTCAATCGACCCCCTAATAATGCAAAATCATTTAGACCTCCTTGATCGGAGATCATCACATCAAGGCCATTTATAGTGTCTCTACGGTATAAGGCCAACTGGGTGGGTGGGGTATAGGTGCTGAGATCGTCTTGGGGTAGCTCAATGACTGTGAATTCCAATTCGGCTTTGTTGATAATCGCGGCGGTAGGAAATTTTAAATTCGGAAATTCTAATTTTACTTTTAATCCGCCTAGTGATTGCAGATATAAAAATTCTTTACCTTTTGTTTTAGAGTTCAATGCATCTTTGATCAGCATGGAGTGATTATGCTCCCAATATGGTACTCTAGGCCCGGAGATAGGAAAAGAATATTGTTTTGGACTGCCGCCCTGCGTATAATTGATATTTAGCTTTGAAAAAGTGGAATTGACATCGTACGTTATCATCCTGCTATTGATATTGGACTGGTTGAACATAAAGCCCCTGACATTGCTTAAAAAGATAGAATCGCTATTGTAAAATAATGAGTCAAATGCCATTACTTTCTTGCCATAGCTCTCTGTCAGTCTAAATGCAATATGTGGAGGATACACTATTGTATCACTGGGTTCGATGACCAGGATTGTTTTTTTGATATCAGGATTGACACCAGTGATCTGACCGATAGCATTCATGTCATGGCTAATGCTAAATTGTCCAGACCGATAGCGCACACCATAAGAGATATTTTGGGTCAAGTTGAATACGTTATAGTCGTGCAGATCGTTGGCTTTGCCATACGAAGCGATCGTTGTATCGCAAACTAGATATAGCATCGCAGAGTCTAGCGTAGCACCTGTAAAATCAGGTCTGCCTAAAAAAGACGATCGAAAGAATTGCAAATAGATGCGAGCATCGGTGGTGCCAAAAATGGGATCCGAAAAATTACCAACTGGCATCTTACTTAAAAACCGAGCTCTTGAATCAAACACCAACACTCCAGTATCCCGTAAAGTCTGAGCCTCCACAGTGAAGGTGTCTACAAACCGTAGATTGATCTCATCATCCTTCAGGAGATCAAATCCAATGATAGCGGGGTCATTACAATTTTGACAGAGTAAACCAATCCATACAAATAATGTAGCGTATGCAATCGAAGATTTCATAATAGGAGGGTGAAACGCTTTAGTGTTATTTGACCAAATCTTGATAAAATTTGAGATAAGCTGCTTTGCGCTCTTCTTCAGGCAGATATTCGAGTTGTGGTTTTTTTCCAAAAGCTTTTTTAGCAACTAAAACATCTTTATCGAGTTTTTCGCTGCCTGTAATTAAAGCATCCGCATACTTCATAGCACCTTGATGCAAGCGGTAGACCTTGCCAGAGTAAAAGTCTTCCAGTTTTTTAGGGTCTAAATTATTTATCGAAGCCTTTGTTAAAAATTTCTTATCAAAAGGCATGTTAAGATCAGTATCATACAAGGAGTAGATTATTTTAGCATTTCTAAAAATGGGTTCATCCTTATAGGTAGTCCTTAGATACAATGGAATCAGTGATGTCATCCATCCATGACAATGTATAATGTCTGGTACCCAACCAAATTTTTTGACCGTTTCTATAGACCCTTTACTGTAAAAAACCATACGGTCGAGATTGTCTTCAAATTGAACTTCGGCAGCATCGCTAAATACAAATTTTCGCTTAAAAAACTCTTCGTTATCTAGGAAATAGACTTGCATTCTGGATCCGGGTAGTGATGCCACTTTGATGATCAATGGGTAATCATCGTCATCTACTATAATATTCATACCTGAAAGCCGTACTACCTCATGGAGTCTATGTCGTCTTTCATTGATGGTTCCAAATCTTGGCATGAGTACTCGGATTTCATACCCATTGGCTGATACATGTTGTGTGATTTGATTGACGATATCCGACATTACACCTTCTTCGGTGTAAGGTTTCATTTCTTGGGAGATGAAGAGGATTCTTTTTTTATCCATGTTTGTTTTTGATCAAAAAAGCCTATGTATCAGGCTAATAAAGTCTGCAAAGGTACAAAATATATAATAAATGATCGTAAAGAACACGAGATTTTGCTAAGGGTCTATCCAAATCACACACTCAAAGTGTTGTGACCCATTGCATAAGATAGGCACATACCAATCCGCCATAAGTACCTATAGCATAGCCCAGTACAGCCAAGAGTACACCAACTGGTGCCAGACCGGGAGCAAAAGCAGAGGCTACCACCGGAGCTGAGGCTGCTCCTCCTATATTGGCCATGCTTCCTACGGCTACGTAGAAAAATGGAGCTCTAATCCATCTTGCGACCAACATAATCAATACGATATGGATCAACATCCAAATGATTCCAATCGTCATCAGACCATAATTTTGAACTACTTGACTCAAATCCATCTGCATACCAATAGATGCTACGAGAATATAGAGGAAAATAGAGGCCCACTTAGATGCGCCTACGCCTTCAAGATTTTTGGCTTTGGTCAGCGACAATAGAATGCCTATCGTAGTCGCGATGACTACGATCCAAAAAAAAGATGAGTTGATGGCACTCAGTTTATGTTCATCTAACCATAACTTGTGTTGATCCATGACAGGCATTATACTATCTGCCAATAAATGGGCTAGCCCGACTCCACCAAAAGTAAGCCCCATGAGTATAATCAGAGATGGGGTATCAGCCTTACGCTCTATACTGGTAGCAAAATTTACCATTTTGGTATTTAATTCATCTATCTGAGAATAATCTGCTCGTAACCAGGCATTGATAGTATGATGCATGCCTGCACCGTACAGCAGTATCGCCATCCAAACGTAAGCTACTGCGACATCTACTACGACCACACCACCAAACAATGAGTCAGGTACATTAAAGATCTCCTTGAGTGCCGTCTGATTGGCTCCCCCGCCTATCCAGCTGCCTGCTATCGCTGCCAGCCCAGGCCAAAGCTCCGTAGCAGGTGCAGGCAATATGGCAGGTGCGAATGTTGATACAAGATACAAAGCTATCGGCCCTCCTATGATCACGCCCAAAGTGCCGGCTAAAAAAACAATAAGTGCTTTGGGGCCCAACTTCAATACAGCCTTTAGATCAAGGCTGATACAAAACAATAAAAGACTAGCCGGTAATAAATATCTTGAAACAAATGGATATACTTTGGAATGCTCACTGGATAGTATCCCCAATGGCCAATGTAGAAGAGCAGGAATAAAATAACAAAGCAATAGGGCTGGAACAAATTTGTAAAACGTGGTCCAAAAAGCAGTCTTACGTTGGGTTGTATAAAAGATAACGGCTAATACTCCAATCAATATGCCAAATGTAACAGCATCATTTTTGATTGGGAGGGCTAATAAAAACATATTGTAAATCTACCAATAAAAAAATAGGTTGTGGTCCAGGGTGACCAAAGAATATTGTTGTATTTTTATTTAGATAGTTTGAATTGGGTCAGGTGTGTTCTAATGACATCGTCAAATAGCGCAGGCTGCTCTAAAAAAGGAAAATGTCCAGAGCCTTTAATTATTTTATAAGTTGAGTTTGTTAGCTCAGATTTTATTTTTTCAATCTGCGGAAGTCCGATTTCCTGATCACCCGCGATGACGAGGGTGGGGCTACTTATTTTTTTCAATTCTGGATAATAATCGTAATCGGCCAGATCTTTAAATAGATATCGAAGGGCCAGATTCTTTTTGCCATAGTCAATAGGCAAATAAATATTCAGACTATCAGCCAAAGATTTATCGGCTATATTCTGACGAAATGACAAACGAATAAGATTGACCATTGCTTCGGGTTGGCCGTTTTTAAAAGAAGCACTTTCTATGATTTGATTTCTTTTTAATTGATCCGCATATTCAAATCTGGCGCTGATGGCTTTACTGGATTCTCGCACATCAGTACTAGATATGGCTGCTGGGCTTACGAGTATCAATGATTGTACGTTTTGAGGATGCCGCGCTGCATATTGCACTGCCAGTAGGGATCCCCAGCTATGAGCCAACAAATGGATTTTTTTAAGGCCAAATTTTTTTCGTACCATTTCAATATCTTCGACAAATGAAGAAAGCCGCATCTTAGTGGTATCTGTCGGGATTTCCGAATCTCCACAAGCCCTCTGATCATAATAGATGATATGGTGATGATCCGCTAATCTATCCATATACGGCAAAAGATATCTATGATTTAAGCCGGGCCCGCCATGTACCACGATGATGGGTTCGCCGGACCCTTTATGATAATAGTATAAAGATTTGTCAGAACCAATGGCACCATAACTTGTCAGTTTTTGCCCTGCAGTGCAACCGATCAAGCCACATACCACAAAAATCCAAAAAGTAAATAAAGTTGGCTTCATGCTTTACTAATGTATGATAGCTGCACCCGTTTGAGGGTCATGTCAGCTTGTTCTACCTTGACTTTGATGCGTTCCCCCATCGTGAGGACTGTCCCGGACGATCGCCCTAAAGCCTTCAATCGATTTTCAGACAAATAGAAAGTTTCTTGCATTTCACTGAATGGGATAAAACCTTCAACATGATTTTCTTCTAATTCTACAAACAATCCTTTTTCAATCATTCCGGCTATCAATCCAGTGAATGTACCACCCACATGATCCGCGATATACAACAATTGAAAAAACTTCATGGATTCTCTTTCTGCTTCCATGGCTTTTCGCTCTTGATTGGAGATATGTTTACATTGTTCCTCCAGTTTTTTCTTATTGACCCTATATGTTTGATCCAGGTTTTTATATAAGATCCTGTGAGCTAAAATATCACTGTATCGGCGAATAGGTGAAGTAAAATGTGAATACAAGTCAAAAGATAGACCATAATGGCCTATATTATTAGTTGTGTACTCAGCTTTAGCCATCGTGCGGATAGCCAGCGGTTGCAATAATTTCAGGGAATCGTTTACTAATGAAGCTTCGTATAATGCGTTTAATGATTTGGCTATGATTTTGGGAGTATCCAATTTTATTTGATAGCCCATTTCTTTTGCAAACGAGGCTAGGTCAGCCAGTTTATCCATGTCCGGGAGATCATGCACTCTATATATAAAGGGTATCGTATCTTGATTTTTTTCTTTGCGATGGATATACTCTGCTACCGCTTTATTGGCGAGCAACATATATTCTTCAATCAGCATGTGGGTATCAATCCTTATTTTTTCACGGACTGAAATAGGTTTGCCAGTATCGGGATCCAAGTTAAATTTAAATTCAGGCGATTCAAATCCTATAGAGCCTTCTGAAAATCGAAGTTTACGCAGGTGCTTCGAGATGTGGTTTAAGGTGTCTAGCTCTATATAATATGGACCTGCTTTTTTATCCAGTACTGCCTGCGCATTTTCATATGTAAATCGATAATCTGAATGGATAATGGATTTGCCGACCCAGGTATGTATTACGTTTTGTTTTCGATCATCAAATTGGAACACTACAGAAAAAGTCAACCGATCTGTATTTGGCTTTAGCGAACAAATATCACCGGATAGTACTTCTGGTAGCATGGGCAAAGCCCGGTCTACAAGATACACTGAAGTAGCTCTGGCATAGGCCTCTTCATCCAAGATACTGCCCTCTTCTAAATAATGAGCTGCATCCGCTATGTGCACACCGATTTCAAGTTTGCCATCAGGCAAAACTGCATATGAAAGGGCATCATCAAAATCTCTGGCAGTCTCCGGATCGATCGTAAATGTGGTGACGGATCTAAAGTCTCTACGGTCGGGCCAGCTTAGTCCATCTTGCATATTATCAGCAGCCCGATGTGCAATAGATATGGCCTCAGGGCTGAATTCCAATGGAAAGCCATGATTAATCAAAATGGCCTGCATCTCATTACCAATGAGGGAGTCCGTAGACATGATTTGCGTCACTTTACCTTTAGGATATCTATGACTGCCATCCCGCCAGGATATGATCTGCACGATGACTTTATCCCCATCCTTAGCGTCCAAATTATCTTGATGTGCTACGTGTATTTCAAATCTATGATTAGCGCTGTCCGGAAAAACCAAACAAATCGTTTTCCGATGATGCAGAGTACCCACAAAAAAATTGGTTTCTCGCCGAAGGATTTCGATCACTTTACCTTCAGGTTTACTCCTTCTGCCTAGGATCAAACCTACTTTTACCTGGTCACCATGTATGGCGCCGTTTATATATTTTTCAGAGATATATACATCTTGTGCACTTTGATCAGATATTACGTAGGCAGCCCCGCTACGGATGACCTCTAGTCTACCTTCGATATTTTCAGTTTGCGAGGATGTAGCTGTTTTTGCTTTTGTTTTAGCTCCTCCTGCATATTGGTAGGATTGATTTCTTAGGGCAGTAACCCTTTTAGACTCGACCAGAATTTTAAGCGCTTGCTCTATTGCAGCTTTATCATTTCCAGATTTAGTTGCTTTTACCAGCTGCCGGGCTGAAAATGCTTTTTGTGGGTTGCGCTTAAGGAAGTCTGCTACAACGATTTTGAGATCGTCAAATTGCAACTTAACTGCAGGGTTTTTTCTAGGGTTATTCGTTTTCATTCATTAAAGCTATAAACCCGTTAGGCAACAAATCATAATTTAGTTCCAGAGTACGACTGGGGTCAAACTGTAACAGATCGGCATCTTGATGTGAAGCAATGACATCTATAGTACCATCGGGCTGTATGGTAGCTACTTTTTGAATAATCGTTTTACCATCACTCGCAGTACCGGCTATGACTTGTCTGGATATAGGGATCCCAGTCTTGGTATATGTAGCTAATATAAAGTCATAGCGCATCAAGGCAGCTTTCCAATAGACTAGACTTACAAATTCATGTTGTCCCTGAGGTAGTATAAAACAGGGTAATATCTCTGTAAACTCTTCTTCCGGCAGTTCGTCTTCTTGGGCAATAAATCTTGCTGTGAGATCGAGCGGCATCAAATCATTTATTTGTTCGAATGTCCTGTGACTGTCAAGGGTTAAAGAGACCGGGAGCTCAGCAGGAGGAAACATAGCCAGGAATTCCTGGAAAAGACTTTTACTCATCTGGACACAAAGGTACTGATATTTAGTAGTTTGAATAATGTTCTAATTATTAATATCTCAAACTATTTAGACTATTTCTAAATAAAATCATGGCTGCATTCCTCACAAAGCTTAGACCTTGCTTTAGTATTTTTGAGTCCTGATTTAAATTTAAACTTCTCGATAAAGTCTTATTATATGAATTGGATTGTAGGATTTTTTCAATCTTCACTGGGTAAGAAGATCATCATGAGCCTTACTGGTTTGTTTTTATGCTTGTTTTTGGTAGTCCACCTTATAGGCAATCTTCAATTGATCAAAGGTGACGGTGGTGAGGCCTTTAATGTCTACAGTTATTTTATGACGCATAATCCACTTATTAAAATTATTAGTTATTCTTTATATCTATTTATTCTCATCCATACAGTTCAAGGAATAATCTTGACTTTTCAAAATAGGAGCACGCGGAAATCTAATTATACTAAAAAGCACGACTCCAAGACGACCTTTGGGGCTAGACACATGGGCTTATTGGGTACGATGATCTTACTTTTTTTAATCGTTCATATGGGTGACTTTTGGTTCAAAATGAAAAGAGGCCAATTGGCATCTGTAAATTATGTCGGCCATGAAAACCTTCCTGATCTCTATACCAGAGTTGCCACGGCCTTTGATCAATGGTGGATCGTATTATTTTATGTGCTGGGTATGGGCGTGTTGGGGTATCATTTACAACATGGATTTCAAAGTGCATTCCAGACTTTGGGCATAAATCATCCTAAGTATACTCCTATGATCAAGGCAATAGGTATTTCATTTTCTATTTTGGTGCCCTTAGGATTTGCGATTATTCCTATCATTCATTTTTTTTCTAACTAATAATTATTTAAGTATGGAATTGAATTCCAAAATACCGAATGGAAAAATTGACGAAAAATGGACTAAATTCAAGTCGTCCGTGCCGTTGGTAGCTCCACAAAACAAAAGAAGACTAGATGTGATCGTTGTAGGCTCTGGACTTGCAGGTGCATCTGCTGCCGCTAGTCTTGGCGAGTTAGGATATAATGTAAAGTGTTTTACATTTCATGACAGCCCACGTAGAGCCCATAGTATAGCAGCACAAGGGGGCATCAATGCGGCTAAAAACTATGCCAATGACGGCGACAGCATATACCGATTGTTTTACGACACGATCAAAGGTGGAGACTACAGGGCAAGGGAAGCGAATGTGCATCGTATGGCGGAAGTGAGTGTAGAAATCATCGATCAATGTGTGGCTCAAGGCGTGCCTTTTGCCCGCGATTATGGTGGACTTTTAGAAAATCGTTCCTTTGGTGGCGTGCAAGTATCTCGTACATTTTATGCTCGTGGTCAGACTGGTCAACAATTATTGATCGGCGCCTATAGTGCACTTTCGAGACAGATATCACTCGGTAATGTCAAGATGTATAATCGACATGAGATGATGGATATCGTCATGATTGATGGGCAAGCCAAAGGGATTATAACTCGAAATCTAGTGACTGGCGCATTGGAAAGGTTTGGAGCACATTGTGTCGTTTTAGGCACAGGAGGATATGGGAATGTATATTACTTATCTACCAATGCCATGGGTTGTAATGTAAGTGCAGCTTGGAAAGCCGTCAAACGAGGGGCCTTAATGGCCAATCCTTGTTATACGCAGATCCATCCTACTTGTATACCTGTCAGTGGAGATTATCAATCCAAGCTTACTTTGATGTCAGAGTCTCTGCGCAATGATGGTCGGGTATGGGTACCTAAAAACATGGAAGATGTTTTAGCCATTAGAGAACGCCGTAAAAAAGGCGTGGATATTGCTGAAGGGGATCGCGATTATTATCTCGAGCGCATGTATCCTTCGTTTGGGAATCTGGTGCCTCGTGATGTGGCATCCAGAGCAGCTAAAAAAGTGTGCGATGAAGGGAGAGGGGTCAACGCTACTGGTCTAGCCGTATATCTTGATTTTACTGCAGCCATAGATCGATTTGGTAAAACTCAAGCCAATGTAAAAGGCATCCTAAATCCTGATAAGGCTACCATCAAATCGTTAGGCGAGGCTGTGATCAACGAAAAGTATGGTAATCTTTTTGAAATGTATGATAAAATCATCGGTGAGGATCCATACAAAAATCCGATGATGATCTATCCCGCTATCCATTATACAATGGGGGGATTATGGGTTGATTATAACTTAGAGACCAATATCCCCGGCCTTTTTGCAATGGGGGAGTGTAACTTCAGTGATCATGGTGCTAATCGATTAGGTGCTTCTGCGCTGATGCAAGGATTAGCTGATGGATATTTTATTATCCCTTATACGATCGGCACCTATTTATCCAAAGAAATCAGAACACCTAGTACGAATACGAGTGCATTGGAATTTGAACTGGCTGAGCAAAGCGTCAAAGATCGTATCAATCATTTATTGCAAATAAAAGGCAATCAATCTGTAGAAAGTATCCACCGTGAGCTGGGTAAGATTATGTGGGACTATTGTGGCATGGCCCGTACCAAAGAAGGGCTTGAACACGCCCGTGCGGCAATTCGCAAACTACGAGAGACTTTTTGGACCCAAGTCTATGTGCCAGGCAATGCAGGAGAATTTAATCCGGAATTGGATAAAGCCAACCGGGTCGCTGACTTCCTCGAACTCGGTGAAATGATGGTAGTAGATGCTCTGAATCGAAATGAAAGCTGTGGTGGTCATTTTCGGGAGGAGTATCAAGATGCTGAAGGTGAAGCGCTGCGCCGCGACGATGAATATGCTTATGTGGCTGCTTGGGCATGGAATGATAGTGAGATGATATTGACTAAAGAGCCGCTGAAATTTGAAAATGTGGAGTTAAAATCAAGAAGCTATAAATAATTTGACTCGGATGCTTTTATCCTGAATCTGAATGTTCAATTTGATATAATATGAAACTCAATCTTAAAATCTGGAGACAATCAAATAGTCAATCGAAGGGTGATTTCGAAGCGTATTCGATCCTTGCCAATGAACATATGTCTTTTTTGGAAATGATGGATGTATTGAATCAGGACTTACTGGAAAAGAAAAAGGATCCGGTCGCATTTGATCATGACTGCCGCGAAGGAATCTGCGGAGCTTGTAGTATGGTGATCAATGGTCAACCTCATGGCCCTCTCAAAGGCACGACCACTTGTCAATTGCATATGCGCCACTTTAAAGATGGTGACACCATTACAGTGGAGCCATTCCGAGCAAATTCATTCCCAGTGATTAAAGACCTTGTGGTCGATCGTTCAGCTTTTGATCGAATCATTCAATCAGGTGGTTATATCTCCATCAATACAGGTCAAGCACCTGATGGCAATGCAATGCCGGTCAATAGAGATCATGCCAGCTTAGCTTTTGATGCAGCAGCTTGTATAGGATGTGGAGCTTGTGTAGCGGCTTGTCCTAATGCTTCAGCCATGTTATTTACTGCGGCCAAAATATCGCACCTTGCGTTATTGCCCCAGGGCCAAGTCGAGCGCAAAGCCCGAGCCAAAAGTATGGTGACACAGATGGATGTGGAGGGATTCGGCCAATGCTCTAATACCTATGCCTGCGAAGCAGAGTGCCCTAAAGAAATCTCTGTAGATAATATCGCCAGGATGAATAGAGAGTATTATGGCGCAGTGTTTTCTGAATAAAATGGGTGCAAGAGTCTATTCGTAGGATTTGAAACCAGGAAGCATATTTTCTACAGCTAGGGGCTGAATAATTAAACGATTCAACGGGTTATTTGTAAATTCAGGTTTTTACCTTTTTGCTATGAAATTATACGTGGTATTATTAGTTATTCTTTTCAATTTAATGGGATGTAAGGAAAAGCCTATTACCAATGAGCGTTCTTCGTCCTATTCTGATTTAGTAAATTTTTTTATGGATTGGAGAAAATTTCAAGTCCCAAACATGGTGGCTGGAATTCCCGATTATTCAGCTTCGGCTATGGTCGATCAACACCAGACATTATCACTTTGGCAGAAAAATTTGATGTCTTTTGATACCACAGATTGGCCGATCAAACATCAAATCGATTGGTATTTAGTTTTTGCCGAAATGAATGGACTGGACTTCGACCATCGGGTGATTCAGCCATGGGCAAAAGATCCAGCATTTTATGTTTGGTTTTATCCATCTCCTTCCGATGTTCCTGAGCGTGAAGGACCCAATATGCATGGAGCTATTGAATTGAATACTTATGGGGATTCATTTTCTATCGATGAAGTCAATATGCTGGAGCTGCAATTAGGCTTATCGGAAAAAATAGTAGATCAAGCTAAAATAAACCTCATCGGTATTGGTAAAGATCTGTGGGTGACTGGCGTCCGATCTATTAAGGAGCAGAGCACGGATCTTGAAGCTTTTGCAAAAAAAATGGCGCACTTGTATCCCTCCTTGGCACAAGCAGCACTACGATCCAAAAACGCATCAGATCGATTTGTTGTTTGGTTGGAAGCGCAAGTTGTCAATAAGACAGGGCCCTCGGGCATAGGCAAAAGTAATTATGACTGGTATGTTAAAAAGGTTCATTTATCACCTTATACCTGGGACCAGGAACATTTATTGCTTCAACGGGAGTTGGCAAGATCGCACGCGTCACTCCGGTTTTCAGAACATCGCAATCGTCTATTACCCAAACTTCAGAAGGCTGGGGATGCCATCAGTTATAATAAATTGTTGACCGATGGAGTGGAGGAGTATCTTGATTTTTTTGAGATAGATTCATTTATATCGATCAAGCCATATATGAAAAAAGCTTTGATGGATCAGGTTGGCCCCTATACCAGTCAAGAAGGCATCAGAGGTTTTTTTGATGAGATCGATTATAGAGACCCTATGCCGATGAGGGCTCACCATTTTCATTGGATTGAAAAAGAACGTGAGATTCTAGAACCATTAGAGAGCCCTATACGGAAGGTGCCTTTGCTGTATAATATTTTTGATTCTCGAGCAGAAGGGCTTGCTACTGCCTTAGAAGAATTAGTGATGAATGCGGGGTTATTAAAAAACAGACCAAGAGCAACTGAGCTTGTTTACATCATGTTGGCTCAAAGAGCTGCTCGAGGACTTGCTGGATTGTACCAACATAGTCTCGAGATGACTTTAGATGAATCCACTCAATATGCTGCTAAATGGGTGCCCTGGGGTTTGCTCCCTGCTGATGGTAGCACCATACAACACGAAGAACAATTTTATCTGGAACAACCAGGCTACGGCAGCAGTTATGTCATAGGTAAAATAGATATCGATCGACTTATAGCTGAATATGCAAGACAACGGGAAGGGAGTTTTAAATTGATTGAATTTATGGACGACTTATGTCGTGTGGGTATTATCCCGATGTCCTTGATCTATTGGGAGATGACCGGAAGTAGAGCGTTGTTGGATGAAGCGCTCAGGTAAGTCCAATATAATTGAATGTCACTATCCTGATCAAAGAATCAGTGACCTGATCACGGAAAAATACATCTGCAATAAATCAATAATTAGTTATTGTCTGATTAGTATGGGCCTAGCCCGGATACTTTATAAGGAAAATTTTAGTTAACAAAGAATAGATATTGTTACTAATTCAGATTGAATCGTGACAAACGGTTTCTTAACAATTTTAATTGTGGTACCATTTTATTTTACATGAGTGTAAAAATCATTCGAAGCTTTTTTTGTCTATTCTGGGAAACCGAATCTTTGTAATACTATTATTATGATTATGTTGGGACAGCAAAAAATTACATAATTCACACATTTTTAAACATTCTAGTTTGATCAGGTAGGCTTGAAATTATGTTGCTTAATAAGTTAAACGCTGACAAAATTAATTTTCATTGGAAAAAATTAATTTTTCGTCAGCCCAAAGGATTAATTATTGCATTTCTAAAGCATAATTACGGTTAAACATTATTTTATTTTGGCAATGGACTTATTAGATTGTATTAGTTGTCGTAAGCCCAATTAAAATTTATCTACATGGATTCTAAAGGCATTTTAAATGATTGCCCATTTCAAATTTAACATACTTAACCTAAGATGGGAATCAACCATTCAACCCCACTATTAAATGTTTTTTCAATCTATGATTCGACATTAGGTTTTTATAATATTTAATAATTTAAATCCAATTCAACTTTCCTTCCGTATATATTTTTGCTTTTGCTTATTGACCTATTTGAAATTCTAATTTTTTAATTAATTTATTTTAACATATCAAATCGAAATTTATGAAAAAAGGAATCGCTTTGCCCCCGGACCCCGAAGAAAAAACAATTGTGAATTATGGATTGCCTCGCAGGAAGATGCTCAAATATTTTGGCGCCTCAGCTGCAGCTATTACACTGTACAGTGCATGCAAGAAGGATGATGATGATATTATCACTGATGACGGAGTAAATCTAGGAAGTGGTGATGTGGGTATTCTGAATTATGCTTATGCATTAGAGCAATTAGAAGCAGCATTTTATATACAAGTAGTAGCTACTCCTTATACTGGAATAACTGCTTTAGAAACAGAATATCTTACGGACATACGTAATCATGAAGTCGGCCATCGCGAATTTTTTAAAGCTGCAATCACCGCTGCTGCTCCTACTATGATCATCCCCGCTCTCGAAGTAAATTTTTCAAGCATTGACTTTACCAGCAGAGCAAGCGTATTGGGCACTGCAAAAGCTTTTGAGGATTTGGGTGTTACTGCTTACAATGGAGCAGGTCAGCTCATTTCTACCACAGGTAATGGACCTACCTATCTTACGCTTGCCGGAAAAATTGTATCTGTTGAAGCAAGACATGCGGCATTGATAGCTGACCTTTTATCCAATGGCACTTTTGCAGCTACTACAGACGCAAACGGACTGGATACGGCCCGTACTCCTGCACAGGTTCTGGCAATAGCAGGAGCCTATATTAAAACAAAAATAAACGCTAGTAATTTACCTTCTTAAAAAAAACACTATGAACTTACAAAATATATTTACGGAGATTGAAAAAGTCGATCCTGAGGTTTATGATCGATTTGACACCAGAAGGAAAGCAATGAAAAATTTTGCTAACCTAAGTGGAAAGTTAGCATTAGTAGCTGTTCCCTTAGCAGTTTCAGCAATGTTTAACAAAGCCTATGGTCAAACGACTCCTGCTGATGTAAATGCTGTTTTAAATTTTGCTTTAACTCTAGAATACCTTGAAGCTGAATTTTATACTAAAATCGTTGGCTCGCCTGGATATCTTACGGCAAGTGCTGCAGCTCAGAGTGCATTGACCAAAATAAGAGATGATGAAAATAAGCACGTGGTATTCCTTAAGTCTGTGCTTGGTGCGGCAGCAGTAGCAAAACCATCATTTGACTTTACTGGCGGCGCTGGTTCTGGTACTGGACCATTTGCAGGGTATCTTTCAAGCTATGCGGTGCAATTAGCTATGGCGCAAACTTTTGAAGATACTGGAGTAAGGGCATATAAAGGCCAAGCAACAAATCTTCAGTCAAACAGAGTAGTATTGACTGCTGCTTTAAACATACATTCTGTAGAAGCTCGCCATGCAGCGCATATCAGGCAGATGAGAAGGGCTTTAGATGCTGCTATACCCGCATCTCAAAAACCTCTGAAACCTTGGATTACATTAAATTATAGTGGAATTGAATACCCACCAGCGCAGGCAAACATTCAATTAAGTTATGCCAGTGAAGAGGTAACCACCCAGGCTGGCGTAAATATCGTAGGCTTAGGAGGTACTTTTAATGACGCTAAAGCAGCTTCAGAAGGATTTGATGAACCCCTCACCTCAGCTCAGATACTTACCATAGTTAACCCATTTTTGACCAAGTAATATTACCAATTTTTAAAAGGCATTCATTTTGAATGCCTTTTTTTTATTTTTTTTATTCTATAAGTTTTACAAATGTTTGAATTTTAATTTGTAAAAGGAACAAACTAAATATTGGATAAATTGATCACGTAAGTATGGACATGTTGAAGATTATTCGATGATAAACGTATAAGTGACATGATCAAGAACTTCATTCTCGATTTGTTTCAATGTAATTGTATTTGACTTTTAATAAGGGGTTGAAAACTTTTGTATTGTTGATCTTGCATCATTATTCTCAGAAGAAATCAACAGGCGAGCATGGGTTTGATTGATAATTGCGCTGATTAAATTAACATTTTGGGTAAAAATGTTAATTATGTAACTTATTTTTGACAATATGTAATTTTGTCCAGGAGGAATCACTTACCTTTTGACGCACAATCACAATGTTAAAAACATATAATGGAAAAAGCTAAAATCAATAAAACCGCTCAAAATATTATTACCAAATTGGGTCAAAAGGCAGGTAGTGCATTAGACATAAAAACGAATGAGGATTTTAACAAACAGCTTCCTGTTCAGGGTGGTTTAGGGTTGAAAACTGTAAGCCCAGTTGTTGAAGTTAATGAAGAAAATGATTTCAATCAAATATCAGGGCAATCAATGGCTGAAACAATAAGTGATAACATCGAAGCTGTAAAACATTATACCTGTTCCATGCATCCTGAAGTAATTTCGAATAAACCAGGCAAATGTCCAAAATGTGGGATGGAATTAGTCGAGAAAAAGTAGAGTTTTTATTGTAAATTCTCTTAACAAACGACTTTGGAAATTCTCACACTCATTTTTAAACTGGCTGCTGGGATTGGTTTGTTTCTTTTTGCAATGTATCTACTGGAGGAATCGCTTAAAAACCTTGTAGGTCGAAATTTCAAGCTCTTTCTTCAGAACACGACTAAAAACAGAATAGGTGCTGTAGTTGGTGGAGCTATCGTAACTGCGTTGCTTCAAAGTAGTTCGATGGTTTCACTGATGGTACTGGCATTTGTGGGAGCAGGTGTGTTTAATATGAAAAATGCAATGGCTATAATTCTAGGCGCCAACCTAGGTACTACGCTAGATAGTTGGGTGGTAGCCACCCTTGGTTTTAAAGTGGATATAGGAGTGGTAGCCTATCCTGTTGTTTTCATAGGTGGCATGCTTTTAATGCTCTTCAGTAACCGAAAGAAAATCAAATACATTTCATTTTTTCTTTTTGGTTTTGGCTTGTTGTTCATTGGCCTTTCTTTTATGAAAACGGCTATGGAAGAGCAGGTGAAGACTTTTGACTTTTCGCAATATGCAGAGATGTCACTACTGGTTTTTCTTTTCATTGGGTTTATTATTACATCGCTGGTGCAATCAAGTTCGGTAACTATGGCCCTTATCCTAAGTGCACTGCATGCAGGAGCTATTGGATTTGCACCGGCAGCTGCTATTGTGCTTGGCTCTGAAACTGGCACTACCATTAAAATATTGCTAGGTTCTATAGGAGGCATCGCTTCAAAAAAAAGGGTAGCGCTCGGTAATTTCTTTTTCAATGTCTTTCTCACTGTATTCGCTTTCGCTTTGCTGAAACCGACTTTGCGTTTGATAACAGATATTTTGAATATAAAAGATCTCCTCATTGGATTGGTTACCTTTTCAACTCTGGTTAATTTAGTCAGTATAATCATTATTCTTCCTTTTCTAACTCCATTCGCAAAACTCCTAGAAAAATTTTTTAAGGATACCGATGCTTCGGCGGCGGCATTTATCGGGAATGCCAACATCGCAGAACCTGAAACGGGGTTGGATTTATTCAGGCGAGAAGCCAAATATTTTATTCATAACTCTATGCTTTTTAACTTGGCTTTATTTGATGTTGATATTAAGGTGCTGAGTGACCATCCTGATTTCAGTCCCATCAATGAAAAAAGAAGATTCTTTTCAAAAAGCGCGGAGGAAAAATATGATTTTTTAAAACAGTTGCAAGGAGAGTTACAGTCATTTTATTTATTATTTCGAACAAAAGTGCAGGATGAACGATATGTACAACTCAATCAATTAATTTCTTCAGTGCGCAGTTGCATGCATTCTGTAAAAAGTATGAAGGATGTCGCAAGTAATATCAACAATCTTAGCCGTTCGTCAAATGATATTAAATATAATTTATTTGCTCATCATAAAAAGTCAACAGAGGATTTGTACCAAAAATTGATTACACTGATGAGGCAGAAAACAAAACCAGAATTCGAAGAGGTTCAAAATATATTTACCGCAATACAGGATAACTATAGTACCTCGCTCAATAATTTTTACAAAGAGGCGCAAAATTCAGCGATTGAAGATTTGGATATAACCACTGCACTAAATTTTAATCGCGAACTTTTTACTTCAAACATATCAATGTTAATGGCAGTAAAAGATTTTTTATGGGATGAACAAGAAGCAGAGGACTTTAATGAGATATCTGTGTATAAAACTTAAGAGTGGCAATATGAATTAACAATTACATGGTTACTCAGCATAAAGGCGACCGGCAGCTGAATTATAATTTGGCTATGACCATGGAAATCGATATTTAATCTGTGAATGATGTAATTTAATTATTTGCTTATGTAACTTATTCATCTTAATAAATTCCACTTTTGCATAACTGTTTAACAAATTTCAAGGATCAAAACATAAATGAAAACACCTGCTCGGAAAGTACCCCACACTTTACTTCCCGTGTCATTTTTTCTTTCAGACTCTTTTTTCAACCAATCGGATATGGAAAAAGAAAAAACTTTTGCGGCTGTAATGCTTAGCACCGCTTCATTCAAATTTGGTATCGATCACATTATTTGGATCTCGAACGTGATCTTATTCCTTAAGATGAGCGTATTTCGGCAAAGATATAACTTAATGCTTGTATAAAATATTACTAGCATCAATCCTGTTCCCTGATTATTTCATCAATCATAAAGTCTGTTTGCAACTTAACGAGGATACCTGTGTGAGGTTATGTTAAATTTCGTTCATGTAAACTTATTAATTGTATGGACAATTCGGTCAGTAACCCTCCAAAGCGAATTCAAAAAGCTTCTCAATATATCGGATTGATTTATTCCATCTTATAGACGACGATTGAAACATGCATATAGAATAGTTGCCAATAAACATTAAAAGGAATAATAAAAAAATTTTAAATTTTAAGATTAATGAACCTATTAAGACAAAATAAATATGTAATAACTACGATGTTACTCATCGTAACGGTGATCCTTTTTAGCGCGCAGGTTTCTGTGAGAACTGATCAGAAACGGGAGTCCAGTTATACCCCAGTCATTGAGCCCCCATTTGAGATGGTCCTGTCAAAAGACAAAGCTCAAAAGGAAAGTATCATGAAACGCCAAATGGATTTATTGAAAGAACGATACAATCTTTCTAAAAATGTAAGTTCTGAGGTCACTATGTCCAATGGGAAACCATTGCCTGTAGGGCCTACCGCAAAATTGAAAGGAGTGACCTGGGATTATCTCGGATCGTTGGCACCAGAAGAGATTAAAGTAAAAGGAATATTTCCATATCTCCCGCTTCCACATCCTAATCATCCTGTAGGAGGTATGATTTTCCCACAGATGGAAATAAAGGAACTTGCGAGGTTGTTGCGTTTTGATTTAGATTTTGATATCCCTGAACACTTTCTACCGGATTTTCCACCTGCAATGTATTTAATCACTCATAAGGAATTAGGTGATGTCTCACAGGGCAAAATGATCACTATAGATAATTATTATGATTTATTCAATGGTCTTTTAAATCCAAAGCAATTGGAAGGTTTGCGATTACTGGTGACCCAGTTTCCACAACAACAATTTAATTCAGCTGCGGACCGCAAAACAGTAATGTCAAGTCTTGGTGTCACTTGTTTTGATTGTCATGTCAATGGCCATACTTCCGGCGCCATCCATTTAGTAGGCGATATCCGTCCTCAAGCCAACAGGAACCGCATTGAAACACCTACCTTACGGGGTGTAAATATTCAACGCCTGTTTGGTTCACAACGAGCGCTTAAGACCGTTGAAGATTTTACCGAATTCGAACAACGTGCTGCTTATTTTGATGGTGATCATCTTCAAGCTGCTAAAAAAGGGGTAAATGTACTTGACCGAGGAACCCAAGTTCAATTCATGGCAGAGTTTCAAGAATTGCTCGATTTTCCACCTGCTCCTAAATTAGATATCTATGGTAGGTTGGATCCAAAGAAAGCAAACGAATCAGAATTGAGGGGTGAAACCTTATTTTTTGGAAAAGCTAAATGTTCAGGTTGTCACACCGCTCCATATTACACTGATAATCTTATGCATGATTTGCAAGTAGAACGGTTTTATAAATCAGAGACTATCAATGGTCAATATATTCACCCTGAAGGTATGATAAAAACATTTCCATTAAGAGGTATAAAAGATTCACCACCATACTTACATGATGGAAGACTGCTTACCCTTGAAGATGTCGTTGAATTTTTTAACCTTGTACAGCAAACGAAATTGAATAAGGAAGAAAAAAAGGATTTAGTAGCTTTTTTAAGGCAATTGTAAAATGAGAAATGTAGCTTTTAATTTATTTTTGCCATCCGTAATAATTATTTTTATAGAAATTTTGAAAATGATGCATTTATACCGTTCTGGATTTAAGTCACAAATGTATCTTTAAAATTATAGAGCTGATATCTAGTTCTCAGCCTTTCTTAAATTGAAAATTCAAGCTAAAATATTACCCTTCACCTCACTATGGAAAGCCATAAATGAATTAAAATGTTTGTTTGGGTATATTGAGGTAGAAAGAAAAAAACCGACCTTTCCTAAAAATAGACCGTATACCGTGATCCGGCGAGGTTATTCCAATTAATACAATCATAACTAACCCCCACCATACTTTATCCTAAGTCTTAATTTTTGGACTTAGGCCTTCTGTTGTATTTGATCGATTCAAATCAGCTAAAGCTTAATCTACATATTAGGAGTAGCATTATTTTCATCTTTCATCAAGTTTGGAAGGAAGCAGTAAATATTACACCGCTTTATTCCCTGGCCAATTATTATTTCTTTTAATGAAATATGAACGTGGAGTTTAGTTAATCACCAATTTAACCAAATTGGCTATCAATCTAAAATCTATGTTCAAAGGCTTAAAATATTAAAGCAATAATCCCGCCTAAATTTGAAACATTCTTATCTCATACTGAACATTCTTTTAAAATTAAATCTAAATTAAATGAAAACACATATACAATTTATATTAACCGTGGTTGCAATATTTGTTTGTTATAATACAAATGTTGCACAGGCTCCTAACTTAGGCTCTGCATCCAGTTTTGTTCTCTTTACCATAGATGGTGCTGTCGGTAATACAGCGACTTCTCATATTAATGGAAATATTGGTACAAACATTGGTGCTATCACCGGTTTCGATCCGACTACTATATCAGGGACTATAGAATCTGCAAACGCACTTACAGCTCAAGTCTCACTGGATATACAGACTGCTTATCTTCAATTATTTAATACAGCTGCCACAGTTACTAATCATGCTCCCGTATTCGGGGATGGAGAAACCCTTGGGCCGGGAGTATATTCGATTGGAGCCGCGGGTTCAGTCACAGGTAATCTAACATTGGATGGCATGGGAGATCCAAATTCTGTTTTTATTTTTAAGTTTGATGGTGCCTTTACCACTGCTGCCGGTGCTACGGTCACACTAAATAATGGAGCATCGTCTAATAATATTTTTTGGGTAGCAGAAGGTGCCATCGCAATGGCTGCTGGAACCAATATGAAAGGGACTTTAATTGCTCACAATGGTGCCATTTCGATGGGTGCCAATGGGACCTTAGTAGGAAGAATGTTATCCACTATTGGATCGGCTACTATATACCAATCAAGGTTAACTCTAACACCATTTCCATTTTTAAATCCTGGTCAAGCCCCGGATCTTGGCTCTATTGCAAATTTTGCAATCTATACTACAGGTGGAGCAATAGACAATACAGGGAGTACACTTATTTCCGGAGATATTGGTACAAATATGGGTGCGATTACTGGTTATGAAGCGCCTTCAGAGGTAAATGGAAGTATTGAATCTGCTAATGCAGTCACCGCACAGGCTGCTATTGACCTTGACGCCGCGTATGTTCAGTTATATTTTACTCCGGCAACCTCCACAAGTCATACACCGGCATTTGGAGATGGTGAAACACTTAGCCCAGGGGTTTATTCTATTGCAAGAGCAGGTTCTATTGGTGGTAATCTCATTTTAGATGCCCAGGGGGATGCAAGCGCTATATTTATTTTTCGATTTGATGGAGCATTTACAACCGGTGCATTAGCTCCTGTTGCGTTGATCAACAGTGCACAGACCTGTAATATCTTTTGGGTAGCAAAAGGTGCCATTGCCATTGCTGCTGGGACGATCATGAAAGGAACATTAATTGCCAATAACGGAGCTATTTCTATGGGTGCCGGCGGAACTTTAGAAGGAAGAATGTTGTCCACGCTTGGAGCGGCATCTACGTATGCCAATGTAATTTCAACGGAATGTTCGTTTGCACTTCCGATAGAATTGTATTCATTTACCGGCACATGTGATAAACAAAAAATAATTTTAAAATGGAGTACGGCCACCGAAACAGATAACAATTTTTTCAGCATAGAGCGAAGTATTGAAGGAATTGAATGGAAGTTGATAGGGACCATTGCCGGATCAGGCAATACATCTAATATCCGAAATTATGAATACATAGACTATCAACCATATAAAAAGAATTCTTTGTATAGATTAAAACAAACGGATCTTAATGGCAATGAAAAGTATGGAACTGATATTGCGGTAAAAAATTGCAATGATCACTCGAATAATTTTGTCATTTACCCGAATCCCTCCAATGGAAAATTTGAGTTATTTTGTCCGGGTCATATGGACTATCCTTGTTCAATTGAGATATTTAACCTGAATGGTCAGAAAGTATATACATCATTTAGTGATGTATTCAAATTTGATTTAGTGCATATAATTCCGGGAGTATATTTCATGAATGTGCAAATGCATTCAAATCCTAAATGGTTAAAATTAATACTTAGATGAGGTTTAACTTAACAAATCCAGGTCACGATAAAATATTTCCTAAAAATTATTTGATTGTCATTCCGGTTTGTCAAGTAATTCTGACTTAAACTGTCAGATAATCGTCAATATTAAAAAAAGTCTTGCTCCAATAATAAAAGCAGTATAAGTCCAACTACAATCCTATACCAACCAAACCATTTGAATCCATGACGCTGTAAAAATCCAATAAAAAATTTTATAGCCAGCATTGCTATAAAAAACGCAACTACATTTCCTACTAGGAATATGATGATGTTTTGCTGAGTGTGTAGTATCATCTCAAAACCTTTTTGCTCAAAACCATTTGCAGCCCAATCTTTTATAAATAATGAATATAATGTAGCTGCTGCCATGGTCGGAACTGCCAGGAAAAAAGAAAATTCGGCTGCCAAATCTCGACTCAGCTTTTGCTGCAAACCTCCGATGATAGATGCCGCACTTCGACTTACTCCGGGTATCATAGCTACTGTCTGCCATATACCTATAATGAATGCGTGCGCGTAAGAAATATTGGACTCTGTCGTGATTTTAGGTTGAATAAACAATCGATCAATAAATAAGAATACAATGCCTCCTAATAATAAAGATATAGCCACTGTCAACGGGCTTTCCAATAAGGCATCGATGGTGTCAGAAAAAATAAACCCTAAAATCAAGGCTGGGAGTACTCCTATGAGCAATTTTATATAAAAGTGGATATTTTTAAATTCCATAAATTTTTTACGATATAATACAACCACGGCGAGTATTGCACCAAGTTGGATGGATACTTCAAACAGTTTCGTAAAATCATCAGCTTGAATGCCCATTAGAGAACTTGCGATGATCATATGACCAGTGGAGGAGATTGGTAAAAACTCAGTGATGCCCTCAACGATCGCTAATAAAATGGCTTGAAAAATATCCATGCAGGATGTTTAATAAATGGCTAAAGATATGGATTGAAATTCAAAAAGGCGTCAGACCCAATTCAGACCTCAAGCTGTCATGAATATTGTCATGTTTAGTCCAATAATCAAGGACCAATTGTTTCTTTTTGGAGGCAGTAGTAGTCAGCATGGTTGCTTTATCCCCAAATCCATCCTTATATTCTTCACTCCATTTTACGATTTGGTAAGGAGATTGAGTTTCATACTCTATATAAAGCGATCTAGCCAAATCTGGATACTCGATATGATAAACCCGATTGCCACTGTCCAACAATAAATGTCTGGTTTTGGCAAGGTATGGCTTAAGGGGTATATGCATTAGGCGGGCATAGAACAGTCCGGGGATGACCATAATACTGTCTGATGCGATTAAAGCTTCAGGATTGATGCGTATGAGATTCCATACTGCGTCTTCTGTCATGTGTCGATTAATTTGATGGTCGATCTCTCCCTCTGATTCAAAATATGAATGCAACTGATAGTGATAATGATCGTGGCGTAGATTTAATTGAGCAAAGACATGACCACACCAATCTTGTATACTTGCAGTGGCTTTTAGAGCCTGCCACGGTGCCACCCCAGTCACGGGCACAAAACTGGATAGCATCATAGTATATGGATAAAGGCCAGTATAAAACCGTTTAGTCATGTTCATCTTGAGTACGGCTACCTTCAAGTCGGTTGCTACCGAAGTATTGTCCAACTTGACTTGTTTTTCTTTAGACAAATCTTCGGTCACGAATATTAATATAGCCTCACCCTGATGCATCTCTCCATATCTGGCTTGATTCAAATCATAGGATGTCAATTCGGCCAAGCCTTGATTCCAATATGCATCAAATGACCCATGTTTTTCCGTCACAGGGCCAATCATCTCACCCGGATGTTGGCAAGCTGCGATACTTAGTAAAGCAAAACAATATAGCCGATATCTGATCATATGTTATATCCTATAAATATAAGCAACGGCATCAAACAATAGATGACAATCTTTCTGGGGCACAACCAGACTCAAGTTAGAATCTTTTTATAAATTAAAATCAATAAATTCAGTAAATCCGAACTTGGCTCAAACTTAATGATTTAACGCTAGCTAAGGTTTGGGCTATTGCATGCGATTTTCTATATTTGCGGCCCGGATGCATAACCAACCTTAAAATAACATTCTGATAATCAATTAAATATATGGACAATTTGATTTATTTGGTCCCTTTGATGGGAATAATTGGCTTGATTTATACTTTAATAAAATTTAATTGGGTGGGAAAACAGGATGCTGGTACCCCAAAGATGCAAGAAATCAGTAACCATATAGCGGAAGGTGCCATGGCTTTCCTTAAGGCAGAATGGAAGATTTTAGGGTATTTTGTAGTCATCGTGGCGATATTGTTGGGGGTGATGGCTCAAGCCAATCCTCACTCGCATTGGACCATTGCTATGTCATTTATTATAGGTGCTGTGCTCAGTGCAACGGCAGGCTACATAGGTATGAAAGTGGCGACCAAAGCTAATGTTCGGACAGCTCATGCTGCACGGACTAGTCTCAGTAAAGCCCTTAATGTTTCTTTCACAGGAGGAGCGGTGATGGGCCTCGGTGTATCTGGTCTCGCGGTACTGGGGTTAGGCGGACTATATATTATTTTAAAACAAATTTTTGCACCCACAGCAGCTATTGATTCGCTGGAGATGATAAAAGTGATTGAAGTTTTGACAGGGTTTTCTTTAGGCGCAGAATCCATCGCTTTATTTGCAAGAGTAGGGGGAGGTATTTACACTAAAGCTGCCGATGTAGGAGCAGACCTTGTCGGCAAAGTAGAAGCAGGTATCCCCGAAGATGATCCGCGCAATCCTGCTACTATTGCAGATAATGTCGGAGATAATGTCGGTGATGTGGCAGGTATGGGTGCTGATCTTTTTGGATCTTATGTAGCCACTGTATTAGCCACCATCTTATTAGGTCAACAAACAAAAGTCACATCCAGTGATGATCTTTTTGGCGGTTTTGCACCAATCTTATTGCCGATGATGATAGCAGGAGTAGGTATCTTATTTTCCATCGTTGGTACATTTTTCGTCAAAGTAAGCGACACAGCTGGGATCAATACTGATAATGTACAACGGGCATTGAATATGGGCAATTGGGGGTCGATGATCCTTACAGCCATTGCATCTATTGGTTTAGTGTATTTTATTCTGCCCGAGTCTATGGAACTCCGAGGCCTCCCATTCACTAAATGGGGCGTCATGGGTGCTATTTTGGTAGGGCTGGCCGTGGGTGCCTTGATGAGTTATATCACCGAATATTATACAGCGATGGGTAAAGCTCCGGTACTGTCCATTATTAAACAATCCTCAACTGGACATGCTACAAATGTAATCGGCGGCCTTGCTGTCGGCATGGAATCTACCTTTTTTCCGATATTAGTCTTAGCTGGCGGTATTTGGGGTTCTTTTCAATTTGCCGGCCTTTATGGTGTAGCTATTGCAGCTGCAGGTATGATGGCTACTACAGCTATGCAGTTGGCGATTGATGCATTTGGCCCGATAGCGGATAATGCCGGAGGGATTGCAGAGATGAGTGAGCTACCTGCAGATGTCCGCGAAAAGACGGATGTGCTGGACGCAGTCGGAAATACCACTGCAGCTACAGGAAAAGGGTTTGCTATTGCTTCGGCAGCGTTGACTTCTTTAGCCTTGTTTGCGGCCTTCGTAGGCATAGCACTGCCTGATAATCAACATATAGATATTTATAAAGCCGATGTATTAGCCGCATTATTTGTAGGAGCAATGATCCCATTTATATTTTCATCTTTGGCAATCCGTGCAGTAGGTGAAGCAGCTATGGCCATGGTAGAAGAAGTACGGAGACAATTCCGCACCATCCCAGGTATTATGGACGGAACCGGTAAACCCGAATATGATAAATGTGTAGCTATCTCTACCAATGCTTCTATCAAAAAAATGATGCTGCCTGGTGCTATTACTATCATAGCTCCTTTGATAGTAGGGTTTATTATGGGGCCAGAAGCACTTGGCGGATTTCTTGCCGGAGCTACAGTCAGCGGTGTGTTGATGGGCATGTTTCAAAATAATGCCGGCGGCGCTTGGGATAATGCTAAAAAATCATTTGAAAAAGGTGTATTGATCAATGGCGAAATGTTTTATAAAAAATCTGCTCCGCACAGTGCCTCGGTGACAGGTGACACGGTCGGTGATCCGTTCAAAGACACTTCAGGTCCTTCTATGAATATTTTGATCAAATTGATGTCCATCATTTCTTTGGTCATTGCTCCTACACTAGCTCAGATTCATGGCCAAAAGTCGCCACCTACACCAAGTGTCCCAGTTGGGATGGAGTTTAAGATCCATTCTGATGGTGGTAAGTTGTGGGCAACTTCGGAAAAGCTAGATAAAACCTATCATCTAAAATAGTCGAGCAAAATAGCAGCAACTTCCACCGGAACGTTAGGAATACATTAGGCTGAATTTTACCAACTAAGTTCTGATGATGAACAGTACGTGGATCAACCTTTTAGTTGAGTAGAGATTTTTTCTACCTGTTTCCATACTCTAAGTAGATTTCCTGAACAGATCTTGGCAATGTCTTGTGCCGAATAACCTCTTTTCAATAATTCATAAATGATATTTGGATAGGCCGATACATCTTTTAATCCTACCGGCAATGAGTCGCCCACGCCATCAAAATCAGAACCAAAGCCTACATGATCTATGCCGGCGAGCCGCACCACTAGGTCTATATGATCAACCACTTTGGCCACATCCGAATATAGGGATGGGTGTGATTGTTCAAATTCTTTAATGATCGGTCTGGCTAGGGAATCTTGACCAGTCAATCCTTTTGACTTGAGGATATCGATGAGTTCATTCCGACTTTGATCATTCCGCCGTTGGATGGTTCCATCTAGAAAATCAGATCCAAAATTGATCATGATGACTCCGCCATTAGGTTTCAATGCTTTAATCATTTCATCGCCCATATTTCGTTCCCAACCCGGAGTGAAATTTCTACAGGACGAATGGGATGCAATCACCGGTGCTTTTGTGATGCGCAATACTTGCCAAAAACTGCTGTCGGTCACATGAGAGATATCGACCATGATCCCTTGAACATTCATCTCTAATACGACCTCTCGTCCAAATGGACTCAGGCCATTCCACGTGCGAGTTTTGGCATAAGCGGCATCACAGATTTGATTATCCTCTGAGTGAGTCAGTGTGATATATCGTATGCCTCGCTGATGAAAATAGGCCACGTTTGACAGCTCATTTTCTATAGGAGCACCATTTTCCATACCCATGGGTAGAGATATCAGCCCTTTTTTAAAATTGGATTCTATTCGGGCAGTAGAAGGCCCGGCGCTAAATTTATCCGGATGAGATTCGATAATGCTATTCACCATATCAATCAAACCATCAGCATATTTTTTTGCACCGCCTTTTTGATACGATGCAGGAATATAAATGGACATAAACGGGGCTGACAATCCGCCTTTTTTAGCGCGGACATAATCAAAGTCTCCATCCTTGCTCTCCACCGGTATACCAATAAACTCTTTTGTTGGCCTGAAATTTTTAATGCTCAAGCGATAAGGAAGGTCGACATGGCCATCGACAAGTATGTTTTGATGAGCTAGTTCGTCAGCCAATTTGCGAAGTCCTGCTTCGTCTTTTGGTATAGGGATTGACTCTGCAGAAGTATTAATTCCTGGACTTGAAGTTCTAGGAGTTTGAGTTTGTTTGACAGACTGACAGGCAAAAACGAATGTAAATGCAAGAAAGTATTTAAAAAATTTCATGATCAACGTTGGTAATAAGTTTGGATCCAATCCCATAGCTGACTGCTCCGGGTCTTTAATGCAGGTACATCGTCAACCAAGAGAAATCTTTGGGCTACTAATTTACCTAATTCAAATTCTATTTTAGATAAATATTCGTCTTTGTTTTTATAAAGGCCGTTGAATGCAGGCCGCATATCCCTGGTGGTCCGCTGGATAGCATCCTCAGGTAGTGGGATAAATAGTCCTCTAAAATCATCCATTTCACCAGGATGTGCGAGACCAAATCGCAAAGACCAAGGAGTGTACGTAGCAAGTGGTACGCAAAGCTCTATCGGCTTGATGCCGCTCCGCTCATTGCCATAGGGATCGACGGCAGGTATCATGATCAGATAGGGGTCGGCTGCTACCGGCGGTTCTTGATCTATAATTTTAGCATTTTGCCATCTCGGACCCATATAAAGTCGATTTGGGATATAAGGGGATCGGGGTAAGTCCAAACCTGGGATGTATGGAAATTTGAATTTTTGTATGATCACCAATGTGCTATCTGCTATCATAGGTATCTGATGATCAGATGGAAGTCTATGATCGAGGACCCATTCTTTTAATTGCAATAAGAGTGCTTTAAAATAGGGCAGAGTGTAAATCGGATTGCCTTTGTAAAAAGAATATGCTGAGGCTATTCTTCTAGAGCTGTCTGGAATGTTTTCGTTGTAATGTTGGGCCGATGCCAGGTGGAAGTAGCGCTCGTACCTGGGTAATTTCAAATCTTTTTGAGTAGTAAAATCGGTATGTATCAGTGATGCTCCCCGACTCCAATATTCGTAGCCGGAGTTTATATAAAAAATCTTAGCCGTATCCTGATAAGGTCGTATAGATTCTTTTTTTTGAAGTGTAGTATCATAGACGACAGTCGATGCAAAAGGGTACAGATCGGTAGGGTAGTCAAAACTAGAATAGCGATGCGCATCTCGTGAGGGCTGAGCAAAGCGGTGGTTAAAACTACCTCGGCCTGCACCAGCCATCAATACCATCATGCCATCATATGCTATTCGCCCAGACTCATCTACATTAAATCCTTCATATAGAAAATGTCTCAAAAAGCGGCCTGTCTGGGATATCCCTTGTGCAATGGTCTTCTTCACAGGAAA
This sequence comes from Saprospiraceae bacterium, assembly GCA_031417835.1. Classification (GTDB taxonomy): domain Bacteria; phylum Bacteroidota; class Bacteroidia; order Chitinophagales; family Saprospiraceae; genus JADJLQ01. Next base: position 13,255 of record JANOWJ010000118.1, on the reverse strand, counting down.
TGGACACGCAGGATCATATTTTACAAATGCAGCAATATCCCGTATGGCGGCAAGTCCATAACCCGATAAGACTGGATCTTTAGCTTCATACACCAACTCATAAATGGAGCCTGATTGAAAGCCTTCACTAAGTGTGATATTTAGAGTGCCACGTTGACTTGACTCGATACTCGAACCGGCAAAACTCCAGGAAGATTTAGGAATTTTAATTTTCGATCCACTTAGACTATTTCTATATGTAAGTACATTTTTAGGTGAGTCAAAGGAGGATACTGGATAAGGAATCATATTGCGATGACCGACACCCAAAGTAGATATGGTCTGATCTATAACCCAATCTGAGCGCACAAGGCCGGTGACTGCGTTACCATCTATGTTTTTTAAAATAGGCACTTCCAGACGAAGCAGATTTTGGCCGTCCGGTATATCCCATTCCCATCCAATCCATATAAGTGTATACCCCTCCCGCATCAGATACTCATTGCCATAATCTGCCGGTACATTTGGTCTAACCTGGCCTGTCGTAGCAAGGTTATAATAGCGCATCAAAGCTATTCCACCTCTATTGCTTACTTCTACAATAGCTAGTCCATTCCTTTTCTTTGGATCTGATGGCTGGAGTACTTTAAAGTTTGTTTTTGCTTCAACTAGGCCTTTAGAGTTCAGTGGGGCCAGATCGAGATCGCAAAGATTACGATTCATCTTATTTTTTGGATCAATACCAAATGTCAATGAACCAGATAAATATTCATATGAGCCCCGTGAGCCAAATTTGTGACCATTCATGACTATCATGTGCTCTGATAGACTCATTTGAATGACCCGAGCATAAATACCAGAGAATGGAAAATAAGTGATACTCCAAAGGAAAAAAAAGGTGCGCATTATGAAGATGGATAGAAAGAGCTCGACTTCATCACAATCATATCAGCCGATTAAAATTGCAAGGCAACGTTATTTATCTCAATAGTGTGATAGTGCCACTTACCTCTTGTGGGCCACCATCACCACAGATATAGGTGATCCGATAAATGTATACATCAGAAGCACCGTCCGCACCATTTATACGGCCATCCCAACCTATTTCAGGATTGGTATTGTTATAGACCAGTTGGCCCCATCTACTATATACCAGCAGCTTAGTGACTCTCAATGATCCATCACTATAATTAAAAACATCATTTTTTTGATCTCCATTAGGAGAAAAGGCATTGGGTATTTTTTTTCTTAATTCTTCTGGGGTGATACACGGGATTACTTGTACCGTAATCGAAGCGGCAATGGGGCATCCATTGACATCTATAGCTTCAAATCGATATACGACATTGCCTGCAGCATTAGGTTTATGTTTTAAGATGAGGGTGTTTTCAGGGTTTGAGTTTCCGTTTACACTCCATTTTATACTAGTTACATTCGGACTGATGCCCGTCGCATTGATGGTGAGATTGGTGCCTTCATAGATGGTGCCGAGCGGTGTCCTTTGTAATGTAATACCACTTGGAGGGCATATCACAACTAGGGTAAAATTATAGGTCCACATACAACCGAATCGATCAGTCACTTCTACCTCTACCGGATGATTACCCGGAGTGGCCTTTACTATGGTAGCGGTGAGAGTATTTGCAGCGATTAATCGACCATCTACTCTCCAAGCTACAGCCCGCATAGTTTCGGTACCTAACAGGGTGATCCTTATATCATTACCTGCGGTAAATGGTGGTGCTGGATCAGTACTCAACCGTACCGTAGAAGGTTTTTGATGTACATTCACTTTGATCTCTGTCGTCGCATCGCAACCGTCTTTTTTAGCCTCAACTTTATACATTTGCATCCCATTGACTTTAATCTTGGGATCGCTACATTTTTCACAAGATATTAAACCATCCTGTGGGGTCCATTTGAAATCTTTATATTCTGAAGAATCTTTTTTAAAGGTAATTTGTATAGTAGTCCCTGGACAGACGACAGTGTCTACAGGCCCTACAGGAATAGATGGCTCTATTACCTTGATAAAAACACTATCCGTGTGCTTACACGCATTATTAGTAGTCGTGCGCACATACGTGGTGGTCACATCAGCCATGATCACCGCATTGAAGGTGTCTTTGGAAGTTTGAAAACCGTTGGATGGACTCCAACTTGGTTTGATCGAAGGAAATAAATCTTTAGGATGTCTTTGACTAAAGAAAAAGATGCTGTCACCCTTACAATATTTATCTTTTTTGGGAAATACATTGATTTTAGTATCTCTCAGAGAATCAATCCGTACAAATACAGTATCTGCAGCTTTGCATACACCACTTGTCACATTGACAATATATTGAGCAGATTTTACGAGTTTGACTTGGATAGTAGTGTTATTGATTACTCGGGTGGTACTGTCTAGAGGCCTCCAGGTGACATTAGCGTTAGAAGGAGTGGTAGTGGCTATCAATCTAGTGGAATCTGGGAAACAAAGGTAAACGGTGTCTCGGGTATTGAGCGTGACACCTATAGGTTGACTGATGATATAGATCGTATCACGCTCGACACAATTGAGGGCTAAACCTGTCACGACGATGGATGTTGTGCGCAAAGGGGAGATGATAAAAACACCGGGATCTGCTGTGGGTTTTACCAGGTCAGCAGGATTCCATGTCAAGGTGGCACCAGTAGATTTTTGAATTGGAAGATTAAATGGCTCATTAGAGCATACCCTGAAAGTATCCTGCGTAGTTAATATTCGGATGACATGATCTACTATATTGAGCGTGAATGTGTCACTGTTATTAGCCCTTGAGGCAATGATTATGATTTGTTCGGCTCCTTCTTCTATGCGGTCATTAAAAACAGTCAGGTCAAATAGTTTCACAGAATCTCCAATGTTGAATCGTATAGAATCTGGCATGTTTGTGGCGTAGTCGTTACCTTTTGAGGCGGTACCACTCAGCCTGATATTGTAGACAATGCCAGTTTTCGCTATACTATCCAATTTAAATTGCACCATTTCATTATTCAATAAGGCGCATTGTTCATTGACTTCCTTGAGCGTACTTGCAAGGGTAACTTTGATTTTTTGGGCACTGGATGGTAGCAACCACATGCTCAAGAATAGTAGGAGAAACAGTCTTGCAATTCTCATTATAAGGATTTGTGAAAGTTTTTCAAAAATACGTAAAATTATAACGCCAGCATGGTATAATTAACTGTCGCGGAGATATGTTAAATCTAACAAAAATGTGCGGAGTCTGCTTCAAATATGGTAGTCTCTACACGGACATTCAAACAGCACGGTTGGTAGCCGTTATTTTTTTAATGTGACTTTTACGTTTTCATTGATGATTTTGGAAAGCTCTACCAGTTGATGCCCGATCCAGGCTTGGTCTAGATCTTCAGGAGCTAAAGCTATGGAGTCATTTATCGGTTTAAAATTGACATAATCCTGTACTCGTAGACCGGACACCATTCTTGCATTGATGGCTTGCCTGAATCTAGTGCCTTTGTCATCTGGTTCTGTATAGTCATAACCCAAATAATCAATAGTATGACTGTCTTTATTGATCCAGTAGACATAGGTGTCATCATGAATAAGTCGGTTAGTTGGATCTGCTTCGAAAGAGATCTTAATTTTATCATATCGTTGAGCCATCAATGTGACTTCACCTAGATATTCTTTGATTACACCTGGATCGTTAAGATTGAAGGGGATTCCAAAAAAATACATAACACCGTTTATCGAACTAGTATAACTATCTATTTTTTTACTATCCAAAATGACCATCGTTTCACCTACATGGCGGATAAATCCAGAATTGGATAACTCATCATGGATGATGATGCCCAAGCTATCCCAAAACCGCTCATATCGATATTTTCCATTCATCCTACTAGATTTATAATACCGATCTCTAAATTTAAACTCCACATTAGCTTGATCAAAAATTTTGCCTCCATGGGCTTTAATGGCTTGATCTACTATTTTCTGAGCTTGATCAACAGTTTGAGCCTTTTGACAAGCTTTGATACAAATCATACCCAAACCAAAGATTAAGATGCTTTGGGTATACTTAATTAAATGTTTAAACATGGTCTAATGCGATTAAAATGTCTTCTTCAATATCATCGATGTGTTCCAGGCCAATACTTAGCCGGACCAAATTAGGCGTGATCCCGACGGCCGTACGATCTGATTCCGTAAGTTTACTATGTGTGGATGAAGTCGGATGTGTAGCTATGGTGCGAGTATCCCCAAGGTTAGGCGAGATTGAGATCATTTCCAGGTGATTTATAAATCGTAAAGTGTCCTGGTAATCTCCTTTTACTCGCAGGCTGATAATGCCACCTCCTGAGTTCATTTGCTTTTTGGCAAGGTCTACTTGGGGGTGGTCAGGTGCAAAAGGATAGACTACTCCCTCCAGCCTAGGATGTGCTGTTAGTCTTTCCGCCAACTTGCTGGCATTGTCTGCATGTGCCTTTACCCTAACAGCTAAGGTCTCTAACGATTTGCTCATGAGCCAAGCATTGAAGGCTGAAAGGGAAGGACCGGTATGTCGATTAAAATAAGTGATTTGCTCTACAAGTGCTGCTCGGCCTACAGTGATACCTCCCAAAACTCGTCCATGCCCATCTGTATATTTTGTGGTGGAGTGAAAGACCAGATCCGCACCAAATAAAATGGGCTTTTGAATTACAGGGGTCGCAAAACAATTATCTACCACCAAGATTAAATCGTGCGTTTTGGCAAATAGGCTGGCTTTGGTAAGGTCTGTAATCCACAAGGATGGATTAGACGGAGTCTCCAGGAAAATCATTTTAGTGTTTTTTTGGAGCCCTTCGGACCAACTTTCGACATTTACTGGATCTACGTAGGTACATGTAATTCCCCATTTGGGCAAAATATTGGACAAAATCTGGATCGCAGAACCAAAAAGAGCCCTGGAAGCTATGATATGATCCCCGGATTTTAATAAAGCTCCAAAAATTGAAAATGCTGCTGCCATCCCGGTAGCCGAAGCAATTCCGGCTTCAGCTTGTTCGAGACTACAAAATTTAGCCACTAGTTCTTCAACATTCGGGTTAGAGTAGCGGGAGTAGACATTGGCATCGGTGACTCCTGCGAATGCGTCTGCCATCGCATCGCCGGAAGTAAATGCATAACTGGATGTCAAATACAATGGCGTGCTGTGCTCACCATGGATGGTCTGGGCCAGCTGTTGCCGTATCGCGATAGTTTCGTCTTTATATTTTCTTAAGGTCATAATGTGTGGATCGTAAAATCAAAGGTGATGGGTACAGATTTTTTAAGAATTTGTGCAACTGAACAATATTTATCAATAGACAACGAAATTGCTTTCTCCACCTGTTTTGAATCTAAATCTCCATACAGGTCATAATGGGCATGTATTTTGGTAAATAAGGAGGGGACCTGACTTTGGTCTCGATCAGCTTCGATGATGACTTGGATGTCTTTGAGGTCTTGGCGAAATTTTTTTAAAAACAGTACAATGTCTATAGAGCTACATCCGCCTAAAGCACTAATCAAGGTCTCCATGGGTCCCATACCTAGTCCAGTGCCACCACTGGCGGGTTTAGCATCCATCGATATGGTCGATCCAGACTCATTATACGCTTCAAAATGCAAGGGATCACTGACTCTTTGGAGTTTTATCTTCATAAATTAATTCGGATTTTTAAAAAGTACCAGCACTGTCCTTTGAATCAATCGGATGTCGATTTTTAAAAGGCTGCAAAGCTAATTGATTTATATTTTTATTTTTGCCAATAGATCGTGTCAAATCATAAAATTTATACATCCGCAGAGCCTTTTCTTTTAGAAGGTGGAGGGCTCCTTCCTGAGTTAGAAATCAATTACACAGACTATGGAGATCACCGCTTGCCTGTCGTGTGGATCTGCCATGCCCTTACTGCTAATGCGGACCCTCAGGAGTGGTGGCCCGGGTTAGTTGGTCCTGGTAAACTCATCGATCCTCAAAAATATCGGATCATCTGTGCTAATATATTAGGTTCATGCTACGGCACTACAGGGCCTGCATCTGTCCATCCAGAGACGGAAGCTCCATATAAATCAAATTTTCCATTGGTCACGATCCGCGACATGGTCAAGGCTCACCGACATTTGCAACATCATCTCCAAATCGAAAGGATTAAACTTTGTATCGGCGGCTCTATGGGTGGACAGCAAGTCATGGAGTGGGCTATCGTTGACCCTGAGCTTTTTGAATCCATTGCACTATTATCTTGCAATCCATTCCACTCGCCATGGGGTATCGCATTTAATGAAGCTCAACGTATGGCCATAGAGGCTGGCATAAATAAGGATGGCAGTATCAATCCATTAGGGCTGGAGGCAGCAAGAGGCCTGGCTATGCTATCATATCGAAATTACATCACTTTTGACTTGGCCCAATCAGAAACTGAAGAAAAAATCGACCATTTCAAAGCATCTAGTTATCAACGATATCAAGGCGCTAAATTGAGCAAACGATTTGATGCATATTCATATATTTCCTTGAGTAAGTCTATGGATAGTCACCATGTAGGTAGAGGTAGGGGAGGAGTGCCCCATGCATTGTCTTTAATTAAGGCTAAAACTGCAGTAATTGGTATTAACACAGATGTTTTATTCCCTATCTCTGAACAAAAAGTGCTGGCGGATTATATTCCACATGCTACTTTTGACAAAATACATTCCGATTACGGACATGATGGATTTTTATTGGAATATGAATCCATTGAGCGAGTATTGTCAACCCGCTTAGGATTTTAGTGCATTACCGCACTTTTGTAATCAGTTTGACTTGTTGTAGATCTCCCATCTGACATCGCACATAATAATTTCCCGTGGGTAGATCATCAGAGTTCCAGTAATAATTGTGCTCGCCTTTTGGTATTTTGCCCTGATGTATATTCCGGATCATCTGACCTCCCGGATTAAAGATAGAGATCATAGCATGCTCGCCATTTGACTTTACTTTAAAATTCACTATTGAGGTGAATGGATTAGGATAGGTAGTGATGATGTTCAATCCATAAGCAATAGTCTCTTCATGCGTAGGCGTGGTCAGGCATCCGTAAGAGCTTTTGATAATAGGGATGGACTGATAATTTTTGGTAAGGGATTTTTCTACTTCGGGTTTACTCAGACAAAACCATTGCTCAATGATGCTTCCATAGATCGATCGAAAGTCATACTGCATGGGTATATTATCATCCCATTTAGCGTCTTTTGGAATTATAGGATTCGTACCGAGAATATTGCCACCGGCTATTGCATTACCAAACAACAGCATGGGCGCAGCTGCACCATGGTCTGTTCCACGACTCGCATTGGATATAATTCTTCTGCCAAATTCGGACACAGTCATCCCTATGACCCTATCCTGTATACCTAAACCTTGGAGATCATCCATAAAAGCATTAATACCGCTTGAAATATGTTTCCAAAGTGTATAATGTTCTCCCTTGGTGTGATCTGATGCATCGACTTGATTATCATGTGTGTCAAAGCCGCCAATATTCACTTTGTAGATCCGAGTTTTCAGCCCGCCCGCTATAAGTCGGGCCACTATTTTTAATTGATCAGCTAGCGGATTGTTAGTCGGGTAAGTGGCTTTGTTACCGGCACTTAAAAAAGAAGATTTCATTCGCTCGCCATAAAGATTGGATTGTTTTCTGATCAGTCGCACATAGCCCAGTTTATCACCAAAAGGAGTCTTGGGCAATGGGGTTTCAATGCCTTGAATCAACTTATTGAATGTACCAGGGTCTGATATGGTCACACTCATACTGGTAGCAGGCCCTTGAAAAGTCAAAGACTGGCCATATCCGATCTCGACGGACAATGGATCAGGCATCTTGTTATTGGGAAATCCATTTGGAAAATTTGGATATTCGTAATTGAGGTATCGTCCAGCCCAACCTGTACTTAGGATTTCTTCGGAGTCAGAACCTGACATCCAGATATCAGTAGATCTAAAATGTGAATAGTTTGGATTGGGATAGCCTACGGATTGAATAAATTTTACCCGACCTTCTTCATATAATCCTCTCAACTCATCCATTGCAGGATGCAGTCCCGTTTTGATCGTGTTTTTTAAAGGCAGTACTTTCTGAAGGGGTATAGCTACAGAAGCCCTTGATTTTTGATATCCATCAAATTGATCCAGCGGTATAAGTGTATTTAGGCCATCATTGCCACCTTCAAGCTGTAAAAGGACTAAGACTCTATCGCTTTCTATATTAAACCAATCAAACCATTGGGATGATTTTTGTCCGGTTGGTAACATTGGTGTAGCCAATAAGCTACTCCCAGTCACCCCCAAAAAATTTCTTCTTTTCATATCGGATTACATTAACTGGTATTCTTCCATTTGAAGAATGTATTGAAAAAAAGGTTTTAATCGCACTTCCACCGTATTTCTTGCCATAAGATTAGCAGGGCTAAATTTGAATTCATTCCATGCATTAGTCCAATAATAGTCCGATTGTTGACCGGATAACAAGATGATCTTTAAATAGCGCTTGACGGATGCATCGATAGGCGTGTCAAATAGTGTTGCTAGCACATCTTCAATTAAAAAATTTGGATCAGCTGCCCTTGCAAACAGATTTACGTATGCAGGCCAATCTATGGTAGCGATTTTGTCGCCCATTTGATACCCATACCAGACTAAAAGTTCAGAGTGGTGGCCTCTTTGTTGAATAGTATACGTACTTATCCAAGATTTATCAAATTGTGGAAACTGGTAGTATGCCGGCCACCCGGACACATTAGGCGGATCACCTACATCTTGTTGGAATGTATTTAGAAAATAGTACATGACCATCTGTGCCTGAAACTTTTTTTTGTAGTCCGCTGGGGCTTGTGGGAATCCCATTTTAAAATGTCTGTTGGCCCCGATCGCATAATCGATCGGTGATTTGATTACAGCCATTCTGATCAAAGGATCATAAAAATGTTGACTCGATAAAAGTGCTTTGAGCACTGGTAGGATTTCATAATTGTTATCCTTAAATATTTTGGCTAGGGGGATTATAATATTAGTCTCCGTATTCTGTGATATATCTGGATACACAAAATAACGGTAGAGTTTTCGACATATGTACAGAGCACATTCGGGATGGGAGACGATCATATCGATCAGTTCATCTAATTCTTGCTCACCCTCCATACCAAGCTTTCCTTTTATAACCCGATTGCCATAGAACGAGGAAAACTTTTTATCGTCTGTGTCATGGGATCTTGGAGCCCAATAGAGTTTGGGTTTTAAATAATCCGATTTCCAACCAGTCAACACTCTGGCTGCAGCTTTGACATCATCTTCTGTAAATTTTGCGTTAGGGCCTTTGCCTATACAAAAGAGTTCTTGTAATTCTCGGGCGTAGTTTTCATCAGGTGCTGCTTTGTCATTTGAGTTGCCGTTCAAATAGTGGAGCATCATAGGATCCAACGTAAGTTCCTTAATCAATTGTTTGAAGTTGCCTAATGCGTTTTTACGAATGGTCATCAGGTAATCATAACCTTGCCTGGCATGGAATACGCCTACCATCTCCACGGGAATATGATTATGCCAAAACAGCACCATCTTTTCGAAAATCGTTTGGTCATAGAGCATCTGATCCAACCACCATATCTTTAAAGAAAGTAATCGATAGTACTCGACATTATCATTCCAATCTTCATTAATCCAGGTTTGTCCATCTTGCACCTTTGGTTCTTTAATGTCTTTTCCATCGGTATAGTTTACGATTGGAGGTGGCTGAACAGGAGGGATGGCGAGTAATTTATTCAAGATACCCTCTAGAGAACTTTCTTTCTGATATGCGATGAGGTCTATATCTGCGACTCCACATAAGGTGCGTCTCAGCAAATGTTTTAGATCGGAATTATCTAAAGGACCTGCTTGAGGATCTAATCCAAGCTTTAATAGTTCTGAAAGTTTCTCCGCAGGATCCGTAGGTGAGGGAGCAGGCTCTCGAAAAACAGCTGAAGTATACATGGGCTGGATTTAATGCAATTTAATAGCTTAAAGTACGGTCAAGATATTGGTTTAGTAACGAATTTTCGACCAATATGTTGGAGGGCATGATAAAATTAATATTAAAATGCTTGGAGGTTGAGAGCTAAAGATTCAATAAGTCTAATTGCGGCTCAGTTTTTAAATACATCTTATGATTTTGTTTTTTATAAAATTTGTTTAAACCTTTATAAATCCAGAAACGTAAACGAAAAATCATTTTCAGATAATTCTACTCAAATTATAAAAAAGACTAAATTGAGCCTTAACTTGTCATGCTGTATTGTTTGAATATCGCATCGACAGTACTCGGCAGTTACGAGGTGGTTAATTGTTAGGAATCTTTACAAATAAAACTTGTGATTTCAAATGAAAATTTTTGTTCTAGTCTTAATGTTATTTTACTCTTTTGAGATATATTCCCAAATTGTCAAGCAGCCGGTCCTTGGACATCAAGGGGTAAAGATTCTTTCTATTAATACCTTTAATTTCAAGGATTTGAATCGGAATGATACCGTAGATCCATATGAAGATTGGCGTCTTTCCTATGCCGTGCGAGCTGCGGATTTATTGAATCGGATGAGTGTAGCACAAAAAGTTGGATTTATGTTGATAAGTTCTACCCGATTGAAAAACGATTGGAGTTTTGAAACTCCCAAGAATAAAGAGCCGATTACAAGTGATTTTAATGAAGAAGAATTAGTTCAGAAAATCAACATGTTTTCCAAACAGCCGCTTCCTATTCCCATTATTTCAGCAGCCGGTACCACAAAGGCTGTGAAGGATTATCAACTGAGACACTTTATTTTCAGAGCCAATACCAGTGTCAGGATCACAGCAGAATGGGCTAATAAATTGCAAGCTCTTTGTGAGCGTCACGGATTAGGCATACCTGCGATCATTGCATCTAATCCTAGGAATCATATTACCAAAGATGCTTCTATAGGTCTGAGTGTTGGAAGATCTGCATTTTCTGTATGGCCTGGAGAGTTAGGGTTATCTGCGACTAGAGATTTGAAGTTGATCCGAGAGTTTTCTGATATTGCAAGACAAGAATGGTCAGCTGTAGGTCTACGTAAAGGATATATGTATATGGCCGATTTATCTACCGAACCGAGATGGCAAAGAGTGGAAGGTACTTTTGGTGAAAATGCCAACTGGATCGCTAAAATGATGACAGAAATAGTTTTGGGATTTCAAGGCAAACGATTAAATACTAATTCTGTCGCATTGACTATCAAACATTTTCCAGGTGGCGGTGCGACTGAAGGCGGACAAGATCCCCATTTTAATTGGGGAAAAAATGAAGTTTTCCCTGGCGGAATGTTTACAAACAATCTGATCCCATTCAAAGCAGCTATTAAAGCGGGTGCTTCAGCCATCATGCCTTATTACTCGATACCCAATGATACTAAGTATGAAAAAGTCGCTTATGCGTATAATAAAGGAGTAATCACTGATTTATTAAGAGGGGAATTAGGGTTTAAAGGCATTGTCAACTCTGATACCGGACCAATAGAAATGATGCCTTGGGGTGTTGAGCATTTATCGATCCATGAGCGTTATAAAAAGACGCTAGAGGCAGGTGTAAATCTATATTCTGGTTCAGCTGATCCCACACTTTTGCTGGAAACAGTGCAAAAGGGGATGGTAGATATGAAGTTAATTGATAACTCAGTTTATCGATTGTTAATTGAAAAATTTGAATTAGGACTTTTTGAAAACCCATATGTCGATGTGGATGCGGCCATAAAAATAGTAGGTAACCCTACGTTCCAAACTAAAGCAGATATCGCCTTTCGTAAATCTATTGTACTCTTGAGAAATAATGACCAATTTCTTCCGGTTAAACCAATGACTAAAGTTTATTTCGAATCATACTTTGAAAAAAGAGGCTCCAGTACTAACAATATATTCTTACCTGAAAAACACAATTATAATCTTGAATTTGTGGACACCCCTGAAAAAGCAGATTTGACCTTGCTCTGGATTACCCCTGGCTCCAAATCTTTATTCGAAGCAGATGGATCTCCCCTCTATCTTTCATTGTCCAAAAACGCAGTAAATGTAAACTATATCAATGCACTCATACTTAAGAAGCCTACTATCTTGGTGATCAATTATTCAAATCCCTGGGTGATTGATGAGATTTATAAGGATACAGATAAGGGAAATGTAAAATCTGTATTAGCAACTTTTGGGGCTACTTCGGAGGCGATCCTTGATATAGTGACAGGCAAATTTAATCCTACGGCTAAAATGCCATTTTCAACACCAAAATCAGAAGCAGTAGCACAAACTCAAAAGCCAGATGTGCCAGGATACCTTGAAGGAACTGACTATTCTTTATTTAAATACGATGAAGGCCTAAAATTTATAAAACCTATTAAAAAATAGTCGCCAAACGCTATAAAAAAATTGGACATATAATATTGAATAACAAATATTTATATATTAATATTTTATTTATGTTAATTAACTTGGTATAGCCAGTTTAAAATTTAATTGGCTCTAGGGGATTTTACCAATACTCAGTAGTGAAATGGAATAAAATAATCCATTAAATCAAATTATTGTTTTGAAAAACACCAAAATTTAATTGATTTAACTCAACTATAACGTTTTCGTAAATAATGTTAACACAGATTTAGCTGAATGAAGTGATTTGACTACCTTGTTCAGTGAATATGAATATTTAAATGTCTTGTTAATTCTAAAAACCTTTTGAATGTATGATTAAGAGAATTTTATTAATGATGGGGTTATTTATAACCTTATACACCACATCTTTTGCTCAGACCCGGCAGATAGCGGGAAAGGTGAATGATGGTACAGGTTCGGGACTTCCCGGAGTAAGCATCAATATAAAGAATACTGCACTCGGTACTGTGACAGATGTCGATGGAAATTTTTCATTAACCGGCGTCGACGACAATAGCATTTTGGTACTTAATTACATCGGATTTATTGAGCAAGAAATTGCAGTTGGTAATTCGACCAACGTAGAAGTAACGATGTCGGAAGATGTGCAGGCCTTATCAGAAATAGTTGTGACAGGATATGGTACTCAAAAGAAAAGTCAAGTGACAGGTGCCATTTCATCTTTATCAGCAAAAGAAATTTCTGAACTTCCTATTACCAACCTTGCTCAGGCTCTCACTGGACGAGCTGCTGGGGTCAACGTAACACAATCTGGTTCTAAACCAGGGTCTGTTCCAAAGATACTGATTCGAGGTCGC
>JANOWJ010000117.1:0-2416 GCA_031417835.1 Saprospiraceae bacterium | reverse complement strand
CGCCATCCCTCCTCTGCGGTAAATTTTTGTATTTTGATCTTTGCGTCTTCGCGTCTTTGCGCGCCATCCCTCCTCTGCGGTAAATTTTTGTATTTTCATCTTTGCGTCTTCGCGTCTTTGCGCGCCATCCCTCCTCTGCGGTAAATTTTTGTATTTTGATCTTTGCGTCTTCGCGTCTTTGCGCGCCATCCCTCCTCCGCGGTAAATTTTTGTATTTTCATCTTTGCGTCTTCGCGTCTTTGCGCGCCATCCCTCCTCTAGAAAAAAAGTCTACCAAAAACTTGCGTAACCAAATAGTTACACATATATTTGTAACCATTTAGTTACAGATCATGAAAACCAACAAAGATATTTTTAGGGCGATTGCGGATCCCACCAGAAGGACCATCCTGGGTTTATTAGCGGTCCAGGCCCTTTCTTTAAATGCAGTAGCAGAAAATTTTAATATCAGCAGACCTGCTGTTTCTAAACATGTCAAAGTGCTCACAGAATGTGGTCTAATCCGCATAAAACAACAGGGGCGAGAACGCATCTGCGAAGCCAAACTAGCTAAACTCAATGAAGTGTCGCTTTGGGTAGATCAATACCGTAAATTTTGGGATCAGAAATTTGATGCCTTAGACATTTATTTAGCGAAGCTTCAAAAAAACAAAAAATAATTTAACAAAACAATACATATGCCACAATTTGATCCCAATAAAGCCGGACTCAAAATCATCCGCACATTTCAAGCTCCACAAACTATGGTCTTTGAAGCTTTTGCCTCGGCAGCAGCTTTGGCAGAATGGTGGGGCCCGATAGGTATGCCCGTCACAGTGAAGACATTGGATTTTAAACCAGGAGGCTCGTTTCATTACAAAATGGTAGGCACCGGAAATACCATGTGGGGCCTTTTCAAATATGTGACTATTAATCGTCATGATTTGATTGAATTTGTAAATTCTTTTTCTGATGAAGCCGGCAATCTTTGTAAACCACCTTTTCCGATTGATTTTCCTTTTGAAATCTTTAATCAAATCGTATTGAACGAAGAAGATGGCATCACTACACTGACACTCCGCGGACATCCTATCAATGCTACCACTGAACAGGAAGCCACCTATACCTCTATGTATGATAATATGCAGCAGGGATTTGGAGGCACGTTTAATCAATTGGAACACTATCTGCAAACCCGATTAAAATTGCATCACGCTTTAAAAACAAATACAATGGCCAGGGTGAGTACCTATCTTAATTTTCCCGGCAATACGGAGGAAGCATTCAACTTTTACAAACAAGTGTTCGGCGGTGAGTTTGGCGGCGGCGGGATACAACGATTCGGAACGATACCCGCTGATCCTAGTCAACCGCCGATGTCGGATACAGATAAAAACCTAATCCTGCATGTCGAGTTGCCGATATTGGGAGGCCATGTCTTGATGGCGACCGATGCTCCGGCGAGTATGGGATTTACAGTCAATCCGGGTAATAACATCCATATCAATTTGGAACCCGTGACCCGAGCAGAAACAAAACGATTATACGATGCGCTCTCGGTAGGAGGTAAGGTCACGATGGAATTGCAAGATATGTTTTGGGGCGCTTACTACGGCAGTTGTACGGATCAATATGGGATCAATTGGATGTTTAATTGCTCAGAAAAACAATCATAATAAATTGAATCAAACAGATATATTCTAATCCTATAAAAACCAAATTAGGACGAATGCTAAGGATTAAAGCTCAAAAACTGAGCGCTACGTTTTCCCCCTTCGGAGGGGGTAGGGGGTGGAAAAGTAAAAAGAAAACATTTTGACTAATGGACAAAGCCAATTCTGCAAATAACTATCATTACAATAAATCACTTAATCCATTAGCCAAAGTATTAAAGAAACAAATGACTAAGTCAGAGGCGTGTATGTGGAAATATTTACTGCAGGCGAAACAATTCCACGGCTATACTTTTAGGCGACAGCGACCGATATTAAATTTTATTGTCGATTTTTGCTGCTTAGAACTCTTATTAATAATTGAAGTCGATGGTATCACGCATGAATCGAATGAAGCGATTGAAAAAGATAAAATTAGAGATGCAAAATTATCTGAAGTTGGATTTAGTGTGTTAAGGTTTTCTTCGTTGGAAGTATTAAAAAGGATGGTAGATGTGGATGTGATACTGACAAAATGGGTGGATGACCAAAAGACTTTGAAATAAGCAATTTCGGCATTCCACCCCCTGCCCCCTCCGAAGGGGGAAATGCACTTAGCTCAGAGATGTAGGACTTTGATTTTTTAGATTTGAGCAATAAGGCCTGAAAAGCATTTTCGGTATTTTACAACAAGCAGCTGAAAGGAAGGAGATTTCAAAATTTTATCTGGAGGCTTGTATTGCCTATTGGCATACTAAGAAGGAAGATCAACTTGAAAAATGGGC
>JANOWJ010000116.1:0-2447 GCA_031417835.1 Saprospiraceae bacterium | reverse complement strand
TTGTTTATTATCCTGGTGACTTATTTCCGATCCCGAAGGGTTGAACATGGGAAAAACATTGCCGTCTTTTGGAAAGCCATATTTTTTTAAGATGGTAGTTGCCGGTAGCGATAGTTTATTGGATATCTTGTTCCTGGTCTTTATCTCCTTCATTGTTAACCTGAATGATTCTTTCCCATCTGCGACGATTTTGGTAGTTTCTAAAAAAAAGATATCTGAAAATCTAAGGCCAGTATATACTCCAAAGCAATACAGGTCTTTGGCAAGACTTTCAGCCTTGTTTTGAGGCTTATAATCACACAGTGCTTTGAATTCTTCCAATGACAAATATTGAGGTATTTTAGACTCCTGTTTGTTTCGGATCCCGACAGAAGGATTATACTTCAGGTAGCCCTCGACGACTGCTTTGTTCAGGATAGTTTTTAAGACTTTTTTTCTTGTCCAGATGGTCCCTGATTCGTTTCCACTTTTTTGTAGAAAAGCTTCAAACTTCAATATCCACTTATTATCTATTTTGCTCATCCTTACCTCAGGATCAAATTCCTTTATACGGACCAATAAGGCCTTATAGGTTTTAAGAGTACCATACGACCACTTGCTTGTGGAGATGGTTTCAACCAAATAGTCTACAAGTTTTAAGCTTTTTACCTGAGTTGACTTTCCAATGATTTCACTGGAGAGCTGATCTATATCCACCTCTTCCTGATTGTTTAGCTTTTGGTTTACAGCAGCATCAAACCTGTTTATTACATCTCGGATGCGAAGGTTGAGCATTGGATCACCTTTTACCTCGTTCTTACCAGGATTCCATTTACTTTGATCAATCTTGGCGATAGTCCATTCCTTTTTATAGTCTTTATACCTGAACTCTATCCTCAAAGGAGCTCCCCGTTTGCCTTTGGCATTTAGTCTTAAAATTGGTCTTGCATACATTTGAAATCAAAGATAATGTCGACTATTTAAAATTTGTCGACTATTTGTCGACCAAATCTTAACTAAATATGAACATTGTTAAACAATATTAAACAATTGTATATTTGTAAATATCTAATTTATAGTCATGTATGATTTTTAATGTTCATGAATGTTCATAAATTCGAGTCCTGTTCTGGGCACAAAGCCATCGCAAGATGGCTTTTTAATTTTTACCAAAGATCTAGAGTTATTCTAGAACTAAAAGCCATCGAAATCTGCTTGTTTTATCTTGGCTCATAAATACATTTAGTCAAGGCATAGACACTGGAGTAATCAAGTTTATTAAACCCAAATTGGAACAAATATTCCCCAATATTGCTCCATGTCACTCAGTACCAGATCTCATCTCTCCGGTTATCTCCTGATCTTAGGTGGTTCTATTTTATTCTCTACCAAGGCTATTATGGTCAAATTGGCATTCAGACATACCCCGGTGGATGCAATATCATTATTGGCTTTACGCATGCTTTTTTCATTGCCTTTTTTTCTGGTGACAGGTTGGCTAGCTGCGCAAAAGCATAAAGCGAATGCCCCATTGACTCGGCAACAAGGATTGTCCATTTTTGGACTAGGATTATTGGGCTATTATTTAAGCAGTCTCTTGGATTTTATGGGCTTGCAATATATCACTGCTGGTATGGAGCGATTGATATTGTTTTTGTATCCGACATTCACGGTCATCATCAATGCCGTTTTGTTTAAAGAAGTTTTTACTCGACGACAGGTAGTGGCGATAGTATTAAGTTATATCGGAATCTTTTTTGCTTTTTATAATGAACTGGCATTGAATGTGGACACCAGATCTCTCGCAATAGGTTGTGGGTTGATCTTTTTATGTTCTATTACGTATGCGGGCTACATCGTCGGCACAGGGAGATTGCTCAGACAGATTCATGTCATGCGATATACCTCACTGGCTATGCTGAGTGCCACGTTAGGGGTCATGGTTCATTATTTTATAGCCGGGAAGTTTGGATTGCAGGATGTGCAGGGCAGTATGATAGGGTATGGATTATTGTTAGCTATCGTAGCTACAGTGATTCCCAACTTTATGGTTTCAGCAGGGATACAAGCTATTGGATCCAATAATGCTGCCATTGTCTCAGCTATAGGACCTGTCAGCACGATTATACTGGCGTATTTTTTTCTAGGCGAGCGGTTTGATCGGTTTCAAATGATCGGAACGATATGTGTCATCGCCGGCGTCGTGATGATTGGGTGGAAAGGAGAGAAGAAGCAACAATAATTTACAATTTACAATTTACAATTGTCAATTTACAATTTTGTCCATGTCTGAAAAACGTTGACCGTTATTCCGCATTTTCAATCATTTTTTTCAGAGATGATTTCTGGATCCGGAGACCTGTTTTGCACTGATTCCTCAAGGCGTTCACGCCTTGAGTATCAGCACTTTTTTCGTCGATTGATGCTATCACCTTCGACCTGTTTTGCATCCTAAAGGTATACATTTT
>JANOWJ010000115.1:0-14547 GCA_031417835.1 Saprospiraceae bacterium | reverse complement strand
GTTTCGATAGAAGTCATTACACTGTAATTCCCTTTACTGTCCTTACCCATGCTCATACTGTCCTTTGAATAAAGTTGATCGTAGACATTACCTAAAGTGGTGTACAATGAAACATTTTTAGGTTCTTTAGCTATGGCATTCTTAAGTTTTTCTACCAAAGCATCTAGTTTACCCAGGCGGATATAATGATTGATTTCTTTAAAAACTAAACCAACATCATCAGGCATTTTTTTACGACCTTCTTCAAGTGCGAGTTCTGCACCTTTAGTGTCACCGGCATTCATCATGATATCGTATTGATTTTCATAAATACCTCCATCCTGATAGTTTGCTGCAATTAATTTATCATTGTAAATCTTGGCCCCTGCATAGTTTTTACCTTTGGCAGCTGCAGCAGCAATGATGAACAATTGATTGTTGTAATCCTCAGGTTTATCTAAAGCACTGACTTGAGCATTTGCTTTCAGCAGATCATGGATGTCTAATGATGCTAAAAACCGTGCATATGATTCCTCAAATTTACCATCATTATAAAGTTCATTACCTCCATTATTCAGATCTCCGGTCAATGTTTGTAAAATTTTGAGGCCTTCTGCCTTCTCAAATTTTTTCACTGTGGGCATACTCAGAAGTTTTGCCAGGGCCTGATAAGCAATATAGGAAGCTGGGAAATCAAGCGTACTTTTAAAAGTAGGATTTAACAACTTTTGAGTTTGTTCTTTAGTCAAAAAACTAGCATAAATCTGTCCTTTCGCTAATAGGGCTGCTGAATTACTAAGAGCAGTTTCCGACTGAAATACCTGATCGATGATCGTTTTGGCTTCATCTAAGGATGCTACTTTAGTGGTAGGTTCCAGATTAAACGCAGCTACGGCCTTGGATGCCTTCTTTACAAGTTTCTCAATGTCTTCCTGGGCTTGACTTATAGTAAAACTGACACTTACTATCAAAGTCAACAAAAAGAGTTTTTTCATTTTTATGGTTTTGTTTAATTTGAATATTAGACGATACGTTTTCAGCCACAAAGTTTATAAAAAGTTAAAACTAAAAGAAATATTGTTAAAAATAACTTATTCTTCAGTTTGAATAGTCGGATTGTCTAAAGACTCTTCAATGTCATTTAATAATTCAACCTCCTTGGCCATTATAGTAACATCAGCGATTTCATCACCTTCATCCAGACGAATGAGTCGTACTCCTTGAGTAGCACGGCCCATGACCCGTAGATCGGCTATGGCCATTCTGATCATAATACCTTGAGAGGTGGTGATCATGAGATCATCTAGATCTGTAACGGATTTGATGGATACTAAAGTGCCCGTTTTGTCGGTAATATTTAGCGTTTTGACCCCTTTGCCACCGCGATTAGTCACTCGGTAATCCTCCAATAAAGATCGCTTCCCACTACCCAGCTCAGATACAGTGAGTATCGTGGCATTCTTATCCTCAGGGTCTACGCAGATCATGCCCATCACCTCATCATTCGTTTCATCCAGATCCATACCTGTCACACCTGCTGCATTTCTACCCATTGCCCTCACTTTAGATTCATTAAATCGAATCGCCCGACCTTGTTTATTGGCTATCAGGATTTCATTTTTACCATTTGTCAACTTAGCCTCCAGCAATTGATCGCCGTCATTGATAGTGATGGCGTTGATGCCAGATGCTCTAGGCCTGGAGAACTCTTCCAACAATGTTTTTTTAATCACCCCTTTTTTGGTACACAGCAATATATAGTGATTGTTGATAAACTCAGTATCGTTTAGATCTTTGATAGAGATATATCCCTTCACTTTATCCTCAGGGGGCAAGGATATGATATTCTGAATTGCTCTACCGACGCCAGTCTTTGTCGCTTCTGGTATCTCATACGTACGCAACCAGTAACATTTGCCCAGTTTAGTAAATAGAAGAATATAGGCATGGGTGGTCGCGGTAAACATATGCTCGATAAAATCTTCTTCGCGGGCAGCACTTCCTTTTGAGCCCCTACCACCTCGGCCCTGAGATCGGTATTCAGAAGTTTTAGTTCGTTTGACATAGCCCAGGTGAGTGATTGTGATGACCACATCTTCATTAGGGATGATATCCTCCATATTGATCTCACCCTCATTGATCTTGATTTCTGTGCGACGCTCGTCACCATATTTGTCCAGAAGATCTTTTAACTCCTCTTTGATGATTTCTTTCTGTACGTTGACATCTCCTAAGATTTCATTATATCTGGTGATCAGTTTTTGAAGTTCTTCATACTCCTCTTTTACTTTGGCGCGTTCGAGTCCGGTGAGCTGGCGCAAGGTGAGCGCCAAGATGGCTTTTGCCTGTAACTCACTGAGGGCGAAATTAGTCATCAAGCCTTCTTTAGCTTCATCGGGTGTTGCCGAAGCCCGGATAAGTTTGATCACCTCATCCAGATGATCGATAGCGATCAATAACCCTTCGAGGATATGAGAGCGTTCTAATGCTTTTCTCAATAAATAGTTGGTACGGCGGACTATAACCTCATGTCTAAATTTGATAAATTCAGTAATGATTTGTTTTAAATTGAGCAACCTAGGTCGGCCATTGACCAAAACGATATTATTGACACCGAATGAGCTTTGAAGCGGAGTGTATTTATAAAGCTGATTTAGAACGACTTGCGCTATAGCATCTTTTTTTAAGGTGATGACCAAACGCATTTTGAGCTCATCCCGCGCAGATTCGTCCCGCACATCATAGATGCCTTCTATTTTTTCGTCTTGGACCAATTCTTTAATCTTAGCGATCAGACCAGACTTGGTCAATTGGTACGGAATCTCCGTAATAATAATGGCTTCATGTCCATGAACTGTTTCGATCTCTGTCTTGCCCCTGAGCACGACTCTGCCTCGACCGGTTTCGTATGCTTCTCGGATGCCTTCAGTACCATATATCGAAGCACCCGTAGGAAAGTCGGGGCCTTTAATGAATTGCATGAGCTCAGGTATAGTAATCTCAGGATTATCAAGCTGAGCGTAAATGCCTGAGACTACTTCAGTAAGATTATGAGGCGGCATATTAGTGGCCATACCTACAGCAATGCCTGATGCCCCGTTTAAGAGCAAATTAGGTGCTTTGGATGGAAGTACAGTCGGTTCCTCGAGGGAATCATCAAAATTAGGTCTAAAGTCAACCGTATCCTTGTCTAGGTCCTCCAGCATCTCGTAGCTCAACCTTGTCATACGACCCTCTGTATACCGCATCGCTGCAGGTCCATCCCCATCTATGCTTCCGTAATTGCCTTGTTTATCAACCAAAGGGTATCTCAATGACCATGGCTGACCCATTCTGACCATTGCTTCGTAGACTGAAGAGTCGCCGTGTGGATGGTATTTACCCAGTACTTCACCAACTATACGTGCTGTTTTTTTAAATGGTTTGTTGTAATCCAGCCCCAAATCTGACATACCGTAGAGTACTCTTCTTTGCACCGGTTTGAGTCCGTCCCGGACATCTGGTAATGCTCTAGAAATGATGACGGACATCGAGTAATCGATGTACGCTGTTTTCATTTCTTCTTCGATATTTACAGATATGATTTTATCTATCGCCATATGCTTTTTTAAAGGATTGCAAAAATAGCAAGAATATCCCAAAAAAAGATATTTATTTAAAAAGAAAACTACATTTATAACGGTGTGTTTATCAGTTGATTATATGTAATTTTGGATAATTTTCACTTCAATTAGCCATAGCCTGTTATAGACTGGCTGATATCTACTGTATTTTTGAACTTTTAATCCAATCAAACTATGATAAAACCATATGCCAATGATCTGTCCAAAAAACAACAAGTCGAAGACATGTTTGATGGTATTGCACCCACCTATGATTTCCTCAACCGTTTCTTATCACTTGGCATAGATATCTCATGGAGAAAGAAGGCCTTGAAAATGCTTCAACCCTACTCTATCGGTCACCTCATAGACATTGCGACAGGCACTGGTGATTTTGCGATAATGGCAGGTGACCTCCTTAAGCCTGCTAAAATCACCGGGCTAGACCTATCTGCCCAAATGTTGGCGATTGCCAGAAACAAAAAGCATGCACATGCTATTGAATTTGTACAGGGTGATTCGGAGCAATTAGATTTTAAGGATAACACCTTTGATGGAGCTACGGTAGCATTTGGCGTCCGAAATTTTGAAAATCTGGATCAAGGTTTAAGAGAAATCTTACGCGTCCTAAAGCCGGGCGCTCCATTTATGGTCTTGGAATTCAGCAAAATCGAGAAATTTCCATTGAAGCAATTATTTTTCTTTTATTCCCGTTATATACTACCTGTGATCGGCAAATTATTTTCTATGGATTTTAAAGCGTACCATTATTTGCATTCCTCTATGCATTCATTTCCGGCTGGTACGGAATTTGTAAAGAAACTAGAAGCCGCAGGATTTAAAGTCATCAAATTCAAACCCTTCAGCTTAGGCATATGTACGGCTTATCTAGCAGAAAAATAATTACATCCATTTTATTCATGTCGATATCCTTGATCGGTGTGAGTCAGGATAAATACTCCGGTAATAATTACAGGCAATTTGCCGGTAAAAATTATTATTTCGGTTTATCGCTTAGTTTTAATCGGTCAACTTATAAATTATATCGATCTGATTTTTTTATCAATCAAGATAGTTTGAGGGTGACAGAATCCATCAAAAACCCTGGCTTCTCAGTAGGGATTATATCCAATGTAAAGTTTGGCGATCACTTTGATTTTAGGTTCGTGCCTACCTTTTCCTTTGCCAATAGAAATATTCGCTACAGTGATCAAGTCTCAGACATCGATCGTCGTATCGAGTCCACATTTCTCGAATTACCGTTGCACGTTCGTTTTACATCCTTACCGTACAAAGACATGAAGGTCTTTGTGATAGGAGGGCTTAAATATTCTTATGATATCTCCAATCGTTCCAGAACTAAAAAATTTGCTTCTCTCATAAAGCTCACGCCCCATGATTTTTCAGCTGAAATAGGCGCGGGAATGCAATTCTTTTTTCCATACTTTATTTTCTCACCTGAGATTAAATTCTCTCAAGGGATCAACAATATCTTGATCTATAATGGCAACAATTCGGAATCATCTGTCTTGGAGAAAATACTTTCAAGAGCGCTCACGATTTCACTCAATTTTGAAGGATAACCCCATGTGAGGTGACCGCATCGATTATGGTAGGAAATACTTGATTGAAATGGATTAATAGGGTTTCATGACTAGTATTAAAGTCCCTTAAAGCATGATCAAATTGATTTTCAAACTTGACTCTTTTTTTAAGAAAACTGAAGGTGTGAGGAATGTGTTCTCTTGATTCATACGATCTCAGGAAGTCATTGTCTAGCATCCTATCTATTCTGGAGTGTACCACTATGGGCAAAGACCAAGAGGTGTGAAAGCCAAGCTGGGCATATATTTTTGATTTAAACTTGATATATGGACATATAGTAAATTGCGACCACTCTTCTACCAACAAATAATCGTAAAATATATCCGCTACGACCGGGGCATACTTTCCTTGCGTACTGCGGAGCAAGGCAACAGACTTTTTGAACATCATGTTCGTATCGACCGTTTTATCGATCAGTAAGTGTAATCGTAGCCCTTGCTGGAGCTCATCAGGCAGCGCACGCTGTTGCACAGGAGTAAGAAAATCGGCTATAAAGTTACCCAGTAAGATTTCAGGTTGAGATCCGGAGAGATAGAGATGTGCTAAGTGATTCATACGTATCACATATTAATGTTAATAACAAATCAGTTGACCAAATAGCTGTTCTAGTACAATTTTAATGGATTAACAGCAAAAATTTCAATCCTTTTGTTCCTGACATTGCCCTTAAGCCATGAAATACCATTGATACAATCAAGTCTATTCGCCATACAAAACGTACATTTGCACCTCAAAAATCACAAATAACATGCCTTTAAGAGGAGGAATTGTCGGGTTGCCCAATGTAGGGAAATCAACTTTATTCAATGCGTTGACTTCGGGTAAAGCGTTGGCTGCTAACTATCCATTTGCTACCAAAGACCCAAATTTAGGCATCATCATAGTACCTGATCCTAGACTGGATGCTATCGCCGCGCTGGCCAAACCCCTAAAAGTGATTCCTAATACAATAGAAATCGTGGATATCGCAGGTTTGATCAAAGGGGCGAGTCAAGGTGAAGGCCTGGGCAATCAATTTCTAGCCACCATACGCGAAGTCGAAGCAATCGTGCATGTGGTGCGCTGCTTTGAAGATGATAATGTAGTCCATGTTGATGGCTCTATAGATCCTGTGCGAGACAAAGAAATCATTGATATGGAACTCTTGTTCAAGGATATGGAGTCCCTGGATAAAAGGGTCGACAAACTCAAAAAACAAGCCAAGGGCTCCAATAAAGATGAAGCCCGCCAATTAGAATTAGGGATCGAGTTGAAAAAGCACTTGGAAATCGGTAAGTCCGCTCGACTATTCTCTTGTGAAGCCAAAGAACAACACCTGATAGATGATTTCTTTTTATTGACTGGCAAACCAATAGTGTATGTGTGCAATGTAGATGAAGCTTCTGTACAATCAGGTAATAAACATACCCAAGCATTAAAACAAGTCATCGACGCAGAAAACAAAGCTGCAGGCCCTCATGCCCAAGCTGAGGTCATACTCATTAGTGCAGCCATCGAGGCCGAAATAGCCCAATTAGAAACCAAAGAAGAACGAATAGAATATTTAGAAGCCATCGGACTCGATGAACCCGGTGTAAATAAAGTAATCAGGTCTTGTTACAAATTATTAAGCCTCATAACCTACTTCACTGCCGGCGAAAAGGAAGTTAGGGCCTGGACCATCCATGTAGGTGACACTGCTCCGAAGGCCGCTGGTGTGATTCATACTGATTTTGAAAAAGGGTTCATCCGAGCAGAAGTCATAAGTTACAATGATTATATAAAATTCGGTTCAGAATTAGCTGCCAAAGAAGCAGGCCGGCTAATGGTGCAAGGAAAAGAATATGTCGTGCAAGATGGTGATGTGATGCACTTCCGGTTTAATGTATAACCAAGAGTAATTAGGATTTTATACCTTGAGCCAGATTTTAATTATCCCATGAACCGAAAAACAACTACCAGTGCTCCAAATACTGGTACTCTTCTTATTCATTTGCCGGATTGGCCGCAAGCCGGTGAGATCGATCTCCATCTACATGATCTGCCTCACAAATCCTCCACTACAGAATGGTGGTATTTGCATGCACATCTTCAGACTGCCGATCAGAGGTCTTTTTCTTTATTTGTTTCATTTTTTAGGCGAGCATTACGATTTAATAAAAAGACACAGGAATACGATTATGCACATTCTGTGATTTGGGCACTTTCTGATTTGGATAATAAAAAATATTACACAGTGTCTTTGGTAGATCCAGATACTCCACGGATAGGAATCAGCCAGTCTAAAAAAGAAAAAAATAACGACCCTTTTATTAGCAAAGCTACTGTGGAGATGTTGCGTAAAGGTATTGTGCCTTTGCCGGATGAAATGCTGAGCAAAACGCCCTCTATACCATGGCATATGCTAGATCTAGTGTATGATGATCAGACCTTCAAAAAACTTGATGATGGCGGCTATGCGTTGAATTTACTACATAAAGGGCACGATATTTCGATGAGCTTAGTCTTCAATCCGCTGACTAAAGCTATCCGACATGGTGACAATGGAGTAATGTACAATTCGGCGACAGAAGATATGTTTTATTATTTTTTCCCAAAATGCACGGTCACAGGTGATGTAAGGATAAAACAAGAAAACTTAAAAATTGCAGATGGCAGCGGTTGGTATGATCACGAATTCGGCGCTATTTCAAAAGAAAAGGCCAAGGCAAATAAAGACATTGCCTGGAATTGGGTTGCCATTCAATTGGATAATAATTATCAACTTACCATTTATCATTTTTTTGCGGAAGGTAAGTCAGATAATGCCTGGTTGATTTTAATTGATCCGGATGGAAAAAGAATGAGTACACACGATTTTACGTTCGATCACGATGCAACAAGTTGGACCAGTACACGCACCTTTAATACCTATCCTACCCGATGGCGAGTGCGGTCAAATGCTTTCAAAATAGATCTTCAACTAGTAGCAGCTTTTGAAGGTCAGGAGTTTGTAACTATAATTTCACGACCTGCCTTTTGGGAAGGGCGACTGGATGTCAGTGGGAGCATAAATCGTACAGCAGTCCGAGGAAAAGCTTATGTAGAACGGCATGGATTTATCAAGACAGAGAAATTGCCAGAGTTTCTAAAAGCAGTATCTAAGGCTACATTACAATCTGTAAAAAAAATAGTGCCATTACATCCGGATCGTGAAAAACTTGAAGAATTAGTATCCTCCAAGGGCAACCACCATTTTTTGAAAAACTTAGATCATTCGATTTATATTAAAAAATTGATCACTCCATTGCGAGAAATCACGGACAGAGGTGGAAAAAGTTGGCGCTCTTACGCCACCATAGCCTGTTGCGATGTAGTAGGAGGCAATTCTCAAAACAATATTGACTGGTTAGCCCTACCAGAACTATTACATGTAGGATCATTGATGGTGGATGATGTACAAGATCGATCTCGAATCCGTAGAGGCGGACCCTCTGCACATCTTTTGCATGGACCAGGTATAGCTATCAATAGTGGTACGGCAGCGTACTTCCTAGGACAGATTTGTATCTACTCCAGTCCTGAAAGTGATGCTAAAAAATTACAAATATATACTTGGTATTTCGAAGCCATGCGAGCCGCTCATAGTGGCCAGGCTTTGGATATATATGGACTTGAATATATGATGGCTGATGCGCTCAAAGATGACAAAGTCGCTCGATTGTTACCAGGGCGTGTGATCGCGATCCACCGATTAAAATCAGCAGCTCCGGCCAGTTATTTAGCCAAAATCGGAGCCTTATTAGGTGATGGCTCGATGGACCAAATCAATGCGCTGGGTAATTTTTTTGAAGCCCTCGGTATCTCTTTTCAAATCATCGATGACACCTTGAATCTAAAAGGATTTAAAGACCACCTCAAGACAAAGGCAGAAGATCTGACCGCCGGGAAGATTACGTACCCTGTAGCTTTGGCCATAAGTCTAATGCCTCGGCGCGATAAGATGAAGTTATGGAATATCGTACAGAGCAAAACAAAATCGATTCCGCAATTGACTAAAGCCATCGCTTTGATGGATCGATATGGCGCAATCGAGGAAAGCGAAAAAATTGCTCGAAAATCTCTTGAAACTGCTTGGAAAAAACTTGATCCTCTTCTCGAGAATAATATGGTCAAAATAAATCTCCGGGCTTTCAGTTGGTTTGTTTTGGAACGGACCTATTGATGCGCAATATGTATATTTTTTGACGGTCCCTTGGTCCTTATTAAGCACATTTTAAAGTTGATATTCAACACTGGGGTTTACTTCTACGTTTTAATAGCCATTCCTATTATTTGCCATCGTAGAAATACTTAAAATGTGTGTCTTATTTCTTGTTTTATATTTTGTGAGCCCCTGAATAAAGTTAATCTTTGGAACAATTCAGATAAGTAGCTCAAAAATGGAATTAAATAGATATAGCAAACATGTCACCCAAGATCCTTCACAGCCTGCAGCTCAGGCTATGTTGCATGCGATAGGATTGACTGATGCAGACATGAAAAAGCCTCAGGTAGGTATTGCTAGTACCGGATGGGAAGGCAATCCGTGCAATAAGCATCTCAATGGCCTCGCTGCCAATATTCGCACTGAAATCAATCAACAAGGACTTATAGGTCTTGTCTTTCATACCATAGGCGTAAGCGATGGAATATCAATGGGTACGGATGGTATGCGCTATTCTTTACCTTCGCGAGACATCATAGCCGATTCTATAGAGACCGTAGTTTCGGCACAATGGTACGATGCATTGGTGACTGTCGTGGGATGCGATAAAAACATGCCTGGTGCACTGATGGCTATGGCCCGGCTGAATAGACCTTCTTTGCTAGTGTATGGCGGAACGGTAGCTCCCGGGATTTACAACGGTAAAAAACTCGATGTCGTATCAGCATTTGAAGCACTAGGTCAGAAAGTAAATGGTTTGATCACCGAAGCTGAATATCAAGAAGTCATCCACAGAGCCGTACCTTCATTTGGTGCTTGCGGTGGCATGTATACAGCCAATACGATGTCTTCTGCAATAGAAGCCATGGGAATGGCGCTGCCTTTCAATTCCTCTAACCCTGCTGCATCAGATACTAAAATGCTGGAATGCACGGATATAGCTGCGGCAGTGAAACAATTGATGCAAAAAGATATCAAACCTAGAGATATCCTCACAACAGAAGCTTTTGAAAACGCCATTACTTTGATTATGATCCTGGGCGGCTCTACCAATGCAGTGTTACATTTGATTGCTATAGCTAAAGCGGCTGGAATCCAATTAACCATCGATGATTTTCAAAGGATCAGTGATCGAACACCTTTTTTGGCCGATCTTAAACCGAGTGGTAAATATGTGATGCAAGACCTTCACGAGATAGGTGGTACTCCAGCAGTGATGAAAATGCTTTTAGATGCAGGTCGATTGCATGGTGATTGTCTCACGGTAACTGGTAAAACCATAGCGGAAAATTTAGCTACTGTGCCTTCATTGCCGATAGATCAGGTTATTATCCGACCGTTTAGTAATCCGGTCAAGCCTACGGGTCACTTACAAATATTGTACGGAAATCTTGCTCCGGAGGGTGCCGTGGCTAAAATCACAGGTAAAGAAGGTGAGCTGTTTGAAGGTCCAGCTCATGTATTTGATTCAGAACAAGATCTTAATCAAGCCATCATCGAGCAAAAAATCAATCCGGGAGAAGTGATAGTCATCAGATATTGTGGACCTAAAGGCGCTCCCGGTATGCCCGAAATGCTCAAACCGACCAGTGCCTTGATGGGTGCAGGCTTGGGTGACAAGGTAGCCCTCATCACCGATGGCCGTTTTAGTGGCGGTACGCATGGTTTTGTGATAGGTCATATCACTCCTGAGGCCCAAGATGGGGGCAATATTGCCATGGTCAGGAATGGTGATACCATCCGGTTAGACATCAAAAACAATTCGATGGATGTGCTTTTATCCGACGAAGAGCTTGCGAACAGACACAGACTATGGATGAGGCCGCCCCTGAAAGCTACTACTGGTATTTTAAGAAAATATGCTATGACTGTCTCTTCAGCCAGTGAAGGTTGTGTCACGGATGAATTTTAACCATTTAGAAAATATTCTTATATTACAAATAAATTTAATATGACCACCTTAACCCAGGAGCAAGAAATCGCCAGTATGGAATCCGATAAGCGGGTTCAAACTAGCGGTTCTGAGGCCATCTTGAAATGCCTTTTAGCAGAGGGCACAGATATTATTTTTGGATATCCGGGAGGCGCCATTATGCCGATTTACGATGCGCTGTATCATTTCCACGATCGTCTGACTCATATTTTGGTGCGGCACGAGCAAGGAGCCATCCATGCAGCTCAAGGTTTTGCACGGACTAGTGGACGAGTAGGCGTCGTTTTTGCCACCAGTGGTCCAGGGGCGACTAATCTTGTTACGGGATTAGCAGATGCTATGATTGACAGTACACCTTTGGTATGTATCACTGGTCAAGTCTTTGCTCATCTACTAGGTACCGATGCTTTCCAAGAGACCGATGTGATCAATATCACCACTCCGATTACAAAATGGAATTACCAAATTACAGATGCCACCGAGATTCCAGCTGTATTGGCCAAAGCTTTTTACATCGCTAAAAGTGGTCGACCCGGGCCGGTAGTGATCGATGTAACTAAAAATGCACAGTTGCAATTTTTTAATTTCCCAGGGTATCAACCATGTAAACATATCCGCAGTTACCGACCAAAACCAATTGTAAGAAAAGAATATATCAGTCAAGCTGCACAACTAATCAATGCAGCGGAGCGACCGCTGGTCATTTTTGGTCAGGGAGTCATCTTGGGCAATGCTGAAAAAGAATTTGACGCTTTTTTAAAAAAGTCCGGACTTCCTGCGGCTTGGACTATTCTGGGTATGAGCGCTATACCCACTGATCATGCAAATGCTGTAGGGATGCTCGGTATGCATGGCAATTATGGTCCAAATCTCTTAACGAATGAGTGTGATGTCCTTATTGCAATCGGGATGCGATTTGATGACCGGGTGACCGGCAGACTCGATAAATATGCCAAACAAGCCAAAGTCATCCACCTGGATATCGACCCTTCGGAGATCGATAAAAATGTAAAATCGACCGTACCGGTGTGGGGTGATTGTAAGGAGACACTCCCGTTGATTACTGAACTCCTCACTGCAAAAACTTATCCTGCTTGGTTTGACCGTTTTCATCAATGTAAAGCAAAAGAAGAAGCCAAAGTCATCAGAGAAGAAATGAATCCATCGGTTGATGCATTGACTATGGGTGAGGTGATCAAATATCTGAATGAGCTGACCGATGCGCGTGCAGTGATCGTGACCGATGTAGGCCAACATCAAATGGTGACATGTCGATATGCTGAGTTTAAGGACACGAGAAGTAATATTACGAGTGGAGGTTTAGGCACTATGGGATTTGCTTTGCCGGCGGCTATTGGGGCTAAATATGGTACTCCAGATAGGCCTGTCATCGCTATCATTGGTGATGGCGGGATACAAATGACCATACAAGAATTTGGGACTATTATGCAATTTGATATCAATGTCAAAATCATTATATTAAACAATAACTTTCTGGGTATGGTAAGGCAGTGGCAAGAGCTGTTCCATGAAAACCGATACAGCTTCGTCGATATCACCAGTCCAGATTATGTACAAGTAGCCAAAGGATATCGGATCCCGGGCAATTCTGTAAGTACTCGCGAGCAACTCAAACCAGCACTCATGGAGATGTTGCATTCGCCTGGCGCATTCCTTTTGGAAGTCATGGTAGGGAAAGAAAATAATGTATTCCCAATGGTACCTCAAGGTCGCGGTGTAGCAGAAGTTGTTTTGTGTAAAGACGACTTGTAATAATCCATCACGACAAAAATAGATAGTATGCAAAAACAAGAATTTACACTCACAGTATATACAGAAAACCAAGTAGGTCTGCTGAATCGAATCGCCATCATCTTTTCCAGGAGAAAAATAAATATCGAAAGCCTCAATACTTCACCGAGTGAGATTGACTCTGTGCATCGGTTCAATATCGTGGTCAATGAAACCGAAGAGGTGATTCGTAAATTGTGTCGCCAGATTGAAAAACAAGTGGATGTTTTAAAAGCCTACTACAATACAAGTGAAGAAATTGTATGGCAGGAAATGGCATTATATAAAGTAGCTACTGATATCATAGCGGAAGAAGTAAAAGTCGAGCGGTTGCTCAGTCAATATGGGGCAAGAGCCGTCGTGATCCGCAAAGACTACACCGTATTTTCTGTCACAGGACATCGGGAAGAAACCGACCAGTTCATCAAAGTGCTTGAGCCATACGGTCTGATTGAATTTGTACGCAGTGCTCGAGTAGCTATCATCAAAGACAGCGAAGGTTTTCATCGTAAACTCAAGGAATTTGAACAGCATGAGCCGGGGCAAGATGCATCAGAAAATAAATTTTTATCACAAGGTGAAAAAGTATTTTCAATGTAACCAATTATACTAGAGAACATGCTCTTTTATACGAATAAAAAATCAAGATAAAAACAAACAAAACATTAATAAATAATACATTTTAACATGGCAAAATTAAACTTTGGCGGGATGGAAGAAAACGTAGTCACCCGCGATGAATTTTCACTGGAAAAAGCACGTGAAGTATTAAAAAATGAAACGATTGCAATCATTGGGTATGGTGTACAAGGACCTGGTCAGGCATTAAACCTGAAAGACAATGGCTTTAATGTCATCGTAGGCCAGCGTTCACCTTCACCGACCTGGGACAAAGCAATTCGAGATGGTTTTGTACCAGGGAAAACATTGTTTTCTATCGAAGAGGCAGTGGAAAAAGGAACCATCGTACAGTATTTATTGTCAGATGCAGCTCAGATCGCAGCTTGGCCTATGATCAAACCATTGCTTACACCAGGCAAAGCTCTTTATTTTTCTCATGGCTTTGGCATCACGTATAAAGAAAGGACTGGTATTATACCCCCGCCGGATATTGATGTGATCCTGGTGGCTCCCAAAGGCTCAGGTACTAGCCTGCGTCGAATGTTTTTACAAGGTAGAGGACTAAATAGTAGTTACGCCATTTTTCAAGATGCTACTGGCAATGCATATGATCGTGTAGTAGCTCTAGGGATTGGCATCGGATCAGGATATTTGTTTGAAACCACTTTTCAACGTGAAGTCTTTAGTGATCTCACCGGAGAGCGAGGTACTCTGATGGGTGCTATTCAAGGCATATTCGAAGCTCAGTACAGCGTCTTACGGGCTAATGGCCATACACCATCCGAAGCATTTAACGAGACTGTGGAAGAGCTTACGCAAAGTCTGATGCCATTGGTAGCAGAGAATGGTAT
>JANOWJ010000114.1:0-4331 GCA_031417835.1 Saprospiraceae bacterium | reverse complement strand
GATCAAAAAAGATTTTGGCAAGTAAAGGGACAGAATCAGAAGGCAGAATCAGAATCAGATCTGAGTCTGACTGCTGAGTCTGAGTCTAGCTACTGAGTCTGAGTCTGTCTTCTGACTACTGAGTCTGAGTCTGTCTTCTGTTTCTTAAAAAAATTACTATCTTCTCCAGTCGTTTTTGATCATGCTGACTGTACTGTATTGTATCCTTGCACTCTATCTGGCTATCTGCCTTTTTATTTATTTTTTTCAACACTATTTTTTCTTTCGCCCGGAGATCCTACCACATCACTTTTCATACAAGTTTCCTTTCCCGTTTGATGAATTAGATTTTGATCTAAATGATGGAGGCCATATCAATGCGATCCATTTTAAAGTACCCCGCAGCAGGGGCATTGTCTTTTACCTCAAGGGCAATAGTCGAAGCATCAAAGGCTGGGGTAAGTTTGCCAAGGATTTTTTGGGCAATGGCTACGATTTTATTATGATGGATTACCGCGGCTTTGGCAAAAGTCGGGGTAAACGAAATCAAACCGTACTTTTTAATGATGCGCAATATCTCTATCAATGGATCAAGGAGTCTTATGCGGAAGATAAAATCATCTTATATGGCAGATCCCTTGGATCAGGTGTAGCAGCACGTATCGCTTCGTGGAATCAGCCTCGGCTTTTGATTTTAGATTCTCCCTATTTTAGCTTTTATCATAATATTCTTCGTTATGCATTCATCACCCCGCTCAAATGGTTATTGCGCTATGATCTGCGCACCGATCAATATCTGCAGACCGTGAGCGTACCGGTACACATCATTCATGGTGATCAGGATCGACTTATACCGTACCAACAATCTGAGCAATTAAAAGCATTGTATCCGGATAAAATCGCTTTGCATCGCATCCCTGGAGCCGGCCATAATAATTTGCCGGAGTATCAAGAGTTTTATCAGGTACTTTACGAAATCTTATACCTCAAACCTGAATCGACATGGGCCTTGTAAAGCGCAGCCGAATTGATTTTACCCGGGTATTTGACCTTCTTGCGTATCAGCGAGATCGATATCCAAATTCCAGAGCCATTAATAGCCGAAAAAAAGACGACTGGACTGCTTGTTCTATTTATCAATTACAAGATCAAGTAGATAATGTGTCGGCATGGTTATTAAAGGCGGGCTTAAAAAAAGGCGATCGTATGGTCTTTGTTCCTCGGGCGGGTAGCATAGACTGGCTCACGCTGGATTTTGCGTGTCAACAAGTCGGTATCATCCCGGTATTATTATATCCAACACTACATAAGATAGAGGTGCTACGCATCCTTATAGAAGTGGAGCCCAAATACTGTATTTGTGCTGATCAGGTTTTATATGAGCTCTATCGATCCGTCGTATTGGATGCCACCTTACCCTTTCAGGTGTTTCATTTAGAAAAAAAGCTAGATGGTTATTTTATAGGGTTGAATCAACAGACCTTGCTCGAGACACAACTCAATATGATCCATCACATCGCCAATGAAATCCTGGAGAGTGATACCTTATGCATATTGTATACTTCAGGGAGTACGGGTGAATCTAAAGGCGTCGTATTATCTCATGCCAATGTAGTATTCAATATAAAAGCCATCATCGCCTTATTGCCCATAGAGTCCCATTACAGAGTCATCAGCTTTTTGCCGTTTGCACACATCTTTGAGCGAGTGACCTGT
Organism: Saprospiraceae bacterium; assembly: GCA_031417835.1. GTDB lineage: Bacteria > Bacteroidota > Bacteroidia > Chitinophagales > Saprospiraceae > JADJLQ01. Next base: position 2,636 of record JANOWJ010000114.1, on the reverse strand, counting down.
TACGCTTATCTGGCGTTTGGTGTGGCGATTTATTTTAGTGAAGACAAAAATCAGTTTACCCGAGACTTTAAATCCGTACGCCCACACTGTTGTACGGCGGTGCCTCGAGTCTTAGAAAAGATGTACGAATTTATAGAAAACAAAAGTGAATCCTCCGGACGAATAAAACGAAAAATCATCCAGTGGGCGATGCGGATCGGTCAACAATACGACGATCAAAGAAAAGCAACCCTACTTTATGGCATTCAATTATTCATCGCTAAGCAATTGGTCTTGTATCGTTGGCGCAGAGCCCTGGGCAATCACATCCGGTTTATGATCGTCGGTGCCGCTGCTTTAAGGCCAGAGATAGGACGATTATTTACTGCAGGTGGTATTCGCATCATAGAGGGTTATGGGCTGACGGAGATGGCTCCGCTGATAGCAATCAATCGATTTGAGCCGGGACAACAGCGATGGGGTACTGTAGGTATGGTGATCCCGGGCATAGACATACATTTAGAAAAACTTCAGGATAATGAAGCCGGTGAGATCTGGGTGCGAGGGCCCAATCTGATGCAAGGATATTTCAAAAAACCCGAACTCACTGCATCAGTGATCCGAGACGATGGTTGGTTTCAGACCGGTGATATTGGGAGACTAGTAGATGGAATATTTCTTCAGATCACAGATCGGAAAAAAGATTTATTCAAAACCTCGAGCGGAAAATATATCGCTCCCATGCCCTTACAACAACATTTTACACGCTCCCCATTTATCGACCGCTGTATGATCCTTGGTTTTCAGCGTCCCTTTGTGACAGCATTGATCGTACCTAATTTTGAAATATTAGAATCCTGGTGCGATCAACACGCGATTCACTATACCTCGCCTGAATATATGGTACATAATATCAAAGTCAAAGCCTGGTATAATCAGGAAGTCAGTCGACTCAATGAGCAGCTACCCAGTCATGAGCGTGTACGTGCGTTTGTATTATGCCCTCAGGATTGGACGATTGAAAATGGGGCGTTGACTCCTACCCTTAAGCCGATCCGCCATTTATTGATGGTGCAATATCAGAAGGAGATTGAGCAGATGTATGGGTGAGAAAGAGGACCGGGTAAGGGAAGGATCAATATGGTAAAGCAAATAATAAAGGACTAATTTTCTTGTTTTAAAATTTTTTACTACAGGATACAAAATAAACTTATATTTAAAAGAATGAAACTATTTTTTGTACTTATGATATCAGTATTATTAACCTTGATATCCTGTAAATCCAATTCTATTAAAAATGAAAAATCCGCTGCCATGACCATAGAAAATAGCGCCACAAGCCTTACACTTTCCACTGTGGATAAATTTAATGCGGCCTTCAACCAACACGATGTGCAAGCAGTAATGAATCTCATGACAGAAGATTGTATTTTCGAAAATACCAGTCCGCAACCGGATGGAACTCGCCTAGTGGGAGCTGCAGCAGTAAGGGCCTATTGGGAAAAATTCTTTACGAATAATCCCGATGCATTGTTTGAATCCGAGGATGTATTTGCTGCCGGCGACCGATGCGTAGTGAGGTGGATTTATCGCAAAACAAAAGACGGGAAACCATGGCATCTGCGAGGAGTGGATGTCTTCAAAGTCAGGGATGGAAAAGTGGCTGAGAAATTGGCATATGTGAAGGGGTGATTTTTTTTAAAAATACTATACGCCTGAACAAAACCCGCCGCTTTGTCGTACGCCCATACTGGAATAAAATTCCAAAAAATGAAAGTTTTTTAGTAAATTTGTAATTGTAAATAAATGAAGTGAGAATTGTAACTCCCAGGAAGTTAAAAGAGTATGCTGAAAAAGTTCCAGCTGCTAAAATAGCTCTGCTTCATTGGCATCAAATTGTAAATAAATCAACTTGGCACTCACTTGCAGACATGAAAAACGATTTTAGGACTGTCGATTATGTTGGTAATAATAGGTATGTTTTTAATATAAAGGGCAATCAGTTTAGAATAATTGTTTTGATCATTTTTATTTCACAGAAAGTTTACATAAGATTTATTGGTACGCATGCTGAATATGACCAAATAGATGCTAAAACAATTTAAAAACCAACATGAATATCAAAGAATACAATATTAAGTACCAAAGAATGGAAACTCTCCTTCAACAACTCACGGAAGCAGGAAGTTTGAATTCAAAATTACTTAAGGAGCTTGACGGCTTATCTGAGGCTATCGCCGACTATGAAGAAAAAAAACATCCGTTTAAAGTCAATACATTACAAGAAATGATTGAACTAAGGATGTTTCAGCGTAAGCTTAAACAAAAAGATGTAGCCAACATTTTAGGAACTACTCCATCCAGAATCAGCGAAATTTTAAATGGTAAAAAAGGCTTAACCCTGGAATTGGCAAAAGGGCTGTATCAGAAATTGAATATTGATGCGGATTTGATTTTACGATAAGAAAACTAGGGCTATGAATGCATTGTCACTGCCTGAAATAGGTTGACCGTTATAGGATTAAATTTTTAACTAAAACGACAACAAATGGCAAAATTGGGAAAAGGCTATGAATTAAGTATAAAGGAGCGGAGATATAGGACCTTTAGTGAGAGCTATCGTAAGGAAAAGGTTCGAGAAGTAGTTGAAGGACGGA
>JANOWJ010000113.1:0-1558 GCA_031417835.1 Saprospiraceae bacterium | reverse complement strand
GGGTTTAGAGCGATGCAGCAAAATCATCCGGATCATTTTCACATGATCTATCCTAAAGGCAATCCTCATTATATGTCATTGCCGGGATTGACTGTACTATTCGGGGCGATGTGGATCGTAAATCTTAATTATTGGGGCTGTAATCAATACATTACACAACGGGCACTTGGGGCCAATCTAGACACTGCCCGCAAAGGGTTACTGTTTGCTGCCTTCCTCAAATTATTGATGCCAGTCATAGTCACCCTTCCTGGTATAGCTGCCTATACGTTATATCAACAAGGTATGTTTCAGACTGAAATGCTAGGTTCAGATGGTGTATTTAATCAGGACCGAGCTTATCCAGTCTTATTGAATCTTTTACCTATTGGCCTTAAAGGTTTGGCGTTTGCAGCATTGACTGCTGCGGTCGTTGCTTCCTTAGCCGGCAAAGCCAATAGTATATCGACGATTTTTACTCTGGATATTTTCAAGCCCTATTTTGCAAAAGATATGAGCGAAAAAAAATTGATCTGGATCGGTCGTATCGTTATTATTATATCCATGATTTTAGCCATTGTAATATCACCATTGATGGGTATTGATAAAAAAGGTGGGTTTCAATTTATCCAGGAGATGACAGGATTATTATCACCTGGTATATTTGCCTCCTTTATAATGGGCTTTTTCTGGAAACGAACCAATTCTGCTGGAGCCTTATTTGCCATTGTTGGTGGCTTCTTAATTGCTTTTTCAATGCATAATAATTGGTTGCCGGGTGCAGATTGGTCTACGGTGCCCTTTTTGGATCGGATGGGTTGGGTATTCTTGATCTGCATCACAGTCATGTTTATCCTTGGATTGGCATTACCTGATGAGAAGAAAGGACTCGAGATCGATGCCTCGATGTTTAAGACATCCAGGACATTTGCCATAGGCGCTGCTGTAGTCGTAGGTATTCTGATATTTTTGTATTCTTATTTCTGGTAGAAAAAAAACATTAGCCTATTCCCTTAAAAGCCATCCCTTGAATCCAGCGGATGGCTTTTGTTTTTCTTGAAACATAAAAATTAGTTGTAAAATTGGACCGAATGGTTTATTTTTACATTTAGTATATGGCTAGCAAATCGGATCGTACGCGTCAGTTTATTATTGAGCAGGCTGCACCATTATTCAATACCAAGGGCTATGCTGCCACCAGTATGTCAGACATTATGGAGGTGACTGGTTTGGCCAAAGGCGGCCTTTATGGAAATTTTGAGAGTAAAGATCAATTGGCCAAAGAAGCATTGATCTTTAGTTTTAATGAGTTGAACAGTGCACTTCGAGCTAAGACCCGGCAGGAGACCACATACAAAGGAAAACTGTTGGCAATTTTGGATTTCTATAAAAACTACACGACTCATCCTGTCATTGAAGGTGGTTGTCCGCTTTTAAATGCGGCTATTGATGCGGACGATCAGCTACCTTTCTTACGAGAGGTAGCACACCAGTTTCTCAAGGATAGTCTTAGTGCTATTACTGCTATTATAGCCAAGGGAAAAGTGAATGGCGAATTCAAACCCGACCTCAATGCCGC
>JANOWJ010000112.1:0-2491 GCA_031417835.1 Saprospiraceae bacterium | reverse complement strand
AGCTGTAGGTGCAGGATTGCTAAAGGCAATAGTGCCCTTTGCTGAAGCTATATTGATTTTAATCTTATCACAACTGGCTTTGTGGAGCATGGCCACAGGTATAGTGACAGTGCTAATTTTAGGACCAAATGGGAATATATCTCCCGTAGTGTTTTGACAAATCATCACTGCAATTGCTCCAGCATTTTGAGCTCTTATTACTTTATCGACAAAAGCACAATCTCCACGATCGATGAAGGCTATCTTGCCGGATACCCCGATGATCGTATCACAGGCGAGGGTACTGCCGGCTCCATTATTAGCTAATGCAAACGACCCAGTGAGTGTTGTCCACTTACCTCCAAATGCTGCACGAGCTATTGGATACTGCCCTGCATTGTTAGCAGGTTCTGTCACTGTTAAAAAATATTGCCCATGGATCTGTGAAGTTACAGCCATGAAGATCAACATAAAGAGGAGATTGATTTTTTTCATTGTATCACGCTATTTATTTAGAATCAAATTATTTGAATTAATTATAAAATTTAGTAAGTTCTTCAAGATTTACGGCATGTACGCCTGGTTTTCCGCATACGAGCCCAGCTGCCTTATTAGAAAGGGCAGCAATTTCTTCCAAAGATAACGCTTTGATAACACCTAATGTTGCTATAGCTGTCACCGTATCACCGGCACCACTTACATCGGCCACTTGCCTGATTTCAGTAGGTACGATATGATGCGATATACCGTCACTGATGTACACACCGTGCTCAGCTAACGTGATCATAGAAATATGATGTTGGAGTCGATCTCTAAGAAAGGCATCTGCTTTGATCATACTCGACAATTCCGGCTCGATGTCAAAAGGGATTTTGCGAGCACATTCCTTAAAATTGGGTTTGAATAATGTACAGGATGTATAGCTAAAAAAATTTCGATCCTTAGGGTCGACGATGACAGGGATATTATTTTTTTTTGCTTGCTGATGTATAGCTGTTATGACCTCTTCCGTCAGCATGCCTTTGTTATAATCTTCTAATACGATGGCTTGGGGTGACAGCACCTCTATATTATGCAATACAGTTGGCAACACTTGATCAAATTCAGTTGACGATAATTCTTGTCGAGACTCATGATCTATTCTGAGCATTTGATGGTTGCCTGCGATGATTCTTGATTTTGAGGTAGTAGGTCTTCCTTCAAATTTGACTAATGCATGATCGATGCCTTCCAGATCAAGCATTGTATGCAGATATTCGGACTCCGTATCATTTCCTACGATAGATATCAGAGTCACATCTGCCCCTAATCCTTTCAAATTGGCAGCTACATTAGCTGCACCACCTAAGGCATGATGGGTACGCTGATGGTTAAGAATGGGCACCGGAGCTTCAGGTGAAATCCGGTCTACGGTGCCATGAATGTAAATATCCAAGATTATATCTCCAACTACCAAAACTTTGGTCCCTTTAAACGAGTATAATGCATCAAGGATCGACATGGACTATAGCTTTTCGAAGGCGTGAAGATAATCAATGATTTTTGCGGTAGCACCTTGATTGTCATTAAAGTATTTAGAAAGTTTGACTTTTATTTCGGCTAATTGGGATGGGATGATTTCTTGCCATTTTTTAAGCCATTCTTCTGGACTTTCAACTATGAAAGCAGTACTCATTGCGACCATTTCTTTTGCCTCTCTAAATCGTCCGATAGCTGGACCAAAAAAGATAGGAATGCCATACACTGCCGGCTCCAATGTATTGTGTATGCCTTTGCCGAACCCACCCCCGACATAAGCCACCTGAGCATACCTATATAGCTGATTGAGCAGACCTACACGATCTATAATTAACACCTTACAAGGAAATGAACCATCCCATTCTGAGTATAATACAGGGTAATGTGGGCTGAATAAAGCCTTGACCTCCGATATGCGCTGAGAACTAGTATCGTGAGGAGTTATGATCAATGTATGACTGGTGAGTGAAGGCAAGGCGGCTGCGATCAAAACTTCATCAGGAGCCCACGTACTGCCAGCTACCAGGATAGGAGCTGTAGCGGCCAGCTGCGCAATATATGGTAGGTCATAGGCATCTTTGGCGATGTCCATGACTCGATCAATCCTCGTATCTCCGACCACATAAATGTTTTTAAATTCGTGATGAAGGAGCAGATCCTTGGTCTGCTGGTCCTGGACATAAAAAGCATCCGCACCTCGCACGACTTTCAATAACCAACGGGTCCAAGGCTTCAATAAAAAATTATCAGGCCTCCAGGCTGCGGAAATAAAGATATAGGGTATTTGAGCTCTTTGAAGGGCTATCAAATGATGATACCAGTATTCATATTTTACAAATACTGCAACTTTAGGTTGTATGGTTTGAATAAATCGGGCTGCTTCAGAAGGGGTATCTATCGGCAGATAGCCCACCCAATCCACCTGGCTATAATCTTTTCTCACCTCATACCCTGAAGCAGAGAAAAAAGTAAGGACTACAGCCTGATTGGGCCA
>JANOWJ010000111.1:0-60200 GCA_031417835.1 Saprospiraceae bacterium | reverse complement strand
CCTCGTATCGCCGCCTACCGCCCCCGCCTAGTGCTACCGCGGATTGGTACCGGGGACCCCACTCGCTGCGATTGTTTACGCCGTTTTGTAGCGGCGACTTCAGTCGCTGAGTTTGTTTACGCCGATTTGTAGCGGCGACTTCAGTCGCTGGGATTTAAATAATTAATTTCTAATAATGCGATCCCCGTTGGGATCGCCAGCGACTGAAGTCGCCGCTACAGGATACCCGCTGATTTGTAGCGGCGACTTTAGTCGCTGAGTTTTAAATAAATGAATATTTGCTATTATGCTATCCCGTTGGGATCGCCAGCGACTGAAGTCGCCGCTACAGGAATACGATCTAAAAAATAAAAATTGAAAATCCTCATTCCAAATACCTGTTACGAAGACAACTTTGAAGATAACGTAGCTTATACCCTACGAAAAATGGGGCATGAAGTACTGACTATGCCTGCCTCGCCTCATATCTTCAATGATAAAGCCCGACATATCCTAAAACAAGTAGAAGATCGTCTATTTCCGAATCGATTCAGTATTCAGGAAAAATGGTTATTAAAAGTTTATAAAAGTTTTAAACCTGATATCGTCCTATGTCTTACGCAAGCCTTACATGAAGAAGTGCTGCTCGAATTACATCAACAAAAAATCATAACGATCTGTTGGTGGGGTGACACTGCTGCTAATATGACCAAACAAGGGCTGCTGTGTTATGGTTGGGATTTTATATTCATCAAAGACCAATTTGCTGAACAAAAATTAAGATCTCTGGATCTCAACGCTCACTATCTGCCGGAAGCTATGAATCCCGACTGGCATACATGGTGCTTTGATCACACTGGATCTGGCATTTTGTTTGCCGGGAATACCTACGACTATCGGCATTTTTTACTTCGTAAACTCATTGCTACCGGCAAGTATCAGATAGATCTTTATGGCAACAAACCTCCGCGATGGGCAGCACCGGACATACAGAGTGTCTATAAAAATAAATACATTGTAAAAAAAGAAAAGAGTCTAGCCTTCGGTAATGCACTGGCCTGTATAAACTCTACTGCTATGTCGGAGTTTGATTCTCTAAATTGTAGAGCATTTGAGCTAGCTGGTGCAGGAGGCCTTCAGATCTTAGAATATCGGCCCGCTGTAGAAGAACTTTTTGAGCCCGGTACTGAAATCCTGGTGTATAATAGTTTTAATGAGCTTACCTCTATATTAGATCGTTTGATCACGGACCGGGATGCCTTCCACGCTGTCCGCATTGCCGGACATCGTAGGGCAAGTCAAGAGCACACCTACGCACACCGATTGACCACCATGCTTAATCATCTGGCGTGAGTCTATGAGTAAAACAGTGTACATCGGCTTTTTGGTGATCTGCCTCATCGTAGTATCCGTTTTTAAAAATTATATGGCTATGATCGGGGTGATCACCTCCGTAGCACTTTTGCAAGTTATATTAAAATTTTCTAAGACTTCTGTCATACCGGATATCATCACCATCTATAGTTGTCTTTTGTATTTTATAGGTCCATACCTGGCCTACACGTACTTTGATCGAACTTTTGAGCCGGCGGTGCGATTTGATTTTGTGATGCCGATCGCAAAAGAACAATACTACTCCTATGCAGTGCCGGCGCTATTAATGTTTTTTATAGGGCTGCAAGCTTGTAGAGCTAACGACTAAAAAAAGCAACTCGAGACCATCATCTATAAACTCAAACAAGTCTCTGATCTCCATAAAGGGTATACCTTGATCATCGTAGGGATCGTGGCATTTTATTTTATCAATCTGGTGCCTTCCTTTTTAAGATATATTACGACTATTTGTTTTTTATTGACTTTCGCGGGATTTATGATGTTACAATTTAATACAGAACATTCTAAAACTTCCCGAATTATTCAAGTATTGGTCGTGCTCTGGATAGTATACTATGGGATCAGGACTACGATGTTCACCGTTGTATTCTATATGGGTGTAACCCTGACCAGTATCATTTTTTTGAAATACAACATCAGCTGGGTTCGTAAAATCATAGGGGTGATCATATTTGCTATTCTCGCTATTTCCCTTCAATATGTCAAAACCAATTATAGAACATTACTGCGTAAAGGAGTAGAAAATGATATCACGATCACTCGATTTGTGGAATTATACTATTCAACGGTGACCAATATCGATCAGATTACAAATATTGCTAATATGTTTCCATTACACTTACGGTTTAACAATGGATTTTACCTGGCTTTGGTCATGAAGCGTATGCCTAATAAAGTACCGTATGATCAAGGCAGCGCTTTGGGCAAAACCCTACTGGCGAGTGTCATACCCCGACTGATCTGGCCTGGTAAACCTCAAGCTGGTGGGATCTACAATATGAAGTATTATGCGGGCATCAATGTCCGGCACACGGTCAATGTAGGCCCCATAGGTGAAGCATATGGGAGTTTTGGCCGCACCGGTGGAGCGATCTATATGTTTTTCTTTGGTCTTGTCTTAAGTGTTGCCCATAGGCTTTTTATTTCGATGGCGAATAAAAATACCATCTTGTTTATTTTTATGCCTATGATCTTTTATGAGACTTTGTATTGTATGGAAAACGATTCTATGCAGGCACTCAATTCTATCATTAAAATAACTTTATTCCTTTTTATAGCATTCAAACTTTTTCCCGGCTTTTTTAGATTGGGTGCTGATCCAACCCGGGCAGTGGCTATATGAAATCCATACTGATGTGTTGTGATTGGTATTACCCGGCCTATAAAGCAGGTGGGCCGATCCAATCTATCCATCGGTTGGCTGTCCAGTTAACCCCATATTACAAAATCAGCATCTTGACGAGTGCTTATGATTTGAATTCAGAAACGATATTGTCCGGGATCAGGTTAAATGAATGGTTCACTACCCCTGCAGGTATCCAGGTTTATTATACTACCCGGGATCAACATCGTATAAAAAATATAAGTGATATTCTAAAAACCTTACGACCGGATTTTATTTATTTCTATAGCCCTTTTTCTAAAAAAAGTACGATCGATGTGATCCGAGCATGCACTCAGGCAAAGATTTCGCCCAAGTATATTTTGGCACCCAAGGGCACATTAAAAAAAAGTGCTTTAAAGAAAAGTCATTTTAAAAAGTGGGTCTATATAAAAATGATAAAGTGGTTTGGCTGGCATCGTACTATGCGATTCCATGCAACCAATGCCGATGAACAAGCAGAAATAAATACCATTTTTGGGGAAACAGATACTCATGTCATATATAATTTGCCACCTGTCATCTTATCTTCCCCTCTGCCTTGCCACAAAGAAGTCAACCACCTCAAATTACTTTGTCTCAGCAGAATACATCCTATAAAGAATATTCATTTTCTGATTGAAACCATGCAAAAAGTATCCGTATCGGTGGACCTGACCATCTTAGGTGGCATAGAGGATGAAGCGTATTATGACAAATGTCAACACATTGCCCGACAACTTCCAAATCATATCCGCGTGCAATTTGCAGGAGACTGTCCGTACGCCGAGGTGGAGTCCTATCTGCAACAGCATCATATCATGGCACTCCCTACCCTGGGTGAAAACTATGGAAATGCGATCGTAGAGGCACTGGCGATAGGCAGGCCGGTGATGATCAGTGATCAGACCCCTTGGAAAGGATTGTCAGCGCACAAAGCCGGTTGGGACTTGCCAATAGCTTATGTCTTGCCCTGGCAAAAAGTCATAGAAGAATGTGGGCCCTGGGATCAAGCCACGTACAACGAATGGAGTCATGGGGCATTGACCTATGCGCAACAACATATTCAAGATCCGGATTTAATACATCAATATCAACAGTTATTCAATTAAGACTATCTCGAATAACCTAGTTTTGAATTGAAATTTAATCTTATAATGCAGGCTCTAAGTCACCAAACTTATAAGGTTACATTGCCACATATGCCGCTAGGCATATCATCTTGGTAAAGATAATCTGACGGGGTGTTCATTTGTGTCGTAGGCACAAAACCGAATTGGTTTTATTTTGGCTTACTGCGGTGACCCACTAACCTTTTTTTAAACACGACAATCGGACCATCCTAATGAATACACTCGGTATAAATGCTTTTCATGCGGATTCATCTGCTGCTTTACTCAAAGATGGCCAATTGCTGGTGGCTACTGAAGAAGAACGATATACCAGATTGAAGCACTGGGCGGGCTTTCCGATCCAGGCTATTCAATTTTGTTTAAAAGAGCAGCAGATCCAATTAAAAGATGTAGCACATTTCACCATCGGTAGAGATCCCAAAGCCAAATTTTGGAAAAAACTGCTTTTGCTGTTGAAAGAGCCTTCCCTTGCATTCACCATCGGAGCCCGATTAAAAAATCAATCTAATGTCATTGATTTGAAAAAAGCTTTTTATGGTGTCGATGGTAGTCTTGATCTTGCGGGTATTGGTCAACGGATCATGGCTATTGAACATCATCGAAGCCATTTGGCCTCGGCTTTTTTTGCATCCCCTTTCGACCAATCAGCCGTATTGTCTATAGATGGTTCAGGCGATTTTACGACGACTATGATCGCAACAGGCCATGGCACCAAACTAAACGTGATCGACAGCGTAGACTTTCCAGTATCCTGTGGTTTATTTTATACCGCATTTACCCAGTATCTGGGCTTCCCCCATTATGGCGATGAGTATAAAGTCATGGGTCTGGCACCATATGGTCAGCCAGTCTATATCGAGGAAGTTAAAAAGTTGATCAGATTGTTACCCAATGGTTTATTCATTTGGGATCCTACCTATTTTGTCAATCCGACTAAAGCCGGCATGCAGTATGATCAGCATATCCCGAAAGTAGGCAATCTATATTCCAAACGATTTGAAACCTTATTTGGTCCTGCAAGAAAAAAGGATGAACCTTTAAGTCAACATCATAAGGATCTTGCAGCATCGGTACAACGGGTCACCGAAGAACTCATTTTTCACATTGCAACACATCTGCGCAAACGCACCGGCCTTGATCATCTCTGCCTGGCAGGTGGTGTGGCTCAAAATTCTGTTGCAAACGGAAAACTCATCGATGCTACCGGATTCAAACAAGTTTATATTCCATCAGCCGGTCACGACGCAGGTATCGCGATGGGTAGCGCGATGTACGCTTATCATCATATCCTCGGCCACCCGCGGGTAGATCCGGTGTATTCGGCATATACCGGCGCAAAATATTCGAATGAAGAAATTGAACAATTATTAAAATCAAGAAATATAGAGTATAAAAAACTGCCGGATGAGCCTCTGTATGATCTCATTACAGATAAACTGATCGAACCCGGCGTTGTGGGTTGGTTTTCGGGTCGTGCAGAATTCGGACCACGAGCGCTCGGAGCGAGATCTATCCTGGCCGATCCCCGCAACACACTGGCCAAGGACCTTATAAATCAAAAGATAAAACGCCGCGAAAGTTTTAGACCGTTCGCGCCGTCTATACTAAAAGAATACACTGCTACCTATTTTACCAAAGCCGATGAAGTGCCTTTTATGGAAAAAGTATATCCTATCCGGGAAGAGATGCGGAGCAAAATCCCGGCGGTGACCCATGTAGATGGTACTGGTCGTCTGCAAACCGTAGATAAACTTATATCACCTCGGTACTATAGTTTAATAGAAAGATTCCGACAAAAGACAGGGGTACCCATATTATTAAATACCTCCTTTAATGAAAATGAACCCATCGTCAATACTCCTGAAGAGGCCCTCAATTGTTACTTACGGACTGATATGGATATGTTGGTCTTGGAAAATTGTGTGATTGAACGGAAATGAGTGATGAGTGATAAGTAGTAAGTGATAAGGAATAAGTAGTAAGTGATAAGGGATAAGTTAAGTTATTAGTGAAAAGTTAATACTCCGTGCTCATATCCATCATTACCCCTACGTATAACAGTGCCGCGACTATCCGGCACACCTTGGAAAGTGTAGCCAATCAGTCCTACCGCCAGGTAGAGCATATCATCATCGATGGTGGGTCAAAAGACCAAACCCTGGATATCATCCGAGACTTTCCCCATGTCACTCGGGTAGTGTCAGAACCCGATCAGGGTATCTTCGATGGCATGAATAAAGGGATCCGATTAGCGAGCGGCGATCTGGTAGGTGTATTAAATTCTGATGATTTTTTTGCACATGCTGAGGTATTGCAGCTTATACACGATGAGTTTCAACACAATAAAATAGATATACTCTATGCCGATGTGCAGTTCGTACATCCCCATAATTTAACCAGAGTGGTGAGAAATTATTCTGCTCAACATTTCAAGCCCTGGATGTTTGCCTTTGGATTTACGCCGCCCCATCCTACTTTTTATACGTATCGAAAAAACTATTTGGAATTCGGATTATTTCACAAGGATTATAAATATGCAGCTGATTATGAACTGATGATGCGCTTCATGCGGACCTATAAACTTAAAGGCAAGTATATCCGGGACACTTGGGTCATCATGCGGACCGGAGGCGCGAGCAATAGTACACCTTATGTGAAACTAGGTCTAAATCGTGAAATTGTCAGAGCCTGCAAAAGCAATGGAGTCTATACGAATATCTACATTTTATTTTTAAAATATGGTGTAAAAATTTTTGAATACATCACGCCGAGGTTGTCATCGAGTACCCTTCGATGAGATTTCACCGAATCTGTAATAAATTTCAAATTTTACTTTCTGCTTCGGAGAAGCCCAACTTTTGCAAGGTCCTGATTTATAGAAGCTTAACCTTTGTTGTATTTGTACTAAACCAAAGCGTGTTGTATGGTATCCAAAGGCATGTTACGCTTCTCCGAAGCTCATGAAATTGCTTTTTATTTGTTACAAACGTGAGGCTTCTCCGAAGCCGTAATAAATGCAAATTTTAATTCCGCTTCGGAGAAGCTCAACCTTTGTAATTAAAATTCAAAGGCCTTGAATGGCTTCGGAGAAGCCAACTTTTTGAAAGGTCCTGATTTATAGTAGCTAACAATGTGGCCATAAAATATTTTTTAAAACTTCCCATTAAAAACGCATGGGGACCTATAATATAGATACCATGATCCCTTCATTCAATACAGATCAATTTATTGCAGATCATATTACGTTTAGACCGACCAGTTTTTTTAATCCTGATGTTTTGGATCATTGGCAGACGCTAGAGCATGCTATCAAGGGTAGTGCGGTACTCGTCATAGGTGGGGCAGGCACGATCGGTTCAGCATTTATCCAATGTTTATTGCAGTTTCATCCCGGAAAATTAATCGTAGTAGATATCAATGAAAATGGCTTGACCGAATTGGTACGGACATGCAGAAGCAATGCTGAATTACAACTGCCTTCTGCTTTTAAAACCTACCCTATTAATTTTAATGATCGCGTATGTGAAAAAATAGTACGTGCAGAGGGTCCTTTTGATATCGTGGCTAACTTTGCCGCTCACAAACATGTCCGCAGTGAAAAAGACATTTATTCCATCGAGGCTCTTTTAAAAAACAATGTAATCTACGCGAAAAAACTGCTGGATCAATTGAGTGTAACTCCGCCAAAACATTTTTTCTGCGTCTCGACGGATAAGGCAGCCAATCCCGTAAACATTATGGGTGCGAGTAAAAAACTTATGGAACATCTGATCATGTCCTACGACGATTTATTTCCGATTACTACGGCCCGGTTTGCAAATGTGGCTTTCTCCAATGGAAGTCTGTTGGCAGGATATTTAGAGCGAATCAATCAACATCAACCTTTATCGTGTCCTTCTGATGTGAAACGATACTTCGTGTCGCCACAAGAAGCCGGTGAAATTTGTTTACTGGCTTGTATCCTCGGACAGTCCAGCGAAATCTTTTTTCCAAAATTTACTGCGACTACGAATCTGATCTCCTTTGAAGACATTACCCATTCTTTTCTAGCTCAATTGGGCATGTCGGCTGATATTTGTGCTTCGGAAGAAGAAGCTAAAGTCAAGGTCAAAACGCGAATGGGGAATAAATATCCGGTTTACTTTTTTAAGAGTGAGACTTCCGGAGAAAAATTACAAGAAGAGTTTTATACCGAATCCGAAACCCTGGATCTAGCCAGGTTTAAATCATTGGGCGTCATCAGCTCAGACCCACATCAAGATAAAGCCCGACTCCATCAAGCCATCCGAGAGTTGGATGAATTATTTGAACGCACACCGGACAAGGCACAGATCGTCTCAGCCCTGCAATCTGTCATTCCCGAATTTCAACATATCGAGACAGGCATGAACCTGGATCAAAAAATGTAGTATGTACCATTTTATTAAACGGTTGATGGACATATTGGTATCAGTGATCGCCTTGATATTGCTCCTTCCGATCTTCTTACCGATCATCATCATCTTAAAACTCACCGGTGAGGGCGAAGTATTTTATGTACAAGAGCGTATCGGCTTAAAAAACAGGCCATTTAAGATGATTAAATTCGCGACGATGCTCAAAAATAGTCCGAACATGGGCACCGGATCCATCACCCTACGACAGGATGCGCGTGTCTTACCAATCGGAAAAATACTGCGCATCACCAAGTTGAATGAATTGCCTCAACTCTTGAATGTAGTAGGTGGTCAAATGAGTATAGTAGGCCCCAGACCACTAGTGCTTAAAACCTTTCTAGCGTATCCAGAGGCCATGAGAAATCTGATCTATCAATCCAAACCGGGAATTACCGGCATAGGATCCATTGTATTCCGAGATGAGGAATCGTTGATTTCAAAGTCCAAATTGCCACCACAAGAGTTTTACAATCAAACAATAGCTCCTTACAAAGGCGCATTGGAACTTTGGTATCATGCCAATAAAAGTGTAGTCGTAGACTTTAAGATCATCCTATTGACAGTATGGATTATACTGATGCCACATAGCAATCTGACCTATCGTATATTAAAGAACGTACCACCAAAACCATTTTGAGCTTTTCGACGCAGACTTAACGATGTTGTTCAATTCTTTTCAGTTTTTAATTTTTTTCCCGATCGTCACTGCGATCTATTTTTTGTTGCCACATCGATGGCGATGGTTGCATCTATTGATAGCCAGCAGTGTTTTCTATATGGCATTTATACCGTCCTATATCCTCATCCTTGCATTTACGATTTTGATAGACTATTATGCAGGAATAAAGATCGCCGGCAGTACTGGATCCAGACGCAAATCGTATTTAATCTTAAGTATCCTATGCAATGTACTGGTGTTGAGTATATTTAAATATTTCAACTTTTTTATGGATAATATCAAGGTTGTTTTGGACAGCCTTCAAATACCGCACTATCCGATTAAATATCTCAATATTCTACTCCCGATCGGTCTTTCCTTCCATACCTTCCAGGCGATGAGTTACACGATCGAGGTATTTAGAAACAAGACTTTGCCTGAAAAACATTTGGGTTACTTTGCATTGTATGTCATGTATTATCCGCAGTTGGTAGCCGGGCCTATTGAGCGCCCGCAAAATATACTTCCGCAGCTGCATACATCTCACATATACGACCATTCCAAGATGATCTCCGGGTTGCGGTTGATGTTATGGGGCTTATTTATAAAAGTAGTCATCGCGGATCGATTTGGCGCCATGACCGATACCGTATATAATGATCTCACGGGATATACCGGGCTGGCATATATCGTGGCTACCTTTTGTTTTGGTATTCAAATCTATTGCGATTTTGCCGGCTATTCCTATATCGCTATAGGAGCATCGAGGACGATGGGCATTGACTTGATGACCAATTTTAATCAGCCTTACTTTTCAGCGACCATTTCTGAATTTTGGCGAAGGTGGCATATATCCTTATCTACTTGGTTTCGAGATTATGTCTACATTCCATTAGGCGGCAACAGAAAAAGTCCATTGAGGACAAATATCAATTTGATGGTCGTATTTCTACTCAGCGGATTTTGGCATGGTGCAAGCTGGAATTTTGTGATTTGGGGCGCTTTACACGGGTCGTACCTTGTCATTGGCAATTTTATGCATTCCATCTTTCCTTTTTTTACCAAAAAAAATATTTTAAATATTATAGTCACTTTTATTTTAGTCCAGGTGGCTTGGGTTTTTTTTAGAGCCGAGTCCTTTCAAGATTCCATACAGGTGATTCGTCATTTTTTTGCCCTTCACAGCAGTGGTGGCTACTTTAATATAGCGCATGATGATCTCAAAGGCAACATCACCTTTATGGGTTTGGCGAAATGGAAATTTGTCTTGACCATTGCCCTTTTGAGTATTTTATTCATCGTGGATTATTGTAGAGAAAAGAAAAACTTGATGGTATGGTTAGATCATCAATCCTTTCCCGTAAAATGGGCTGTCTATATTGCGTTGATTGTATCCATTCTATGCTTCGGATATTTTGACACGGACCAATTTATATATTTCCAATTTTAACAGCAGTGACTCTAAAGAATCTTAAATTTTCATTTTTTTTCACCCTCTTGCTTATAGGAGTATTATTGCAAATAACTAAAATAGTAGACTTTGGAATCAACCAATCCAATTACAGTCATTACTACAAAGTCAACCAAATCGGCAATCGCAAAGCTCAACCTAACCTGGCTATTTTTGGTTCATCTGTCGGCGAGGTGAGCATAGATCCCGCCATTCTTCAAGATTCGACCGGATTATCCTGTTATAACTTTTCCATCGATGGGACCCGATTTGTACAGTACAATGGATTAATCGAAATGCTGTGCGACTATGCAGATTCGACTCGGTATGTATTGATGGTAGAAACCTATTTTTCGTTGTCCAAGGTAAATCAAATCATGGCCATCGACCGATACTTGAATCATATGGATAAGCCCGAAATATTCAACAGTCTCCATAGCATACAGCCCGAACTTGTCAATAAGATAAAATACATACCCTTCTATAGATTTATCGTGCAAACTCATCCGTACTACAAAAGCAGTGCTTTGGGTTGGCTAAATTATTTTAAACGACAAACATTGGATGATCCCACGCTCGGATATACACCAGTCCATCGAACATGGGAATATGACATGGACAGCATCAATGCAAAATCTGGAAAAATAGCCATCGTCATAGACAGTACCTATAGCAAACAGTATCGCCACACCTTAAATAAAATTACCCAATCCGGCAAAAAAGCAATCATCATCATTCCACCCCTTTTTAAAGAAGGCATGACTTTATTTGATGGTTTTTCAGAATTAAAATCCTTGTTAAAATCTTTTGAGAATGATCATGTTTTGTTTTTAGATTATTCCAATCACGAGTTGACCCTATCTAAAGAATATTTTTATAATAACTCACATTTAAATTACAAAGGCTCTGTCGAGTTTTCAAAACAACTGGCTCATGATCTCCAACACATCATTCATCCTGGGCTTTAAATTGAATTAACCCTTATTCTATAATTTTCCCGAATTTGCAATCTTATGACTAAAATCGCCCTGATCACCGGAGTGACTGGCCAAGACGGCGCTTATCTTTCCCATTTCCTACTCAAAAAAGGATATATCGTACATGGCATCAAACGCAGGACTTCACTCTTCAATACGGGTCGTATCGATGACATCTACCAGGACCCCCATGTAGACAACAAACGATTTATCTTACATTATGGAGATTTATCGGATAGTACCAATATTATACGCATCATCCAGCAGGTGCAACCCGATGAAATCTATAATCTCGGTGCTATGAGTCATGTACAAGTAAGTTTTGAAGAACCAGAGTATTCGGCAGATGTAGATGGTATCGGTACCCTGAGGGTCTTAGAAGCCATTCGAATATTAGGATTGGAAAAGAAAACAAAAATATACCAGGCCTCTACTTCTGAACTCTACGGCCTCGTACAAGAAGTCCCTCAAACCGAGAAGACTCCTTTTTATCCCAGATCACCGTATGCAGTAGCCAAACTTTATGCCTATTGGATCACTGTCAATTACAGAGAGGCTTATAACATTTTTGCTTGCAATGGAATATTATTCAATCATGAGAGCCCGCTTAGGGGGGAGACCTTTGTCACGCGCAAGATCACCAGAGCGGTCGCCAAAATTGTTTTTGGGTTACAAGATGTATTATACCTGGGCAATTTGGATGCGCAAAGAGATTGGGGGCATGCAAAAGATTATGTGGAGTTGATGTGGAAAATCCTTCAATACAAAAAGCCAGAGGATTGGGTGATCGCTACTGGAGTGACGACAAGTGTACGTGATTTTGTAACCATGGCTTTCTCAGAAGTCGGCGTCGAATTGGCATTTAAAGGTAAAGGCAAAAATGAAACCGCAGTAGTCGTCAGCTGTAAAAATCCAGCCCATCAATTGCCAAAAGGCAAAGTGGTAGTAAAAGTCGACCCCGCGTACTATCGACCCACCGAAGTAGAATTATTAATAGGCGACGCCTCAAAAGCCAACAAACTATTGAAGTGGAAACCTAAATATACTGTTGCCATGCTGTGTAAAGAAATGGTAGCTAGTGATTTGGACCTTTTTAGTAGGGATCAGGTACTGAAAGATGCTGGGTATGTTGTAAAAAATGAATTCGAGTAGAAATGCTCGCAAGGCTCGCAAAGTTTTTTCTGAAAATTGGCGCGCAAAGACGCAAAGTCGCAAAGGAATACAAAATTTGAGGTGTTGTTCGCAGAGATTTTCTGAAAATTGGCGCGCAAAGACGCAGCGAAGCGAAGGCGCAAAGGAATACAAAATTTGAGGTGTTGTTCGCAGAGATTTTCTGAAAAATAGGCGCGCAAAGACGCAAAGTCGCAAAGGAATACAAAAATATGAGGTATTGTTCATAACCCTGCATTTCCTCGCATTTTCGCCTCGCGAAAAACCTATCTTTCCTCTGGGCTTTTTTTAGCTGCGACTTTGCGCCAAACCTGCCTTTCTTTGCGTCTTTGCGTCTTTGCGCGCCAAACTTGCCTTTCTCCTAGTTTTCGCCCCGCGAAAAAACCAATATTCCCTCGCGTCTTCGCGCGCCAAACCCACCACATGTCAGAAAACGAAATATCAAAAACAGTTGTTAATCTTGCATTCGAAATTCATAGCGAACTTGGGCCAGGCTTGTTTGAATCCGTATACGAGGAAATTCTATTTGCCGAATTATCATCCTGTGGATATTCGATAGAAAAACAAAAAGGAATTCCAGTAATATGGAAAGGCCAAAAACTTGATATCGGATTTCGTTCAGACCTTATCATTGAGAATAAACTCATCATAGAAATAAAATCCATTGAAACCATCCTCCCAGTACACAAAAAACAATTAATGACTTATCTAAGACTTACAGATATCAAGCTAGGCCTATTAATAAATTTCAATGAGGCGTTAATCAAAGATGGAATTACCAGAATCGTCAATAATCTATAAATCTACATCCCTTATGCTGCGAACAAACCTGTTTTTCTTCAGTGATGCAAAATAATGTGATCCATGCTGCATTTAAATATAACGCTAAAAAATTATTGTTTCTAGGGTCTTCTTGCATTTATCCAAAATATGCACCTCAACCCCTAAAAGAAGAATATTTATTGACAGGACTATTGGAGGATACCAATGAGCCGTATGCGATAGCAAAAATCGCTGGTGTAAAAATGTGTGAAGCTTACCGTGCGCAGTATGGTTGTAATTTTATATCCGCTATGCCGACTAATCTATATGGTCCCAATGATAATTACAATTTGGACACCAGTCATGTACTGCCTGCGCTATTGAGAAAATTTATTGAATTAAACACAGATGTTCGTTGAGTTCCTTTAGTGCCCCATAGTGGTGAATCCTGGATTGATAAAAAGATTCTTAAATTTTCAAAAATTGTCCGTATATTTAATGTCTAACGTTAAATTTACGGGATGTTATATAATAGATTGATTATTAAAGAGATAGAAGCAAGTATTCTTAATACTCAAATCAATATTATACTTGGTCCAAGGCAAGTAGGTAAATCAACCTTGGTAAAACAGCTACTTAAGTACCCTATTGAGAACCTGTATCTTGATTTAGAATTGTTGAGTGATGAAATAAAACTATCTGATCCTGAGTCTTTTATATCCAGGAATATTGACAAAATCATCATTATAGACGAAGTACAGAGAAAGCCCGAATTATTTCCATTACTAAGAGCCATGGTAGATAAATATGTAGGCAGCAAATTTATTTTATTAGGATCAGCTTCAGAAGATGTAATCATGAAATCTTCGGAAAGCCTGGCAGGTAGATCCGCTTATTACGAATTGGAGCCGTTAAATATTTGGGAAGTAGGAGAAGAACATATAGATGATATTTGGCTTAAAGGCGGATTTCCTAAAGCTTTTTTGACTGATACTTATTCAGATGCAAAAAGATGGCTCAACCAATTTATAAAATCTTATATAGAAAGGGAATTAAGTATTTCATATTTAAAAGCTAGCCCCGTTTTACTTGAAAAATTTTTACAACTAATCACTTCCATTCATGGTCAGTTAAGTAATTATTCTATGATTGGCACTTCCTTTGACATTTCTGTGCCAACAGTAAAAAGATATATTGATTTTTTCGAAAGTAAATATATTTTGAGAGTACTATATCCATTTCATGTAAATATTGGAAAACGATTGATAAAATCTCCAAAAATTTATTTCAGAGATTCGGGATTGTTACATGTGTTAAGAGGTTTGGAAAGTTTTGAACAGTTACAAGGTGATATTCTCAAAGGTCATTCTTGGGAAGGTTTTGTTATTCAACAAATAGTTTCCGTTATTTCCATCGATGTACATGCCTATTTTTATAGAACAGCTGATGGAGCTGAATTGGATCTGATCCTACTAAAAGGAAATCAAATAAAAATGGGTTTTGAAATTAAATATTCTAATAGCCCAAAACTATCATCCAGTGTGCATACCATCATAGATGACTTACAAATCCCTGTTTTATTGGTGGTAACGCCGACATCTGATGAATTTCAAATTGCAGAAAAAATCAGAATATGTCCTTTAAAAAATGTGATAAACCATTTACGTTCATTAAAAATGACACTGTATTGAAATTATTAAACCCAATAAAAAACAATTAATTACGTATCTAAGACTTACAGATATTAATCATTATGCTACAAACTTGACTTTCTTTGTGTCTTCGCGCCACTCGTAAAATCTAGCCCATGAATCAAAACTCCAAAATATACATCGCCGGCCATCGAGGCATGGTGGGCAGCGCCATACTCCGCCAGCTGCAAAAACAAGGCTTTACTAATTTGGTGTATGCTCCTTCCTCAACGCTCAATCTATTGGATGAACCATCGGTCCGCTCATTCTATGCCGAGCATCGACCAGAATATGTGTTCATGGCGGCAGCCAAGGTCGGTGGTATCGTAGCCAACAATACTTTTAGAGCAGATTTTTTGTATGAAAATTTGATGATGCAAAATAATGTGATCCACGCCGCATTTAAATATAACTCTAAAAAATTATTGTTTCTAGGCTCCTCCTGCATTTATCCTAAATATGCACCACAACCCTTAAAAGAAGAATATTTGTTGACTGGACTTTTGGAGGATACCAATGAGCCTTATGCGATAGCAAAAATCGCTGGTGTAAAAATGTGTGACGCTTACCGCGCGCAGTATGGTTGTAATTTTATATCCGCAATGCCGACTAATCTATATGGTCCCAATGATAATTACAATTTGGACACTAGTCATGTACTGCCTGCACTATTGAGAAAATTTATTGAAGCCAAAAAACATAATCACCCCGCTGTATCCATTTGGGGGACCGGAGCACCCTATCGGGAATTTATGCATGTGGATGATTGCGCAGAAGGTTGCTTGCATCTTATGCAACATTACAATGCACCACAACACATCAATATAGGTACTGGTATCGATCTACAAATAAAAGAACTTGCAGCACTCATCGCGCAAATCGTGGGTTATGATGGGGCAACCACATATGATACTTCGAAGCCTGATGGAACTCCAAGAAAACTGATGGATGTCACCAAAATCAATCAGCTTGGGTGGCAAAGCAAAATTAGTCTGGAAGCTGGCATCCGAAAAGTTTATCACGAACTAAAAGATCAATTTTGAAATTGAACATATCTAGACTAGAACATCCCATGCACAATATAAATCTTAAGGTATGAATTACGCGATCATCATGGCGGGAGGCGCTGGTACCAGGTTTTGGCCGCTGAGTACTGAAGAGCGCCCAAAACAATTTCTAGACATACTCGGCACCGGAAAAACATTTATACAGATGACTGTAGACCGGTTCGTCGGCATACTCCCTCTGGAAAACATCTATATCATCACCCATGAGAAATATAAGAATATCATCCGTGAACAACTACCGCTCATCCCGGACACTCAAATCATATACGAACCTAGTAGAAACAATACTGCTCCCTGTATTTTACTTGCTGCATTAAAAATTCGAAAATTAGACCCTGATGCCTGTTGTTTATTTGTGCCCGCTGATCATCTCATCATAGATCGTGCGGCTTTTCAAAAAAATGTAATGACTGCGCTCACATATGCCTCTACCCATCAGGCTATCGTCACTATCGGTATCGTGCCTAGCCGCCCAGAGACAGGATATGGTTATATCAGGCTCAAAGAATCTACGAATAATGAAATAAAAGAGGTAGTACAATTCGTTGAAAAGCCCGATATCGACACTGCTAAACTATACGTAGCATCTGGAAAATATTTATGGAATGCAGGTATGTTTGCCTGGCATGTCAATACCATCGTGCAACAATATTTATCCTTGGCTCCCAACGTATATGATATACTTATGAAAGGTCAAGTGCATTACAATACACCTCACGAAGCATCATGGCTGCAACAACATTATCCAACTACTGAAAACATCTCGGTAGACTTTGCAATCATGGAAAAATCTGATTGTGTATTCACGATGGCAGCATCGTTTGACTGGAGTGACCTCGGCATTTGGTCATCGATATACGAAGTGAGTGAAAAAGATGAACAGGCCAATGTTTTCATCGCCGGAAGTGGATCTCTCGAAGATAATTTTAATAATCTGATTATCCTGCCAACTGGCAAACAAGTCATCATCAAAGGGATCAAGGATATGATCATAGTAGACAGTGGAGCGGCTCTGCTCATCTATCCTAAATCTGAGGAGCAACATATCAAAGCCAGCCATTCCTTATTGATGCGCACTACACATAAAACACCTCCTCAATCATAAAATATTGAAGGCCTTCGAGCAGTGCACATGCACCTAGTACTTATTCCTCCATGGTTTGAGACACCCAACCATCCTACCGCCGGCAAAGCAGTCAAGGACTTAGCTTTTGCCCTTCCCCGCCATGGATTGAAAGTCAATTTATTGTTTCAATCCGGGGAAAACCTTCCATTACAATCAACATTACAACATGACATAGCCGTATGGCATAGCCATTGTACAATCAAAGGAAAACTATTTCCGATTTGGAATACCATTTCCATCCGCGCCTACATCAAAGTCTTCAGAGCATACATTCACAAACATGGCCTACCCGATCTTATTCATATTCATGGGTATACCTGTCTTCCGATTGCGACTTATATTAAAAAGAAATTTAATATCCCATTTGTTTATACGGAACACAGCTCTACCGTATTGCAAAACAAACTTAATATAATCGAACAAAGAATTATTAAATGGTATGCCCATCAAGCTGCGGCTATTACGGCTGTAAGCGCCGCTCTAGGTGATCGCCTCCATGCCTTATGTACATCGTCCGTACAAATAATACCCAACACCATCGATTTTGACTATTTCGTACCCAGATCTGTAGTCAGAAGCGATGATCTTTTGATGATTAATTTATTAAATAAAAACAAACAAGTAGATCTTGGGATCAGGGTCTTTGAGCGATGGTGTGATGATCATCCTCAGGCAACGTTGCATATCATAGGTGACGGTCCTGAGCGCAATGTTTTACAAGATCTTGCCAATTCCACAAAAGACCGAGCTACTGTCATTTTCCACGGTGAAAAGGCCTCTGATTATTGGCTGCCAATATTACAAACGGCTGCATGCCTATTATCTCTGAGCAAGTCTGAGACTTTTGGCGTAACTGTGCTCGAAGCTTTAGCATGTAAAACACCGGTCGTAGCACTAAACAATCAAGGTATCAACGAAATCGCCCCTTTGATAGATCTAGTGCTTTTGCCTCTAGAATCCAATGCTGCTATGATTTATACGGCCTTGATCCAAGCCGTAAGTCAACCTGTGACAACAGAGCAACGAGATAAATTAAAATCAAAGTTTGATTATAATACAGTAGCACAATTATATCAATCTATTTATTCCAAGGCTATTCAAAAGGTGCAATGAAAAAGTCTATTCTGTTCATCTCGTATTATCATGATCCACAGCTGTTGACTGCTACACGCAATTTTTACTTGAGTACCTTATTAGCTCACCATGGCTTTGAAGTACATGTATTGAGTAACAAAAAATCGAAACCCTTACAGGATAAAACAAATACCAAGATCAAGTATCATACGATCGATGCATGGGACTATAGATCTCTACTTCGTGCGATTGGTGCAAAAGATGGTGTCACTTCCCAACTGATTTCACCAGGGAGAATAATCAATTGGGGCTATAAAATACTCCTCAAATATCCTTTCAATCTTATTTTTGGTGAAGGGGGAGGCTTTTATTATTTAAAAGCAATACGATATGCTAAACAGTTAATTGAACAACAAAATATAAGTCATATCTATTCTTCTTATCGTCCAATAACCGATAACTTCATCGCCGATCGATTAAAAAAACAATTCCCACATCTCATCTGGATAGCAGACTTCCGCGATGTGCTTTGGTGGACTAAAAACGATTCCAATTATCAAAAAACTTGGTTGAAGTCGTTGATATCACACATGGACTATAGGACTGCACTGACCCGTGGCATCGCTGATTTTTGGTCGAGTGTGTATCATAAGCCTGTACATACCCTCTATAATGGGCTACCACAAATGAAGTTCAGTGCAAGCTTACCTCAGGGCTGGTCGGGAAAATTTGTAATTAATTATTCCGGGCGTATCTATACCGAATTTCAAAAAGCAGACTATTTTTTTATTGCACTCCAAGAACTGATTGAAGAAAATAGTTCTTTTCAATCCGATGTTATGCTTCATTATTCCGGCATAAACAGCCAATATTGGAACAGTTGGGTCAATCAACATCAATTAACCAATATTGCGGTGATCAAAACACAACAACCAACACTCGATGCCTGGCATTTTATGGCTCATGCCCATATCAACTTGGTATTGACCTGGACCACTACAGATATAAAGGGCTTCATTCATGGAAAATTCAATGAATATCTTGCAGTACGCAAGCCCATTTTATGTCTGGTAGATGGAGGTCGGGATCGCGAATTAGAAGAGATCTATGCACCTCTGGATAATAGTCTGATATTGCCCCATACCGCAGAAGAAATACCGAACATCAAAAAATTTATAAAATCTTTATATCTAAGCTGGAAATCGAATACTGAAGTGCCCTTGACTCCTATGTCTGTCATTGAATCTTATGCTTGGGAAAAACAAGCAAAATTCCTAGTGGATCTTCTTGAGGCATGAAAATATTAATCGTCACCTACACGTATCCGCCTGCTTTGTCTGTGAATGGTTTTCGACCATTTCACTTTGCAAAAGGGCTGCATCACGCCGGATGGGATGTACGGGTGCTTACGAGACATTTTAAGGGCACAGAATCTTTCGAAGACTATGGCAAACCCAATTTAACCCCATTTGCAACCACTGCGGAGAATGGCGTCACGGTCTACAGAACTCCGTTTGAGAATACTTGGTTCAAGTATTTTGATTTCACTTGGATTCGAAAGGCTGGCCTTTGGAGGTTGATTTATTTTATTCAACTTCTATTTGGTAGGACCACGCAAGAATCTTATAATAAATGGTTCAAACCGTACTTGAAATATATACTTGCGGAACATCAATTTGATGTCTTGCTCGTAGAGTCGGGGCCAACGAATTTGGTGCGTATGGTTGCCCGATTAGCTGCTAAGTATGCTATCCCACTGGCGATTGACTTTCGAGATGCTTATTATCACGAGATGTATCTTAAAAATCAAAAGACCCTACCGCTTGCTAAAAAAATAAAAATAGGATTAGAAAAACGTTATCTACATAATAGTATTCATCAGGCTGATCTCCTGATAAGTCTATCTACTACCCTCTTGGATATATTGGAGGCGCCACTGCATCGCCGTCTCGTCCTGGTCAATGGGTATGATGAAGAAGCCTGGTCTCGTATAATTTCGATCATCCATACGCCAACCTTTAAAATCACGATAGCCGGAACACTTTATAATAAATCATTTCTGACTCCATTTTTACAAAGTCTAAAAATTTTTCTAGATCATAATCTTCCACAGGTAGAAATTGTTTTTTTATCTCCAGGGGCTGAATCAGTCATAGCACGTATTAAAAATATACTTCATCATCCAGAGGTAAAAATTATTCCCAATAGATTGTCTTACCAAGATTCACTCCATGAAATGAATACCTCCCAAGTCTTGGCTTATCATGGCTGGGCCGGATACCGAGGCTACCCCAGTGCAAAAATGTATGAGTATATCCGTGCCGGAAAATCAATTTTGATCGTGCCTGCAGATCATGATGTTATTGATCGCTTATTGAACGAGACCCAAACTGGAAAATCCTTTGATCAACCTGTAGATGCTGCAAATCAACTCGTGGTCTGGTATGATGAATGGAAACATCATGGGGCTACACACATGGCTCCCAATACCAGTGCAATACAACAATATGCCCGGCAAACACAAAATCTTGGCCTATTCCAAGCATTGAATCAAATGATCTTTACACGAGCCAACCACTCATGAAACTTTGGTCTACCCTTATCGGATCCAAATTATTCAGACTGGAATTTTTGACTGCGGTCATCGGGGCCGGCATCTCCATAGTCCTCGCTCGCTTATGGGGACCATCTATTCAAGGCACATGGTCAATCCTAAATAACTTTACTTCTACGCTAGTGATATTGCTCACGGCAGGGCTCCCTGCCATCATCCTTGCAAAGCTGCGTCGGAGCGAACTTCATCAATCCAAAATCTGGAATCAAACCATACTCTATGCGATTACCGTCGGCATCGCACTCCTGTTGATCTTATTTGTCACCAAAGACATTTGGGACATCAGTTTTTTAGCATCAGAATTAATTTATGCTAGCGGTGGTCCTATCTTAATAACGATTCAAATAGTTTGTATGATCTTGGTCAACATCCTGGCTGCCTGGATGGATGGCAATAACAAATTGGCCGAAGTATCGCGGCTCCGCCTTTGGCTTACTGTTGCATGGGCTTGCTGTATAGCTGCCTTATTTTTTTTCTACCAACATCGACCCGAAAAATTCATCTACGTGGTTTGGTATGGTTTGATCATTCAATCGCTTATAATGATCTTGGTGATGATCTATAGTATACCCAATCGTCAAATACACGATAACAAAGTCACCACTCCTCAATCAGTTGTACGATTTATATATGAATCAGGTTGGATCTTCGTGCTCGCTGATCTTTTTCAAAAACTAAATTACAAAGCAGATATTTGGTTTTTGTCAGCTTTTAGTACCAATGATCAAGTAGGGATCTATAGTATAGCCAGTGCCTTGTCTTTGTTTATTCTGATCAGACCGCGAAATGCGCAGCGTGTCCTGATCAATACATTTAAAGTAGATGCACAAAAAGAAAATCACATATTAATAGTAGCTGAAATAAAAACGCTGGTCAAAGACACTTTTTTGATCCTTGTTGTATTCATAGCCGGGAGTTATCTTTTGTTTCGATATATCTTGGGACCGGAGTACCTACTGGGGTTCCCCATTTCGGTTGTGTTATTAATTGGTGCGTATATGATCTCTATCACTATGCCCTACAGTGCATACTTCGTCTATCTCCAAAAACCTACTTATAATGGTATAGCTGCCACCATCGGATTGGTTACTAATATTGTACTCAATAGTATCTGGGCTCCACGCTATGGGATCTGGGGCGTGACTTGGGCATCTTTGTGTACCTATTGCGCCATAACATTGGCATTATACTTATTATTTCACCGCCACAAGGCACTGCACAGTCATGTATAGTATCGCCAAGCTCACTCGGTTTTTTATCTACTCTTATTATTTACGATACGTTGGCTATGCATTAAATAGTATCCGGGTACGAATAACTCGTCCTAAAGCTCAAGATCACATATGGTCTACCATCCACGATTATGATGGGGACTTAACGATAAAAATCAATCCTTCAGAACATATTGGTCATCGCATATTTTATGAAGGGTATTACGAAGCAAAGGAAGTCTGGGCTATGAAAAAATTGGTGACTGCTGAGGATTACATTCTTGATATTGGGGCTAATATTGGTGCATGGACCTTACTTTTTTCTAAAATGGCTGCTAAAGGTAGAGTATACGCATTCGAGCCATCTAAATGGTTTGATGTATTACAGTACAATGTATTATCTAATGTATCGACCGACAATGTCGAAATTGCACAATCTGGGCTAGGAAATGATAATGGCTTAGCTTCAATACATAATCTAGCCCATCAAGTAGCAGTGGATGCTCCATTTAATGCAGGCATGTATCGCTTGAATCTGCAACCCTCCGCCTTAGACGATCATCCGATCGAAGTCATTCGTCTGGATAGCTGGATATGGACCAATCAGCTCCCCAGGCTCGATTGGATCAAAATAGATACTGAAGGTATGGAGCAAATGATACTGCTTGGAGGCAGGGACACCATTCTAAAATTTAGACCACAGTTGTTGATAGAGTTTAATGATCGGGCACTGAATCATTACGGTCATTCTAGCCCGAGCCTCCTTCAACTCTTAGGTTCATATGGGTATCAATATTTTTATCGAGCAGGCCAACGAGGAAAATTGGTAAGGATAGACCATACACATCTTACGTTGATGTCCAATCAAAATGTATTCTGTTCGTTTGACCCTATAAAGATGTAATGCCGCACATCTACCACATACCTACCTGGTGGCCTACCCATGAAAATCCTCATAAAGGAATTTTTATTTCAGAATTAATCAAATCTATAGCGGAGCTTTCACCACAATATCATCATACCATCGGGGTGCATGAATCATCCTTGAAGTGGATATCCCCGTGGCATTTAGTCAGAGACCTACGGCAATTGTTTCATGTTTCTCATCCAATACAAATAGTTGGAGTGCCCAATGTAATCATCAAAACGACGGCCCGCGTCATTGGCATGAATCCTCGCATTGGAATCAACTACATCAGTGCCTTGATCAGAAAACATGAATTACTCATCGCATCACTGCCACACCGACCTGATCTGATCCACGTGCATGTAAGTTATCCATCTTTGGCTATTGGGTACACGCTAGCGGTGAAATATAAAATACCATTTTTACTTTCAGAACACTCAAGTCAATTTCCGGATGCGAGATTTGGCCAATTCGGGTATGATTCGGACAAGGTAACAATGATGTTGAAAGCAGCAAAAAGTATTGTTTCTGTAAGTAGTTTTCTCACTAGCCGATTTCAATCGTATGGCTTTCAATCCAGCCATATTATTCCAAATGCCGTCTATTGGACCAAACCACCTCTGAAAGTTAGAGCGCCATTCAAGTATTTCAATTTCGTGCTTATTGCAGTGATGAATGATCCTAAGAAAAGAATTGATTTGTTGTTAAAGGCCATTCATCATCTGAGTCGTACCTATACAGACTTTAAAGTCCATATAGCTGGAGATGGCGCCTTGCTGCCATCCTATCGACTACTTGCCGACCAATTAAGCATCAATACCTACATCCAATGGCATGGTAGTGTAAATGCAACTCAGAAGATGAATCTATTATCCAGCGCCCAATGCCTGGTGATCAGCAGCGACTATGAGACTTTCGGGATCACCGCCATAGAAGCCCATTCATTTGGCTTGCCGGTCCTAGCTACTCGATGTGGCGGTCCCGAAGTAATAGTATCTGCTCAGAATGGTTTGCTGGTTCAAAAAAATGATGTGGAAGCACTGGCTCAAGGTATGCTGCACTTCATCCAAAACATAGCCCAATATGACCCATCGACGATCCAAACATTGTGTTATAATCGATATGATCGATTGAACGTGGCGCAACAGTATTCAGATCTTTATCGCGATATACTGCGTGACGCCACCCCTTCTCCGTCATCTTAGTATGACCAGTTTACCAAGTCCTTTGGTAAAAAATTTCCTTGTATCTGTTTGTTCAGCTTCCGCAAGATCTTCAAAAGAAGAATAAGTCTTGCCATTGATATCTTTCATGACCACCCGGTATAAATAAGTACCTGTAGCTAATTTATTACCATACTCATCCGTACCATCCCAAGATCGTTCGGTGAGGTGAGTGCCTTCTTCTAAAGGACCTAAATCCAATTCTGTTAATTCTCTGACTACTCTGCCACTTACAGTCATTATTTGGATTTTAAACACCATCGGTCGTTCTCCGGTCATCGTATACGCAAATCGACATTGCGTTGAAAATGGATTTGGATAAGGTAAGATCGATGAAACAGAATTTTCAGTAAATATTCTAAAACTTATTTCATAGGGTTGTATTCCAGCAGCATTACCAGAGCGATCCTTTCCTTGTATTCTGATGGCATATTGGCCATTGGTAGTAAACGACCGAAGGTATTGAATACTCGCTTCGCTTTTGGAATAACTAATGGTATACTCTTTTGCTGCAACTATTACATATTTATCTGATCCAGGGCTTTTAAGGCTAATCTCAACCTGAGCTGAATCTTGTCTCGATAATATTTTATTATCCTTTAAATCAATATGGATCAGCGGTCTTCGAGCTACTATTTCATTATTAATGATTTGTTTGCCGTCAAAAAGCACATGGATCACAGGTGGTATAATGTCGGTCTGTACAAAAAAATTAAGCTTACCCACATTATTCAATAAAGAAAACTCTTGAATCGCCGTCCGTGGCTGTACATTGACCAATATGGATTGATTATTTATTCTTGAGGTAGTTGAGATCAGTTTTTGAATACTTTTTTTACCGCCTGGTCTTAGCAGGGATACATATGCGGTATCTATGATCACCTTATTCTGATGATCCGAGATCGTATAGATAATTACACTGGAATCAATCGATTGATCCCCTAAATTTTGCAAGGTAAACCGCAACCGCACATCTTCGCCCTGATCGATGGTGTCCTTATAAAATTCAAAATCATCATTAGCCGATATAGCTAGATCAGCATATGACTTATAAAAGATGCGCCAGTAAGACATGTCGATTGCTCCACGCTTTAAGCTATCCCGAGCAGTCCACTCAAGCTTTAAATATGGATATCGACCTGCATCGATCGTCCTAAGATCAAAACTGGATGCCATGCCTTTATACAATGTATCCAATTGAAGAGGATCTGCTTGCCCATATACGACTATGGTATTGTTTTTGGGATCTCTACTATCCGCATGTTTCCATTCAAACTTTTCCCAACTGGTGGCAGGGCCTATCAATGCAGACTGGTGGACGCCCACATTTCGCTGCAATGGTAATTCAAAATTAGCAGAGGCAGAGATTCCATTTCTCGATACCACTTCTTCTATGAGCCCCTGACCTTTTTTATAGACAAGCACATAAGGATGAGAATACGTATCTGCTTTTGCCAATTCTCTGATTTGTTTTGCGCCGTTAGCTTCAAATACATCAAAGAGTGTTTTACCCAAGGTGGTCACATCGTTGGCCCAAAAATCCGGGAAAAAAGTTTTACCTGATTCGATATGCGTGATGACAATCACATATTGGCCATCCTTCACACCCTGTTCCATAAATCGAATAAGATTACTGCGTTCCTCTGTGGTGTTTTTGTCCATAGGGAAATAATATCCCGGTGCAGGACTTCCAAATACATTCTGAGCACCATCGCGACCGCCGACAGGATTACGGATTAACCCAAGTTTTGGATCCCAGATAGTTAAAATAATTTCGGATTGAAAGACTCTATTGTCTCGGGTGAATCGATCCCCATTGATCCGTACAGTGGAATAGCCGTTGGGCTCAGCCTCTTGGTTGATACTGGTAGCCACTACACTCACTGGTTCGTTGGCAAGTGTCCAGCCATTGGATTTTAAATCGTAAGATAAGGATTGGTTAGGTGGATTAGATGCATATTGATAACTATGGGATTGATTCCATCCTGGACCCTGCCCCGGCAGATAAATAAAAGATGCTTGATTCCAGAATAAAGGAATACTCGTGCCCACGGTGTCTGCAGCTACACGCCAATAATATACTCGATTGGCTTGCCAAGAAAGATTAGGATTCCATGTGATTAATCCGCCTCGCTGCACAACCTTACCTGTTCTCAATTGGTTGGAATTAAACAAGATGGTAGTATCAATTTCAAAATTATATGCTGACGGCCGATTAAAAGCATTGGTTGTAAAGGCTTTAAGTTCTATGCCAGGCTCACCTACAATCCCAAAGTTTTTAGGATAAATTGGCTTTGCTTCATTGTTAAATATTCCGACCACGACTCCATCGGTAGTTCCTTTCAATTCATTATTGTTTTCTGCGAATGGTATCGGTCCTTCCTTTATCTCGTTATTGGGATCTATACGAATAAAAATCCTGTTATTGCCAATCGCATTTTCTGGCATGGGCAAGGTGACCACCACTTCTTTAGAAGCCTCCATCAAGACCTCTGAAAACGTATAGACAAAGCTCCTACCATCGGGTAAAAGATGTTTTACTTCATAATCGATGGGCTCTCCGTAGTGCCGTCCCAGATTCCACATTGTAAATTTGAATCGCAATTCTTTTTGCTCCGCTTGAATATTTTCAGGTATCGTTTGAAAACTTTTAATGTCTAGAGTAATGTCCGGATCATTATAATAATTCACTTTCAACGCAGGGTCACCATGCAAGGTATGTTGTTGATTTAATGCAATAGAGTAAAAAGACTGGTCGAGTTCAAACTTGTTGAGTGCACTAAAATGCAATTCCGCGATACTGCTGTTATAATATTCTTCCCCTAGATGTTTATAAAGTACTTCACTATAGTTTTTGTACCCGATATCTGTCCCGATGCCGGATGAAGAAATATAGGCGATATCTCCTTTTTTAGAAAACAAAAAAACCTCACTCAGGCTAGTGTTGAGGGTATGAATATTTCCCGAATTACAGCCCAACGTAAAACATATCGGGTATTTACCGACATTATTAAAAATCTCCGGATCATCCAATCCAATCTCCGTGGCGGTCACTGCGCCATGACCCAGATACGTATGCATAAATACGCCATTATTAATAATATTTTTGACTATCTCTGATACCCCACCCTGGACAGGATCCGACGAACTTTTTTTAACTGATGCTACATCGGATCGCAAGTCATTTGATTCTATGATCTTTTTTAGATCATCCAATATGACATCAAATCCATCTGTGGGTCCACCACCTGCCAAATGCAAGACTCGTTTTCGCCAATACAAATCATCGTTTGTCTTGGGACGGACCAGTTGATCTTCGTATTCCTTTACTTTATTGAGATACGTGATGACTTGGTCAGGAGTACTCGCCGCAAGGCGAGCCATATTGAATACAGGTAAATTCCGGCGAGGCGGCGCAAAGATGAGATTGTCCGATCCAGGATATCCATAGGTAGGTATTAGATGCAAATGACCCGCTTGTCGGAGATTATCATCCACTCTTAGATCTCTATAGTTGACGGCTCTACCGATCATAAAG
Organism: Saprospiraceae bacterium; assembly: GCA_031417835.1. Lineage (GTDB taxonomy): Bacteria > Bacteroidota > Bacteroidia > Chitinophagales > Saprospiraceae > JADJLQ01. The sequence continues at coordinate 32,429 of JANOWJ010000111.1, read as the reverse complement.
ATAAATTGAGGGGCTACCCAATTCCGGTGGATATACATTGCAAAATTTTTAAGCCCTATAATATGGCGAGCTACGCCGTAACCAAACTGATCATAAATCTGATCGATATACAATACACCTACCTTAAAGCCGCCCCCTGCCGCCGATCTTCTATAAGCAGCATAAGTCTCCGATGCATTTTTTAATGTACTGTGCGTAATGATTAGATAATTATTGCCCAGGTCCTTATAGATTGGCTCTAAGGTAAGAGCATGGATGCCTCCGATCGGCATAGCTGCAGGGATGGAAGCAATATGATTTTTTTTGAATTCTTTGTCGGGTTTCAACTCGAGATGATATTGGCCATTTAGAAGCGTAGAAGTGTACCAGGTCAAGGATTGCGGAGCAATGAGCAACGATTGAGAAGATAATTTATCCAATGCCACCATGGTGCTCATCTCTGCAGGCACCAAGGTCTCGTGAGCTGACAGCGCGGCACCTTTTATTTTTGGATAAATAAAGTGAATGTTGGCTACAGTAAAAGCATCACTCCCACTTTGCATACCTTCGATTTTTAAATTGATTTCATTTCGCAATTGATCATTGCTCACCGGAATCTCATATTGCCTGACTTGAAATCCGATAAAATTATCTTCTTTAACTACAACACCATTGATCGATACTTGAAACTTATGAATTGAATTATTACCAGCCAGTCGAATGCTGATGGTGCCCGGATTATTTCCTTGATATACATCTGTAGGTTTAAGATCCAATTTAAACTCCTTAGCCAGTCGAGATCCAAATCCTTCTGCGGCATCGAAAGTAGACAGTGCTATTTCATTGAATGGATCGTAGCGTTTGTCCAATGGATTTTGATGATATTCATAGGACTGATCTGCCCAATAAAAAAGGGAAGACGGTAATTGATCATTACTACCTATTACATTAACTCTTTTGGTTGGCGATCCTTCTGGGACCCAGGTCAAAAAAAAAGTTGCAGAATCCGTGACCAAACTATACTCAGGATTAAGCATTTCCAAATATGCTTTGGCAAATAACAAGGAGTCCAGTTCAGATCGATTTTTAGCGCCGACAAAATAAAAAGCTTCACCAGTGTTCCATGTCCCTGAATTAGCCATATATAAAGGCACTTCTTGGCCTAAGTTCCAAAGTTGCAGTTGGGATCCTTTTATTGTTTGTATTGGAATGCCAGCACGATTAAGATCTTCGTAGGTTATCTTATACAGCCCATCCTGAGCAGTATACAATTTATAATATGTTTGATTATATTTTATCCACTCGTTACCATACAAGGTATCGGAGCCGGATATAATCTGTGCCTGAATGGTCCATAATCTGCCGAAGGAAAATAAAATCAGGAGAAGGATTCTCATCATTGAATTGAGCTAAAAAAATTAGATTTGACTCCGGTGACAGTTTTGATCATAGTCTATTTAGTAGTAACAGTGCTTCAGGTCATGTTCTTGTCCGGGTGGTATCACTCCCTTAAGAAATACAAAAATAAGGGTTTGAAAATGAAAAACGATCATTTTCAGTCCGTTAGCATCCTTGTCGTAGTTAAAAATGAAGCTGAAAATCTTAAAAAATTAATTCCCATCCTATTAAATCAGCAGTATCAGGGCTTGTGGGACATACATATTGTGGATGATCACTCGATGGCATCGGCTTTGGAACTATGGCAAGATCCTGCTTTCAACCATTCCCGATTGCACCTGCATCGGCTTCCCCCAGATAAGGCAGGTAAAAAACAAGGTTTGGCATATGGCCTGGACAAAGTCACGTACGATTATGTATTGCTCACCGACGCCGATTGCAGGCCGGTATCTAACAAGTGGCTCAGCTTAATGCAGACCGCCTTGCAGGAGAATGAGCTCGTACTAGGATACTCACCATATATACTAAGAAGCACCTTACTCAATCAAACCATCCGCCTAGAGACCGATTATACGGCATTGATGTATCTGAGCTCGGCCTTATACGGTCAGGGCTATATGGGTGTAGGCAGGAATCTGTTATACCATAAATCGATCGCCGTACCGAGCCAAAATCTTATAAAACACAAGTCATTATTATCCGGTGATGATGATCTGATGGTCAATGAACTAAGTCATACGCATCAGTTTTCGATTCAGATAGATCCTTTTTCTTTTGTCGAGAGTATTCCAAAGTCTACCTGGAAGGATTGGTTAAAACAAAAATCAAGACATGTCACGACGGCCAGACACTATCAATCAGTCCATATTGTATTTTTAATTTTGTTTTATAGTACACTGATCCTATCCTGGCTATTGCCGGCCTTTTTGATAGGGTGCTGGCCATGGACGATGATCTGTTTTCTACTTATAAAGTATATTCATTTTTATATTTTTAAACGATTGGCAGTGCAAATACTTGTTCAGAAATATTCATTCTTAACTTGGTTGTTCGCAGAAGGCCTCTATATCGTCGCTTTAATATATTTAATACCTTTTGGAATTTTTAAAAAAGCGGACAAATGGTAAACCTTCATCCAGATTTTTTGTTTACTACCTCATTGATCAACTGTTAACCATTTTTACAGTAAGCAATTAATGTCTGAATTAGCTCAATATTCCATATCCGATCTAGCCCACTACACGGGCATTAAATCGCATACCATTAGAATTTGGGAAAAGAGGTATAACCTACTGAATCCTCAGCGAAGTTGCACCAATATCAGAGGTTATTCAGGAGAAGAGCTTAGAAAATTGCTGAACATCAATACCCTTTTGCAGACCGGATGGAAGATATCCAAGATCAGTACCTTGACTACCGAGCAGCTGGATACTCAAGTGCGGCAGGTCCTCACAGGCAGTCTTGATACTCAAAAGTCAGACTGTTTAATCAATGGCCTCATGGTCCATATGCTCAATTTTGATGAGGTCCGATTTGTGGAAGTTTTTGACCAAGCCAATCATTTATTTGGATTAAAGAAAACAATATTAGAAATAATATATCCTTTTCTCAAGAAGGTAGGTGTACTCTGGCAAGTCAATGATCTTTCACCATCACAGGAACACTTTGCTTCGGCGATCATTCGCAGAAAAATATTACTCGAGATCGATAGCTTGACTAAAGCAAACAATAGTAAGTACTCCTTTATATTGTGTTTACCCCCGGAAGATTTTCATGAATTGCCTTTACTATTAGCACACTACATTTTACTCGAAAATAAAATCACTACGTATTATCTCGGTAGTTCAGTGTCTCCAGACATGGCTGCACAGGCAGCCCATATCACTGGGGCTACTCACTTATTTACGCTGTTTATGTCTAGCTCACCGATGGAGAAATTAAAAGACTATATGCAATCCATTCATCAAAAGGTACCTAATCTCAACATCCTTTTCTCTGGTTGTCCCGAAATGTGCAAAAAACCATTATTAAATCAGGCCGTCAGGCATCTGAAGTCCATTGACGAATTTGAAACTATAGTAGAATCCTTAGCTTAGTATTTACCATGTTATTTTTTTAATATGGATGGCGGTGGCTTCACCTTTCACTTGCGTATAGGCTAGATACAAAGCCTCCTTATATTTTTCTAGTACTGGGAAGCCACTTCGTCGCTTGGAGGATATGGTATCCAGATTGTATTGTGTCAAAGATTGATCCGACTCATCAAAGATCGCCAGCTTGATCATAGCTTCTTCCTGGTCTTTTGCTTTTTTGTTGACAAAAGAGACTGCGACGCGATGGTCATCCAGCCATACGATATCCAATCGCCCAAGTGTATAGCTGGTTTTGATTGCGACAGGGGGTGAAAATCGATCTTCTTCTACATTAAACAAACTGAGCTTGATGCTTGGTTTGCCACTTGCCTCAGAATACCAAACTACCGCTAATTTATTTTTGAAGCTTGCTATGGCAGGACCATTGACCGGGCAACCTGGGATGACCCAGTGATCTTCATATACCGCTCTCGGTACGGACCATTGTCCAGCTTGGTACCGACTGAAGTAAATATCCCGCTCTTCAGTAGCTGTGCGATTTCTATATACGACTACAGGACCTTTGGGAGTCATCGTCACATCAGTTTGACAACATTCACATACTCGGTCATCTATGATCTGTGGGAGTAATACATGACCATCGAAATCTACCATGGCAGATCTCAACTGCATGGCATGAGCAAGCCCTGCGGCTGTCGTATCGAGCACAGTATTATGCCCATGATCACCTGTCATGGCCCTACCATCTAACCATACTGTGAGGACTTTATCAAAACTAAATGGAAGCAGACTTACAAATCCATGTTCAGCAGGTGCAGGATCATGCAGTTGGTCCGTCGTGCGAAAAGTCTCACCCCCATCTCTGGACAATGATAGTCGCACGCCGTAATTATAGTTTCGTCCGGTATCGCTTTTTTGAAGAAAATGACCCATCACACTGAGATCACTGCTTGCAAAGGTGGTGATAGAAGGAAAATCAGCCCAGTTTACAAACCAATCGTTGCCTTGAGCTACCAGTCGAGTGTCGGCCCAGCTACTATCCTGCCAGACACTATATCGTAGTGATGCAATGGTATCTTGCACATGTTGTGTCCAGGATAAATACAATTTATCTTGAGCAGACAGATACCAATTAGGAGTCTCTGCAAAAAGCGTAGCAGGTGAAGAAATGGATTGTATCTGAACATCCGACGACCTGGTATGGCACTGGATAAACGCGAGGCTGAAAAAAATACCTAAGTAACGAAAGATCATCCGTCGAAGATATCGCAAATATTAGGAGCTACCAAGAGACTCTATCTGGCCTATGACCATAAAAAGTCAAACTTGCCCATCGTCTCTGGATTTCGATTAAGATTGAAATCGCTGAAAATAAGAAAACCTCTGGAATTGCACATCATCTTGGTACATCAAGTGCAATCCAGAGGCCATCGGTTTGATTTGATTAGGAATAGTAATTAAAACTTGAATATTGCAGACATACCCAATGTTTGTTGAGTACTGGCTGTCTTACCATCTTTGCCAAAATATAAATCGGAGTGTCCGTTGACATTGTTATCACCGTTAGAACTATCCAATCGCAATTCGGGTTTCAAGATCAGACTGCCTTCGGCGAGTGTGATACTTCCAGTCAGTGTAATGGATGTATTATTTCCACCTAGATATCGGACGCCATAATAATCATTAAATTGTTCTACGCGCGCACCTATCGCAAATTGGTCTGTAGCAGCTACATTAAAATAGCCGGCAATACCGCCCCAGGTAGGATTATCTTTTTCGTTTTTAGTAATCGTCTTAAACTTAGTTTTTACATCAGCTTCGGTACCCTTATACACTCCGTATGCACCATTGAGTCCGATGGTAACCTTACCCTTGACATAATTGGCGGTAATGTCATAGATCGAAGTATTGAAGCCATTAGGATCATTCAAGGTAGCAAATACAGGATTCAAAGTACCTGCATAATCTCCCTTGCCGGTCAAGAAATTTAAATAGATCGACATTCCATCGATTGGGAGTAAGGACAATTGTAAAATGGGAGATTTGGATCCATTGTTATCATCAAAAGAGTCCCAGCTATTGACCAATCCGACCATCAGACCTACTTTATCAGATATCGCATAGTTCATTTTCAGACCAGTGTGATAAAAAGGACCATTATTAAAGAGGTTGGAAAGCGAATAGTGGAAATTGATACTTGGCTCAATTACTTCATATCCAATGTGCGTGCCAAACTGCCCTAGTGTAAAGGAGAGCTTATCTGTTGGCTTCCATACTCCATAGAGTTGTTTGATACCAAATACACCGCCTCCCAGAGCAGCAGGCCATGCAGCTGACTTAAATGCTGCCAACGTGGCCAAAGTCGCATTAGGTCCAGCCAAAAAATCTCCAACTACCTCAATCTGTTTATTGGTATACGACACTTTTCCTTGAATGGTACCTATAGTAAACTGGTTATTATTGATGTCAAAGGCTCTGGAGCCTCCTGCAGGTCCCCACAGTTTTGGTCCTACTCCCGGATTATTAAATGACACATTATAGTAGGCATCTACATACCCGGAAACTGCAAATTTGGGTTTGGTCTCCATGGTGGAGTCCTCTTGAGCGCCGAGATAATTTATCACAGCCATCATCATACACAGAAGTAAAGTTTTGTTCAAAATTTTCATCATTTTTTATTTGTTATGGACCAAAGGTATGTCAAGACTCATGTAGTAAAAATTCAAAAACTATCGGTTATTGTAATTTTCATTTTACTGAATAATAGGTTCATATTTTGCAGAAAAAAGCGAATAAAACAGATTTTTATATAGAATGTACTTTAAAATATGGCCATTTTTATAAATAACATCGCTATTTGTGCCAAATAAGTTTTAGGCGTTTGTGCTGCTTTGACCCGGTATTGTGCTGTTTTAGGCTTCTGATGACCTGCGCTTCACCGATCATCTTGACTACCTGTGGTGGTAATCGTTCAGCATTGAGATAAAAAATTATTAATTTCAAACCTATATAATTTAAATCTATGAAAAAGAAGTCCAGAAGATCATTTATCCGCCAATTTAGTACCGGCTCCCTACTTATGGGCGGGGCGATGTGGAACAGAACACTAGCTGATGAATATTATCAAACCCAAGTATTGCCATTTTCACAAGTTTATTCTGCAGGGGATGAGGTGCGTCTGGGGGTGATCGGTTGTGGTATTCAAGGTCATTTTGATCTGCAAGCGGCGCTCAAAGTGCCGGGGGTCTCCATGGCAGGTGCCTGTGATTTGTATACCGGACGCCTGACCCGTATGAAAGAATTATATGGCAACGATCTGTATAATACGCGCGACTATCGCGAGCTGCTCCAGCGTAAAGATATCGATGCCGTCATCATCGCTACGAGTGATCATTGGCACAGTACCATAGCCATAGATGCTATGCGGGCTGGTAAACATGTATACTGTGAAAAACCCATGGTGCACCGATTTGAACAGGGCAAGTCGGTCATTGATGTGCAACGGGCGACTGGCAAGGTATTGCAAGTGGGTAGCCAAGGCATCAGCGGCGTCGATTATGCCAAAACCAAAGAAATCTATCAATCTGGCGCCATCGGTCAGCTCAATTGTATTGAGACCTCTAGTGATCGGCAAAATGCGATCGGGGCTTGGCAATATAGCATCCCCACGGATCATTCTACCGAGACCGTAGATTGGGATCGATATGTGTCGATCATGAACAAAAAACAAGCCTATGACGAGAAAAAGTTTTTCCGATGGAGAAACTATAGAGATTTTGGCACAGGAGTATCCGGAGATCTATATGTACATCTGATCACAGGCATACATTATGTGACTGGTTCCTATGGGCCCAATCGGATCTTATCATCCGGACAACTGTGTTTTTGGAAAGATGGCCGGGATGTGCCGGATGTCATGACGACCTTGCTCGATTACCCGGCCACTGCCCAACATGGCCCATTCCAGGTCATGTTGAGAGTCAATTTTATCAGTGGCGCCGGAGGCGGTGGCTATACCCGATATGTCGGCAGTGAAGGCATGATGACCAAAACCGGCAATGGGGTCAAGCTCACCCACAGCCTGATGGCTAAAGCCCCGGGTATTGGTGGGTATGATTCCTTATTCACTTATCCAAAAGCATTGCAGGATAAAATGATGGCGGAATACAATGCAAAATGGTCTGATGCCGATAAACAAAGGCCAACTCGGGAGGGCATGGAGTTTACTGCTCCAAAAGACCATGACTCCCATGTCAATCACTTTAATAATTTTTTTGAAACCATCCGGAATAACAAAACCAATATAGAAGATGCCACGTTTGGATTCCGTGCAGCGGCTCCTTGCCTTGCTGCCAACGAAAGCTATTTTAAAAAGAAAATCATAAAGTGGGACCCGGTACAAATGAAATTGGAAAAATAATCGTTCTGTAAACAATTAGATGATCTATACTATCACCACCCAGTTTAATCGTTTCTGCATTTATTGTATACTCTGCATTGGTTGTTGGTCGTGCAATAAAAGCGATGATGCAATCCTATTCAAAATGGAATACGATACCTTCATCTCGTTACCTGGAGGGCTCAATACGGTGGAGACCTATTCTTTTCTGTTGAGAGATCTTCCTACGAACTATATGACCTTATTGCAGACTTATGCGCTGAGCGATGCGGCCATCGTCAGCATCAATCCCGGGTCTATTCGATTGACAGATGAATTAAATCAACTGGATTTCAGCAGAGTCGAAAAAATCTCATTGCTCGCCAGTGATGTGATGTTCAGAAACGAACTAGAAATTGCGTACTTAGAAATAGTACCCTTTACATCTTCTAATACACTACAATTATTTCCTACACTGGTGAATGCCAAAGCACTGATGACACAAGAAAAATTTAATCTCAAATTAAAAGTAAAACTTAGAAGTTTTTTAACTTCATCGAGCAACATCAGATTGCGATTGAATTTGAACGCCAATCCATAAATTCATTTGTAAAGTATTGTGATCTGTATATCAGACTTATCTTATCCTCAAAAACAGGCTTTGATCCGATATCGATAACTTATATTTGCACTTTACCGTTTTTAGCCTTCAATGAAAGTAACAGACTATTTTGAACGTGCCAATGGCAGCACCTTGATCTCTTTTGAAGTATTACCTCCTTTAAAGGGTGGAAGTATCGATTCGATTTTTTCTATTCTGGATCCGCTGATGGAGTTTAGACCTCCTTTTGTAGATGTCACCTATCATAGAGAAGATTTTGTGTATAAAAAAAACCCTGATGGTTTGTTTGAAAAAATAGCTATGCGCAAGAGACCAGGCACTGTGGTCATCTCTCAAGCCATTCAAAATCGGTATGGTGTAGATACCGTACCCCATCTGCTGTGCGGAGGATTTACTAAAGAAGAGACAGAAGATGCATTAATCGATATGGCTTATGCCAAAATTAATAATGTACTTGCTTTGCGTGGTGATGCTCGTAAGTTTGAAGGCAAATTCATACCCGAACCAGGTGGCCATCACTATGCCATAGACCTGATCCATCAGATCAAAGACATGAATAGGGGTAAATATATAGACGACGATATCGTGGATGGAGCAAAATCAAACTTTTGTATAGGTATCGCTGGCTACCCTGAAAAACATTTTGAAGCGCCTAATATGGATACCGACATCAGACATCTTAAAGAAAAAGTAGATGCCGGCGGGGAATACATTGTCACTCAAATGTTTTTTGATAATAAAAAATACTTTGATTTTGTGGCTCAATGTCGCAAAGCAGGAATATTGGTACCGATCATACCCGGACTTAAGCCATTGACACGCAAAAGCCAACTCACCAGTATACCTGCTGCTTTTTTTATCAATTTGCCTCAGGATCTGGTCAAGGCTGTATCCAAAGCCAAGACACCGGATGCAATAAAACAGGTTGGCATTGAGTGGGGCATCGCGCAGTGCAAAGAACTAAAAGCTGCACAAGTACCTTCGCTTCATTTTTATACGATGGGCGATAGTGAGACGACTCGTAAAATAGCGCAATCAGTCTTTTAAATGCCAGGTGAAAAAGTGGTGGTTGAATGTTTAAACCATTAAGACTTGATCACCTTTCCGGTTTTGAGCCCTGCTGAAGTACTCAAGAGGTAATAATAAATGCCTGAAGGCAAGCCTTTGATATCTAGTATAAATGTAGACTCCTGTAGATTAATATGCCTCACTACCAGTTGGCCCTGCATATTATAAAGCTGCACCTCTATGGGCTTATGCTCTGGTGCTAACTCCATCCATACCATATCTCGAGTAGGATTAGGATATACTTTAAGTTTGATAACGGGCAGATCTGCCTGCCCGGTTGTCAATAATTGTTTAGTTAATTCATAGGCCTTAAATACATTGAGCCGGCCATAACCATAGACATTATTGGGTATAGAAAAAACGCTGTCTTTGCCACAGGGAATAGTGACGAACTTGCGGTCGGCGCTCTGTTCCAAAATATTTTCGATGAGGTCTATCCTCCCAGCGATGGAAGGGAATGCAGAGATCAATAACGCTACAGCACCGGCCACATGAGGACCTGACATACTGGTACCATTAAAAGAAGCAAATCCTCCGTTTTTTATCGTAGATCGCACAGCCACACCAGGTGCGGTGATGTTGGGTTTGATTCTGCCACTGCCATCGATAGTCACCGGTCCACGACTGCTAAAGCCTGCTATACTGTCATTGCGAGCGATGGCACCCACAGAAAAAGAAGCCTCAAAGATTGCGGCGGGGTCATCGATACTACTGCATCCCAGCGAGCCACTATTGCCTGCAGACGCCACGATAAAAATGCCAGCAGCTTTTAGGGTTGAGATGACTTGCTCCATCGTTTTAAAATTAGCCGGGTTACATCCTTCTTCTACCGGACAACCCCAACTATTATTGATCACATGAGGTGCTTTTCGGGTATTGGGGTTTTTATTAGCGGTATCGGTCGGGGCCAGAAACCATTGAAAACATTCTAGGTAGGTAGCCAGAGTGCCCCAGCCCCTTTCCATACACCGGCACCCAATCCATTTTGAATCCGGAGCCACTCCTGTAGTCAGATCATGGGCGACCATAGTCCCTACCGTGTGGGTACCATGGTTATCATCATCACATGGTGCTAGAGTATCCAAACCGCAAGGGTTATTATATTCATTTGCATTGATATCGTTATTGAGTGGATTGAGCGCATGGATGGCATCATGCCAGTTGAAATTATGATCCATTGATCCATTCACAAGTAGACCCCGATAGTTGTTTTTAATCGCAGGATGTAATTCAACGCCAGTGTCTTCTGAACCCACTACCGCCCCTTTGCCAGTGATACCCAAAGACCATAAGGTGTCGGCCATGATCCGAGAGATCCCCCACTCTACTGCGGTAGGACTGCGCGACTCCAATGACCCATAATCTTCCTCAGCAGGAAAACCTTTGTCCGACGCTGGTCGGTAAACCTTAAAGTTAGAATTGAACTCTAATCGATCTACCTGCTTGAGTGAGGTGAGATATACCACGAGCGATCGGGAGGCGTTGGGTATATGAATGGCATTGATAATATAATAGGAGCGATGCGTGATCTTTTGTTTTTGTAAATATTGAATAATTGGGCCTTGGGATTGTTGGGCCTGCTGATATAGTCGCTTAAATACTGCGGCACCTTTTTGCTCCTTCGTGTCTAGAGGATTCGAAAACTTATGAACTTGCTGATACGGCGTGTGGAGAATACAGATTAAATCACAGGAGCCTGTCTGCTGCAATGCTCGCTCGATCAACGGATCTACTTGCGCATGAAGCCCGATGGAATACAAAAAAAATAGTAAACAAAAAATCGGATGCCTCATTATTCATAGTTTTAATTTTCTTGAATGGAGCTTATCATCTACTGATGACTACTTTGGAAATTGTCCGTTTATTATTGGAGAAAAGTGCCTCGAGGACATAGATACCCGAAGCTATACCATACTTCCATTCGATTCTATTGCCATTTTGTTGACTCGGTACTTTTCGTCCGGTCATATCTCTCAGGGAGACCGACAAGGGAGCTGTCGCACCTTCGATCAAGACATAATCTATGGCAGGACTGGGATAAACTTTTATTTTTTCAACCACTGGCAGCGTCCTACTGGACACCGTCTGTTGGCAAATAATGTCAGTAAACATCTTTTTCCCGGCCACTCTGAGACTATCGACATACACTTGATATCTTGCTTCTATATAGATATCCGTGTGGTTTCCGCCTGGTACGGCGATCAGCAATTCTTTGATCCTTTTAGTCTTCAAGGCTGGATGAATCACACCGCTGCCCTGTAGAGTAAGGATACCTGCGGCTTTACCTTCACCAAATATGACTACATTATCTGCAGTGCCGTGCATACTGACCATGGGAGGTTCCCCAGCATCTAACCAATCCAAACTCAATATAGCTCCTGAAAGATTGAGTACACCTCGCACCTTGGAACTATGCTTCAACGTGCTGTTATTGCTATTGCCTTGTAGCCCACCATTCTGATTAATTGCATTTTTTATAAAATTGGGTTGAGGATCATTTTCATCCAAATAAGCGGTCTGAATGGCAGTGATAGCCCCTGCACTGACGCCCCCGACAAACACTAGATTGCTATCGATACGGTAATTCGATGCGATAGATTTGAGGTAGCGAATAGAGGCTTTCATATCACCCATCGCTTTAACTGCTACATCTAAAACCCCCAGAGAATCTGGAAAACCTTTGACAAATACTGGCCATATCCTATAATCTATACAGGCTACTACATAACCATGCTTAGCAAAATAATTGCCCAATTCTGCCAGTTGAAATCGGTCGCCGGAGATAAAAGCACCCCCAAAAGCCAAAACCAAAGCCGCTCTGGCCTGTACGGCATCACCTACCGGCTCATACAGATCCATAAACAGGTCTACCGTATCGCCGATCAGGCTTACATTGCGACCGTAGGCTAATTTGGTGATTTTTACCTCATTAAATACTGCATTGAGATACCGATTTCCATCGCACCCATTGGACTGGCCTGTGGCTAGGGTCAAAGACGAAAGGATAAAAAGGATCACACTTATGCACTTCATACCCACAAAACTATAGGTTTTATAGTTTATCGCGTACTCTTGCTGACCCTGGAGTGTGAAATAGCTTTAAAAATCGTGGTGTTCCTGTTCATTTCAGTACATTGGTAAGGTGAGTTTGAAAAAAACTTTTTTACCACCTATTGATCAAACCATGTTGTACATGATATTGGTCAGTATGTGTATAGGATACCCCATATTTGAATCCCGAATAGGTGGCAGAGCGGTGGCCTTGACGGATTTATTAGTTTTGTTATACCTGCCAGTGTTGATATATCGCACTGTATTTAGAGCCACGATTCCGGCTCTTAAATTCTGGTTTGGGTCAGCCATACTATTGTTTACCTTCTTAGTGGCTATACTGGTCCGTGTACCCCAAGATGGTTTCCTCTCAGTACTTGGGTGGTGTAGGCCTGCTCTACTATTTGTGACCATTATAATACTACTCACTGCCGACTATGCTCAACAGCTCAAGGTGATCGAGGCCGCCTTTTATACTATTCTTGCTTTGATGATCTTGGCTTGTTTTGGAGGTTTGTTTTGTTATTTTATACTGGACATTCCTACGGCACTGGTCATGATCAGACCGTATTACCTGGGGTTTTGGCCTATTCAATCAGCAGGATTGGACGGACATCCTAATGGAGCCGCACAGATTATCTTTTTGAGCTTTTGGTGCCTGATGTGGCTCCAAGGCCGACCATCGAACCAGCACAAACTCACCCCTTTGGTGTGGCTGAGTTTATTGACGACATTCTCTAAATCACTGTTGATATACCTATCGGTCCTGTTTTACTTTACTAAGCCTCAAAAGAAAGGATTTTGGCTGGTGGCCACTTTTTTGATAGGGACTTATCTTTTTTTATCTCACAGCTATCCGGTGCAAGATACCAAGGGATTGCAGCAAGAGCATGAGCTTTATCTCATCCCTGATGCACCATTATTTAAGGTAGGATCTTATACTTTTTATCAGACTACCTATAGTGCCAATAAGATTGCTTCGTGGAGTGCCTTTCGATCTAAGCCTGTCTTTGGGGTAGGACCACGCAATTATTTACCCTACGTAGAACAATTACAACGCGATGGATTGTATCCATCGGTGTGCAGATTTTTAAACCCTCACTGTACCTATACTTCGATATTGGCTCGTTTTGGGATGGTTGGTTTTGGTGGGTTGATTTTTTTTATAGTAAGTACCTACTATATGATCCGCTCTGTTCATGACCCTAGATTGAGAACGCTTTTTGCCGGATTCTACCTCGTGATGGCCTTGGATGCAGTCACTTCCGATCTTGAGTATCACCGATTATTCTGGTTTGTAAACGCCTGGTTGATGGTGCATCTATCTGCTCAACCGCTTCTTGCGCACGATCATGAACAACAAGCTGCTCAATAAAGTGGCTATAAATAAAATCAGCATCAATAGGTTGAGGGTGCCGATACCATTGAGGAAAAGCACCATAAAAATGAATAACAAGTTGACAGCTACTAAGATACCAGTGGATTGCATATGGTTAAGTCCTGAATCGATCAATAAATGATGGATGTGGTTGCGGTCAGGTGACATGGGAGATCTGCCTTGGAAGATGCGCATGACGAATACTCTCAAGGTATCGTATAGTGGCAATATCAATATGCCGATCGCCACCGCTGGCACTGCCTTCAAGGAATAAACCGAATTGGGCAAATCGCGGTGCAATTCAATAAACTTAATAGTCAATATAGAACAGACTAAGCCATTGAGTAAGGATCCGGTATCACCCATAAATATCCGGGCCGGCGTAAAATTGTAATTGAGAAAAGCCAAAACGGCGGCTGCCAATGAAAATGCAAGTACGGCAATCTCCAATCGATCGATCAATAAAAACCAGATCCCCAAAGTGAGTGTGATCAATACTGTGATACTGCCAGATAACCCATTGATCCCATCGATCAGATTAAAAGCATTGATGATGACTATAATGGTAAATATGGATAATAAAATAGATATCGGCTCAGGAATGTCGTAGATACCCATGATACCATACAGACTAGTTAATCTGATATCGGCCTTGAATACCAGAATCATGGATGCCATCAGTTGCCCGATCATTTTATACATCGGGGAGACCGGATGCACATCGTCACGCACCCCTATCAGGAATATCACTACTAATGCACACAAGATGTACTGCAGTCCGGCGAATACCTGGAATGGAGTCCATAAAGTCACTGAAAGTACTACGCCTGCAAATATGGCTATACCGCCTAAGCGTGGAATGGGTGAATCATGAGACCTTCTAGTCTGATCAGGCTCATCATAGAGTTGTTTAGCATGAGCCACCTTGATGATACTGGGTATCGAAAGGTAGGTCAGTGAAAACGCTGTAATAAAGCTTAAAATGACATCATACATAAATGGTATCTCCTATGCTAAATTAATTATTGATCTCTAGTCAAATTCGTATCCCTCACCGCTTCAATGGCATCGTCAAATTTTAAGCCAGTCATTTCCTTAAAAATCTGGGTAAATGCTTCATCGGGGTCAGCCCAAATCGACTTGATTTGATTTTGCATCATTTTCGAATTTGGATTTTTATTATTAAGCAATTCTATCGTCACCCGATTATCATATCGCTTAAAATAATAACGGACCGCATCACTCCAAAATCGCTGGCGCTCATCTAAATATAGCATGGTATCAAACTTCGGATAACAGTCCTGCAAAAAGCCGGTAAACTCCTTGTCTTTAGACTCCCACTCCCGAATGGAGTAAAACTGTTTAGCCCGTATCGTAGTATTGATAAATGCATTAAACGAATTGATCAGTTCCGTTTTACCACCAGGACAATCAGTCCTTTTGCAGTTTGAACCGAGCAAGACCATCAGCCCCAGTACACCTAATATATGTTGAGTCTTAAACACCATACCGTAAATTTATGGAAAATGATGCAGACCCAGCCTATGACTCCTAGACAAAGACAATCTTCTTGACCCTTGCACATAGCCGGTTATCCTTAAAAATTATGCCTTAACCAACTGTTTTTTAAGTACTTTTGCACCCAAATTTAGACGAAGATTATCAGCATGAATATCCGATCTGAACTAGATCTGTCCAAACTTCCTAAACATGTAGCTATCATCATGGATGGTAATGGCCGATGGGCTCAGGTGCATGGTATGCCTAGGATTTTTGGACATCATAATGGGGTCAAAGCAGTAAGAGCGTGTACCGAAGCTGCTGCGGAGATTGGTATTAAATACTTGACCTTATATGCTTTTTCTACAGAAAACTGGAACCGACCTGAGCAAGAAGTCAATGCGCTGATGGCCTTATTGGTCGAAACCATTGGAAGCGAGGTTAAAACCCTCAATGACAACAATATACGCCTCCAGACTATAGGAGATATTGATTCTTTGCCACCGGCATCTCGCCAAGCACTACATAAAGGCATGGCGGATACCGCTGACAATCAGGGTATGACGCTGATCTTAGCCCTCAATTATAGCGCGCGCTGGGAGATTACACAGGCTAGCCGACATATTTCACAACAAATAAAACAGGGTTTTTTGACCGTAGATCAGGTAGATGAAGCCTTGATCAGTTCACATTTAACTACCCGGGATTATCCGGACCCTGATCTTCTAATCCGTACGAGTGGGGAACAACGATTGAGCAATTTTTTACTCTGGCAATGCGCTTATACTGAGTTTTATTTCACGCCGGTCTTATGGCCAGATATGACAAAAGACGAGTTTTGGAAGGCAATACTGGAATATCAGCATCGGGAAAGAAGATTCGGCATGACTTCAGATCAAATAATTACGCATTAAAACATTGTTAAACAGGACCCTTACCGGACATGAATGAATCGTTGAAATCGTTTACCTCACACCTTGACTCAAGCTATACAATGAAGTATTTCTCTACATTATTCCTAGCCACCTTGATCACCCTCGCGACCTGCTCGATGGTCGGTGCCCAGGAAAACACTTCGTTGCCCTATATGGAGTATGATCTAGCTAAATCGTATGAAATAGGTAAAATCACGGTCGCAGGTACTTTTAACAGCGATGCCAATGCTATCATCGGGGTCACTGAGCTTAAAAGTGGGTCCAAAATCACGATTCCAGGTCTGGAGATCCAAAAAGCAGTAAAAAAATTATGGGGTTTAAAGCTGTTTACCCAAGTAGATATCATCAGTCTGGGTGTGCGCGATGAAAGCATTATGGATATCGAAATATATCTCGTAGAAAAGCCACGATTAGCGCGATATAGTTTCACCGGTATCAAAAAAAGTTTTCACGAAGATCTGACGAGCAAGTTAGCGAGGTTTGTTGGGCGGAATGATGTGGTGAATGAAAGCAAAAAACAAACTGCGGCCAACGCCATTAAAGAGTTTTTTAAAGAAAAAGGTCATTACAATGTAGATGTGCGGGTATTGGAAAAAAGAGATTCCAAATTACGCAATGCTGTAGTGCTCGAATTTGAAATCGAACCACACGATCGTGTAAAGATTGGGCTCATCGATATCGTCGGCAATGAACTGGTATCGGACAAAAAGCTCAAAAGTAAAATGTCAGAAACCAAACAAAAAGGTAAAATCTTTGGTAAATCGAAACTCATCCGGGAAGAGTTTGAAAAAGATAAGGTCAAACTCATCAAATATTATAATAATGTAGGATTCAGAGATGCTCGAGTCCTCCGGGATTCAATCTCGACGAATGAAGATGGGACGCTAAATCTCAAAATCGTCTTGGAGGAAGGGCCAAGATTTTATTTTGGCAATATCTCCTGGAAGGGCAATTCTATCCATGACGAACAGCGACTCAATGCATATCTGCGCATCAAAAAAGGGGATGTTTATAATCAGGAACTTTTAGAGCAGCGACTAAAATACAGTCAGGATGGAGCTGATGTCAGCAGTTTATATATGGATGATGGTTATTTGTTTTTCCGGGTTGAGCCCACAGAAGTATCCATTAATAATGATAGTATCGATCTGGAAATGAGGATCTATGAAGGTCCGCAAGCTACTATCGATAAAGTATTGATCGTAGGTAATGATCGTACTCACGAGCATGTCATCAGAAGAGAATTAAGAACCCGGCCAGGCGAAAAATTTTCTAGGTCCAATATCATCCGAAGCCAACGCCAAATAATCAATCTGGGCTACTTTGATCAGGAAAAAGTAACCCCTGATACTGAAGTCAATCAACAGCGAGGTACTGTAGATATAATATATTCTGTGGTCGAAAAGCCATCGGATCAACTCGAGTTATCCGCAGGTTGGGGGGGATTCCAAGGTGTCATCGGTACATTGGGGGTGACCTTCAATAATTTTGCTATCCGGAATCTGTTTAATAAAAAACAATGGGATCCTTTGCCCACCGGCGATGGCCAAAAACTGTCTTTGCGCGGCCAATCCAATGGTAAATTTTATCAATCGTACAATTTTTCATTTACCGAACCCTGGTTAGGAGGCAAACGAGCCAATTCATTTACGATCGGAGCTTTTTTGACGAAATTTGATCAATCTTTATTTGGCTTGGGTAAACTTCAGATCACCCGGGGCTTTATTGGACTTGGGTCACAATTAAAATGGCCGGATGACAATTTTGTCACTAACACCACCCTAAATCTTGAAAACATTTTTATCGATGGAAGTCTGGGCTCAGATCGATCCTTCGTAGATCCTCGCACCAAACAAGTCATCCTCGGCGGTAATTTTAATAACTTCAGTATCAAACAAGTTTTTGCGCGGAATACGATATATGATCCCCTGTTCCCAAGATCTGGATCAAATATTTCGCTCACGATATCTTTGACCCCGCCCTACTCATTGTTCAAGAAAAACTTAAACACAGACGGTCCTCCTCAAGATCTGTATAAGTATGTAGAATATCATAAATGGCGCTTAGATGCGCAATGGTATGCTACGTTGACCGGTAAACTTGTACTCAAAATGCAAGCCAAAATGGGTCTATTGGGCTTTTATAATAAACAAATCGGACTTGCCCCTTTCGAACGGTTTGAACTCGGAGGTGATGGCCTTAGCAATCAAAACTATGGGGTCACCGGTAGGGACATCCTTGCTTTGAGAGGATATGAAGTGACCGATCTGTCAGCCAATGAAGCAAGCAATGGTGGTGCCACCATATTTAATAAATTTACGATGGAGCTTCGTTATCCCATCACACTCAACCCCAGTTCCTCGATCTTTATACTCAGTTTTCTGGAGGGCGGTAATGCCTGGATCGGAAGTAAAAACTACAACCCTTTCGAGTTGAAACGGACTGCAGGATTGGGTATGCGCGTATTTCTACCCATGTTTGGTTTATTGGGATTTGATTATGGATTTGGATTTGACAAAATAGTGGACCCAACTGCCAAGAAGGGATTGGGCACTTATGGCAAATTCAGTATTATACTTGGATTCGAGCCAGACTAAACAGCACTACCACAGGCAATATATCTGTAAACTAGGGGAGTCGACCTAGCCCTGCGCATGCAACGACTTTTCCTTAGGGTTATTAAATTCATTATCTTTATTTTACTTAAGCTGACTCATTTTGATTAAAAAAAATACCTCTCGACCTAGTGCTCGACCCGGCTCCAAACCCGGCCCCAAGCCCGGCTCTAAGCCTCTGGGTACCCGACCCGGCTCTTCCAAATCAGGGAGTTCCGATCCTAAGCCGCCCAGGACAATTAAGTCAAAATCAGTCACAAAAGCCAGACTCGTGGCTCCTACCCCGACAAGCACTGCAGAGGATATGCGGCTTAATAAATATGTAGCCCTGAGTGGCATAGCAAGTCGGCGAGCAGCAGACTCCCTCATCATAGAGGGAAAGGTATGGGTCAATGGCAACGAAGTACGGGAGCCCGGACATCGGGTCAAAGAAAAAGACCGAGTCACCTATTTGGGTAAAATCATCAAACCGGATCAAAATCTGATCTATCTCCTGATGAACAAGCCTAAAGATACCATCACCACATCGCATGATGAAAAAGGTCGCAAGACCGTACTCGACATTGTTCAATTTAAAATTAAAGAGCGGGTATATCCTATAGGTCGACTGGACCGGATGACGACAGGTTTATTATTATTGACGAATGATGGCGATCTCGCTAAGACGCTGAGTCATCCCAGCAGTGAAGTCCGAAAAATCTATCATGTCGTACTAGATAAAGTATTGGATAAATTGGATTATGAAAAAATCATCAAAGGCCTGATCCTCGATGACGGCCCTGCTCAGTTGGATGGCATCAGCTTTATCGATGGATCTCCGGCCAATGAGGTCGGGGTGACTCTGCACTCCGGCAAAAATCGAATCGTCAGACGCATATTTGAACATTTAGGTTATGAGGTCATCAAACTAGATCGAGTAGCGTATGCCGGACTCAATAAAAAAGATCTACCTCGGGGGCATTTTAGGCATTTGACCGAAAAAGAAGTGACTTTGCTCAAACATTTTGGACTGCGGAAAAAAAAGAAAGGATGACGGAGTAAGACAGGTGGTGTCTTCTCATATCGTGATCCCTTTGGAAGAAGACACCCCCTGTCTTTGAACCTTTATCACTTTTGATGAGTTATGAGTGATAAAATCAACTAAAAAATGGAATGGCAGAATAAAGTAATCATCATCACTGGCGCTAGTACCGGTATTGGCCAGGCCACAAAGAACCTTTTACGCAGTAGAGGAGCAATAGTCTATAATCTGGATCTATCCCTGCCTCAAGGCGAGACCAGTATGTATGATGTAGTATGTGATGTAAGGGATCGGGATCAGGTCAAAAGAACTATTGATATGATCCATTCAAAGACCAATAGGATAGATATGTTATTCGCTAATGCCGGAATTCATCTTTTTGCCGGGATTGAAGAAACAACTGATGAGGAATTCGATACTATTATCGCTACCAATATTTACGGCACATTTTACACACTCAAAGCTGTACTGCCGATCATGAAAGCTCAACAAAAGGGCAGCATTGTGCTGATGGGCAGCGACCAAACCTTTGTCGGTAAAGGCAGAAGTGCTGCTTATGGGCTTACCAAAGCGGCTATAGGTCAACTGACTAAAAGTACTGCCATAGATTATGCATCCAGTCACATCCGCGTCAATTGTATTTGTCCAGGCACGATCAATACTCCCCTATTGCATAAAGCTGTCGATAAATATGCTTCATTGACGAGTGGGGATAAAGATCAGATTTTTATAGATCTGGATAAAATCCAACCAATGGGCCGGATAGGAACACCTGAAGAAATCGCGATTGTGGTCGCTTTTTTATTATCCGATGAAAATACATTTATGACGGGTAGCCTGATTAGCGCGGACGGTGGTTATGTTTGCCAATGATGAAGCTATAATATATTGCACTCAAGAATGCATATGTTTGTATTTGATTGGGTAGATGGACCAACATCTTCATATCGTTCTTTTTCTGAACTAATCAGTTAAGCTAAATCTGAATGAATAATCTATTCACATTCTTCAACAATCTTTTTCGCAGCGTTTTGCATGCAGTTCAAGGCTTTAGAGTCTTGATTCGGGAGGAAGTCAATGGACGGATACATTTGGTTATAACTGCAGCAGCTTTGATCCTTGCTTGTATACTGCACTTGACCACGATCGAATGGATTATAGTTGTCCTACTGATCGGCTTTGTATTTGCTCTGGAGCTTATGAATACTGCAATAGAACATCTGGCGAATTTTGTGGCACCTGAACGGAATGAAAAAATTAAAAAGATCAAGGATCTTGCAGCTGCTGGAGTTTTGATAGGAGCCATTGCAGCTGGTATCATCGGGTTAATTATATTTATTCCTAAGCTCATACAATTCATAAAATTATACGCTTAGATTTGTCGCCATGCATTTTAATCCTATTTCTTTATTTATGCACAATCCGTTTATGTTAGAAACGACCAGACTTTTAATCCGCCCACTTACGTATGATCAACTGGTAAAATATCTTCAAAACGATCATTCACTGGAGAACGAATTAAATTTAAATGCTTCCAATAGATCTATAGCTGCGGAACTTAAGGAAGCTTTGGAACAAACACTGCTGCCCAACGTAGCAAATCCGGCCAAAAACTACCTATACTGCACGATATGGACGCTGATCCATAAAAATGAAAACACGATGGTCGGTGATCTTTGTATCGTAGATGAACCCAATGAAGCTGGAGAAATAGAAATCGGCTATGGCACCTATGATGACCATAGATCTCAAGGGTATATGACTGAAGCGGTCGGTGCGATCATTGAATGGGCCTCCACACAACCAAAAGTCAAATCCATCATAGCGTCAACGGAAAAAGACAATATAGCTTCCTATAAGATTCTTGAAAAAAATGGATTTGTGAAATCGGGCGAGACCGATGTCTTATTCCAATGGTCCCTCTCTTTATAATCGATGAGCAGTAGTGGCTAGTCATAGCCAGCGGATTGAAATATATATTTTTGTATAAGGAGACTAGCGTAACTTTCTGCCTATGATGTATACTCCTCGTTATAAAAGTATACATCTTCATAAAAATGAAAAAACAATCACTGTATTGATTGTTTTCTAAAGATCTTATGTTATGCTTCGTAAGCTTTATTATTTTCTTCCACCCAGATTGCGATTTTTCGTAAGGTGGTTGATTTACTTACCCTACGATCTCTGGTCTGGTCACTCGAAAGAATTAATTCCGCCTCGGGGTAGGATTTATACCGGTCGGGGTGATTTTGTCAAACAAGGTCAGGACTGGGTACAATTTTTTAAAGACTATGGTTCATTGCAACCTGAAGATACCATCCTGGATATTGGTAGCGGTATAGGTCGTATCGCGATCCCGCTCATGTCGTATATCAAAAACAATTATGAGGGATTTGATGCAGTTAAAATGGGCGTAGAGTGGTGCCAAAAAAATATCACCCGGCGCAATCCTCGTTTTAAATTCACATTTATCGACTTGTTTAATGATTTATACAATAGCCGGGGTCATGATGCATCCACTTTCGTATTCCCCTACGAGGATCAAAAGTTTGATTTTGTTTGTGCTATATCTGTTTTTTCTCATATGTTGCCAGAAGAGATTGAAAATTATCTGCATCAAATCTACCGTGTACTCAAGCCTGGGGGACATGTGGTACTCACTTTTTTTATATTGGATGAGGAAAGTCAAACCTTCATGAAGGAGCATACAGAAGGACTGCAATTTAAATTTAGAAAAGACGATAGGCATACCCTTTTAGATCAAAAAGTAAAGGCAGCCAATGTAGCATACCATCGTACCTATCTGATGTCTACTTTAGCTCAACATCCTTTTAATCTCATCCGCTGGTTCAAAGGGCATTGGTGCGGTCGTATGAAAGAACACGAACTAGCTTTTCAGGATATCGTAGTGCTCTCTAAGCACGTTTAAACTTTTAGACAGCCCAACCCAGAAAAACAAACTTGTCTCCTGTTCATTGTAGCATCTACCACTTATATTCGCACCATTATGGATTTTATCTATCGCCGACTTTGGCTTTTCTTTATCGTATTAGGGATCATTAGTGCCTGCCAAACGCGTAAAACCACCATAGTTTGGGATCAAAGTTTTTCCGGTATTGGCTCCCAATCATCGCCCAGACCGATCGATATCAATCGGGATGGAGTAGATGATCTGGTGATGGGAGCTTGTAAAAACGAGTATGTACCTACAGATCAAGGAGTCATTGCTTTAGATGGCAAGTCTGGCCAGATCCTCTGGCAGTCTGATGCTCAGGATCAAGTATACGGTTCAGCTACGATGATCGATATCAATGGTGACTCGACTCAAGATGTGATTATCGGTGGTCGATGGTCTTACCTGAGGGCTTTAAATGGTAAGAATGGCGCGATCCTTTGGACCTATCGGCAGACCGATACCTCCCATCCTGTACTCAAGTATGCTAAATATAATTTTTTCAATAGTGTGTTGATCTCAGATCAGAACAATGATGGCTTTCAGGACTTACTCATCCAAAATGGTGGTAATCACCGGGCTTCGCCTAAGGATTCGATCCATCGAGATCCCGGGGTGTTGATGGTCCTGGACATTGTCACTGGGCAAGTGCTGGCTGCTGATACGATGCCGGACGGCCATGAATCTTACATGTCTCCTCTGTATCTCAAACATCCGGATCGGTCAGAGTGGGTAGTGTTTGGGTCCGGGGGCGAGACTTTTGGCGGCCATTTATATAAGGCCCGACTGGATGACCTCATGCAAAATAATTTAAGCCCTGCTGTGGTCATCGCTTCGGATGGCACAGGACATGGATTTATTGCTCCTCCGGTGTTGGTGGATATCACCGGCGATTTATATTATGATATTGTAACGATATCTCATGGTAGCATGATCTTTGCCGTAGATGGGAGGACTAATCAAGCTATTTGGAATCTTCAGATCCCAGGCACCGAGTCCAGCAATAGTTTTGCGGTTGGTCAATTTGTTGGCGACCTTACTCCGGATTTTTTTACGTTTGTAAGCAAAGGAATTTGGCCACAAAGCACAGGATCTGTACAGATCGTCGTCGATGGTAATACCGGATCCATCGCATTTCAGGATTCCATAGGTTGTGCAGGATTTTCTTCACCAGTCGCATATGATATCGACCATGACGGTCGGGATGAGGCCTTCATCAGCATCAATGAATACGATTGTGCCAGAGGCTATGCCACCAACTCCAAATTAGACATCGTACATAAACTGATGGTGATAGATTTTAAAACAAATCGGCTACAAGAGATCGAGCAGCTAAAAGGCTTTAAAAACATTTTTTCTACCCCATACATCGGGGATCTGGATCACGATGGTTATCTCGATATCGTACACAGTCAATTCTTTAGTCCGACCAATGATTTATTAACTTTTATCGGGATGCGGATCAAACGAATAGCTACAACCATCAAAATGAGTAAAGCCGTAAAATGGGGCGGCTATATGGGGAGTAAAGGGGATGGAGTATATTCAACAAATGAGCATTAAGTCCATTGCCCATGAATCCAAAGTCTAATTCCATCTTTCAACTCGCGGTCATCGTCAGCGCTCTCGGATTCTTTGTGGATGTATATGATCTACTCTTATTTGCTATCATCCGAAAACCAAGTCTGGCCGCAATAGGGCTTAGCGAAGCGGATATCCTCCTTCAAGGTGAAAACCTCATCAGTATCCAGATGGTGGGTATGCTTTTAGGGGGCATTCTATTCGGAATATTGGGTGATAAACTGGGTAGACTCAAGGTCTTGTTCGGATCCATTCTATTGTATTCAGTCGCAAATATTTTGAATGGTCTGGTCATGGATCTCCATCAATACTATATCCTTCGGCTTTTAGCAGGTATAGGCCTTGCAGGAGAGCTAGGTGCCGGGGTCACGCTCGTCAGTGAACATTTACCTAAAGAAAAAAGAAGCATGGCTGCGGGCTTTATAGCAGGCGTAGGGGTATTAGGCGCAGTGGCGGCCTTTGGTATGAGTAGGATATTTGATTGGCGAATGTGTTATTTTATAGGGGGAGGCATGGGCCTGATGTTATTGGTATTGCGGATGCAGATCAAAGAAAGTCAATTGTATCTCGATGTGCGATCATCCGACGCTGTAAAAGGCAATTTTTTGATGTTTTTTAATAATAGGCGGCGATTTGTGCGGTATATACAATGTATTCTCATCGGACTACCCGTCTGGTATATCATTGGTATCCTGGTGACTTTTTCAGATCAATTTGGCAAAGCTTTTGGGATCGATGGAATCGACCCTGGTAAAGCGGTGATGTTCCTCTATCTGGCAGTAGGCGCAGGAGACTTTACAGTTGGGTGGTTGTCAGAGAAAATTAAAAGCCGTAAAAAAACACTTTTTATCTTTTTTGGGATTTGTATCCTTTTCCTTGTCTTGTTTTTTGTACAGGATCATACCTCAAGTGCATGGTTTTATACGATCATAGCAGGGCTGGGTTTTGGTGCCGGACTCAATGTGATCTATCTGACGATGGGCGTAGAGCAATTTGGTACCAATCTGAGGGCTTCTGCTGCTATCAGCATCTCCAATATGGTGCGCGGTTCCCTTCCACTATTGATCATATTATTTAAAGGCTTAAGGACATGGACCGGTGATTATGTGCAGGGGGCATGGATGACCGGCATCATTGTAATGGTCATCGCCATAGCTGCATCCTGGCATATGGAGGAGACTTATGGTCGGGATTTGGATTTTGTAGAGAAGTGATCTTTTTCAAAGATGTTCGCTTATCCTTTATGACTTATCCCTTATGACTTATCCCTTAGCTTAGCTATGTTCGTTTCTATACTTCTTAAGATTTCCAATTGTTTAGCCTGACTTTCAAACAGGATTTTGATTTGTTCTTCCAGGAGCAAATCGATTTTTTGATGTAATCCCCGGACTTCCAATTCGACCTTAAGATTGATGAGGTAATCGTTTTCACTTCGCTTGCGATCTATTTCTTCCTGGCGATTTTGACTCATCATGATGATCGGTGCCTGTAGTGCAGCGATGCAGGATAAGATTAAATTCATAAGGATATAAGGATACGGATCAAAATGAGTCTTTACGAGAGCTACAGAGTTGAAGACGATCCAACTAATCAATATGGCAAAAAAAGTAACAATAAAAGTCCAGCTTCCACCAAACCGTGCCACTTTATCCGAGATCTTTTGACCTACACTTAAAAATTCTTTAGGCGGATGCAAAAGATTTTCAACGATCAGCTTTTCATCGTCAATTGTTTTTTGCACAATGATTTTTAGTTTAGACAATTGTTCAGATTCCGACTGCATTAATTTTTCGATGTCCTTATCCATACGCTTCTTTATTTAGGGTTTGCTTAAATTCCTTTATTTAATTGAATCTGAATTTGTAATGAATAAATTTACAATTTTAAGTGCATGTAAATTCAATAAAATACCCTAGTTACTTTACATTTTATAATGCAACTTCTAAGTTTGTTGTCATGGCTTGCATGGTGAACGTATATAAATGCAAAAGCTGCTGGATTAACCATCGCAGCGGCTATTATTGCTTCATCGTTATGATACAAGGCAGAGGTATTTCCTCTAAATAAACGGAAACTAATACTACTTCACCTCGATCGGCTTACCGCCATTGATACCCCCGATAGGCACATTGGTAGGCACTTGAGGCGCAGGAGTGCCTGCCGCTGGCAGTGCGGCTTGTACTTTATAGACATAGTATTTAGTATCCCCTTGCCAGGGAAATTTGAAATATTTTTCTTTGTAGTATAATTCTAGGCGCTCGCCGGTAGCAGATGCTTTGAGGATCTGTTCCGCTACTTCTTTATTTTGTACAGAAAACTGCCACACATTAGGAGTCACACCACCCATATTATTCGTAGATGGCATCAACATGGAGTTGAGCTCCCCTTCGTGCGTCTTAAAAATGATTCCCTTTTTGCTGAGTTTGATCACCTGGCCCGCTCGCATGCCTTCGCTAAAAGGAACAAAAGTAAAGAAGGAGCCCACAGCAGCAGCTATCAGAAATAGTACGATTAGGGTGCGGATTACAATTTTTTTAAAAGTCTTCATGTACTGATTTTAAAGTATACTTGTGATAACAATTATTGGATCAAATTTAGTTCAATTTTAACAATGTATAGCCGACACACCTTAGACGATGCGATTGTAGCCCTTGCTAGCGCTCCCGGACAAGCTGCTATCGCCGTAATCAGAATCTCCGGTCCCGACTGTTTTACCATCGTCAAAAAGTGTTTTAAAGGCAAATCCCTAGCCGAAGTTACGAGTCACACAATCCATCTGGGCTATATACTCGACGAAAAGGAGGAGGTCATCGATCAGGTCTTGATCAGCGTGTTTAAAGGGCCCCATTCGTATACCGGTGAAGATACCATAGAGATCAGTTGTCATGGTTCGACTTATATCCAGCAAGCCATCATCTTGCGTTTGATCCATCTAGGCGCCAGGGCTGCAGGCAGAGGTGAGTTTACCTTTAGAGCTTTTGCCCATGGCCGACTGGACATGACTCAAGCCGAAAGCGTAGCAGATCTCATCGCTGCAGAGTCCAAAGCAGAAGTTCGTGTCGCGCTGCATCATCTCAAAGGCGGTATCGCGCAGGAAATCCAGGGACTTAGAGATCAATTGATTCAATTCGCCAGCATGCTGGAGCTGGAGCTTGACTTTGGCGAAGAGGATGTAGAGTTTGCAGATCGCAGTCAGCTATTGAAGCTATTAGCTACATCAAATAATCATATTCAACGTTTGATTGATTCCTTTAAGCTCGGCAATGCCATCAAGCAAGGGATCATCACCGTCATCGCAGGCAGACCCAATGCAGGCAAAAGCACCCTACTCAATGCGCTGTTGCAGGAAGAGCGCGCCATCGTATCAGAGATACCCGGTACTACGCGTGACACCATAGAGGAAGTATTGCATATAGAGGGTATCCCCTTCCGCCTGGTCGATACGGCCGGCATCCGCGAAGCCAAAGATCAGATCGAAGCCATCGGAATACAACGTACGCATGACAAAATCAAACAGTCCTCCATACTGCTCTATGTATTTGATGTCACGGAGATGAAACCTGCCGAAGTAGAAGCAGACATCTACCGGCTGATGCATATCGATCTCGAAGTCATACTCGTACCCAATAAAATGGATCTCAATCCCTATACATTACCTGAAGCTTATGTCATGCCCGGTATCACCCGCGCCGATATCATACCGACCTCCGCCCGCAACAATATGAATATTCTCTATCTCAAAGAACGGTTGTTGAATAGTATACATCAGGATAGCGGCCTTCTGGCGCAAAACATCATCACCAACTCCCGACATGTAGACTGTCTGCAAAAAGTGCAGGAACATTTATCACGAGCCCGAGCTCAAGTCACTAACCAGGCTGGTCATGAACTGATTGCTATGGATATCCGACAGGCGCTGCACTATCTGGGTGAGGTGAGTGGGGAGGTGAGTACGGAGGATTTGTTGGCGAGTATATTTTCGAGGTTTTGTATTGGAAAGTAGAAGTCTCGAAATAAAATTCGAGAGATTTTGTTTTAAGAATTTTGAATGTAATTTTATCTATGATTTCACCGGAAGATGTAAAGTTATTATTAGAAAGTGGTGAAGGCTATAATGTTGAATTCAAATTATCAGTTCCGTCAAAAATAAAAGATCTAACAGAAGAAGTATGTGCATTTGCTAATGCAGCCGGTGGCGCAGTTATAATTGGTGTGAAGGATTCCAATGAAATTATTGGAGTAAGTATAGATAATGCCAAGCGATCTGCAATTCAAAATAGCCTATGTGAAATCACTCCTCAGTTAACATCATCGCTTGAATTAATAGAAGTAGATAGTAAAACTATTGGAGTGATTGAAGTGGCTTCAGGTCCCAATAAACCCTACGTTTTATCTGGTGCTATATATGTACGTATTGGTCCGAATACGCAGAAATTGACTACAGCAGAACAGATGCGTGATTTCTTTCAACAAGCAAGTAAAATTTATTTCGATGAATTGCCCTGTTCTGCATTTAGACCTTTATATGATGTAGATGAAGATTTTCTTCTCCATTTTCGAATAGAGTCACATGTAAGTACATCAGTACCTAGCGAACAAATATATACTAATTTGAAATTGTATAACTCCGAACATCAGTTTAAAAATGGATCTGTTCTTTTCTTTGGTAAAGAACCTCAACAGTTTATAGAAAAAGCTATTACCCGATGTGTCGCATTTCAAGGTATTGATAAGCGTTTTATTATAGATGATAAGTCATTTGGTGGAACTCTTTATGGGCAATATTCCAGCGCCATGCAATGGTTAAGAGGAAGACTTAGTATATGATATGATATTGAAGGGCAAGGATCGGGTCCACGCAAAGAAATATGGGAAATACCTGAGACGGTATTTAAAGAAGCAGTTATCAACTCACTATCTCATCGTGATTATTATGAAAAAGGTGCCGTAATTTCCATTGAAGTATATGATGATCGGGTTGAAATCACAAATCCAGGAGGATTGGTAAGTGCTATTCCTGAGTCTGAATTTGGCAAGCGGAGTCATTCAAGAAATCCTTTGATTTTTGGTTTATTTGCCCGTATGCATCTTGTCGAGCAAATAGGGTCAGGAATTGGTCGAATAAGAGAAATGATGAAGAATGCAGATTTACCTGAACCAGCATTTCAAAAGGAAGGGATGTTTACCATTACACTCAATAGACCATTAAAATTGGTAGGAAAAACTAGGGAGAAAACTAGGGAGAAAACTAGGGAGAAAATTATTAATGCCATAGCAGGGAATAAAGAAATAACCTCATCATCACTGGCAATATTATTGGGCATATCTGAAAAGGGAATTGAATACCACCTCCAGAAATTAAAAAATGAAAAGAAGATTGAAAGAATAGGTCCAGATAAAGGAGGCTACTGGAAAATAATATCTTAATTTGCTGTCCCAGACATCGGCTATCATGCCCGGTATCACCCGTGCCGACATCATACCTACCTCTGCGCGCAACAATATGAATGTCCTTTACCTCAAAGAACGGTTATTAAACTCTATACACCAGGATAGCGGCCTGCTGGCACAAAACATCATCACTAATTCTCGTCACGTAGATTGTCTGCAAAAAGTACAGGATCATCTATCTCGTGCACGAGCCCAGGTGACTAACCAGGCTGGTCATGAACTAATTGCTATGGATATTCGACAGGCATTACACTATCTGGGTGAGGTGAGCGGGGAGGTGAGTACGGATGATTTGCTGGAAAGTATATTTAGTAGATTTTGTATCGGAAAATAGAAAAATGATTAAATGAATTACTGATTTAAAAGAAGCATATTTTCCTTAACTTTGAATGCATATGGGTAAGACAAAACTTTTGAAAGGATCCCTGAGGTTAGCACAAGAATTGGCTCTGAATGCTCCGATTTTCCAATAGCTGGAAGAATTTTCTAAGTTGACAGATAATCAGGATGATGTAGAAGCACTTGCACCATCTAAAAAGGCTCTTCAAAAAGAAATTAAAGTAGCCATCTTATTGAGCAATTAAGGTCAATTATTTACCATTCCGCTCCCCGGGCCAAATGGGGAAATATTGTTGGATACATTAAGATAATATGATATCTGTAACTAGATGATTTCACACTAAAGTAAAATTTTTAGAGAAAATAATGAATCTGATGTTATATTTGTAAATATTTTCACTTATAAGTGAAATATTAAGTTGTTTTTTACGTTATAATTCATGCTATTAAGTGGTATACGAAATTGTTAACCTGGATGATTACAGCGGTTCTCAAGCAACTTTATACTCAATTATACCCGAAGGGGAAACGGAAACATTATTTGACAAATTCGTTGATGAAAATTTAGACAAGTACCGTGAGGAAATTGAGGAAATTCTTGAAACTCTATATCAAATTGGAAACAAGAGAGGAGCTAGAGTATCCTACTTTAAAACAAATGAAGGTAATTATGGAGATAATGTTTGTGCCTTGTTCGATGAGCCCGAAAGAAACCTACGGTTATATTGTATAAGATATGGTATGGATGTTGTAATTCTAGGCAACGGAGGTTTTAAGTCAAAAGAAATAAAAAGTTGGCAAGAGGATGAGCACCTTACTAAAGTAGCAACCGAAGTGATAGAATATGCAAAGGATATTACATATAGAATAACCAAAACTCACGAATTAGGGTGGTCAGCGGATAAAACCAAATTAGTTGGAAAATTTAAATTTACTGATGATGGAGAAGTCAAATGAGGCTAGAAAATATTCAAGTCCTAAATTAAAATCACTGTTGGAACAAATATCTCCACAAAAAAGGGAGATAATTAAAGTAAGGATGCAGGTTTCTGCCCGTATTGAAGATTTGTTAGAAGAAAAAGGGTGGACTAAATCAAAGTTTGCCGAAAAAGTTAACAAACATCCTTCTGAAATTACAAGGTGGGTGAGTGGAACACATAATTTTTCTTTAGAAACACTAACGGAAATCGCGATAGCTTTCGGTATTGGAACTCCAGAATTATTTGAGTCTGTACCAAAAGAAGCATCTGTGAAATACGAACTGGTTGTCAAGTATATTTTCCCTGCGATAACTAATGATCTTGTTGTACCTAGTTCATTTATGAAATTTTTTCCAAACTGGCATCAACCCATAAAAAGTATCGCAAAAGGTGGTGATCTTAAATTAAGCACCTCTTATACTTATCCTGAAACTGCGCATAACTAATGACACAAATAATAAAAGAAGATTTTAAAGCTGAAATGAATCTCGTGGCAATTGAACTACTTGAAAGCTCAGTTATATTGCCTCCAGATAAGATAGAAGAGGAAATAAAGTTTCATTTCAATATTTCAATTGAAAACAAAGCTGAATCTGACCGAAAAGTTGTAATATCAACTGTTTTTATTGAAATAACAAACAATGAGTCTGTAAAGGTTGGATCAATCAAAGTAAATTGTATTTATAAAATATTAAACTTTGAAGATTTAATCAAACCAAACGAAGAAGGAAAAGTATCCTTTAATCCAAAACTTATTGATGTTTTACATTCACTATCGATATCAACGACAAGGGGAATTATGTTTGGAGTATTCAAAGGGACCTTTTTACATGGAGCAATTCTTCCAATAATAGATCCGGCTCATCTGAGACCATAAAAAAATTCAGTTTATACTTTGAGTTAGGTCCATTACGATTTAAATTTTAACAAAATGAGAATTCCTCTTGAGGGTGTAAATCAAACTGTGTCAAAGTCCTTTAATAATAAGAACTTTAATAAACACAGTCAAAAATGAAGAAAACAGAAAAAGTGATTTCATTCGATTACGAAGAAGTCAAGAACAAAGCCCTTGCCCAGCTCAAAACGG
>JANOWJ010000110.1:0-1545 GCA_031417835.1 Saprospiraceae bacterium | reverse complement strand
TCTCATCCAAGCTTCGCGCTTCAAATTCTAGAAAAATTGTTAAGGTGTCCGCTTGAGTCAGTGGAAAGATTAATGAATCTTTTCTTTGCATAAAGCCAATGAAACTATAGATGATAGTTTGCTTGCCATTTGGAATATTTTTTATCTCAATATATCCGTTTAGGTCGGCACTTGCTCCAATGGTTGTATTTTGAAGCACGCCAGTTGCTCCTGTCAACGGTTCATTTGTTGAGGCGTCTTTGATAAATGCTTTAAGCGTATTTTGACTGTAAGCATTTGATGCGAGTGTGAAAAAGAAAACGATAAGGAATTGTTTCATCTTTTGATTTGAATTTAGTTGTCGAATTAGTGTGGGCTAATGTGTGCGACAGCATCAAATCAGAAGAGAGCAATTTTTAAGAAATATTTTAAATGGATGGAGGTTGACTTCGGAATTACTGAAAGGAGGTAACGAATTGACAAGTGGACTTACTTGAAAATTCTCAGGGAGAAATGGTAATTCAAGGTCTGTGTCGTGTTCATTTGCATTTACATTTTGACTTTCAGAAGTCCTCGAGTGAACATAAGTATCATACTCATCGCCCCATGTATTTTTAATGGTGTCTGTATTGACCTCAACCAGCGCCTGTGAGTAGCCAAGGAAAACAATAAAGAAAAATAGAAATCTAAGTTTGCCAATTACCACAGTTCAAAGATAATTTATTTTTCGACTGTATTTTTGTCACGGAAGAAATATTGGAACAAGGAATAAATTATAGTCAGCCATAATGCTATAATAACTCCACCGACCAGCCAATTTCCCTTTTTAAAATTTGGCGAATTAGCTTTTACTTTCTCTCGTGCTTCTGTTAAAACTATATTTGGAATTTGTCTTATTGAAAGAGTGATAAGAAGGGGTACGATTATTAAATCATCAAGTAGTCCAAGTATCGGAATGAAATCTGGAATTAAATCAATTGGGCTTAATAAGTATGCTATGGTAATCCAGATTAAAAATTTTGCAATCAATGGAGTTCGTTTGTCGTTATAAGCCACCATCAAAACCTGAGTCTCCGATTTTAGTTGTTTTGCTTTCTCCTTAAGTTTTGTTATCAGTTGCATAGTCGTTATTCAAAATAAAATCTTGTTTGTCAAACTTAGCAACTTTAATTGAGCGGAGGAATTTGGCTCTTGCCATTGCTTTGGTTTGAGGGCGGGAATGTGTGGCAATGGCATGTGCCAAATGTTGCGTTGGGTGAGAATCTTTCTAAGTTGCCAGTGCGGTGGGCATTCGTAGCTGTTCACTTTGTCGTCCACCGTTCAAGTTGTTAGATGGATGTCACCCGTTAGTTTTTTCTTTGTCCCTCGTCTTATTTTGAAACACACTCTTGTCCGCGTGGAGAAACTTTGTTGGTAAAATGTCACCCGTTAATTTTTTTCTGGTCTGCGGATACGAGTCTTTATCATTTACTCCGTCATTGTCCGCGGATGAAGGGGCATTGGCGGTAACGTCTGGCTATAAAACGTATGCGTGTAAATACCTACATCTTTGTCCCACGTTGCTGA
>JANOWJ010000109.1:0-5695 GCA_031417835.1 Saprospiraceae bacterium | reverse complement strand
ATTGGTAGACGCGCTGGACTCAAAATCCAGTGTCAGCAATGATGTAGGGGTTCGATTCCCCTCTTCGGTACGAAATTTTAGTTTTATAACTGTATTTAAAGAATACTGTTTTTTTTGATTTTGCCGAAGAAATGATTCTTGTGAATTTAAGTATTTACAGGAGGAATTGGTAGACACGCTGGACCTGCCTGCGGCAGGCAGGCTCAAAATCCAGTGTCAGCAATGATGTAGGGGTTCGATTCCCCTCTTCGGTACGAAATTTTAGTTTTATACCTGTATTTAAAGAATTCAGCAATGTGTAGGGGTGATGACGGCCCTAAGGGTGTCATCATGCTGACAGAATCGTCAGCATTCGATTCCCCTCTTCGGTACAGTAGTTTTTTAGTCGGATGCATGTATTTAAAGAGTACATGTTTTTTTGAAGGTTATTCGAAGAAGTAATTTTATACTGGAGCATTAGTAGGAAGGATCAAAGTCCAGTGCCAACAATGTGTAGGGGTGATGATGGCCCGAAGGGCGTCATTATGCTGAAAGAATCGTCAGCATTCGATTCCCCTCTTCGGTACGAATTGGAATAAATTGGCCACTAAGGAGCTAAGCCATGAAGTAAAGTAATTGAGCTTTCTTCGTGACTTTGAAAATTGGTGGCCTTATCTTTTATGCCGGAGTGGTGAAATTGGTAGACACGCACGTTTCAGAGGCGTGTGTTCGTAAGGATGTGCGGGTTCGAGTCCCGCCTTCGGCACTTTATTTTAGACATATTATATTGAACGTCAATGAGTTAATTGTTGACTTTATTTATTTGTCGACTATTTGTCGACTATTATTTACTCAATTTTGAAAATCATACCATCAGATTTGTTCTTTTTTCAAAAGCAAACTGTCTCAACATTTTAAATTGGCCTAAAAAAACTAAAATCTCTTTAAAATCCCTGCATCCACTTCTATCTCACTATTCACAAATACTCTACCCTCATAGCTTTCTGTGCCAAATTTGAGGGTCTGTTTTTTTACGACTTATATTTTCTAACAATACAATAATAAAATCATTTTCAGTTTTATTACTTGCCTTAAATCTCGCATCAATCACTGCAGTAGCCATTTGCATTTCTCTTAGAAAATCGATTTTCCATTCATTCTTTTCTTTTACTAGTTGTATATTTACCGTATCACCAGTGAGTTTATTCGTTGTGATGACAATGGAGATAGAATCATTTGAGGTAATTTGGTTGATTGTATCACCCATAATATTCTTGTGCGAAACCATTTTATGCAGCATGGCAAATCCCAGTAATTGCTTTCCATTGAACGAATTAATTTCAGATGCTTGATCTAAATGCCTGAAATTTAAAATGATCAACCGATCCAATAATGACATAGAAGATAATTGCAAAGAGTCCGCGTGCAAAATAATTGGGACAAGCGAATCGTAATAACTAATAGTTGCAGAATCAGCATAGAGTACAGCTTCTTCATACTTTTCGGCCTGCAAGGCTGCCTTGAAATGATTGATCGTATCTTGAACTGCTTGCTGATTGGACTGCCCTGAACACGGTATTGAGATGCCTAATTTTAAAAATAATATAACAATTGTGAATTTCATTTTAATTGTCTTTGGATTTATTATTTAGTTTTAACAGCTGTTGACCCGCGAATAATTATTTTAGCTGGTCTTGGTTTTGTACGAAATACTTCAGAATATTTCCAAACGTATGCATCCGATGCTATGTTTCTGCGAATAGCTATGTTTCTGGCCTCATTTGCCCTGGCAGAATCCGTGCAGGTAGCAAGCATTACAGTCCAAAACTTTTGACCACCCTGTTGTTCGGCAATATTTGCATAAAGATCTGGAAACGTTTTTTCAATCTCATTTCGAAATTCATCTGCATCAGATCGTCGAAAATATGATCCTACTATTGTCCAATGCTTGTCACCCCAAATAATCGTATCACATTGATGATACCTGATACGAAAATCATTTTTGTTATTGGATGACCAACTTTTTTCTACATTTGGATTCCATAGATCATTACAGATAACGTCGCTGGTTTTTGATTTCCCTTTAGCGTCCTGGGTAGTTGGATATAGATAGGCAGCGCACTCAGGAAATTTATAGGTTGACCATTGTAATTCAGGCCTCTGTCCCAGCGATCCAAGCACCGAGCCATTGAATAAACCTTTGAACACCTTCTCTCTTAAATACGGGTCGACCCAAATTTTTAACCCTTTTGAATGATCTTGATAATAATCGTAAGCATAAAGGGGGGTAACGTTGTTTGGCGATCTTCTTGGGTATGGCAAGGCATATGCTTGCCACTGATGATTACCGTCGATATTGCGCAATACGCCGAGGAGCAGAGAAAAATGCTCATCTTGCGATTGGTAAATAGTTGCACCAAAATAGGGTGAGACATATTCACCAGCCAGATCATTGATCACTTGATTTAACGCGCCTGGTTCAAGTAACGCAAGTTTTGCCATGGTCACCGAATGGGCAAGAGGGTGAAAGGATTGCACATTAAGCATCCCTCCGGTTAAACCCATATCTTTATCTATGAGTTGGCTAACAGCCGGAAATAGAAGTAATCTTTTGTGGGAGTGATCTTCTGAATAAACCTTATCAAGTTTTTCTCGGCTTGCGTATTCCCATCCTACTAGAATTTCAAGGAATTCTGAGGTCTTCTTATCAGTGATAAAACCCACCAATGCAACACTTGCATGCTGAAGTGTGGGCTTTAATTTTTCAAAGGCTAGGTCAGTAGCTTTTTTTGTTGGATTTAAAGCCCATTGTACTATGGTGGGTAAACTATTCATTAGATCATTGTATTTGTTTTTAATCTCAGCTAAATGATCCTTTACAAAACAAACGCCATCACCTATCTGGGAAGGAACACCGGTAAAAACGCCACCATAACATCCATACCATCGGCAATAGTCATCCATTGGATTACCATCACCAATCAACAATTTGGTACCTGAACCATGTCCTGCAAGTATAAATTCTTCGGCAGCTTTGGTAATCCCGCGTGACCAATTTTCGATCAATAGGGTGATTACGTTATACTTGTCCACCAAAGCTTTTACTTTGTCAATTATATCGTCTACTATGTTGAGTTTTTCTTGTAATTTTTCTTGCTCAATCTTTAATTTTTGCAAATATTTTTCTTGTTGTGCAATGAGTTCTTTTTGCAATCTTAATTTGGTCTCAGCTGCGGCTATTGCAGCCTGGTATACACCTTCTGCCATACCTTTAACAGCTTTTTCGTATTCGTCTTTAAGTTTGTCAAGGAAATGATTAGTTTGGATGCACAGCCTCGAGGTTTCCTCAGCAATCCTGTTAGCAATAGCAGCTCTTTGTCTATGTCCATTTATTGCGTTCTGGGCTCCACGTATTCTACTGCGGAGTTCGTCAATTTCTCCGCATGCAGGGGATAATTCATCACCGACATAGGGAATCCAACCAACTACTTCACAAACCAGTCCACTAAGACGACTTTCCCAACCACTGATTTGGTTTTGCATATCTGCAACTGCCTGGTTGACCTCACCCGTTATTCGCGCACTTTCCGCAAGTGCATCTGCTACCTTCTTGGTCTGAGTAACAAGCAACTGTTCATTAAAAGTAATGAGTTGTGGGTTCTTAGTAATAATATTTTTGGCTTCTTCCATGGCCTTTAATCCTACATTGTAACCTGTTTCTTCTAACAATAGTGTTGCTTTTTGTCTGATCAAGTCAAGTTCTGCAGCAACAAGTAGTTGTTTTCCAGTAGCCACGTCGATCATTATTTTTGCCTGCTCTTTATAATATTTTGCCGACCAGGCAGTGACTTGCTTAATAAGTTTAGCTGTTTCAGAATTTAAATCATTAACCGCAGTTTTAACTCCGAACATTGCCGAAAGATGAACACCTGATCCAGATTTTAGGTATTGTTTATATACATCTTCATTCAAGATTAAATATTCAGCAAGAAAGCCTTCTGATACAGCTATATCATTTTTCCAATCGATAAGATGTTGCTCATTGGTGATGGGATGTGGAGTGGCACGTTCAATATATTTTTCAAGTGTAAAATGTCGAAGTTCAACATCACGCTCATCATCAGACAATGAAAAAGCATCACCTGCATACATATTCACATAGGTATGTGCAAACATGTCCCCTGCAGCGTGGCACATGAAGCCAAATGCAAGAGCGATGTCTTGTGGTTGTTTTGCTTTTTTTATTAATGGGACAACCATTGATCAGTTTGCCAACCCCCTTTAACGCCAGGATGTGTCGTAATTTGACCTACCACAAGATCTGGATATATGTCCGGACCCAATGCACCACAACGAAACATTTTTGGATGTGAACGTAGAGCT
Source organism: Saprospiraceae bacterium (assembly GCA_031417835.1). Classification (GTDB taxonomy): domain Bacteria; phylum Bacteroidota; class Bacteroidia; order Chitinophagales; family Saprospiraceae; genus JADJLQ01. The sequence goes on along the minus strand of JANOWJ010000109.1, from coordinate 1,333 downwards.
TGAACGATATAGGCAGGCAAAGGATAAGTGCCATTACCAATATTAAGCTTGCCATCATCTAAAACATCATTTAATATTTGTTGCGCTATCCAGATATGTGTGCGTAATGACCACGCGTAACTGTTGGTTGAAACAAAAGACATGGTGCATAGAACGAGAATGCACACAAGCCTATTTTTATTGCCAAAAGAAAGTTTCAATAAAGAATATTTTTTTATTGACATGTCTTATTAATTTTAAATTTTCAACTGAATGGAATTTATTATCAATTTAACCTTAAAAGGTAAGAATTGAAAACGGCACTTACGCAGAATTAAATCACAAGGATTTTGGGTTCCTTTTTGTGATCTGAAAAATAAATCTATTAATTATTTTTGATAAAAAATACCTTTTCTTGAAATATTTTTAATTTACCTAAAGATCAATGGAACTTGAACGAAGGTCAGAAATGTTGACAACAATCGGAGGAACCTGATAACTAAATATTGATACGAATATCTCCCATTAAGACTTTTTGAGGATTTTTTGCAATATTTGCAAAAAACTGCAATTCTGCAATATTGCAATTTCTAAAGGTAGGATTTCCTATCATTTTTATTTAATTCCATTAATTCATTAAAAATCAATGACTTATCATGAAAACTGAATTATTAATCATTCTTATGGGGTTAATCCAACTCAATGTAGCAAGGGTGTTGGTTCTAAGGACTAATTTAACTAATCTAAGTTAATATTTATTTTATCTATCGGGAAAAGTATTTTAACCATTTCGGTTTTATCCTTTCTGAGCAGATTCTAATGAAACCGTTCACAGTAAGACTACTAGGTGCTTAACCTCCCAAAGGCAAAAGATAACTATCTGTACTTTGGAGTCTAGATACATACTGCAACCAGGACCCTATATATAGCGATATCAAAAAGACTACCCGATAAATCAGCCCTAAAAATCCTCCTATAATAAAGATCCCCAAATTCCCTGTCTATATATTATATAGCTAAAAGTGATTCGAGGCAACCTTACCGTTCCTCCGACTTTGACTATTTTTACTATTGGTTCCTAACAAATAAAGATCCAATAGGATAGAAAGAATTGAGAGTACCACTTTTAAGCAGCTTGGTTTTAAAGAAAGAGACCATCTTCAGGAATAGATGGCCAATAATCCAGATTGTCTAAATGAAGAATTGTTGATAATCCAAAAGGAATTCGTCGGATTTAATAATACCTATGAATGGTTGGACATTTTAGCCATCGTTAAACAGGGGAACTTGGTGATTATCGAGAACAAACTTGATGATACTGGCAGGGATGTAACTTGGCAGGCGCTGAAGTATG
>JANOWJ010000108.1:0-24582 GCA_031417835.1 Saprospiraceae bacterium | reverse complement strand
GTTTCTTTAGCCGTTTCTTCTGAACTCCCGGTCCAAGTTCTAATTTGGTCTTGACCAGAACCGCCATATGGAAATTCAACTTTTTCATAATGGCGGTATTTGTTTTCCTGGATACTTCGTTTAAATGTGCGGGGTTGAAGTGTTGCCTTATTTACAATGGATTCAAAATAATCATCCGCTTTGAAAAACCATTCATATGAACTATAAGTCTTGCCTCGAGCTGTGAATTTATAGTGATCACCTAAATCATCTACCTTAAATACTACTTCACCAGCTGCTATCCAGACAAAATTCCAATTATAATAGAGCCTGTAAGTTAACTGCTCTCCAGGATTGAATGTGTTATTTTCTACTTCACATATCTCAACCTTCCCAGGAGCAACCATAGTTGGCTGATTATCTCTGACAGGAGAGACAAGAGCTACTAAAAGGATACAGATAAATTTAAGCATGGCTTGAATTTGTTTTTGTGCTTAATTGTTTTGCTGATAAAACGTAAGGAAGCCCCACTATAGATGGTAATAAAATATTAATAATCCAAATAGTTGTGGTTATTGCCACAGCTAGGTCTAACCCAACTGCAATCAACCCCCACATCATGACTCCGACCTGAGCTCTGGACAGTAAGCCTATGAAATCAGGTAAAGGGATCAGGCTTTGAATCATAATCAATGTGCTTATAATACTTAATAACAAGATCGCAGGCGCAACAATTCCAAATCCAAGGGCTGTAAGTACATATTGTGAAAAATATATAAAGTATCTTATTGTGCTGAATATCAATATTATATATGATGTTTTCTTGGATAAAACTTGACTTGGGAAAATTATTTTTAATTCAAAATTTATGATGCCCCTGGCGATCGATTGTAGATATTGATAGCCTCTCTGGCGCACCCGACGATGGTAAAATAAGATCAAAATGGCGACACTCGACAAGAGCCCAAGTCCAAACACGGGTAATAAGTATCGATTGTGGAGATGGAAATAGAGGTAGGTGACTCCTATCATACCCACGATCATATTGACTAGATTTTGCCACAGACTTAACCAAAATGTCGCCACCACACTGTCTAGAGTCCGACCAGGTGATAAGATAGCTCGACCCGCATAATCTCCTATTCGCGAAGGTGTGATAATGGCTAATGAAAATCCGGCCATTACGGACTTCCAGGCATTCTTAATCGAAATAGTACTCGATAGATCCATTAATATTTTCCAACGGACACTTTCCACAAACCAATTTAATGGCGCTAGTACTAGCACGGCTAAGAGATACCACCACTGGACTTGATCCATAAGTCGATGATCATGCCTCATTTGATTAAATTGATACATCTCCTGTATTAAGAGCCAGCCTAATGTCAGGCCCAGCAAAAGTTTAGCAAGAAGTATTAATTTACGATTCAATGTATAATATTAAGCAGGCTGTTTTATAGCGTGTAAGGCCTTTAGTGCTTTATACGCAAAGTTAAGATTTTAACACATTATATTAATTATTTTCATAATATAAAATAAAGTAGGATCTTGCAGTGGTTATGCCTATTCAATCCTACAATCATCGCATCCTGGGTGTAGATCCCGGTACCCAATTTCTAGGATATGCTGTGATCGATCCGCAACCTACCGGTATTAAGATCTTGTGTATGGGCACAATGCACCTTAAAAAAATGGGTGAGCATCAGGATAAACTCAAAGAAATATTTCTTCAGCTGCAGGAGATCATCGAAACGTATAGACCAGGTCAAATGGCTATTGAAGCGCCGTTTTTTGGAAAAAATGTGCAAGCTATGCTTAAACTTGGGCGAGCACAGGGCGTATCCATCGCTGCAGCTATCACGATGGGTGTTGATATATTTGAGTATTCACCTAAAAAAATCAAACAATCAGTGACTGGTAATGGAAATGCCGCGAAGGAACAAGTAGCAGCAATGCTCGTCCATCTCGTAAAGACTAAACTTGAGGAAGGGTTGTTTGATGCTACAGACGCATTGGCATGTGCTATCTGTCATCATCAACAGAGTGGCATGGCTAGAGTGGCTGGTAGCGCTAAAGTTAGTTCCTGGAAAAGTTTTGTCCAGAATAATCCATCTAAGGTAAAATCCGCATAAAGTCGAGGCTATCCGACCAAGTCAAAACGATTTAGTCACGATATTATTCATCCAATCATCGGAGCTGGTAGTCAAAAGTTTCACGGACGATCTGAGCGAGTGATTTAAACTCTTGAGTCGAAAATTGAAGTTTGGGCATATCAAAATTCATGTCCATCATCCCGGATATAGGGATGAGATGAATATGAGCATGAGGCACTTCTAAACCAATCACGGTGACCCCAATTCGTTTGCAATCAATGGTTGTTCGGAGTGCCCTAGCTACTTTTTTACTAAAAAGGATAATGCCACATAGTTCTTCATCTGCAAGATCAAAGAAATAATCAGTTTCTATTTTGGGAATGACTAGGGTATGACCTTTAGCTACAGGATTGATGTCTAAAAACGCTAAGTAATTTTCATCTTCCGCTACTTTATAACAAGGGATGTCGCCGGAAACGATTTTAGAAAATAAAGAGGCCATGAGTTACGCACTGATATTTAAAATTTCAAATTCGAGATTGCCATTGGGAGTGAGGATAATAGCAGTTTGCCCGACTACTTTACCTAGCAGACCCTTACCGATGGGCGAGCTAGAACTGATCTTCGCTGCTTTAAGGTCAGCCTCAGCCTCAGACACGACTCTATAAACAAGTTCTTTTCCTGTTTTTTTATTTTTAATGGTGACTTTAGAAAGTATGCCGACTCGATCTGTTTCGATCTGGGATAAGTCCATCAGTTTGACATTAGTGAGTTTTTTCTCCATTTCATTGATCTTAAACTCAAGCATACCTTGAGCATCTTTGGCTGCGTGGTATTCTGCATTTTCGGAGAGATCTCCTTTCTCACGTGCTTCTGCGATGGCACGAGCTATATCTCGACGACCATTGCCTTTGAGTTCATCTAACTCATTCCGCAATTTCTCAAAACCTTCAGCAGTCATTAAATTCATTTCCATAAAAAAGAATAAAAAAGTGAAATAATAATTATAGAGTACAAACCACCGAAGTGGTTTGGATCAAAAATCCAAAATGAATCTGGTACTCCATGCACTATACGATTAGAAATACAAAGAACGTTTTCAGTAAGGCCCAAAAACGTTCTTCAAATAAATTCTTGCTGGACAAAGGTAATATATTCTTGAATCGGAGTCAACTTTTTTATTATTTACCCAGGTTTACAAATAAGTCGATTAACTGACTGAACTTATTTGTTTTAACAATTTGATCGTTTGCAGACTAGTACCCTGATCTCCATCTTTCGAAGTCACCGAGCAATTGCGGGCATGAAGCCAAAGTCAAATCAAAAAATCTTTCTTAATTTACCACGATGAATAAGATATTACATCTTGCCTGGCTTCTGCTGATCACTTCTACGGCTTTGGGACAAATCATTCCGCTCCCGGAACACCCAAGACCAGATTTTGAGCGCCCCGATTGGCTAAATTTAAATGGGGCTTGGGAGTTTGAATTTGATTCATCTAACCAAGGAGTTTCTGAGAAATGGTTTCAAACAGAAAAAAAATATTCAAAAAAAATAATGGTTCCTTTCCCATGGGGATCTGCCCTTTCCGGTGTGAAAGATGAAGCAGATATAGCATGGTATAGAAAGACTTTTACTGTGCCAAAAGGGTGGGATCTGAAAAAAAAGATATTCCTGACCATCGGCGCTTCAGACTGGGAGACTACAGTTTGGCTCAATGGTAGACTGATTGGGCAACATCAAGGTGGTTATATGCCTTTTTCATTTGAATTAAACATAACTGCGATTCCTAACGCTCCGCATACGCTCACCATCAAAGTTGACGATAAAAGACGACCCTTTACATTGTACGGCAAACAAGGATATGGCAATGCTCGGGGTATCTGGCAAACAGCCTATCTTGAATCCCGAGGTCATCAAGCCATAGATGCAATCCGATGTATACCTGATATAGATAAAAATAAAGTTATCGTCCAAGTCGATGTAGATGCAAATCAACCAAATCAAACCGTGCAGGTCACAATACTTACGCCGAATGGTCCAATTAGCAAGAAGACATCGTCTATCGCATATAAATCAGAAGTGGAATTAGAGTTTGATCTACCAAATGCAAAACGATGGACACTGTCAGATCCATATTTATATACTTTGACGGTCGAGACTTTAGATGACAAAGTGATGTCCTATTTTGGAATGCGTAAAATCTCTGTAATGAAATTACCAAATACAGAGATCCCTTATATCGCATTAAACAATCAGCCGATATACTTGCAATTGGCCTTGGATCAGTCCTATCATCCGGAGGGATTTTATACTTTTCCTAGTGATACCTTCATAAGAGAAGAAATCCAACGATCTAAATCGATTGGTTTGAATGGTATACGCACCCATATAAAGCCTGATATACCACGTAAACTTTATTGGGCTGACAAATTGGGCTTATTGATCATGGCTGATCTGCCTAACAGCTGGGGTGAGCCGGATGCGATGATGCAAAATGAATCTGAAACAACACTCCGTGAGATGATAAAACGCGATTTTAATCATCCATCGATATTTTCCTGGATAGTTTTTAATGAAACTTGGGGATTGACCAGCAAAATAACCAAGGACGGTAAAACTACTAGTGAATATTTACCCAAAACGCAGCAATGGGTAGCCTCGATGTATTATCTCACGAAATCATTAGACCCGACACGATTGGTCGAAGACAACTCCATCTGCTGTGGTCGAGGCCACACGGAGACTGATATTTATAGTTGGCACGAATATCTACCAGGATGGGCTTGGGAAGATCATATGGCTACCATCGTAAAAAATAATTATTCGGGTAGCCCATATCACTTTGAAAAAGGGTTCTTTCAAGCAGGTCAACCCAATATCAATTCCGAATGTGGGAATGTATGGGGATATGAAGGCAGTACTGGTGATGTGGATTGGAGTTATGATTACCATCGAATGATGAATACATTTAGAAAATATCCTCAAATGGCTGGATGGCTGTATACGGAACACCACGATGTGATTAATGAATGGAACGGCTACTGGCGATTTGATCGAAGTCAAAAACATACTGGCGTAGAATCGATCGTAAATGGCATGTCATTAAATGATTTTCATAGTAATGTATACGTGTCCACTGGTAATGATATCACTAAGACTGTCCAAGCTTCATCAGAAGTATCCATACCCGTTTATTTGTCCATCTATGATCCAGGAATGAAATATAAACGCATCGATATCCGTCACGAACTTTGGTTGACCAACCAAACAGGGACGACGAAAAGGATTGCCATCGACTCTAAATCGTATGAAGTCAATGCATGGATGCAAAAACCGTTAGATCCAATAAAGATCAATGTACCTGAACATGATGGACTAGCCTTGCTCAAAATCTATGCTATATCAGAACAAGGAGACACATTGCATCGCAATTTTATGCATTTAGTAATAGAATCAGGTACACCTCTACCTAATACCACGATCATTAAAGTGAAACCTGATGCTTTTGTCAAACAGTCCTGGACTCAAAAACAATGGTCTGTGTTGAACGGGCTAAAGGTCAATGGCGCCGGTACAGGGTATTTTGAATATCATATTCCATTGGACCAATCCCTCAAAAAAATGCAATCGAAAACAAGCTACATAATCATGGAATTATCTGCCAAACAATTATGGGATAAAGACAGAGGTGAAGTATTCAATGCCAATCAAGATTATATGCTGGGCTCTAAAGTGTCGCCGTCCAAAAATCCTAATTCCTATCCTATGACGGATGAAACAAAAAGCCCGTCGCAGTTGACGATATCTGTCAATGGGACCAAAGTCATGACCAAGACCCTAGAAGATGACCCTGCTGACCATCGGGGCATATTATCCTGGCATCATCAATTGAAGGATAAAAAGTTGCGCGAGGCAGGATCGTATGGATATTTGGTACGCGTACCAATAGACAAACGTACTCTACAAAACAGCTTTAAACAAGGATATTTAGCTCTCAAGCTAGAATCAAAAGATGGTGGAGGTTTAGCTGTCTATGGATCAAAATTCGGCAGCTATCCTATTGATATAAATCTGGTCCTCTTAAAATGATGTAACCGCGAAGGATTACTTTTCAAATAAAATAAAATTAATGTTGATGAATAATTCACCCATGCTAGGATTGAGGACTTTAGGCCAGCGAGTACCAGATCTGGATGCCGCAAAGGCTTGGTATACTCAGGCATTTATGGTCGAGCCGTATTTTGATGAACCATTTTACGTGGGTTATAATATAGGCGGTTACGAATTGGGTTTAAATCCCGATGGTTATCAACCCGAATGCAAATCAGCTAATACGATCGTCTATTGGGGTGTGCAAGATATAGCGGTACAATTTAATCGCTTGATCGCTCTGGGTGCAGTAGAGGTAGAGCCACCACAAAATGTAGGTGGTGAAATTATGGTCGCGACGGTAGCGGATCCTTGGGGTAATCCTATTGGCTTAATCTACAACCCTGATTTTAAATTAGAATGATTTCGTCACGGGGTTATAAAGAAAGTTTGACTGAAATATTATGGCTCCCACTCCAGGGATTGGTTGCTCTGAATCCATAATCAATACCCAGCTTTTGATCACTGCCTTTTTTGAATGCGGTCTCTATGCCAAAGCCGGCGGATAATCCTGTATAAACATTTTGCTCTTCAAAGTCACCCAATTGAACCTTATAAGCCCCGCGCAAATAAAATGCTTTATTCAAAGCATACTCTATACCGCCGCCTATCTCATCTCCTGAAAATGAATTTGCTGTAAAATTGGCTAAAAGACTCAATCTGTTTTTTTTATTAAAGTTGATATCGTATGATGTGCCGATATTGAGCAACGACGGAAGTTCAAATCCGGCAGCTCTCTGATCATAAGTCAGTTGATACGGGATTTCTCCTTCGGGGCTATTGCCTTGGAAGGATAATCCTTCACCGCCAAAGCTCATCGGCGATCCAACATTACGGAGTGAGATACCAAACTTAAAGTTGTCCTCAGGACCATTCACATATTGTACCCCTGCGTCAAAAGCAAATCCAAAAGCAGTGAGATCTGCGGTAGATTCTGAGATGCCTCTGACTAAGATACCTACGGAAACCTTATTATCAAATGTATAGGCATAACTCAGTCCAAGATTGAAAAAACTAGGGGAGTACGTGGCTCCTGTACCTTCTGGAAGTTGGGAAGTAGTCACTGAGATATCGCCAAAATCCATTGAGGTGAGGGTAATACCGAAAGCTCCATTTTTGCCCATTTTTTGCGCCAATCCAAATGAATTGACAGAGATACCGGTACCTTTTAAATATTGCATGTGGCCCAACATGTACTCTGATTTATTGATCTTAGCTAATCCGGCTGGATTTTGCCACATGGCTTCCACTCCCCAGACCATAGAAGTATGCATACTGTGCAATGCCGCTGCTCGAGCCCAAGGATTGATCGTAAGTTCATAAGCACCGGCTTCACCTTGTCGATCAGGATTGCCGCCGATGACTACATCTGAAAACATGCCTCGAAGAATAAAAAGAATGGTTAATGAAAGTAGTCTTATGTTACTTTGAGAGAATGGCAGGAAAAGAAAAAAAGTATTTGAGCGCATGATCGTCATAGTTTACAATCCCGTTGGATCAAATTTTCTATTTACATTAAACCATTTGATAGTCGTCTCACCGATACCTTCTGCATTGATATGCATGAGGTAGATTCCACTAGCGATAGGGATGCCTTTATTGTTTTTCATATCCCATTCGATATCTGGAGCATATTTGGTCGTCAAGACAGCAGGATTGTTTCGATCTTTGACAGGAACATCTTTTTCATCCCGCTTATATTGCCTAATAAATCGGCCATCCAGCGAATAAATTGTGATAATACACTTTGCAGGAAGGTTGGTGAATTTGACAATATTTGAAAACTGAGTGCTTTCATAACTGGAGTATGCATAATAAGGATTAGGTACTACATTGATTCTCTTTAATGCAGCCGGGATCTCCACACCTGTTAGTTCTTTAGATTGTTGGCCAGAGAAATTAAACATATATGATGGATGTCCTTTTGCACTGTTAGATCCGATTGCTACACTATATGGATTTTCCACTCGCATTTTAATAGTGACTTCATTAGGAATCAATCCATCTTTATACGCTAATAGTTTTTGTCCACTAGCGACTATGGGCATACATGTCCAGGTGACATCTCTAAGGCCTGGTAATTTTTTCAAAATACTACCTCCTGCGGTCAAGCGATCTCTAAGCAGTTTACATTCGTCATATTCCTGCAAGGTGACATAGATATGGTGTTGACCTCCTAATAATACATTAAAGAGTGTAGTGGAGCCTCCTGTTTGAATTACAGCCTGTGAGGTGGGATTCCACATCATATCTCCGCCGATAGGTTTTTGATCATCAAATCCTTGGGGGAAAAGGCGTCCATCGTAAACGGTGTTTTCGCCAAAAAATATATTTAAACGTTTTCCGGATTCTACATCTATGGCATATCCAGGAAACCAAGACATACCGACTCCGTCATTATCCCGATCAGCTATGCCATCACTGTTAGCATCATCTTTACCTACTGATGGGCTTTTGCGTAAGTCCATGTTTTTGGTGTCCAATAGTGTTGGAATGCCTAAACCCAAAGCCGAAGAAAAATAAAACGGCGAAGCAGTCTCTACGACTACACATCTGCTCCATAATGTTTTATCCGGGGTAAGCACAATGTCTACATTATTTAAATTTTGCAACTTAAATAGGGGATTTTCTCGCATGATTTTGAAGCCATCACCAGGATCCATCCATGATGGTGAGACATACGGATTGTTTGGATCACCTACTCTAAAATCTGTGAGATAATACGGTACAAACAATGTACCACCGCCAAGAGTCGATAAAGCTGACTTTTGATCTAAAAGAAAATCAACTTCATTTTTGCCTGTTTTGATATAATTGGTGACTCCGCTGGCATCAGGGATATTGGCAAACCATCTTGGTTTATTCGGATCTTTGTATACAATCTCAGCACCGATGGCTCCATTGGTACCCAAAGGGGCATCGCCTGCATCTATGGACTGGCCCACGGTTACAGAAAATCCAAACTCAGCGATCAATTGCTCATTGAGTTTATCTAGGGTCGTCTCTGATAGGATGACCTTAGAAGGCTCTTTGGTATTGATCAAGCGCCATCTTACTGGTGGATCTAGTGTTTTATTATTTGGATCGGCATCTGTAAACGTAAGTACGTATTCCCCATCTTTTACTTCCAATGGATTGAATACTTTGACTGTAAGAGGGCCTCGGCCAGGTTTGTATTTAATTTTTCCATCAAATTTTTTCTCCAGGATAGCTTTTTTTGTATCGTCATTCATATCCAGAAATACACCTCCGGCACCTATACCATCCAATCGGGTAATCTCTGCGCCATTGCCGTACTTACTGAGGATGTTGCTACTGACGATGGGACGCGGGATCGGCACATAAGTCCTTATATTACGACGACCTTCAAGATAGGGTTTTCGTTGTCCAATGATATCTCTGGGATTAAATGGGGCATAACTATTGTGTGCATAAGCAATAGCAGTGAAGTAATATTTTTTATGGTTGATGAGGGTACGATCACCGGATGCAAACTGATCCTCTTTGACTAGGAAACTATGGCGTACACCACCATCTTGTGCTTCTACTTTGATCTCCGGTATCCACACTGGATTCGCCGAGTTAGGATCGGGTACTGATTTCCAATTGTAGATATTTTGAATACCATTTTTTATATCAGATTGAAAAATCAATCGGGCTCTATTGACATCATCGATGTCTGCAATGCCAACATCTGCACTTTTTAATTGAAAAATCTTATAACCCTCAAATAGGTACAAACTGTCCGTGACTCCCTTTGGTGCCTGGAGATCTACTTCTTGATATGCTTCTCGGGCATTATTTGATTTTAATTCATCATTGGTCAACAAGACAATCAATTCTTGATCCAATTCGATAATGTCTAAATCTGGGGCATCCGGACCGTCAGTGATATCAAAACAATTATCAAATAAGGCCTGGGCTATATCGTCGGCGGAGGTGAGTCGATCAATATTAGGACAAGGATAATCCATATCAGGTATCCATACTACCCCAATGATCAATTCATTGACAGCTCCCGGGTCCAACCGAAAAGGGCCTGAAGCCTGCACAGTGCGTCTGTCTCCAAAATCCAGATTAGCAGTACACATAGACCATCCTCTGGAACTATTGGGAGCATCGGGAAATGCAAAATCGTTTGGTTGGCCTCCAATTTGATAGCCCGTGCCACCATTTGAAAATGGAGTGCCATCTTTCCATGACCCAGACATATAGTTATAATATTCCTGAGCATTATCAGGATCAGTCATCGCATTTGGCCAATTTCCGATTTGTAGATTGTTGTAATACGTAAAGGAGGACATTCCGATCTCTTTACCAAATTCATCCAAGGGCCCTCGGAAATAGTCGACTCCCAAGATCGGTACATCTTCGCAGTATGTGTTTACCCCTTGTGGACAAGCACAGCCGGTTTCGCCATCTGTAGCGTCCTCATTATAGACATATGCCATAGATCGGCTTACATCACAGCCGATGTAATCATCAGTAGCACATCCTAGATCAGGATCTACAAACATGGCAAAAAATGTACTGTCTATACTTTGTGTCGCCCGATTGATCAATTTGTACCGTTGGAAAGTCATATTGTTGATTTCATCATTGGTAGCATAAGCAAAGGCTTGCACTTGGATTTCCATTTGAATCGGCTTGCCTTGCGTCTGAGTATGAATACCACCAGCATCATTATAAATCCAAAAGGTCATCTCATCCGGATACTGCGGCGCATTGCATCCACGTACTTCGATGATAGGGTAGTCTCCTTTGCACGGATTATATCTGCCATCGCCATCCTGATCATAGAAAGCTGCGAGTCCCTGACTGGTATTTGGCAATTCAAAACCGTGAAGACCTTTAAAATATGGATTACCCCGGCCCGGCCAACCTAACACATCCTCAGGTATTTTCTTGCAATCTAAGGCCGTACCGTTAGTAACTGCATCTACATAGGCCTTGAGATGTATAGCAATATTTTCACCCAATACTTGAAAATGTTTGTCCCATTTTGCACAGGTATCTAACTCTATCGTTCCTTTGACCGGATCTAAGGGGCCTGGCCAAAAATCATTTCGACTGCCTTGCCTGAAAGTTTGGGCAGCGAGTTTTAAATTGCCTACTGGGTCGAAGCCACCCAACCAAACTGCACCTGCATATAGTGATGATACTTCAGGTACGCCCGATCCTGGCTGTACTTTTGGTACTACATATTTGCCAGTCTGTAAATCCCACCACACATCACCACCTCCCAGGAGCCGCGCCCGGACATTATTGATGGCCATATCGATCGAGGAAGTAGATGGTGCACAATCTGCCCTGGGAGATAATCTTTGTTTTAGCTCATCAAGTTTGGATGGTTTAAGAGGATAATTAGGTAATGTCATACCAGTGAAAGCCACCAGACAAAACAGCACTAAAAAATAAAATCGATTGCATTTCATAGTTGTGCTTTGCATTTTAAAATTCAATAATTGCCCCTAGGAACATCCTGCGGGGTAATGAATAAAATCCCGGATTCAGTTCAGCCCATTGGTATGAGGCTAGATATGCATTGACATCTCTGCCGGTAGTCGATACGGTATTGAGTGCTGATTTGCCATCGCTGGATGTGAGATAGCCATCATCTTCCGGTGAGCCGCTCACAGGATATACGCCATATACATTTTTGCGATTCAATATATTTTGAACTCTTAAATAAACATTGATAGATAATGGAAATTTAGAGGCTTTACCACCGACAATAAAACTTTTGTCGATACGACCATCCAAGTTAAAAGACCAAGGAAGTCGTGACCCATTGATAGCACCGGCAAACCCTGTACCAGACAATGGTTGAGCTCGTTGAAGTTTAGTGAAGGGCCTGCCACTCACAGTGCTTGCTTGTAAATTGATACCGGCATTTGCAAACAATTGCGTGGTGCCGACTCTAGGCCCGGTGTAGCTCAAACCAGATCCATATCGATAATCCATGACGCCTACCAATCGATGCCGTTCATCAAAGTTGAGGGGATTAAGGCTTCTAATATTTCCACGAGTATTTAATCCTCTGGATGAAGTCGCGCTGGATCCAGTGCCGTCTGCAAATTGTAAGGTGTAATTTGCCTGGATTTCTATATTATTTGTTCGTCGAAGATCATACTGAAAACTAAACCCTTTCACAGTACCAAAATCAATATTTCCGTAACCATCATAAGAATTGACTGGGGATGGAATGTATAAAAAGGTCCGGCTTTGGATCATATCCCGCATCTCTTTATAATAGGCAGCTATTTTTAACGCGGAGGAATTGCTAAGTTTTTGTTGAAAACCTACTTCATAATCTATGGTCTTTTCTGGTTTGAGATTTGGATTGTTGGAAGGAGTACGAGATGGATCTTCAAAATAATAGTAGTCTAATGCAGTGGCTATGGTATTGGAAGGCGGCCGCTGCACTAATATATCATAGTGAGCAAAAAAATTGGCATCGTCGGAAATCGGAAAAGAGAATGCCAGACGAGGCATGATGCTGATCTGAGGTTTGTAATCAGTAAAGGACTGACTAGGATCAAATGATTTTAATCGGATATTAGAATTGGGATCTTTAAGTTTAGGAGTTACCACTTCACCACCAAAAAGGACTGAGCCATCATTGGCTAAAGCTCCATTTGGAAAATACCATTGTTCTCCCTTGCGATATGCTTTCACATTATTAGAGTTTTTACCAGTCACATAGACAAGGTAGTCATCACCCACCGCAGTTGGTTTTTGCTCTCCGATAGCTGCAAAAAAGTCTTTAGCCTGAGTGATTTCGTACAGAGAAAACGGATCCTTTAATACTTTTGTATTTGCATCATATCGATCGATACGCACGCCCAATCGTAATATAAGATCTTTATAGTTGAATTTATCTTGGATATATGCCGCGGAATAAATCGGTTTGTTTGGAGCTACTACAAAAGTGCGACGGCCCTCTGCATCGACCGCTGTAAAAAAATCATCAAATTTGGGCTTGCCTTTAAGTTTATTCCCTAAATAGTCATAGCCGAAATAATCCAAAATACCTTGATCGGTCAATTCACTTGCGGCGAACATATCTAGTCTAAGATCCTCGGGCTTGATACCATCTACATTGACATAGTCATTCAAACTTTGTCCGGTCAGTTGACGCACTCTTTTATAAAACAATAAATCATTGTCCTCTTCTATCTTGGTTTGAAATTTTTCATATATAAATGGTGTGCCCAGACCAGTGAAAGAACCAATGACTTTAGAGGTATCCACACCTTTTATATGATTATTGGCTTGTAATCGGGCTATAGTCCATAATCCATTGGGATTGATATTCCAGGATCTATTTTCACGGGCTTCATATACAAATCCCATTTGGATATTATGTCTGCCTTTGTCCGATCCTCCGGGAAACAAATCAAAACTACCTTCGCCATTAAAAGTCAGCGTAGTGTTTTCGCCTATGCCATTGTTGTTGTATACCGCCCCGGCATTAGTATGTAATCGCCAGGCCGAATTATAATTGTTGGACACTGTTCCATTGTAGGTATAATAATTTTCAAGCGTGTTTCCATCCAGACCTTTGTTGTAGTTGGCCAAGGTGTTATTAATTGTACTAGGGGTGAAGCCGTTGAGCTGTTGTAGATATCCTGCATGCGCTAATCCTGGAAAAGGACCCCGACTATATGTTGATTCACCCTCCGCAGGGACCCAGGTTACATCAAAATTGCCGATGTAGCCATAATTAAACAGATTGTTTCCATGTCTAAAGTCCATATTTCCGGAATTAGACTTTTCATATCCTGCTTGTAAAGTATAGATAGCGTTTCTAAAGATTTGATTGTTTCCTTTACTTTTTCTTTTACTAGTGGAGGGCTCTAAAGAATTTACGCTGAGCCGGTGGCGCCATTTAAATCCTGCACGATAAGTCTGAAGATTTGAAATAGGATTGTTGTCATAGTTCAATAAATTCCAACCATTACTTGGAGAAAATCGATCTCGATTGTTGGCAAATGCCCCTGTGAAACTAATATCTATTTTTTTACTAAGGCGTGCATCCACTTTGGCAGTGAGATCCATACGGGTATCGAGTTCATTGATTCTTGCTTTGTGCAATTCTACATCATCCAATGTGAGAAACTCTGCACTTGAAAGTGGAACTCCTTGTAGTCGTCTAATAGGATCTGCTTCTAGTTCGTTTAATTTGGCTTTGGTCGTATAATAGGTGCCTGTAGTGGATGGATTATCATCTTCTTGACGACGATACTGTCCAGCGAGTCGATATCCTAAAATGGAAATACCCTTTTTGTTTCTCAAAATGGGCCCACTAAAATTAAAATTCAAAAGATTATATCCGTACGGATCTAGGTATTGAGAGGACTCCAATTCAAGTCCACCGGTGAATTTATTGCTAGGACCTTTAGTTGTAATCGAGATGACTCCTCCGGTGACATCGCCATACTTGGACTCGACGCCACCAGTGATCACCTGGAGCTGATCAATCTCAGTCTGCGGGATTAAATTGGTATTGACCCTAATGCCATCAATGTAATAATTGGTAGCATTGGATCGAGATCCACGTATATTTAAAGCACCTCCATCTTGCGACGCTATGCCAGCAGTCGTCGCAGCGAGTGCATTGATACTTTTAGTTGGCAAGTTTCTGATCTGTTCTGAGGTGATCGTGCCACCTGAAGTCGTATTATCTTGTTGGATCAGGGGCACCTTATATTCGGTGATGACGACTTCATTGAGCAGTACGCCAGTGATTAATTCAGCCTGTAGGCGATTTGATTTGCCTGCAAATACGACGACATTGGTGAAGCGTCGGGTTTGATAACCAATAAAACTGAATTCTACATCATAGGTCCCGGGATCAATATTACTTAGGCTATAATTGCCATCTACATCCGTCGCAGTGCCGCCTTTCTGAACGCCACTTTTATAAAGGATGACAATGGCCCCGATCACTGGATCTTTATTTTCATCTATCACTTTACCCTCTAAGGAAGTTTGACCTATTGTCGTCAAACTCGAACCAAAGCAGAAAATCAAAAAGATGATTTTTTTCCAAAGCCTAATACGCTCCAAATAGTTAAAATTCAACACAATAGACATTAATTAATTAAACGAAGATAGTAGATAAAACGCTGATTGGTGAAAGAAAGTTGGAGTAAAAAAGGTGTAAAAATGTACTATAATAAAAAAGACTCAACGAGCGGTAAATATAATCTGTGACAATGTAAATTAGACTTTGATCCAGGACTATAATCTGCCTTTCTCAGACCGAATTTCTGGCAGCATTGATGATGCCAAACGAACTTCTGATGATGAGTTTTTCATACACTGGCCTTAGTTCGTGGTCTTGGTACTCCGGCTTGCGCAGTTGCATCAATGCGAACTGTTGGATGGTGAGTAGAGGTTGTACGATCCGCTCCCGCATATCTATGGACAGCGCATCTGATGGATAGTCTTCCATCAAAGTCTTATGTTTTGTGAGGAGGAGCAAAAATCGTTCGGTACGTTGATTTTCTTCATATATCATTTTGTAAAGTCCCGCATACTCTGGATCTTTTTCCAGGTAAGCAGTGAGGGGGAAGAAACATTTTTTCATGGCCATCTCATTGTTTTCAATGAGGGTTTTAAAAAACAAGGAAGACTGATAAAGATCTTCCACTTCTGCCCAGCGGCCTTGATTATGCATTTGTTCCAGTGCCGCCCCGACTCCATAATAGCCGGGTACATTCTGTTTGATTTGAGTCCATGAGCTTACAAAGGGGATAGCTCTCAAATCTTCAAGGACTAATTTCTCATTAGACTTCCGTTTGCTAGGTCTGCTGGCGATATTGGTTTCACTATAGAAATTGATAGGACTGATCACGGTGAGGTAAGAGATAAATCGGGGATGGGTCTTTAATTGTTTGAATGCCTCATATCCGATCTTAGCCATCTCAGAGATCAATTCCCTATGTTTATTAGTCAGTGTATTGGAGTGATCTGCCAGAATATCATTGTAAATCCCGGCATTGAGTAACTGTTCCATATTAAATTGAGCAGATTCGGAGGTTCCAAAACTGCTGCTCACTGTTTGACCTTGAATCGTCAATTGGATTTCGGTATTTGATATTTTGTGACCCAGTGAGGCATAAAATTTATGTGTTTTGCCGCCGCCTCGAGACGGAGGGCCACCACGACCATCAAAAAATAAAACTTTAATTCCAAATTGTCGCGACACTGTAGTCAGGATTTCTTTGGCTTCATAGATACTCCAATTAGCCATAAGGTAGCCTCCGTCTTTTGTCCCATCGGAAAATCCTAACATAATAGTCTGATTATCACCTCTTTTGGATAAATGACTTCTATAAATGGGATTGCTATATAATTGTTGCATGATGTCACCGGCATGCTGTAAGTCATCAATCTTTTCAAATAAGGGTACGATATCGACACTGATATCGACGCTATTCCAAATCGTGCGAATTAAGAAAAACACTTCTAATACATTTACTGCAGAGTTGCATTGGCTGATGATGTATCGATGACAGGCTAATTCGCCGGAAGAGGTTTGTATTTCTCGCACAGTACGGATCGTATGCACAGTGTCGATCAATAGGGGCTCATTTTCCTTGATAGGTTCTGAGGTCAGACTAAGGACAGAGGTCAGCAACGCAATTTTATGTGCAACATCAAGGCTGGTATATGATAAAGTAGGTGCATCTGTAAATGGAATCAATGACTCAATCACCTCTTTATGAACACTGCTTTCTTGACGAATGTCTAGTGATGCAAAATAAAATCCAAATGATTGCACTTTGGCTATGAGAGAATCCACCAACTCTAAAAACAAGCTATCGTGCTCACTGACTATAATCGATCGTACATCAAATAAATCAGTCAGCAGATTAGTTTTTGAATACGTTACATTTTTACCTGTATATAATGCGCTCACCATTTTCTCAATCTTGATAAGCAGGCTATCTACATTTTTAAAAGTCAATCTATGTTGTAATGCTTGTATATCCTCCACATAACATTGCAGTAGGTTCGATTTTAAATTTTGAGCCACTTCCCGGGTAGTGGCGGTGGTGACAAAAGGGTTGCCATCTCGATCCCCTCCAGGCCAAAATCCTAAATGAATCAGCGGTTCTTGTTCTTTGGCAGTCTCAGGCACCAACCGGATCACTCTTTGATTGATACGACCTATGGCAGGATAAAAAATATTTTTTAAATACCAGATCAAGCTATTCGCTTCGTCCACCGGAGAAGGGCGCACCTGCTTGAAAAAAGGAGTTTTACCTAATTGTTGAAGTAATAAATTAATTTCAGTGATTTCATTTCGGGCTATACACTTGCTGAGATCATGGATAATGCCCAATACGGAATCAGGATAAAATTGAGTAGGATGAGCGGTCAGGACAAGTCGCACTGCAAAATCTTTTAGTCTTGTCGCCAATTCAGAAGTTAACCCTTTGGACTTGGTCTCGTTTTCGATTTGCCTAAGGGATCCGGGACCCTCGAGGTCATGGGTAAGTCCATATGCAGCATCCTCCAGGGCATCAAATAAAACTACTTGCCGTTCACCATATTGTATGAATCGAAACAATAGATCCAGTTTATCTTTCTCTTCGATGTAATCTGTTTGGCTTTTAAAAAAATAATCAATGATTTCTTTGGGGCTTTTTCCCTTGCTGTAGCCATCGTCACAATAGGTGACCAGTAGGGAGAGTAAAATACCAGTCTTCTCAATTTTTTGAAATGGCAGTGAAGTAAACAAACTATTGAAAAGCTGAAACTTCAGCAGTACTTCTTCTTTGAATATATCTACCTGATTGCTTGAAATCGACATAGTTGCAAATATCGACCATATCCTAGAGTAATTTCTGCATTTTGATTATATTTTTATGAACTTCTAAATATCTGTAAATAACAAACCAACGAGTTCTGAAGCGATAGGCAGTGTCCTAGGATTTAATGTTCACGCTATAAATATTTAGACCAGACAGGACTTTGTCCACTTAAAAATTAAGTGTATGGGTTTGTAAACGTATCGTATATGCACTTGGAACAATGGATCTATCTTTAGAGGATACTATTTAAATCAGCCTTCTACTTTGTCCCAATGACATCTCGTGATTGTAGTATTGTAGAGTCGGGCATTCTGATCGATTGGTTCCATCCACTGCTTCAAAATGGGTCCATCATAATGCCTAGCTGGATTTTTAGCCTCCGGGAGCATTGAAGGTATCAACTATTAATAATTCTGTTTAAATACGACATTTTTAGCCAGAACGGAATACCTCGGAATATTTTCTATCGAAGGGCTATTTTTGCCGTACTTTAAGCTATTTTTGCAGCCCTTTTTGAATCAATGTCATCTCAATGTCTTTTACGATAAAACTTAAACAATTTGAAGGTCCTTTTGACCTCCTGCTTTTTTTTATTGAAAGAGATGAATTGGATATATATGATATCCCAATCGCCAAGATCACCCATGATTTTTTGGATTACATTCATCAGATGGAGCAGCTCAATCTGGATCTTGCCAGCGAATTTATCCTGGTAGCTGCTACCTTGATGCGCATCAAAGCTAAAATGCTCCTGCCCCGAAAGGAGATCGATGACGAAGGAAATGAAATTGATCCCCGTCAGGAATTAGTACAGAGATTGATGGAATATAAACGCTATAAAAGCGTGCTGGAGGAGTTTGAATCCCTTGAACTTCGCCGGATGCAGCAAGCAGCTCGGGGAAATATAGATCATGAACTGAAAAAATTTGCAGAGAAGGCTTTTATTGAGGCAGAATGGGAGTCAGTGACCCTATTCAAATTGATGAAGGCTTTTGAAAGAATGGTCACACAGTTTGAAGAACGAAAATATGTACATCGCGTTTATAATTTTTTGTACACAATACTCGATCAGCAGGAATTTATTCAAGACTTGATTAGCCAGAAAGGAAAAGTTAATTTTGAGGACATCTTTGTCGGATGTGAAAACAGAATTCATGCGATAATTACCTTTCTAGCTATGTTAGAATTGCTTAATCAGCAGAAAATCAATATAGTATTGGGAGAAGGGCTTAATAATTTTTGGATTAATAATCCCCAAACAGAAGAAGCCCCTGCAGTGATGGAGGCTCCTGAAACTGGAGAATAAAATGACCGGCAGATTATCTATATATCCATGCATTTAAATTCCAAAAACTAATGATATCTTTGCAGCGTTTTAGATCAAATTAGAATATAACATACTCATTATCAAAGAATAAAATATATGGCAAACGTTGGTAGAGTCAAGCAGGTGATCGGTCCGGTGGTGGATGTAAGTTTCGAAGGTGAAAATTCTAAATTACCACCCATCTTAAATGCCTTGTTGATCAAAAAAGCAAATGGCAAAGACCTTATCCTTGAAGTTCAACAACATTTGGGTGAAGATACTGTCCGGGCTATCGCCATGGACTCCACGGATGGACTCAGACGAGGCATCGAGGTCATAGATACTGGAGCCAATATTACTATGCCTACCGGCGACGCTATCAAAGGCAGATTATTTAATGTAGTTGGAGAAGCTATTGATGGTATAGGTACAGTGTCCAAAGAAGGAAATAGCGCGCCGATTCACCGAAAACCTCCTTTGTATGAAAATTTGTCCACTGAAAAAGAAGTCTTGTTTACCGGAATTAAAGTAATCGATCTCATCGAGCCTTATATGAAAGGCGGGAAGATTGGACTTTTTGGTGGGGCAGGTGTAGGCAAGACCGTATTGATTATGGAGTTAATCAACAATATCGCAAAGGCCTATGAAGGTATATCCGTATTTGCAGGGGTGGGAGAGAGAACACGTGAAGGCAATGATCTGCTGCGCGAGATGATCGAATCCGGTGTAATCAAATACGGTGAAGAATTCAAACATTCCATGGAAAAAGGGGGATGGGATTTGAGCAAAGTTGATAAAAATGCTTTAGAATCATCACAAGCTACCTTAGTTTTTGGCCAGATGAATGAGCCTCCAGGGTCCAGAGCCCGTGTAGCTTTATCGGGACTTACCGTAGCTGAATATTTTCGAGATGGGGATCTTAGCGATCCTAAAGGAGGACGAGACATTCTGTTTTTTATAGATAATATTTTTAGATTTACTCAAGCTGGTTCAGAAGTTTCAGCCCTCCTAGGTCGTATGCCATCTGCAGTAGGATATCAACCCACTTTAGCTACAGAGATGGGATTGATGCAGGAGAGGATTACTTCTACAAAAAGAGGCTCTATCACTTCCGTACAGGCCGTATATGTGCCTGCGGATGACTTGACCGATCCTGCCCCGGCTACTACGTTTGCCCATTTGGATGCTACCACAGTATTGAGTCGTAAGATCGCTTCACTCGGTATATATCCTGCGGTAGACCCGCTGGATTCTACATCCAGAATCCTTGATCCATTGATCATAGGTGAGGAACATTATTCATGCGCCCAACGCGTAAAAAATATATTGCAGCGATACAATGAGCTCCAGGACATTATAGCTATATTAGGTATGGAAGAATTGTCAGAAGAAGACAAACTTATAGTCACAAGAGCGCGACGAGTACAGCGGTTCTTGTCTCAGCCATTCTTTGTTGCAGAACAATTTACAGGTATGAAAGGTGTATTGGTGCCTATCGAAGAAACGATCCGAGGATTTAATATGATCATGGATGGCGAAGTCGATGAATATCCAGAGGCTGCATTCAACCTAGTAGGTACTATCGATGACGCAATCGAAAAAGGTAAAAAATTAATTGCTGAGGCTACTGCTTAAGTCTATCAAGATGAATTTACTCATACTTACTCCTGAAAAAGAACTTTATAATGGCGCCGTGAAATCTGTCAAGGTTCCTGCTATAGGAGGACAATTTGAAATCAGGAGCAGGCATGCCGCCATCGTAGCAGCTTTGGATAAAGGTAAAATTAAGGTAACAGATCTTAAAGAAACCGTTGCTTACTTTGACATCATGGAGGGATATGTAGAGGTGCTCCATGATGAGGTAGTTATTTTGATAAGTGGCTTAGCTGCTTAATAGCTATTTCATATCATCGCTTGGTCGATCAAAGTTCATAATTTGCCATGAGATCTTCATGACCATCCTTAGTGATCAGGATGTCATTTTCTAGCCGGATACCGATACCTTCATCATGAATATATATGCCCGGCTCACAGGTAATGATCATGCCGGGTGCCAATGGGATATATCGATCCCCATAATCGTGGACATCCATTCCTAAGAAATGAGCTACTCCATGAGGTAAGAATTTTTTTACAATATCCTTGTTATCATCAAGATCGACTTTTTTAATGACTCCGAGCTGAAGTAATGCATCAGCCGTATACGCTAAAAGTTCATCATTAATAGCGGCAATGGTACCGCCTGGCTTCATCATAGAACGAGCTATTTGGTATAAATGAAGGACTTGATCATATATCATAAACTGCCTGCTAGTCATCGTCCCGTCTACAGCTTTGCACCGAGTCATATCAGCTGCATATCCATTCCATTCAGCTCCAAAGTCTACGAGCAACAAGTCGTTTTTTATTAATTTATGATGATTGGTTTTGTAATGTAATACGCAAGCGGAAGCTCCAGAGGCGACTATAGGCTCGAAGGCATGGATAGCACCTTGTCGTTCAAATTCATAAGTGATCAAGGCGGCTATTTCATATTCATACATGCCAGGTTTCGTCGCTGCGGAAATTGAATTCCAAGTGTCACCAGTGAGCTTTACAGCCTGTTTTATGGCATGGATTTCTTCTTTGGTTTTTATAAGTGCTAATTGACGGAGGATCGGTTGCAGGCGGCAGTAGTCATGCCATGGAAACTGACGCTTTAGTTTTTCGCCGTATCTCACATCTCTAGACTGGATGAGTTGAGGATATTGTCCTTTCTCATTGGAATTTAAGTAAATCTTTTCGGCTCTGGTGACCATTGGAAAAACGATGGTTTCAAATTGATCAAACCAATAGATCTGACTTACACCAGATATTCTTTTAGCGTCCTCTTTTTGAAGGGTGTCGCCCTCCCAGGTTTTATGATGATCATTAGTCTTGCGAATGAACAGGATCTCTCGTTTTTCCAGTTCCGGGTGATCCGGAAAAAGGACAAGTGCTGTCTCTTCCTGATAGATGCCGCACAATTTTAAAAGGTCTTTATGTTGCCTGAAAGGAAAAAACTGATCTCCTGAACAGGGCATTTTATCGTTGGAGTGTAGTATAGCTATACTCGCAGGAGGCAATGCCCGAGCAAGTTTTGTTCTAGTGGATTGATAAAAGCTAGCATCGAAAGGATTAAAGATCATATACGGCTACTGTCTTTTGAGACATGAAATTTCAGATTAGCAAATACATTCCATGATTAAGACTTTTTAATCACGCCAGGTTGTAAAATAGTTTCTCCCGAATCTTGTTTTTCTTTAGCCACCATCAGTCGTACATCTTCCAATAGTTTTTTAGCATCATAAATTATACCATCCTTAATAGTGTATTTGACCCCACCTACCCGCTCGACTTGATTTTTTTCATTTAATGAGACCGCTCCGGTGCCATATAACACTTGAATGTTTTTTAAAGGGTTCTGATCTAATAGGACGATATCGGCGAGTTTGCCTATTTCGATGGTGCCAAGTTCTTTATCCAATCCGAGTGCTTGCGCTCCATATAGGGTTGCACTTCGGATGATTTCTAACGGATGAAAACCTGCTTCTCTTAATAACTCCAACTCTCTTGGGTATGAAAACCCATACAATTGATAAATAAAACCTGAATCAGTACCTACCGTCACGCGTCCACCTTTGTTTTTAAATTCGTTGACAAATGACATCCAAATCCTATAATTTTCCTTCCACTCTACTTCTTGTTCGGTACCCCAGCTATGCCAGTATGAACCGTGGGATATTCGGCTGGGTGCATAAAATCTCCACAGACTGGGCATCGTGTACTCTTGGTGCCATTCTTGCAATCTCGCTCGCGATAGGTCACGATTCGCTTCATAGATATTAAAAGTAGGATCTAGAGTGAAGTCAAGTGCTAGTAATTCATCCATCACTGAATTCCATTTCTCACTTCCAGGTTTGGCGGCTTGCTTCCATAATTTGCCAGCCTGACTGAATCGATCTTGCTCATTGGAGTAATTGTAATCTGCTGGATAGTCTTGCAAGGTGCGGTCATCAAACAAAGCTTCCGGCAGGCCATACCAGTGCTCCATGCTCGTAAGGCCCGCTCTAGCAGAATTAACCACATTCCACCGAGCTACATCCATCTGAGCATGATGGCAAGCTGATCGTAAGCCTAGTTTTTTATTTTCTTCCAGCGCAGCTTGCATGATTTCAGGATTGGCTCCAAAAAACTTTATCCCATCTGCACCTTTAGCAGCATTTTCCCGTACCCAAATTCTAGCTTGTTCAGCGGTGGTGATGGGTTCTTTTGAGCCCATACCGAAAGCCGTGTAGGCCATAATTCTTGGGGCGGTGATGCTATTTTTGTTCGATTTAGCTTTCTGATCCAACACCCAGTCTAAGCCATTGCCTGCACTCGGATCCCGTATCGTAGTGATACCGTGTGCCAGCCATAATTTAAAAACATAATCTGCATCAGCACCTTGGGCTCTACCCCCGATATGGCCATGCATATCTATAAATCCAGGCAAGGCATACATGCCGTGAGCATCGATTTCTTTGCCGCCGCTCATGAGTTTAGGACGACTAGCGCTATCTATTGCTACTCCTGGATAACCTACTTGGGCAACTCGCTTGATGCGGTTTTGCTCAATGACGATGTCTAAGGGTCCTATCGGAGGAGCCCCATTGCCATTGATCAGGGTCACACCCCTTATGATAAGCTGTGGATATGGACCTTGGCCTTCAGCTATTTCAGTTGCCTTTTTTACCTGACCGAGTAAGCAGCCAGAAATGAATAAACAAATGCAACTCAGAAGTTGATTTTTCATAAATCCTCTATTTTTTATTAAAAATAGGTATTATAATAATGATCACCTAAGAGTTTCTAATCTTTAATTAGATGCTAGAAATGAATAAAAAATTCAATCAAAAGACAGGCTCCTCAAATTATTCCTAAGAGGTAGAACCTAGGTTATACGTATGAAGTTCAAATATTTATACAATTTAATTCTAACGATATAACTGCAAGAACGAATTAGTTCAAAGTATATTATGTTGAGTAGTTCAAAATTTATTTAAATTTGATCTAAGCAAATGCACCAAATCATATATAAAATATTGATAATATTATCAATTTATTGCATATATTCTGTAGCTGGATATGGGCAAAGTGCCGTCATTGGAGGTGGTCCAACTGTCAGCGCTTATTTTGGGGATATGTCTCCATTTAACCTCAAGCA
>JANOWJ010000107.1:0-19976 GCA_031417835.1 Saprospiraceae bacterium | reverse complement strand
AGACTCAGACTCAGCAGTCAGAAGACAGACTCAGACTCAGCAGTCAGAAGACAGACTCAGACTCAGCAGTCAGAAGACAGACTCAGACTCAGTAGTCAGAAGACAGACTCAGACTCAGAAGACAGACTCAGACTCAGTAGTCAGACTCAGATCTGAATCTGAATCTGTCTTCTGATTCTGTCCCTTTACTTGCCAAAATCTTTTTTGATCACTCCTACATCATCCATAGCCGGACCTTGAATCACTTTTCGCCAATCAATGTCCCGATGATACTTTTTCATAGCCTTGGTCACATCAAACACTCGAGGGTCATGCATCTCCAGGTCGTAAGTGGAATAGTCAGGCTGGCTTGTGAAAAAATCTTGCAATAAGGATGCGGTAGCGTCATACTGATTGACATAGGGGATGCCTAAAATATTGTAAATCACCTTGAGGATCGAACCAAAATTAGCGTGAGTATGACTGATATGACCTCTTTTGACATACGGGCCAGCCATCATGAGGATGCTGCGATGCGCATCGACATGATCTACACCTCCCTGTGGATCATCTTCGGTAATGATCACTAACATATCTTTCCAATAGGGAGTACGCGATAAAAAATGAAGTATTCTGCCGACGGCCAGATCATTATCTGCCATAAATGAACCCCGATGCATATAACCATCTTCGGGTCTGAGTCCGGCGCCATGATCATTAGGCACTTGTATCGTAATGAGGGCAGGCATGGTATCTTTTCCATTGAGCCACATCTTAGTAAACTCCGCTTCAAATTGGTTCATCCTGAATTGATCCGGGATATTGGTATTGTAACCTGCATAATTATGACTGGTACGAGTAAATAATGCTTTTTGCATAGGCACCATCACCCCATGTGCAGCTCCGGTGGCCGTATCCAACCACGACTCCCGCACATGAGCCGTCTCATTGGCTTCGCCAAAATTATAGAAAGAAATATTTTTTCGCTCGAGTGCTTCCCAGAGGCCTCCGATTTCAGCATAGTCTTCAGGGTCCATGCTGCCAGTCGATCCTGGAAAAATTCTTCCGGGCGCTTTGGAAAAATAATTTGAAGTTTTTGAAACACTGGAGTTGGCTTCAACCCACTCATTGGGAATAACCCCCATCATCCAGTGATGTCCATGTATGGAGGCATCACTATCACAATAAAAATTGTCACTGAAAGCCCATTGTTTGGCGACTTTATGATGGTTGGGTGACACCTTCATGCCAATATATTTTGACCGCACCGAATCAGGCATCGTGTACTCACAGTTTACCCCAAATTTTGCAAGCGTACTATCCCCATCAGCACCTTTCAATTGACCAAAGACTTCATCGTAGGTCCTGTTTTCTTTGGTGATGTATACTATATGTTTAATGGGTGATGGATACGCTTGGGGCAAGTGTGGTAAAGGATTTGATCGATCACTTGTAATATTGGTAGCTACAAAGGTATTGTTCAGTACCTGTTGAGTATATTGATCTAACCGTTTTTGATCGGGCATCGGGATTTTTTGAAAACCTCCCAATTGAATGTCTCCGACATAGGTGCCTTGAGATGGCGCTACAAAGCCTGCACCGCCATTGGGCCCCGCGCCGAGACCTCTGCAGGATATCACATAGATCTCTGATTCGTCAGGTGATAATTTTACTCTGCTGGGACCCCATCCAGTGGGGATCAGACCCCGGGTCTTTTTTGTATCAAGGTCTATTACAGCTATGGCATTAAAACCTAATAACGCCACATACAATGTTTTTTCATCTTTGCTCATCGTCATACCAAATGGCAACAAGCCTCTCATCTTATCGAGACGGGCATCTACGGTAATAGCTATGTGATCTATGATCTTATGATTTTTATAATCGATGACCGCTATATTATCATTCGTGGCATTGGTCACATATGCATATGTACTGCTCACAACGACCGTATTAGGACTTGCACCTCCTACCACTTCAGCATCTTCGATCATCTGGCCGATTTGATGACCGGTTTTGAATTTGTCGACTACTGTATTGGTAGCGAGATCTATAACAAATACGCTCATAGCTTCAGGTGATAAAGGACTGCCGACACCGGGTATTTTTTTGCCGTCGATGATGGTGCCTTCAATAGATTCTTTGGTATTATCACCATATGGATGCCTTGAGATCAACATCGAGTCATAGTTTTCTTTAGTTATGCCATCGATCAATGGATAAGCATACATACCTACATTCGCTACGAAGGCCATAGCTCCATCCGGGCTCACTGCCAATCCAAAAGGCTGACGGCCTGTGGGAATAGAGGCAGTAATTTTTTTACTTGTCAGATTGTATCGTACCAATCTAAAATTAGCCCGATCGGTAATCAATAATTCATTGCCATGCAATACCAGATCGGAAGTAAAACTATGATTAAAAAATACATCACCTACCTTGCCATTTAGGGATATCGAGTCTAATCTATTCAATTGATCGGTATCATATTGAATGACTGCCCCATTATCACCCCCACTCAAATAAACCGTTTTCGAATCTTGAGCAAAAGCAACACCAAGAAAGGAGCCATTAGAAAATGGCGATTTAATTTTTTTGTCATAACTGGGAATTCGGGTAGCCTGCAAAGAAGTCAAGTCAATGACCGTCAGCACACCATCATGAAGAGTAACTGCTTTTTTGCCATCCGGCGAAATAGACATGCCAAATGGATCATGCGTAATCCGGATAGAACTGCCGGCAGGAGTCACATAGCGGCCACTGGGTAATACGGATACTCCATTTTCATCTATCGAGCAAAATTTATTTTTACCGGGTACTTCTAAAATGATATCCTTGTCTGATGACTTCGAAGTACAAGCAATACCTAAAGAACAGATCAGCAGAACAAAGGAGAAAATTTTCATCGAAATAAGATTTGACATATACCTCAAATCTAGCCAGAATGTAGTGTAGTAAGCACGATGTCAGGTTAATTGAAGATTAAATATGGTCAGGGTTTGCGAAAAAAAATAGAAACTTGGGAGAAACGAAAGTTTTATAACCAACCCCAGTAAATCAAAGAGAGGTCCTAGTAGCGGCGACTTCAGTCGCTGATGCATAAGGGGCCTAAACGTAATATACTAAACGCGATCCCAATGTGGGATCGCCAGCGACTGAAGTCGCCGCTACATGGAGGTGAATCGAACATCTACATCTCACCTCAAAAAATCCACAAGGGCTTTTCGCGTTGCTTCAAATCGAATAAGATTATTGTGCCTACCACCTTCAATCACCACAAATTGATCAGTCGGTTTTAATAATGGTTTAAGCCCAAGAGCGGAGGATAGTGGTACGATCTGATCCTGAGTACCATGCAGTATCAGTATAGGGCATGCAATGTTTGCTATTCGTCTATTATTATAAAAAGTATGGCGTAGAGGTATCAGATGCAGCATAAATCTAAAGTAAATCGGAACCACATTTTTTAATTCATCAAATGGGGTCTCTAATACGACCTTATCCGGCAGATGGGTGGTCGCCAGATAAGTAGCGGCTCCGGTCCCAAGCGACCGACCGTAATAAATCAATGGCGTAAAAGGATATTTTTCTTTGGCCCAGGCATATACGGCTTCTGTATCTAAGTATAATCCGGTCTCCGTAGGTCTACCACTGCTTTTGCCATAACCTCTATAGTCGATCATGAGCACATCATAGCCCAATGCAGTAAGATCCGGGGCATAGCGACCCCATCGCTCCAGGGAATGTCGATTGCCATGAAAATATAATATTAAACCCTTGAGTGAATCTGCAGTTTTGAATAATAAAGTACTCAACTGTACACTATCGCCAGAAAGGATCGTCAACTCTTGTGCGTCGTGGGTAAATTTAAAATCCTGAGCAAGGATTTGACGCTGAAAGATAAATCGATCCTGTTGTAAGTAGATGATGGCAAAACCGAGTAAGTAGATACAGGCAAGACCCAACAGCAGACGGAAGAAAAATTTCATCTTTGGATCAACAAAGATAAATCTATCTGGGTCATCCTTTTGAATTATAATGATACTGTATCCCCTCTCCGGGAATGATTATTACAAATATCGTAACCACCATTTTTCAGGATGGGTAGCTTTATAAGTCCCGTACCATTTGCATAAGGGATACAAACACAAGATTACAATCACCCAAGTCACATAGACTCCCAGAAGATTGAGGCCACTTTCGCCTTCGGTTGGTCTTCCAAATCCAAATGTTGCAAAATTCAAATCTTGTAAGGAATATCCCTGAATAAACATGAGCAACAGCATCAGAATATGGATCAAATACCAATGCAGAATATAATAAAACAAAGGTACTTTCCCAAATACTATAATCTTATCCAAAAATTTATTTTGGTTTCCATCCACGATATACAATAATAAAAACATAATACCCAATGTAATCAGCGCATATAACATAGAAGGCGGGTATTTGGTCACGTTAATGAAGGAAAACACACTAAACAACATGTTGCTCTGAGGTGACCAGGGTGATGGATCTCCATATATATTAAACGTACGAAAGCAGACAAAAAACACTAAGGCGCTTAGTCCGATTTTTAACAACCACTGTTTTCGTTTTGCTTGTTCAAAAAGAAAGATATATCCAATACCAAATCCTGTCATCATAATACCTAACCAGGGTATCAATGGGTAATTGATAAAAAAGATTCTGTCTGCACCCATGGGTATAATACCATTCTTATATACGATAGTCCACAGAGCCTGAACCCAAGGCTGGGAGGGTACTGCAATATTTTGCAATACATTATGACCCAATAGAATGATCAGCCCCGAGATCAAAATCGATTTAGAAGGCCATCGAATAAGGAAAGAAAGGATTATAAAGCCAAAACCTATAGCAGCTATGACTTGAGAGAGGATCGTGCGGTAATAGGGATCAAACCATATCGCAAAATTAATGATGGTATATTCTAACAGGATCAACCAGATGCCTCTAGTCCATAAAAATCGTTGGGTCTTTTTTAGATCCTGATCTTTTTTAAAAGCGAGAAAGACCGACACTCCAGAAAGAAAAACAAAGATGGGCGCACAAAGATGAGTGATCCACCGGGTCATAAACAAGGGTCCCGTGGTCGTAGCAAGGTTTAAAGGATCTTGCGTCATACCGGTCACATGGATCAGATCCCGGATATGGTCGATCGCCATAATCAGCATGACCAATCCGCGAACAAAATCAATGGAACTATTGCGCTGCATATCGTAATGTTTGAGCTCAAAAGTAATTCAAATTTGATCTTGCGAAAAAGCGCTACCCTAGTAAATAGAAGTATTCGATATCCACCGTATTGACCCTGTTCAACGTATTCTTGGATAACTTCTTCAGGTGTCACCCTACCTAGATCATGAATAAAGCAAGATTTGTACTTATTGAGGTCATCAGACTCAGGCTACTCCGTCCATTTTTTGTAGGATCCTGAGTTTTAGAAGCGAAAGCGACGGTATTCATAATACGTTTTATACCTATCAGGAATCAACTTCAAAACATGATAAAAATCAACTAATTTTGCCTCATGATAAGATTGACTGATGTAGTCAAACAGCTATTGATCATTAATGGTATCCTTTTCTTAATCAGTAACATACCATTATACCAATACCTCCCGGATCTCGCCCTTTATTTCCCTGGTTCTGCCCAGTTTAGGCCCTTTCAATTAGTCACCTACATGTTTATGCATGGTAGCCTAAGTCATTTTTTCTTTAACATGCTGATGTTAGTGACTTTCGGTCCTACGTTGGAGGCCTTTTGGGGGAGTAAACGATTTTTATTCTATTATTTATTTTGCGGTCTAGGGGCTGTCGTCTGCCATATCCTATTTTGGTATTATGAGGCAAGTATGGTATTACCAGGCACCAATATGGGCAGTGTAGTCGGGGCATCAGGAGCATTATTTGGGATCTTAGTGGCATACGGGATGTATTTCCCCAATCAAGAGCTGATGTTGCTTTTTCCTCCAATCCCGATGAAAGCCAAATATCTGGTATTGTTTTGTATTGCATTAGAATTTATGATGATTGCTAGAGGGGCTCAAACTCATGTAGCACATTTTGCACATCTTGGCGGCGCATTATTTGGCTTGCTGATCATTATTTATTGGCGTAAGTTTGGTAAATAAGATATTGGAGTACCATGTTTGAGTCGATCTGGCAAGATTTAAAATACCAATTTAGTAAAGGCACTCGCCTTAATCAGATCATATTGATCAATGGGATCTCCTTTGTATTGCTTCTTATGGTTCGCATTGGTTTTAATATGACCCAAGGCACGGGAGCGCCCGGTTTTAGTGCGATCACGGATAGCTTGGCCTTACATACAGACCCTTCTTATTTGCTCCGACATCCGTGGGTGATTGTGACGCATTTATTTATGCATCTGGGGTTCTGGCATATATTCTGGAATATGATGATGCTATTTTGGTTTGGTAATATCGTCGGAGATCTTCTCGGCGATCGACACATTTGGCCTTTGTATTTATTTTCAGGATTCATAGGAGCCCTTACCATTTTCATTTTTTCGCGAGCCTTCCAATATCCCGCTCCAGAGTTAGTAGCTTATGGGGCCTCAGCAGCAGTCATGGGTTTTGTACTGGCTGCGACCATCATTGCTCCTGATTTTATTATGCGTTTGCTGTTCATCGGCGAGGTTAGACTTAAGTATATAGCCCTTGGGGTTATCTTGCTTGATCTTGTAGGACTGGCTGAAAACTCAAATACCGGCGGCCATATCGGTCATCTTGGTGGCGCCTTCGGGGGAGCACTGTTTGTATGGGCTCTCCGCAGTGAATGGGTAGCTGCCGTCTGGGCGTCATGGACCGATAAAAAGATCAAAGAAAAGGGCAAGATCATCCCCCTTCGAGGTAGCGGCGTGCGCACTACAACTCCCACGACCGAAACGATCAAAAAAAATCATAAAGAACCATCGTCCCCTCAGCAAGAAGTCGATAGAATCCTGGATAAAATTAGAAATAAGGGCATCCAAAGCCTGACGGATGAAGAAAAAAAGGTCTTGGAGGATGCGGCAAAGTAAGTAGCAACAAGGATTTTACCTATTTTCACACTTCGATCCCGTGAATATTTAGACCGTTTTTGATTGAGTAAGATTTTTAATAAAATTTTCCTCGTACTTGGATTACCATGTGCGATAATATTGACCCTGTCCTGGTGGTCCAGTAGTATAGATCCACGATTCTATTGGCCTGCTGCCTTCCTGGGATTGCTTTTTCCGTATTTCTATCTCTGGGCTATCATGATGACGGGCTTAGGGCTCGTGGTTAAAAACCATAAAGTGTGGGGTTTAGTCGTCTTGTTGATTATATGTTCAGGGTTGTTTCGAAAATCGTTTTTCAATCTTAGTATACCATCTCAAAACCAGACGGGATTGCGACTAGTCACTCATAATATTGGGTCAAGTCTGTCTGGCAATGTCAAACCGCGCTGGTCCTATTACAAATCATTAAATGCAGATGTGCTTTGTTTCCAGGAATGGAACTCCGGCTCCTCGGTGTACAAGACAATCAAAGATTCTTTGGAGCGCCAGTATGGTCACACGACTAAACGACACAATAACCTTTGGCCTATTTTTTCAAAATATCCGATTTTAGATCAGGGTGAGCTCAAAAGTTCTGCGCTAGGCAATGGTTGTACGTGGGCCGATATACGATATGGCCATGATACGATACGAATTTACAATGTGCATTTAGTATCCAATAGAATATCTACCCAAACGGAGCAATTGATGCAAACAAAAGAAATACCGGGTAAAAATACATGGCAAAAGATCACCAGGGTCATGCGCCGATATAAACATGCTCTGCTGCATCGTGCAAATCAAGCTGATGTCATCAAAGAACATATGGTCGGGTCACCCTATGCGGTTGTTCTAGTGGGAGATTTTAATGATATACCTTCTTCGTATGTTTATAATTTATTGAACAAAAAGATGAGCGATGCTTTTTTGATGGCAGGTAATGGATTGGCTTATACGTATGCAGGTCGTTTACCTTTTTTACACATCGATCAAGTCTTATTATCCTCTGACTTGAAATGTACTTCTTATACGATCGATAGGGTACATTATTCTGATCATTTTCCGGTGATGACTTGTATTTTATCAAAAGGCAAATGAGGCGATCAATTTTTGGATGTTGATTTTTTTATTATTTTAGACCGTCATAGATCACTAAAGCATGATGAAATAGCATGAAATGGAATGGTTCACTGGAGTTGGTACTTAGTCTTCTGTTTTCATCGATCGCTATGGCACAAACACCGGTTTCATCTGCATATACCGGGACTCGGCCTACTACCAAGGCATCTATGATCACTACCTTGCCTATCATAGATGGTGAGGTACTGAATGATCCGGTGTGGCAAGACATTCCTTTTTTTGGGGACCTCATCCAAACTCAACCTAATGCCGGGCAACCTGTTTCGGAAAAGACAGATATTCGGGTGGCTTACACTAAAGAATATTTTTACGTAGCAGTCATCTGTTACGATCAGACTCCGGATAAAATTATTATCTCGGATTCGCGGCGAGATGCAGCATTGGATGCTACAGACGCTTTTTCATTTATACTGGACACGTATAAAGATGGCCAAAATGGTTTTGTATTCGGTACCAATCCTGCCGGTATAGAATATGATGCCCAAGTGGACAATGAAGGCCAGGGCAATTTTAATACAAATCGGCAACAAGGCGGTCGGATCGGTGGCTTCAACATCAATTGGGATGCATCCTGGACCGTAAAAACCAAAGTCGATGAGATAGGATGGTCAGCAGAATTTGCGATTCCATTTCGCACGTTACGCTATATCAGTGGCAAAGATCAGACCTGGGGCATCAACTTCCAACGCAATATCCAGAAAACCAATGAAGCTGCCTTCTGGTCTCCTATTCCGGTGGAATTTAATCTATATCGACTATCTCTGGAAGGCACACTCAGCGGCCTTCAACTTCAAAGCCCGGGCAATCTTAAAGTCATACCATATGTCCTGGGTAATGTCACCACTAATAATGTAGTCACACCAAAAGATACCAAGACTGATGCCAATATCGGTGGGGATATCAAATACAGCATCACCCCGAGCATGACTTTGGATCTTACCTATAACACGGATTTTGCCCAGGTAGAGGTCGATGATCAGCAAGTCAATATCGATCGATTCAATTTATTTTTTCCAGAGAAGCGACCCTTCTTTTTGGAAAATGCGGGACTATTCGGCATAGGTAGCACCGGAGAGGTGGATTTGTTTTTTAGCAGGCGCTTAGGGATAGGCGACAATGGTTCACTAGTGCCGATCCTGGGTGGTGCTCGACTATCCGGCAAAATCAATCATACGAATATTGGATTTCTATCCATGTTTACAGATGATGTAGCAGGGCAATCTATCTCCAAAAATAATTTTACGATCGCACGCGTCAATCATGAATTGGCAAAACGCACCACCATCGGTGGGGCTTTTGTGAGTAAACAGGGTATGGGGCCCGGTGAAGATCATTATAATAGAGTATTTGCAATAGATGGGAAATGGGGGATGGGAAATAAAGCGCAAATCTCCGGATTCCTGGCTAAATCGATCACTCCTGGTATTAAAGATGACGATCATTCCTTCAAATTAAATTATAATTATGAGTGGAATAAATTGAATGTCATCGTCGGTTATAGTGAATTGGGTAAAGGATTTAATCCCGAAGTTGGTTTTCTCGTGCGCAATAGTTTTAGAAAACCTGAGGCCCTCATCCTGTATCATTTGCGTATGAATGGCAAGGCAGGTTTATTAGAGTTACGGCCTCATATCTCCTATCGAAGCTATTGGAATTACGGCAACAAAAAATTGGAAACCAGTTTCTTACATATTGATAACCATTGGGAATGGAAGAATGGGGTCGAATTTCACACGGGTATTAATTTTACTACCGAAGGAGTCTTTGCTCCTTTTACGATATCCAGTGGAGTCATAGTCCCGGCCGGCACCTACAATCATTCTGAATCTCAGCTAGTCTTTATGACCAATACCAGCAATAAATTTTCATTTAATGCGCGATCGGTGATTGGCGGATTTTTTGGGGGTCGACGGGTGAGTACCACCGGGGGGTTTAATATTCGCCTTGGCGATAAATTTACTTCTGAATGGGGTGTCAATAGTAATATCGTGCGACTTCCTTATGGAGATTTTAATACGACGATCCTTCGATCTCGAATCTCTTATTCTTTCACTCCACGCTTTTATATTCAAAGTCTAACTCAATTTAATGATGTCTTGGATAAATGGTCTATTAATCTAAGGCTTGGTTGGATCCAACAGTCCAATACGGGTTTGTTTTTAGTATTTAATGAAAATCGTGGCTTGGATCGGTTTGATAATCGGAGTTTTACAGTGAAATATTCCCGCATGTTTGATGTGATCAAGTGATGATCAGGGTTTTCACACGTAGTCCGACCTTCAAACTTACCAAATGGTAACTTACCAAGTAGTAACTTACTATTTGGTAAGTTTGAAAAAAATCTATCGGTTAAATACTCTAGATATTGAAACCAAACAAACTAGAGACAGCTTAAATTCATTTAAATTTTAATTGACTCTGAATTCTTAAATGAATATAATTTCACTTTTATGTGCATTTCCAATCGAAATAGTAATTAAAAACACCTTGCATTATAGTCTCAAATTCTAAGTTTTTTTATCCAAGCTAACTGAGTAGAAGAAAATGAATTTAGAATTGGGAAAAAGCGGTCGAATAAACAAGAATGTAAATGCAGTTTTAAGGAGTCTTGATCAGCGAAAATCAGGGGAAGGTTTTATCCCGCAAATCTTGCAGATGAACGCAGAAAATCAGTAGTATATTTTTATGAGGTTAATACAAATCGCCCAAAGCAAAATCATTCTTTCGTTTGATCCACCGACCTCTGGTAAAGTCAGGGATGGCTACCGGATGACTGCCCATAAGAATACTCTCCTCAGACAAGGCAGTTATGCTCAACCAAGTCGCAGCATCGTATACATCCATTGCAGCAGGCTT
Source organism: Saprospiraceae bacterium (assembly GCA_031417835.1). Classification (GTDB taxonomy): domain Bacteria; phylum Bacteroidota; class Bacteroidia; order Chitinophagales; family Saprospiraceae; genus JADJLQ01. The sequence goes on along the minus strand of JANOWJ010000107.1, from coordinate 8,936 downwards.
TTTGGCTTTGGCACATTCTATAAATGAATGCATCACAAACCAATCCATACCTCCATGCCCTGCATTTTCTGCACTTTTTTCATGCTTTTTCCATAGGGGATGATCGTATTCTTTCAGGAGGGTCTCAGCCTTCTCCCAGCTATGCGCCTTTGTCTTTCCTTCGATCATCAGAGATTGATTGAGATCCATCCAGATACCTTGCGTGCCTTGCACTCTGAATCCCAATGAATAAGGTCTGGCCAGGTTGGTATCGTGAAAAAGAGTGATCGTTTCGCCATTATTACATTTGATCATCGTGGTCACTACATCACCGAGTTTAAAATCGATTTTTGCATTTGCATGATTGACTCCACCATTCGGGTGATCGACTATGTATTTGTGCAAGCCCCTGGCTTTGCTGGCCATCGAGGTGAGATGCGTGAGTCTATTGCCACGATTGATATTATTCATCATCGCTATCGGACCCAGACCGTGCGTGGGATAAAGATCGCCATTGCGCAATACAGCATGTTGCGTACGCCATCGAGCTTCATGAAATCCTTTTTCATTAAACTCTACACCACCTCCATAGTACCGTTTGCCATCATTAAATTTTACTTCCCGAAGATCATGTTGATAGCCGCCTTCCAGATGAATAAGTTCACCAAACAGATTTTGACGCACCATATTCAAGATAGCCATGAGATCTCTGCGATAACATACATTTTCGAGAAAATATAAATGCTGTCCTGTCGACTCATGTGTATTGACGAGCTCCCAACATTCGTCTAAAGAGAATGCACCGCACACTTCTGTAGCGGTATACTTGCCGGCTTTCATCGATGCGATAGCCATTTCACTGTGCCACTCCCAGGGCGTGGCGATGATGATAGCATCTACAGCCGGATGGTGTAAAAGGTCGAGATAGCCGTGATCGCCTTTGAGATATACCTTGGGTAGTGGCTTATTGGCTTTGGTAAAGAGTTTATTGCATTCATCTATCGAAAACTGGTCAATATCATTGATCGCCACGACCTCTACATCGGTGCGATAGAGTAATTGTTCGACATGGCTACGACCCCTGGCGCCTACTCCCATCACTCCGATGCCGAGTTTGCCATTGGCCATATGGATGGGTGTTGTTTGCTCTGCTGCTTTGGACTTGGAGGTCAATGCAGTGCCAGCTCCTGCCAACATGGTGGCGCCAATAAATTTTCGTCGGTTGATAGACATATTGGATAGATCGAAGATTAAAGAAATTAAAAGTGAAGTTAAGGTAAGACAAATTTTGTCTTAGTCACACATAAGAAGTCCACGTTGACTTACTATACCGATATAGCCATGTGGCCGACCTAAAAGTGATACCCTGGTGGAGTAAACCACGCTAAAACTCCAACTGGCTATTCATGCTGTATACCCAGACCAATAGCAAGATAAATAGAAATAAAAAAAATATGGCCAGCCCAAAACAAGAGCCCTTCTTGGCGTAATATGCGTTTGAATCGTTCATGATCTATTTTAAAAATCCATACAAAGAAACATCAAATTTCTATTCCCATCACCGTCTTGCTCAAATAAAAAGCAAAACGACTAGAACAACATATAAATACTTAATATATAATAAAATAAATATTAATAATATTTAACATATATTGAGTAAGTCGATTATATTTGTCCTTTAGTGAACCTATAGCCATTAAGAAGTGTATATCAAATCAATAGATCATGCTTAAACAGTCCATCAGTCAGAAAATGCTTCAGAAGCTGTCCCCACAGCAGATTCAGCTCATGAAGCTTTTGCAAATCCCTACGGTGAATCTGGATCAACGTATAAAAGAGGAACTGGAGGTCAACCCTGCGCTAGAAGAGGGTGATGAAAATGCTGATGTTTTTGACCTGGATGCCCAAGCCGAAGAAAAATCTACAGACGAGCAAACAGAAAAAGACGAGATCCTGGATGAATATATCATGGACTATCTGGAAGATGACCCGTCTACCTACAAAATGAGTTCAGGCCTGTCCAATTCCTCTATTGAAAATGAGCGACAATCTCCCGTGCCGGTAGAGCGCACGTTTCATGAATTTCTGATGGGACAGTTGAGCCTGCTCAATCTCAATGATCGAGATCTTAAAATAGCTGTTCATATCATAGGTAGTATCGATGATGATGGCTACCTGCGTCGGGATCCTTTATCGATCATTGATGATCTGATGTTTACCCAAAACATAGAGACGACCCGTAAAGAAATCCTGGAAGTACTAAAAGACATTCAACAATTTGACCCACCTGGAGTAGGAGCCCGGGACTTACAGGAGTGCTTGGTCATTCAACTTAAAGCAAAATCTAGAAAAGCATCATTAGCACCCGACCAAAAGCGCAAGATTGATATCGGTCTCTCTATCCTGACTACATACTTTGAAGAGTTTACGAAAAAACATTTTCACAAACTAGAGCGGGGGCTCAACATCACGGAGGAAGACCTCAAGGATGTGATGGAAGAAATCCTTAAACTTAATCCTAAGCCGGCAAGTGCATTCAACGAATCCAATGGCCAGTCGATTCAATACATCATTCCTGACTTTATCATACTCAATAACGAAGACAGTCTGGAGCTTTCACTTAACTCGCGCAATGCACCGGATCTTCATATCAGTGAACAGTATAAAAACCTTTTACACTCTTACAAAGAAAGTTATAAGACCAATAAGACCTCACGACAGGCAAAAGAAGCCGTACTTTTTATCAAACAAAAAATCGATAGTGCAAAGTGGTTTATCGATGCCATTCGTCAGCGCCAGGAGACCATGTATCGCACCATGTATGCGATCATGCAGTACCAGCAAGAGTTTTTCAGGACTGGTGACGAACGACGATTGAAACCAATGATCTTAAAAGACATTGCGGATGTAGCCGGATATGATATTTCTACGGTATCCCGCGTGGCCAACAGCAAGTTTGTACAGACCGAATACGGTACTAAACGCTTAAAAGAATTTTTTTCTGAGTCACTTCAAAATCAGGAAGGGGAAGAGGTCTCCACCCTCGAGGTCAAAAAAATAATCTCCGATATGGTGGTTGCCGAAAGTAAACGAAAACCCTTATCGGACGAAAAAATAAAAACAACCTTGGAACGCAAGGGCTATAACATCGCCCGTAGGACGATCGCCAAGTATCGGGAACAATTGAGTATACCTGTGGCGAGATTAAGAAAAGAGTTATAAGACAACATAAGGTCGGGCGGCATAAAGGGATTGCAATTGTCCCAATTTACATTTGTTGAAGCGTATTATCTTTACTTTGTTATGTTGATGTTGGATCATACAAGATTGGACGCCTTGCAACAAGAGGCACTGACACATGCCCTGGCTTCTATCCATGCCCCCATCTATTTATTTGGCTCAAGAGCAGATCTGACACGAAAAGGAGGCGATGTCGACATCCTGATTCTTTCTGATGTGTTGTATCCTTCAGGCGTTGAAAAAAGTATAAAAATTACGATGGCTTATCAATCGATGTGTGAAGAAAAAATAGATGTGGTGATATTTCCTTCAAATGAAAAACAAAGTGAGGTTCAAAAAGATTTTTTTGAACATATCACTAAAATCAAAATTCAATGACTATTTCATTAATAAAGGAACAGGCCTTGAAATATCAGAGAGCATTAACCGCTCTTTTAGTGACTGGGAGCAAACTGGAGCGATATGACCAGTCGATCCAATACTCTGATGAGACATTAGAACTTTATGATGCATCCGGCGCTAGATTTACCCGTACCTATGAATGTGCATTAAAATTATTTAGAGCCAAAGACTTGTATGATTCAATTCATCCAGCTACGACCTATCGTGATCTCATTCATCACATGGCCTCTTTCGAATGGGTGGAGCAATCTGAAGGTTGGATGGAAATGAAAATTATCCGCAACAAATTGAATCATGAGTATTTGCCGTTTGACCAGGAGTTGATTTATAATTTTATTTTAAGTGAAGCGCTTAGCGAGTTTCAGTTTGTGGCAAATAAACTGAAAGCAGACATCAATTAATCATTTCAAGCCATAAGTGCGTCAGTGCCCACCAGGGGCTATCACAGGATCATCCGTATATGCTTTTACATCTTCTTTTACCCAAAAACAAGTGATTGCCGCTGCCAAGAGACAAAACCCGCATAACATCAAAGCATTTCTGGGATCATCACCCAATAAAGTTTTATAAAATAAGGGCACGGTCAACATCCCGATGAATTGAGGTACACAGATAAAGGCATTGATCAATCCCATATACACGCCCATTCGGGCAGGAGATACAGCATCTGCTATCATAAGGTATGGTATCGCTACGATCGAGCCCCAGGCAAAGCCCATCAAAGTCATACCGGCAAAGTAGATCCACTTACTATTGCTCAGGATCATGATAAAAAAACCGATAGCCCCTATAGTGAGAAACAAAGCATGGGTCATCCGGCGACTACCCAATCGTCTGACTATAGCTGGTATAAAGATAGAGATCGTAAAACAGGAGATGCTAAACATCGCAAAACACAGACTGCCCCAGTTTTTCCCTGCTTCAAAACCCGCTGGATTAGATTCAGGACTGGCTGCATCAAAGGCATATTTGGCAGTTGCCAGAGATAAAAATTGCCACATTAATGGTAATCCGTACCAGGTAAAGAGTTTTACCCACCAGATCTGTTTCATCACCTGAGGCATGTCTGCCAGGGATGCGAGGATTTCTTTAAATACAGGAAGGTTGAGGATAGCATAGAACAGTCCAAATACTCCGCCGCCCCATAACAATCCATTCATTATACCTCCGGTACGAGCGGCAAATAGCAATGCTCCGATCCCAAATCCCAGGGCTACCCACCAATGCCATTTTTTAATCGCTTGCAGTTGATGAGAGGTATAGATCGACTTGGCTATTTGTTTTTCATTTTCTGGAGGATACTCTTTAGTGGTGTACATCGTCCAGAATACCGTCAGAAGGATAGAAGCTGCGCCAATATAAAAAGGATATCGAACAGAATTAGGGATACCGTTGGTAATACTGACATCCTCGCCCAATGCCAAAGAGATGCCCACTAATGGAAGTATGAAGGGCATAAGGTTGGAAAGTGTCTGCGCGAAACCGATCATAAAAGATTGCAAGGCATACCCAACAGGTCGTTGTTTGGGATTGAGCATATCCCCTACAAATGCTCGAAAAGATTCCATTGAACTATTGAGTCCCGCATCAAGCAGCCACATCATACAGGCTGCCATAAATACGGATTTAGAATTGGGCATGAGGATCATCGCAATACTTCCCGCAATAGCACCTACCAGAGTATAAGGCATTCGCCTTCCCCATTTAGGTGACCAGCTTTTATCAGACAATGCTCCGATAATTGGTTGTAATAATAACCCTGTCAAAGGTCCGGCCAACCAAAGTCCTGGTATACTGCTTTCATCAGCGCCCAGGTACCGATAGATCGGACTCATATTGGATTGTTGTAACCCAAAACCATATTGGATGCCGAGAAAGCCAAAACTCATATTGAGTATCCGGCGAAAACTGATATTCGGTTTTTGATTCATATTCATTTTGATAATTCGATGTCGAATGTAAGTATAATTTTAAGTTGAGCGCGTGCATTTGTGCTGCCGATTAAAATATAAATGCTGAAGTCAATGAATGCGATTTTATTGGTACAACTTGCGGCTGATCTTGTTTTGCAGGCCGTAAAAATTGCCAGAGTGATACTGCAGTAATTAAAGCAGTTAGAATTACTGACAATATAATTGTTGAAAAAGAGAATATTTTAGCCTGTTTTGAAGTACTCAGGATTAATCCTTCCACCCTTACTTGATAAAGCGCCACCGGTTCACTTACATTTTTCAGCATACGTTTCCCAATAAATTCCGTTTTCGTTCCATACTGGTTGCGAAGGTTTTTTGCAACGGATTCTGAAATGTAGATACCACCGTGTGTAGCTTCAGATTGTATACGGGAGGCAATATTCACTCCATCGTCGAATATATCCCCGTCCTTGAAAGTGACATCCCCGAGATGGATACCCATGCGCAGGTGAAAATCAGTTTTTGAATTTATTTTTGAATGGCAATAGCGCAGTGCACTGCATCCAATACGTTGGGAAAACTCATCAGGGCCCCATCGCCCAAATCTTTGTGCTAGTTGCCGTGGTATTGTTCCACCAAAGGGAGGGCAATTTTTTTAAATAAAGCTAAAGAATGAAAGGCTTTGTCTTCATCCCGTCCCATTAAAGCAGTATAGCCAACGATGTCGGTGAATAGGATGGCCGCGAGCTGGCGGGATTGAGACATTATGAAAGATTAGGTAGTTGAAGTTTAATCAAAACGGAGTTAATCTATAGGAAGGTTCATTTTTATAAGGAATGCTTTATGCCGTGGATCACCCTTAAGATTTTTCAATAAAGGATCACCTTTCAACCAATAAAGCCAGCTATCTTTTTTATTATATGCTGTTTCCAGCCATTTAAATGCTTCATCTTTTTCTCCACGAAAAGCATGGAGTTGTGCTAGCAGGTAACTCCAGTTATTCTTATACTTTTCTGAAAACTCTTTTAGCATTTCATCAGCATCTTTTTCCCGTCCAAGTGAATGGTAAGCCAGTGCCAATCCAAATGTTTTAAAAATTTCAAGATTTTCCTGTTGCATTTCTTTCAGAGCAAGTTCGGGTTTTCCCTTCAATAAATAATTTCTGCCCTGATAAAAGTGGGCTCTTTGAAATCGAGGATCCAATTCAAGAATTTTTTTGAAAGACAAAATGGCTTCATCAAGACGACCGGCAGAAGTGAGCTCGTTGCCAAGATTCATATGAATCATTGGCTTAAGCGGATTCAACAGGATAGATTTTCGATAGTACTGTTCAGCTTCTTTCCAATGGCCTAAAGGTTGTTGAACACTTCCTAATGCATTTATTACTTCCGAATTTCCTGGATCCAAGCTAAAAGCCATTCGAAAAGCTTCCTCCGCTCCCTGCCAGTCGAAATCGTGATATAGTTTAATGTCACCCAGTTCCCGATAGCCAGTGGCATTGGTATTATCCAGGGATATAGCTTTCAGGGCGGCATGCCTTGCTTTTTCATAACCTATGTTTTGATCAATATAATTTTGCCAGGATTGTCTTGAAATGGCATTTGCCAATTCTGCCCAGGCACGAGCCCCCATCGAGTCTATGGCAATCGCCTGATAATAAAAATCAACAGCTTTAGCGACATTTTCTTTATCCAGCTTATCAAAGAAATAATTTCCCTGCAAAATAAAATTATGAGCTTCGATGTTGGTAGAAGTAGCTGCACTGGATGGTACAGCAAGAAGCTTCAACTTTAATTGTTTTACTACATCTCCGGCTATTTCATCCTGTAATTTAAAGATACCTTTTAAGTCCCGGTTAAACGTTTCACTCCACAAGTGTGTACCGTCAGTTGCTTTTATTAATTGCGCTGTTACACGAATATTATTTCCGTCTTTGCGTACGCTGCCTTCCAATATATGCGCTACACCAAGTTTTTGAGCTATGCTTCTCAAGTCTTCATTTTTTCCTTTGAAAGAAAAAGAAGAAGTACGGCCTATCACTTTCAGTTCGGGTATTTTTGAAAGAAGATTCAACAATTCCTCACTTAGTCCATCCGAGAAATATTCCTGGTCTTTACCGGCACTCATATCAACAAAAGGAAGCACGGCAATTGATTTGTCAGCAGCCACATCCTTTTTGGCAAAGAAATTTTTATAAATAGAAAAAACTGCTACCAGAAGAAGGATGATAGAAACTATCGCAATGATATTTCGTTTCAGAATATTTTTATTCTTCAGTTTTCCTTCCATGTTTTTCCGCTTCGGCACAAACAATCCTTTATTGGTGAGTGCAAACACTTCCATTGGCTTACCCACATTCTTAAAATCAAATTGACCGAGTGATTGGGTAGTGATGGAAGTATTGTTTTTTATTTTATCATGGATTTCTTCAGAAATCAAAATTGTATTTTCCTGCCCAAGCGACTGAACTCTTGATGCCACATTCACTCCATTACCCAAAGCCTTTGCATCTTCAAAAAAAACTTCGCCAATGTGTAAACCAATACGAAGGGGAACAACAGGTTCAGTCTTTAAATCTTTTTGTACGGCTAACGAACAGTTAACAGCATCGGTAGCGCTGGAAAAAATACAAAGGCTTCCATCTCCATAATAATTTATTACCTGGCCATTAAAATGTGTGACCCATATTTCGAGAGTAGCATTATAATGTTTGATGACCGCTACAGCTTTTTTTTCATCTTGCTGCATCATGGCAGTGTACCCGACTATATCGGTAAACATGATGGCGGCGAGCTGGCGGGAGGAAGACATTAAAAAGATTATATCGCTAAATATCGCTGATTTATTTGATTCTTTTTATCCGGTTATTGAATATCTCAAGTTACAGGGCCAGTTTCATAACCTCTTCAAACCAGTTGGTAACTACAATAGCATGGCGGGAAATAGTCTCTTTATTTACCGGGCTCAACATAAGAAAAAGCCGGCCATCTGGGTTTATATCAAAGGACCGTTGAGGGACATCAAGAAACTGCCCTTTAAAAATCACTTTAGACTTTTTAAAACTAAATCCGGTAACGGTATAAAGCAATTTTTACTCCATCACCGAATACATTCCCCTCCTTAAAAGTGATATCCCCGAGTTGAATGCCCATGCGTAAATGAAAATCGGTTTTGGTATTTATTTCATTTTGAATGGCAATAGCACTATGGACTGCATCTAAAACATTGGTAAAACTCATCATGGCGCCATCGCCCAGGTCTTTATGCCAGTTGCCGCGAAATTGTTACACCAAAGGGAGGGCAATTTTTTTGAATAAAGCTAAAAAATGAAAGGCTTTGTCTTCATCCCGTCCCATTAAAGCAGTATAGCCAACGATGTCGGTGAATAGGATGGCGGCCAGT
>JANOWJ010000106.1:0-43301 GCA_031417835.1 Saprospiraceae bacterium | reverse complement strand
TGGACATGTAAGATGTCGTAAGACCCCTTGAGTAGGGTAGAGCTCAGATGTTTTAGAAATGAAAATTTTTGACTGATGCTCACCGGCGAATAGAGTATGATGCCTCCTGCTTTTCTGACGGACTCATCCAGACGACCTGGTCTATTGAGTAAACAATAAAAAGTCCATTGCCACTCTGGCCTTAGAGCTCTAGATTGTTTAAAAACTTGAATCAACCAATTTTCTACAGCCCCTTTGTCCAGGTTTTCTACGATGTGAAATATTTTCACTTTGCTACCTGATCTGTATGGAATACCGCGATCATATCTTCACCATTTTCCTGAACGATATCATAACCAAGGTCTATCAAATAGTCCAATATATGCTCAAGATCTTTTTTATTCAAGTGTTTGTACTCGAAATGAATAATCGTCGGCTTAATTTTTTTCATAGGAAATAATTTAATTATTTCCCCATCGAATCCTTCCGTATCTACTTGCAACAGATCCAATGTTTTGATTTCGTATCTATCCAGTATTTGTTCAAATGGGATCGTTTCTATTTCTATTGGTTTGATGTATTGATCAAGATCAGGTATCAAGTCACGATGTTTAAGAATGTTTTCTTTGTTAAAAGAGGCCATTCCTTTGCTCCAATTAGGTAGATCCTCACCTTCTAAAGTGTAAAGCGTGATTCTGCCGGGCTCTTGACCGATAGCAGCTTGTACAGTATGGATCTCAGATTGTTTATCATATAATTGTTTTAGTTTTTGAAAAGGTTGTGGTTGTGGTTCTAGCAATATCCCCTTCCAATGATATTTGATTAAATATTTGCGTAAGGGATCACATTCCACTCCATCAAACGCTCCTACTTGAATAAAATTAAAATCATCCAATGATTTTTTGGTTAATAAATGCAATGCGATCACATGATCAAAATGAAGATTTAGGGTGTGTTGGTTTGAAAGAAAAGGCTTTAAGATATACTTTGTACTTTCGATCTTATAACCTAACATTTTCAGAACCGATCTAATTAGTTTTTTCATTTTCTAGAACCTCATCTAATTTTAGTTGACCTTAGGTTAGAATTATTTTCTCGCATCCATATACAGGCTTTCCCATTGATATTTAGGATCGTCGAGCAGCAAATCATGTTGTATGTGATGGGATGTCTGGAATTCTTCTTTTTGGGCCGTTGTAAAATTAGCTTGCAATAATGCGTAGCTTAAGTATGCACTGTCATAGATAGTCTGATGTTCATAGCGCTGATAAAACCAGGCATTTACAGCTTCCATGGCCTGATTGGATGAACATTCCTTATACCGAATGATAAAGGCTGGATTGTCAAAATAGGATTTTAAGATCTTTTCCCCATCAGGTACGATCACTCGCAGTATCCCCCCCGGCTTGAGGATGCGGTGACATTCGGCCAATAATTTTTGTCCGTGCGAAAAATCGAAATGCTCCAATACATGTTCTGTAAAAATGAAATCAAAAACATTAGCTTCAAATGGAAGTGGGCGATTGAAGTCGCATAAATACAAAACGTTTTGATCTTTAAAGCCATCTACATTAAACCAACCCTGGCCAACGATACCCCGTGGACCACTTCCGAGGTTGAGTTGTTTTTTACCCGGATTCTCCCGAAGCCAGGTACGAAGGACAGCACGGGTGTTAAACAATACATTGCGCAACCGGACTTGCATAAAATGAAGATCCCATCGTAGGATAGCTATCGTACGATGAGAAAAGAGGAATAACAACATTTTACGCATGGACTACACTTTTTTTAGACTCTAAATAGATATATGCTTCCTCCTGGCCTGCATACATCGCTTTTACGATAGCACGATCTTCTTTAGCCATACTATAAGTTCGGATCTGATCAAAAATCTTCCGTTTGATGCTTGTTTTTTCTGTTGGGCTTTTGCGCATATATTTGAGCAGGATATCGGAATAGTAAATACCATGAGTCAACCGAGTTAGGTAAGACAATGTAAACCTCGATGTCGGCAAAAAGTGGTATAAGAATAGTTTTTCAAAAAGGCCCATACCCAAACCCAGATCACAGGCACACATCGCCAGATCATTATCCCCACCTGACATCAGGGACTGACCGCTACGATCTAAAGTAATGTTTCGTTGACCTGACTCGTGCAGGGATTTGTAATACAGGGCAACTTTACGGTTGACACATAGGCCGGCTCCATTGGGCATGATATTGTTTTCGAAATATAAATTGCCCCACGAATTGCCTTTGAATAGGCGATGCACGAGCATGCCCCAATATCTTCTGGTCCAATCCGGAGGCTCAACAGCGTATTGTAGCTGCACCTGACCACTGAAGGCTCCGATAAAAGGGTATTCTTTCGAAATTCGATCGGCTTCCAGGAAAAAATCGTCGCGGATGATATTGTCATCGTCTATAAATATGAGTAACTCACCAGACGCTTGAGCGATCCCGGATAGCCGGGCATGGGTGAGACCTTGTACCGGTTCTGAGACTACTCTGGCCGTTGGTTGGTTTTGCAAAAACTTTTTAACCAGAGCTAATTCTGAAATGGGCTCGGTACTATTATTATCTATTAGGATGATCTCTTTGATGGGATAGCGGAGATAGGCTTTAGCTATCGCATCCAGACATTTTTCTAAAGTCGGTAGATCCGGATTATAGGTGCAAGTAATCACTGAAATGTCCATCATTCAGCGAGGGGCGTTTGAAGTGCATCGATCAGGGTGACCGCTATACGATCCCAATTATACTGGGTCTTCATCTTGAGTTTTACAGCACTTCGCATCTGGTGTAGTTGCTCAGGACTTTGTGTGACATGGTGGTTCAATGTTTGAGCCAATTGTTCAGCAGTAGGGGCTATCAGCCAACCTGTGATCCCATCATCTATGAGTTCGGGTATAGCACTCAGCGGATTAGCAATGGTAGGACAACCTGCATACCCGCTTTCGATGATCACTAAGGGCGAAATATCTTTTTGAGTCAACAGGATATTGGCTTTGGACTCTGCGTATAAACCAAATAAAGCGTCCCTGCCCGCCTTAGTAGATTTATCTATATAACCAAGATATTCAATGTCTGAATGGGCCAAAACTTCCTTGGGAGGTTTTTGTCCCACCAGGACGAGTTTATATCCCGGGTTAGAAATTAAAAAACGTTTGAACCCATCAAAAACGATCAAACCGCCTTTACCTGTAAAATCAGTAGCAATAAATAAAAATTGATCCTTTAATGCCGAAAAATTATTTTCAATAAAATCAATGGAAGGCCCTTGTCCTATATACACAAAATTGTCACCAGTCATTTGATAATCCTGGCATGTCTGATTCATTGCCCAATGCGAAGTAAAAAAAACTGCATGTGCTTTTTGCAGAAAGGATCTATCCAGATTGATAATTCGTTTTAGATAGTCAGAATTAAAATGCGAAATGTTGTGATAAGTCTTGATATACGTACTGAAACAACAATCCAGAATGGTTGAATAGGGTACTTCCGGTGTATAACTTGACCAAGGGGTAGAGCCATGAAACAAAATATGTTCAAAAGTTTGCTGCTGATGTGAAGCTAACAAATCAGAAATTACATTTAGCCTTCTTATGGAATACGCAGGAAATATTCGAAGAAAGTTAAACTCCTTTTGAAGCCGGTATTTTATCAAATCCAATTTAAAAACAGGAGGGTTTATTTGGTCGATTCCTGTAAAATTCTCTAATCTATCATGCAACAAATCATATATTTTACCACCAAGACCATCCCATCCTCCCTTACGATGATTTAAATCGGTATTTGTTATAAATATAATGCTCAAGAATAGTTCTTTATTAGTACGATTTCTATTTATAAGCTTTAGCAATCCGGCCAGGGTAAATTTGGTTGAGCCAAACTCCTTGTTGGTTGGAAATTTTGAATTGTATTTAAATTAAAATGGTCCTTATAAAATATACTTGTGGTTTGAGCATAACTACAGCTTGGAGCAAAACCACTAAAATCTATTTGGTAAAAACCAGCGGTCCTTAATGCCAATGTAGCCTCAAGGCATTGGTCACTATTGTCCAAAATAATTATTCCTCCAATCTTAAGTTTATGAATAGCCGCTTCGCAGCATGCTTTTCGGAATAATCCGTGATTGTCAACAATTATAATATCAAATAATACCTCCTGTTTCATAAAGAGTTCAACTTCTTCATTTTTGTCAATAGCACAATGCAAGTATCTTACGTTGGAGCCTATTCGGGGTTTCATTTTATTGTACCAAAACAAATTTGATTCAAGACTATAAATCTCTTTACATCGCTCAGACCACCAAAAAGTAGAATTGCCGCTTCCCCATTCAAACACAATACTATTGGTAAAATTAAATTGACTTATAAAATCAATAGCTGGGTATGTAATCCATGGCAACGGTTTCAAATTATTATCCAGTGGCATATTATGCCACCATGATTTTAACCATCCATAATCCCAAAGTATTCCTTTTTGAAATTGTAAAAATGTTCTTATTTTATTAAATAATTTCATGTGGAGAAGTCTATTTATTAATCATTTACATTTGCTCGAAACCTAAAATAATTTGTTCGCTGTACTTTTCCCAGGTAAACTTTTGTGCTTGAATTAGGCTTTTAACACGATGAGCCTCATTAATTTCTGGATCTAATAACATTGTCATTGCTGTAATTAAGCTATTTTTATCTGTTGGATCCAGTGATATTGCCGCTTCCCCAGCTACTTCTGGCATGGATGAAGTATTTGAGCATATTACAGGTGTTCCACATTGCATTGCTTCCAAGACGGGTAAACCAAATCCTTCATATAGTGACATATATAAGAATCCTATAGCCCGGGAATATAATGTTGCAAGATCTGCATCAGGGATATTTTCTAAAAATATAATTTGCTTAGAATCACCGCATAATTCGTTCAAATAATTAGAATATTTCTCATCTAATTTTCTTCCAATTAACACCAGGGTTATATCCTTAATTTCCTGGTCCTTTTTCCATTCAAGAAATGATTTAATTATCAATTCCGTGTTTTTATAAGGGGCGATATTATTTAGAGTTAAAAAATAATTTCTGTTCTTCAATGCATATTTTGAAAGTATCGAATCCAAAATAGTAATATCAACTACTTCATAGAATATTTTAGGATCTGCTGCTAAATGAGTTACTTTAATTTTACCAGGATTCAAATCTGGTCTATACGTGATTATGTCATTCTTTGTTGATTGACTGATAGCAAATACTCTTGATTGGTCGTCTAGTTTATCGTATAGATTCTTAGTATAAGCATAAAACAAATTAGAGTATTCAGGTTTGCAAATGGGTATTAGGTCCAACGCGGTAAAATATTTTTTTATTTTTTTATTTTTTCTGATTGTAAAAGGCGATGCATCTAAAGCAGAATAAAATATGTCGCTCTTAGAAATAATACTTTGTGCAATAAAAGGAATAAAAGAGTGAATGGGAAGTTTACCATTTATTATTTTGTATATTTTGAGAATATTATTTGAATCAAATAACTTATATGATAGACAAGCTATTTGAATGTTTTGTGGTGCTGATATGTTTTCTAAATATTCAACAATATTACGGGTATAACTTAAACGATGTGTTGTATGGGTCAGATAAAATGTATGTTCTGGATATCTATGGAGTTGTTTTAATAAATTGTCAAGGACTCTATAGCCACCATTTATAACATTAGAATTATAAAGGGCCCCTATCCAAGTAGCGTCTATAATAATATTCATTTAGAACTACTAATTAATTAAATTTAAATGATTTATACAGTTATTTAGTTATTTCCATATAATTATTAATCTGTAATTATATGGAGTATCATTAAGTCAGAATTGAAACTAGAATCATTTTTATTGAATGAATGATGACCAAAAGGCAATGTTTATTTATAATGTTGTCCATTATTTGTACATTTTATTTATAGAATTATTTCCGTCATGCACGCCTTTTAGGCCGGCAATTTGGATTAAAAGTGTTCTTAAATCAAAAGATTTTATGAAATGGAGTATGTAAATAATTATATTTTTTAAGTAGTAAGACTTTGGTGTTGTTTTGTATTTGTAATAAGGATTTTCAAACAAAAATATCATTAGAGATGATGTTTGACCACGGACTAATTTTTTTAGATACCTTAGGTTAGATTTTTCTTCAGTTATAATATGTGTTAATTTTAAAGTCTCACTTCTACCAACCCCAAAGCCCATCTGTATGCCTGATAGAATTAACTGATTATCACCGCTGCTAGTAAGTTTTAATCCATTTCTATCTGAAAGTGTGAATGTTTTGTTTTTGATATTCTGAATGTAACGTAATCCTATTTCTTTTTTAATAGCTAGGCCTGTTCCAAATGGAAAGAAGCCTAAGGGATCATTATGATATATTGATCCAATTGTATTTGACTCTTGAAAATACGATTGGCCTTTATGGTAATACCACTTACTTAGGTTTTTTGCAAGGTATTTGACTTTTATAGACCCGGCATTCCATGCTCCAGTATGGGAATAATTGCTGAATAAACTGATGCAATTAACTAAATAGTCATTTTCAAGAGCTACATCATCATCAATAAACAAAAGAATTTCAAATTTCGAATGTTCAATTGCACATTTTCTTGCATTGGTTAGACCAGGATTTGACTCGATAATTATTTTAACATCTAACTCAACATTGAAACGATTTATAATATCAGTTTTTTTTAATGGAGTAGTACTGTTGTTGTCAATAATAAGATATTCTATTTCTTTTATTGGAATAATTAGTGAATTTATTGATGGCAAAACTAATTCATAGAACGATGCGCCTGGATTATAAGTGCAGGTTATTAATGTGATTCCTAAAGGCATTTTTCTTTAGAGATTTTTAAACAGTCTTTTTTTAAGTGCTGAATAAATATTGATTATACTTTGGCTTATTCTCTTGTTTTGCGAAAGGGCCATTGAGTTTTCGCTTTGAAGATACTGCATTGTCGAATAGTAGCATTCAGGATGAATAAATGAATAATTAAATTTTGGTAGAGTATATTCTACTGTAGAATATAAAATCATATTTTGCCTGTACCACCAGTTTATACTGGAATCGGCCCAAAACTTAAGTCTAAATGGATCATAGGCAGTGTATCCTTTTTGATTGAATAGATTTACCCAAAATTCAGTAGGCTGTTCATTTATATGATCTTGACCACCTTGCATAGGAATGGCAGCAGAAAAAATAATATTTTTGGAATGTAATACTAGTGAATCAATTAGTGTATTTGCTGCTGATTCAGGTAAATGTTCTGCAACTTCAAGGCATAAAACGACATCAAAGGTTCGATCTAGATTAAATAAACTAGTAAGGTCTCTATTTATAATTTTATTTTTATGAATATAGATTTCTGATGAACCTAAAGCAGAGTTATCAATGCCTTGAAAATCAGATATATTATATTTTTCACATACACTCAACCAAGTTCCATTTCCACAGCCGACATCTAATATACTTTTGGGATTTATTATTTCAATAATGTATGGAATGATTTTTGATGCTGCTGAATCATTATAGGACTCAGGGGCGTAAGTAAACGGCATTTATTTTTATTTAAATTTTAGTTTAATCTTGTTTGATAATGTATGCAATATTATTTTTACTGCTATTGATTCGACTTTTAGATTTAATATTTGAAAGATAGTCGTGAACTGCTTTACTGCATCCTTCCCAGGTATAATAGTCGTCAATTATTATTAAACCCCCTTTGATAATTTGTGGATAAAGTGAAACTAGAATCTGCGAGGTTGACTCATACCAATCAGCATCTAACCGTAGAATCGTAATGTTTTTATCTTTGACATTTGGTAAAGTTTCGGAAAACCATCCTTTATTAATGAAATGTTTTTTATTAGTTAGTTTCATGGCCTCTATAGCAAATTGCATTTCAGCTTGGCAGTTATTGTGATATGATTCACCATGTGTATTATTTTGCCAATTTAAAGCTTCTTGACCATCTATTTCTGTTGCTTTTGGAAGTCCTTCGAAGCTATCAAAAAGATAAAAGGTATATTGAGAATTTAGTATTTCTGAAATGCCCGCGATCATCCCACCTCTCCAAACTCCACATTCTACTACATCTCCATACTCTTTAGGACGAAAGTTTTCGACTATGTATAAGTTTTCTAAGTACAGTTCTTTAGGGACCATAGTATAGAATTTATATTTTTCATAAATTTGTACATATGAACTGTGGGATGATTTATTTAGTTCATAACCAAATTTTGAAATTATTTTTTTTGCAACACTTTTCATTATTTGACAAGAATTTTTGAAATTGGTACTATGGATCCATGATCTGTACTGTGAGGGAATGTTCTACCTGCGCTTGGCGTCTCAATAATTTCAAACTGAACAATATTTTTTTGCCAATCGTATGTGGTAGAATTATGAGGGCCAAGCCAAGCAGATATTCCATATATGTCTGGAACAAGACCAGGCAAGTTTATTTCTATAATATGGTATTGCTGACATGTTGAAATATCTATAAAGGGTTCAAGTTCAGGGATTGCTTGCATAATTGTAACCCCAAGGCCGTTTTCAATATTTATAGCTATAAAAACTGGTTTTGCTGCGACTGGAAAGGAAATTTTATATTTTATTTTGAGTGACAGTGTAGGTTGCTTTCCTTCTACTGAAACTTCAATTGAAGTAAAATGAGGATGCGAATATGAATTAATAGTTTCCCATTTTTGATTATTCGATTGTAAAGTCTGGTTTTTGTATAGTTTAATACAATCATTTATTTTATTTTCAAGTATAAGCTTACCTGATATCATTAATATTCCCTTTGAGCATAGTGACCTTAAGGCATCCAAATTATGACTTACAAATATTACTGTTCGACCTTCATTCTTATTTAGATCTGATAATTTGCCCAGGCACTTTTTTTGGAATTGAGAATCGCCTACCGCCAGTACCTCATCGATAATCAAAATCTCCGGCTCCAAATGAGCCGCTACTGCAAACGCCAGCCTAACATACATACCACTGCTATAGCGCTTGACTGGAGTATCCAAAAATTGTTCGACTTCAGCAAAGTCTACGATTTCATCAAACTTTTTTAGGATCTCAACCCGACTCATTCCGAGTATTGCCCCATTTAAGAAAATGTTTTCTCGACCAGTCAACTCAGGATGAAAGCCGGTACCTACTTCTAGCAGACTGGCAACCCTACCTCTAATGGTGATTTTACCTTTAGTCGGAGGTGTGATTCGGCTCAAGATTTTTAAAAGTGTGCTTTTTCCAGCACCATTTCTACCTATGATGCCTAATCGATCTCCTGCTTCAACGTTAAAATTTATATCCTTTAAAGCCCAAAATTCTTCGTTGTATGCAGTGGCAGGATTTGATTTTAATCGAGCCGGAAATGAAAGTATTTTTTTAGTTTTTTGAACTATGACATCGCGCAGGGCCGTATATTTTTCTTTTGATTCGTGATGAATCAGAAACGATTTGGACAAATTTTCAACTTCGATTAACGGCATATGTTCAGATCTCCTTGTTGTGATTTTTTGATTCTTGCCATTCCTGAAATTTTATTTCCTCCCGGATAAGCAACTGAATGAGCTCATCATTGGTGATCTGGTAGTTCCATTGAAGCTTATTTTTGGCCTTAGCGGGATCTCCATAGATTTCCAATAATTCATTTGGTCTGAATAATAAGGGATCGGATAAAATGTATCTTTGTTTATCTACCTGTAATTTCTCACATGATTTACTTATAAATGTATCAAGAGACATCACATTGCCGGAGCAGATCAGGTAATCATCTGATGCAGCCTGTTGTAGTATTTTATGCATAGCCGCAACATAGGCTGGTGCATAACCCCAATCTCTTTTGATCGCAAGATTGCCCATTTTGATTGGTTCAGACTTTTTGCCTCTGTGTATGGCTACCAGATGGCTCAAGACTTTTTTGATGACATAGCCTTGACCTCGCAAAGGTGATTCATGATTGAAAAGGATGCCATTGGCTCCAAACAGACCATGAGCTTCTCGATAATTGACGACAAGCCAATGGGCCGTAGCCTTGGAGATCCCGTATGGACTGGCGGGATGAAAGATCACATTTTCAGTCAAAGGCAGTTTTTCAGACGCTATATTTCCAAACATTTCACTGCTCGAGGCCTGATAAAATCGGGTCTCCGGTGCAGTATCCATGATCGCCTGGAGCCAGGACATGACACTGAGCACATTATATTGTATAGTTTCAAACGGGTCCTTAAAGGAATGAGCAACACTGCTCTGAGCGGCAAGATTGTAGATCTCCGTCGGATGATACTGACTGATCAAATCCTTAGCCGAGGAGATATTGATTTCATTCAGACGAGTGAGTATGATCTGGTCTGCAATGCCCAGATATCGTAATCTAAAATTATCAAATGTGGAAATCGATCGGGTAGTGCCGATCACTTTATAACCTTCCGACAATAATTTTTGTGCAAGGTAGGCTCCATCCTGACCCCCAATGCCGGTGATAATTGCTGTTTTCAGATTTTGGGTTTTTGAATTGATTGTTTGTGCCGTTCTGATCCCCTGCCCCCGGCTTCTTCCCCTGACCCCTAAAATTTGTTCCAAATTTAGGGGAACCTAGCGACTAGTATTTTGCACAAGCTTGATCATTTCCACTTAACTTGATCAAATTAAGTGGAAATGAATTCTCTTGGCAGAAAGACTTAGTGTTAGGTTCCCCTAAATTTGCCTCAAATTTCAGGGGGCAGGGGAAGAGACCACAAATCGAAAACTCCTAAATCCCTTCGTACCCATCGCCTGATTCAGCCCTGAAGACTTATATATAATAGATACCGTCGTGCCCGTACCATTAGACTTCAGAATGGTACCAGCCTGATACACAGGGGCTGTCACTTTATAGGGAAACTCTATAATCCGCGTCCCGCTAGCCCCATGGACACTACAGGTGATCGTATTCTTATTTTGATGAATTTCTAAACTTCCACCTTGAGCTCGGATCTTGCCCAGCGTCTGAGGTCGCGATCCAAACCAGGCCATAGTCTGCTCCTGGTCAGAGCGCAGGTGATGCATGGCTGATGGATAAATGTGAACTAGTTGGGCTCCCAATTTTAACGTAATCTGTTGGGGGCGGGCTACGATCTGCTCCTCGGGCTGGCGAAGTCCTTTGACAGAAGGCACGAGTACGTTGAGCTGAGGTGACTTAGATTTTATCCGGATGATTTGTTGCTCCTCTTTATAGGCACTCTGATTGGTATTAAAATAATCATTTGATTCTTTAGTCGTCTGCCAGGTGGTACCCCAATGGGCCAAACTATACTGTGTATTGTTGACGGCAGTATAATTATAAAGCCGCCAATCAATGCCACCGTATGCATGGATCTTCCAGGGTTGACCAGTGAAAGCAAATGTATTCCATCCGGCATTTAAGTTTTGTGCCGGAGTGCCTATTGGCAATTCTTTGATCAGGTTATTATCATGCATACGTTTGATCGGAGTCTTAGGGCCATGAGGGGTGCTGACGGGACCATCCGACATCATCATCATACTCCAGACGGACTCTATCGTGGTAGAATCATAAAACACGTAGATGGGGAATGAATCGGTCACTTGGATTTTTAGGATCGATCTGCTCCAAGTATGCCCATCGTCCCGATGAGCTTGGAGCAAGGTATATGCAGAATGAGGTAAAGCCGCAAATTCAAGTTGTTTGATCCTCGTCCAGGACGATGGGCTCTCTATCGATTGATTCTGCCCTGCCCATTCCGGAAATACATCTACAGGTACTACCATCGATCTGATCTTACCACTGGATGCTCTAGGCATGTAAAAACTACTGCGGCTGAGGGATAGGGGTGCGCCAAGCGCATAGATGACGACCTCACCCCGATCGTCACAGCGATGATCGTAAAAAGTCTCACCATTCAATACCCATAATGCACTTTCAAGCCTCGTGTGCGCCCCAGTCCTGAAATGACTGGTATAGCCGTCATAGGAACAGTCAGTCAGGGTCAAAGTTTTGGATGCGGGTTGATATTCGCTCGGTATAGCTAGAGGTCCTGGCCCAGCGAAAATATAATTAGCAGGGCCATTATAATACAGGCTGGCTAGTTGGGTGGCGAATGCAGGGTCTGAGGGTTTAAATCCGGTCGCTAATAGTCCGAAGGATCCGGCGCTTTCTTCTGATCCGTCCCCGTAGGATATGAGCTTGCGATAGCCACTGAATCTGCTGGATGGCGGGGTAAGCAAGGACATCAGAAATCGGCTATATGCTTTGACTTTAGGTGTAGTAAATAAGTCCCCTAAACCGGCTTGCCGAATTTGTAAACAAGTAAACCATATAGGATCCAATCCAGTCTGCGTATAATGAGGACTGCCGAAACTGGATCCATTTTCAAAAATGACCTGATTGATTTCTTTTTGCACATCGGCTTTGACCTTAGATGCTCGCACCGCAAACTCCGGGTCTCGGCTGAGCAACATGGCAAAAAAATTGCGCCCATTATTTTTATACTGGTGAACCATATTGGCAGGTCCGCGATTGACTCCGGCATCATCCCCCAGGGGTACATTATCCTCATCCCAGACGATGCGAGCCATGAGGCCGATCAACAGCTCAAGTTCTTTTTTTTCCTGAGGCTTGATAATTATGGATCGATCTGCAAACAGCCCGGAAATAATGAATGCCGTGATTTTAAAATTGCGTACACCGATCCAATATCTGGTACTTTGTCTATAAGTGCCTTCGCCGGATTGATAAATATCGATCAGCTCTTTTCTCAATTGGAGGAGTCGGGCCAAAATAGATTTGGCAGAGTCTTGATATTTCCAGGCATCCCAGACGCTACGATGTTCTCCATCCAGGTACATCAGCGAATAGTAAAAAGCATCCTCCTGCTTTACCCGACGAATGATCTGTTGAATATCCGATGCAGGCAGGTAGATGGCAGCCTGATAAAAGGAAGGATTGATGATGACCGATTTGGTGGCTTTGGCTTGAATAGTACTGCCCAAGCCGGCTCGGTAATTCATCTCTTTTGCGATGGGTTGATCTTTTTTAGGATCCATCACCTGATCTACCGTGCTGATAAATATACCCCATTGGTAGCGTTTGCGAGGAAACCATAGATTGTCACCGGTGCGTCTTGCGATGGAAACGAATACCTCTGCGCAATTTGGCTCATTATTTATTTCATCCTTGGGTTTTGTGATGAGCTGAGGGCCACTCAATCGAGCACCTATTAATAGCCCTGGCCTTCCCTGAAAATAGCCAAAAAGATTATTGGATTTGTTTTGGGTATTAAAGAGTTGCCAGTACCGCCCTGAGTTTTGCTCTGCACCGGCCTGATCCCACAAGGAAAGTTTTTCATAGGCCATCGGTGTAGCATAATCTAAATCGACCGTGGCATCCATAGGATAGCCTCTTTCATTTTCAGATCGATATAATTGTCCGGGTGATTCGTAGCCATGTTTGGTGGAAAACGATTGCCAGCCTCGGTATCGGGCACGGTCCGGTGAGAGTCCATTACTGATTTTGAATGCATAACTGATATCAAAATCAGATTCTTCCAGGATCATGATCGACTTAGAATTTTTTTGGACCGACACCATACATTTGTAAAAGCCGGGACCGGCCTCCCCACCTACATATACCGCTTGTTGCGGATAGCTGAACTTGGGTTTTATAAATCGGTATTCCAGGATTATTTTGATCTCGTCTGCTGTTTGTGTCAAGACCGTGGCGCTAAATGAAATTGGATCTGTGGGTGCCTGCAAATAGTTCACGGTGTTATCAGATCGTTGTCCATCGGCATATATGATAGCTTGGATCGGAGCATACTTATATTCTTTTTTGGCTACTGCTTGTTTCCAGGGGATGATGATGCCACATAGTCCATTCCGTATTTCCAGAAAACCAGTTGTAGGATCCACCTTCATTGTTACGGAAGCATTGGTAGCTTGGCCATTCAGATCGGCTACATTACCCAGCAAAGCCGCGAAAAACAATGTCAATGAACCGGCTATGAATTTATTTTTCAATTGGTTCTTGTTGTTGTAGGGAAATAGGAATGTAATAAGTGCAGTATATTGCTCCCTGTCATTGGGAATTAAACGTTTTCAACGATGAATAAAAAATTTTAGTTTTATAAGTGGTAGTTGTATTCAATAGAATCCCAATATTAAACTTGTCTATATTTTTTCAGGGTGCCAGAATTTGGTTCAGGGCTAAAGCCAAGTGAACAGAACTTGCTTAACCCCAGCCTTAAGGCTGGGGTTAAGGCTGTATGATACTCTGGCTTTAGCCATGACGCTTAAAGAGGGCACATAGTTTGTCATCAAACTTTCCTTCATTATGTTTGAAAAATGAATATCTAGCCCGGTAGTATGTTCCTTCAATCTATATTTGGCCAATGTATTATGCAGCATGGATACAAATTCACTTACCCTTTAAATATTAGTTTGCCTATATCTTTTCTAGGTGGCAGAATTGATTCAAGGCTAAAGCCAATTGAATAGAACTTGAATTTTGTCTAATCAATAGGGGGTTAGACCATTTTCGAATTCGCCCGAATAAATTCAGCCGCACAGACCCAAACTTACAACCTTCAAGGGTTTCCTTCTAAAGTCAGTAGTAGCCATCCTCAAGACCACAGCGTGGTCATACTTTATTATCGCGGAACACCGCGAGTAAAAAGGACTCCAGCGGAGTCCGACTTCTCAGGCGTTACCACACCTCTTAGTAGTACATGCATTCACTCAAGTTCCAATTCAATGCCAGTCCGTTTAATTTCGTCTATGAATGGATCTCCTTTTTCAAAATAGTCCGTATTGAAATGATGCACTTCTATATCCGGAAAATTGTAAGACGCCATTGCAGTATATTTAGCATTGGTGATAATATTTTTTGTAAAATTTTGGGCTACCAAGCACAGGTCAATATCAGAATCCTTGTGTGGTTTGCCCGCTGCATATGATCCAAATAGGATGGCTTTTGTAATAAAAGCACCCTGCAATTTGGCTTGTGCTATATAGTGCCGGGCAATTGTTATAGAATCTGCTTTTGAATACATATCACGAGTTCATTATATTTTTCCAATAATTTGGTTGTGGATTCTTGCGTAGTTGTGAATGCAATTTTCAACATATAGTCTTCATATCTGCCCAAAATATTATAATCGTTCATAATTTGCATAAATACTATTTGTTCTTATGTAGGTATAAAATTACTTGTTTTACTGAGCTTTAATAGATTATGAATAAATGGCGGGATATTTTCCGTATTGTTTTGGACCCACAATGCCTTTAATAGTTTTTCTAATACCAAATGAGCCCAAAACAGAGAATGAGCATAATGTTTTGTATTAAACAGTACCGTGACGACATCTATATCTTCCGGAATTTGATTCAGCCAGTATTGGATATGTTCTTTTTTAGTCATGATTTTGGAGTGGTAGAGCCACTAAGAAGGATAAAAGAGAGGAGTCAAGAGCTGAATTTTTTGAATAATTAGATGTACCAAAAGGTTTGTACCAAAAGGTCGTCCCTCTGGGACTGTATAAAATGTTCAAATCTGTGCTGCACAACAATTTTTGAAAATACCCTTTTATTAAACTTCGGTAGCCATCCTCAAGACCACAGCGTGGTCATACTTTATTATCGCGGAACACCGCGAGTAAAAAGGACTCCAGCGGAGTCCGATTCCTCAAGCGTTACCACACCTCTTAGTGGTACATTCATTCACAGAGTTTGAGGTTGAGAAGCTGGTTTTCATTTCTACAATTCTAACGACACTTTAAATTCCTCACCTATCTCTTCCAAAATCAATTTTTTTCCTAGTTTTTTACACTCTTGAGTCACCAAGGGTATACCTCGACCCAATTTATCGACATATCTAAGGTTTTCCATAAATTTTAGAATCACAGGATTGTTGCTGTATGAAACGCCGCTGATCATTTTTGGAATAGTCACCGTATTAGGTAATCTTCCAGGGCTTGAAAATTCAATTCTGTCTGAAAACATAAATACCCGGATTCTACTGCCATGGATGGCGTAATTCCTGTGAATGCAAGCATTCACGATCAATTCTCGGTATACTTTATCAGGATAATGGGACTTCGTGTCGATTGTTTTAGACCCTACAATGTCTGAACCTTTGAGCAAATTATTTTGAATAATTCGGATCAGATTATCTACCTGATCGTCAAGAGTGCCTTCTATATTTTTTTTATCAATCAAATCTGAAGTAATGCCAGGCCCATTAAAATGGGCAAAAGATATAGAAGCATTTGGGAGCCATTTCTGAGGATTGATGCCAAATATAAGATTACCAGCTACAGTCATTTCTCCTGACTCAGTAAGGGAGTCGGTATTGATCAAAAGTAATTTTTTGTTTTCTTCGGCATTAAAATCAATGTCATATTTTTCGAAATATCTTTGAATTTTACTAAAGTCTAAATGGTAAATAGTAGATTTTGGAATAGCTAACAACTCAAATTGAAACATACTAGTTTGATCGAATACATTCAATGTTTTTGCTAAAATCACGTTATTAAAGTTAGTCTAATTTAAAGCGTGCTCAATAAGGCTAATGTGTCGGCAGTAAGACAAATTGCACTTCTTTTCGAATGCGCCCGAATAAATTCAGCCGCACAGTCCCGAACTTACAACCTTCAAGTGTTACGTTTTAAATTCAGTAGTAGCCATCCTCAAGACCAAAGCGTGGTCGGGGTGGCTAATGAGCCGGCCGTAAGACAAATTGCACTTCTTTTCGAATGCGCCCGAATAAATTCAGCCGCACAGACCCAAACTCACAACCTTCAAGGGCTCCGTTCTAAGTCAGTAGTAGCCATAATCAAGACCACAGCGTGGTCAGACTTTATTACATCCCGAGGCGTTAGCATCTCAAATAATATCTGCAAAACTTTTCTCTGTCTTTCTAAAATGCCGGATCCCAATCCATAAAAACAACAGGCATACGCCGAAAGACATAAAAAACCCGGGCCAATACATGGGTTCATTCAATAGACACCATCGAAATCCATCGATCACGCCCACCATCGGATTGAGGGCGTACCAAAGTCGGTACTCTGCCGGTATGATGGCACTGCTAAATCCTACCGGGGTGATGTATAAGCCAAACTGAATAATAAATGGAATGATATATCTAAAATCTCGATACTTCACATTGAGTGCAGTGATGTATAGTCCGGTACCGAAGGCCGCCAACAAAGCCATCACAATAAATAAAGGCAACATCAGAATTTTAATATCCGGCATATATTGAAAACCTATAAATAAGAGGATCAAGAGTACCAGCGAAATCGCGAGATCCACGAGCGATGTGATCACGGAGCTGGCCGGGATGATCATGCGGGGGAAGTATACTTTGGAGATCAGATTGGCATTGCCTACCAAACTGTTGCTGGCTTCGCTCAGCGCATTGCTAAAAAACTGCCAGGGGACCATACCTACAAAAATCATTAAAAAATAAGGAGCTTTGGTAGGCGACTGAATATTAGCAATTCGATTGAATACCACATAAAATATAATGGTCGTGAGCACCGGTCTCACTACACTCCAGGCAATACCCAGTACGGTCTGTTTATATCGCACCTTGAGATCCCGCCAACTGAGAATGTAAAATAATTCTCTAAACCGCCAGAGATCTCGCCAGTAGTTTTTTTCTACAGAATCAGGAGTAATAATAATTTCCATACTCAACTCAGCCGGTCTACCGGATAATATTTAAACAATAAGTGTTTTAGATAAAGCTCTTTGGGTCGAAGCTCAAATTCCGGAATGTCCTTGACCGGATAAAAAGATTCGAGGAAGGGCTCGCTGCTAGCGACTAATTCCAAATTTGCTTTTAGTTGATAATGTTCTTCCAGTATGGTGATGATCTCCGGAAGACTATATGAATACGGATAACCAACGTGGAACAATGTTGTAGAATCATCTTGCTGTTGGAGGATATGAGTGACTATCGTACACAGGTCTTCGATATCGAGGATATTGCGCTGACATTGATATTGCAGTGCGATCTTCAATTGATGTTGTAATCGATGGGTCAATACATTTAACAACGTATTGGGATTGTTGGTAGGACCTGCGAGATTGGTAGCTCTGATGATGAGATGTTTTTTGCCACTGCTCGCGATCATTTGCTCCATAGCTAATTTGTGCAACGTATAAGGACTTTGTTTAGTCAGGATACTAAAGGTGCTAAAATAAACCAACGTGGCGGTATCTATGTGATCCAGCGTATGTTTAAGCAAGTCTGACTCCCTCAGAAATTTTGTAGGATCGGTCTCTCCTGAATTGGCTACCCCGGATGCATAAATGATCACCTCCGGGTCGGAAGTATAGGCTTGAAAACCATGTGCTATGAGACCATGACCTATGATCATGCTACAAG
This sequence comes from Saprospiraceae bacterium, assembly GCA_031417835.1. Taxonomy (GTDB): domain Bacteria; phylum Bacteroidota; class Bacteroidia; order Chitinophagales; family Saprospiraceae; genus JADJLQ01. Next base: position 24,884 of record JANOWJ010000106.1, on the reverse strand, counting down.
GTGGTTCATACGAGAAGTAGTGTTGATGCTGCTATATCGAGCACTCAGCAATATAGCCCAATACCGACTCCAACTTAATCTATGCTGTAAAAATAATTGATAATATTTTTCTTCCGTTCTCGATTGGGGTTGGGCATATTCATTATCCTTGAGCCATTGCGCAAAGGGAAAAGTAAATCCTTGTTTGGGTCTATTCCAAATCGCTGCGGGTAAAATATCTTTAAACGACTGTATCAATAAGTCTTTGGGTCGTGTCTCACTATACTTTAGCGCAGAAGGTATCGTATGAACCAGATCTACCAACGCTTGATCTAAAAAAGGTACTCTTATCTCCAGACCATGCCACATACTCATATAGTCGGCATCTTTTAGGAGTTGATTTTGCATATACAGATGATACTCCAGTCCACAAGCTTTTTCCAAATGATCTTCACCATTCCATTGGACAGGGACCAAACGATCAAGCGCCTGATGTACTTCAGCTTCGTCCAACTCCAGGATATCGGCTATACTGCGACTATCGTGTAAGCCCCTATAAAATAAATATTCTCCGGTACTGGATTTGTGCGCTGCAAAACTAACTTTCCGATATTTATCTAGCGAGGCCCGATCGGCTAAAGCCAATAATGCCGAAGGCAATTTTATAAGTCTATGATACCACTTTGATTGTTGCATCGATGGATACCCACCAAAAAGTTCATCACTTCCGATACCGGACAACACCGCTTTGAGTCCGTACTCATGCGCGAATTTGGATATAAAATAAGTATTGAGCGCATCCGTAGAAGGGGAGTCCATCGCGGCTAATGCATCGGGAAGGTGAGTATTAAAATCTTTTGCAGTCACTAAAAAGGACTGATGATGAGCCCCGGTTTTTTGAACAATCAGATCCTGATATTTTTTTTCGGAATACTTTTCCTCTTCGAAATAAATGGACAAGGTTTTTAATTGACTGCCAAGATGGGGTTGGGCTAACAAAGTCAAGATGCTCGAGTCGATGCCCCCGCTCAGGAATAATCCTATCGGTGCATCGGAGATTAAATGTCGTTGTACCGCCTGCTCCAATACACTCCTGATGTTGGCCGTAGCCTCTTCATAAGTAGCTATCGATTTGGTAGTATGCTTAGGAATAAATGATTGAATAGTATATGTTGAAGTATGTGTGTTGAATTTTAAAATAGTGCCTTTGGCCAATGGGACTACTTCTTTTAATCGGGTGATCGGCTCCGGCAAATGTCCAAAGGCCAGAAAATAGATCTTCCAATCCGGATGTTCCGGCCAGTCCGGGTTTAATGCCGTAAAACCCTTGAGCTCCGATGCAAAATAAAGTCGATCCCCTTGGATCGAATAATATAATGGTTTGATGCCTGCAGTATCGCGCGCCAAAATCAATTCATGTGATCGGGCATCCCACAAGGCCACCGCAAACATGCCATTCATACGGACAAAACAATCCGTACCCCACTGGAGATATGCGCCCAGGATCACTTCTGTATCGGAATTGGTTATAAATCGATGCCCTAATTGTATCAATTCCTGCCGGATCTCCTTGTAGTTGTAAAACTCGCCGTTATAAATGAGCTGTACTTTTTCATCTTGACTAGCCATCGGTTGATGACCGGCTGAGCTCAGATCTATAAACGATAGTCTTCGATGCCCCAGATGTACTGCACTACCAGGATCGATATACGATCCGGCATCATCAGGCCCACCTCGATGCATACTGTCCCGCATGCGAATCAAATCGTGGTCTGATAACGTTGGATCAATAAAACCAGCTAGACGACACATTAGGTTAATTTTTCGAATTTTTCGAATGACGAATGATTCGAATAAATGACGATTGCCGTGCAATATTCTGTAGCGGCGACTTCAGTCGCTGATTGTTTGATAAATTTAACTGATTCATATGCTACAGCTACAGGGAATCCCATTCGAATCTTTCGTTCAATCGTCAATTGTCACTATCCCCCCCTTCAGCACATACCTCGCCCCACTTTCCATACATACCGCTTCGTTTTTTTCATCAAACTTTAATTTATGGCCGTGTTTGCTCATCCAGCCGCTTTGACGAGCGGGATTGCCGACGACCAGGGCATATGGTGGTACATTTTTGGTCACCACAGCACCGGCTCCGATGAACGCGTATTCCCCGATCTCTATACCACATAGGATAGTTGCGTTCGCTCCGATGGTGGCACCTTTTCTCACATAAGTATTCTGATATTCGTGCTTGCGCGGGATCGCGCTGCGTGGATTGATCACATTGGTAAATACCATAGAAGGACCTAGGAATACATCATCCTCACAATGGACTCCGGTGTAGATGCTCACATTGTTTTGCACTTTGACATTGTCGCCAAGGGTCACGCCGGGGAGCACTACGACATTCTGCCCTAATGAACAATTCATACCAATACTACAATCCGGCATGATGTGGCAGAATTGCCAAATGACGGTGCCAGCACCTATTTGGCAGCCTTCATCGACGATTGCTGTTGCATGTATTTTCAAAGGATTGAAGTTCGATTTAGGTTAATCCAGTTGTTGTATTTTTTCTGCTATCTTTTTGCCTAAAGCTAGACTTGAGGTAGCTGCAGGAGATGGGGCATTGACCACATGCAGGATGCCCGGACCTTCTTTAAACAAAAAATCATCCATGATCTGCCCATTTCGATCTATCGCCTGTGCTCTCACTCCCGCGCCTCCAGGGATCAAATCCCCACTCTTGATCTCAGGGACCAGCTTTTGCAAGGCATGGACAAAGGACTTTTTCGACAGAGATCGATACATTTCAAATAACCCATCTTTCCAATATTTGGCCACCAATCTTCTGAACCCCGGATATTGAGCAGCTTCCACCACATCTCGCCAATCGATATCTTTCCAGGAGTAGGACTCCCGGCCCAGAGCCCATACCGCATTGGGTCCGGCCTCTACGCCTCCATGGACCATCGAAGTAAAATGAACGCCCAGAAATGGAAAATTTACATTGGGCACTGGATAGATCAAGGTCTTGACCAGGTGATGAGCCGTTGGTTTTAAAGTAAAGTATTCGCCTCTAAAAGGAATAATCTGCAAATCAAACTCCGGGTCTGTCATTCTGGCCAATCGATCCGAATGTAAGCCACCGCAAGTGATCACTTTTTTGGATTGGTAGACATCCCGGGTAGTTGTGATGACCCAACCATTGGATTGACGATGAAGGCCACTCACCTGAGCATTGCAGATCACTTGACCACCGGCAGCTACGATCAATGATTTTAAGGTAATCGCTACTTGTTTATAATCTATGATGCCGGCTTGAGGTACCCATATTGCCTGGGAGCCTGTGGCATGCGGTTCGATCTCTTGAAGCCGTTCTTTGGGGATCAATTGTAAACCTTCCAAACCATTTTGAACTCCGCGATCGTGGATTGTTTTCAATGCTGTATGTTCAGCCTGATCAGAAGCTACGATCACTTTACCACAGATAGTATGTTTTATATCATGCTGTTGGCAAAAGTCCAGCATCATGCGATACCCGGTAAGACAATTCAATGCTTTTGCACTCCCGGGCTTATAATAAATGCCGGAATGGATCACCCCACTATTATGACTGGTCTGATGTCTGGCTATATCCGCCTCTTTTTCTAATACGGTGACGGAGCCGGGTTGGCTCTGCAACAGTTGATACGCTGTGGCGAGTCCTACGATCCCGCCTCCTATGATCGTATGTGTGATCAATCGGCTAAAACGGTTGTATGGGCTGAGGCATAGATTCTTTCTATCAATTCCACTGTTTTTTTGGCTTCGTGCAGGCTTTTTTCATTTTTATCATTTTGCAATAAGCACTGTATAAAATGATCATAGACTAAATGATGATTGGATGCAGAGCCGCGATAATTGCCGTATTCGTTGACCGGTATGTCAGCTTCTATTTTTGAAAAGGGTTCGCCGCTTTTGTGCTGATATTCCATTTCATTGCAGGCAGAACCTCCTATTTTGATACTGCCATATTCAGCCAATAAAGTCAACGAAGACTCCATATTTTTTTCAAAACTATTGATACTAAAATGTAGTGTGCCGATCAATCCGGATTCAAACTTAAGCAAGGCGACTCCCTGATCATCAAATGCGGTGATACCGACATGGGCAGCATTGGATTGAAAACTTTGCACGGCCTGGATATCGCCGAAAAGCCAGATGCAAAAGTCAATATAATGACTGAATTGAGTATACAAGACACCCCCATCGATCTCTGTGGTACCATGCCAGGGGGAAGATTGAAAATAATCTTTGTTTCTATTCCACAGACAGTTTAGACTAAAGGAATACAGCTTGCCCGATTGACCAGTTTCGATCCATTGTTTCAATTGTACCATCGGAGTATTGAATCGATTTTGTTTGACGATCATCAGGAGCCGATGTTGCTCGCGAGCCACCTGGATCATTTCCTCAGCATCTTTGGAATGCAACGACATCGGTTTTTCACACAATACATGGTATCCCTGGCGTAGGGCATCTATGGTCTGCGATGCATGGAAAGCATTTGGTGTGCACAATACAACGACATCCGCGATTATTTTTTCTGATAAAAGCTGATCAAACGATGAATAACCGGGCACTTGAAATAGTGTAGTATAATGACTTAATGCCTGATCGTCTACATCACATACCGCGACCAGTGTACCTACACGGAGTATCTCCTGTACATGTCTGCGGGCTATGGTGCCGCATCCTACTAATATGAACTTGGGCTGAGAGATGAGTTCTGAGTTATGAATGATGAATGATAAGTTATGAATGATGAGTCATCTGCGTGAATCTGCGCCATCTGCGGGAAAATTGACTCATAATCAGCGTGAATCTGCGCAATCTCCCGGGAAAAACCTCATAATCTGCGTGAATCTGCGCCATCTGCGGGAAAAACTTCATAATCAGCGTGAATCAGCGCAATCAGCGGGAAAAACCTCATAATCTGCGTAATCAGCGCAATCTGCGGGAAAGCCCTCACAACCTCCAATACTCAAAAGAATCTTTCCATGCATAATACATACCTTTCAAATCAAACAGTATAGGGTGCTGGTCATGCATGATGTTTAGGAAAAACTGATCATCTAATGACTTATAGCTATCATGAGCTACGGCTACGATGACCGCATCATAGTTTGAGCCGATGGCGGAGATCAAGGCTATGTCATGCTCTGCTTGAAAGTCACTGGCATTGACATTCGAGTCGGTGACTTCTACCTGAATCGAATAATCTTTAAGCTCTTGGATGAGATTGACCACTTTCGAATTGCGGATGTCGGATACATTCTCTTTAAAAGTGACTCCCATGACGAGTACTTTGGATTCACCGGGGTTTTTATTGTGGGCAATCAAGGATTGCACGAGTTTTTTTGCAATGTGGGCCGGCATACCATCATTGATGCGGCGGCCACTGGCTATGACTTGAGGATCTATACCCAGTTCTTTAGCCTTGTATAATAAATAATAGGGATCCACTCCGATGCAATGGCCACCTACCAGTCCCGGATATAATTTGATAAAATTCCATTTGGTACTCGCAGCGGCTATGACTTCATGGGTGTCGATATCCATCCGGTCAAAGATGATGGACAATTCATTCATTAGGGAGATATTGAGATCTCGTTGCGTATTTTCTATGACTTTAGCAGCTTCTGCCACTTTGATACTGGATGCCTTATACAATCCGGCAGTGATGATCGATCCGTATAATAAAGAGATCTGATCCAATGCCGTGGCATCAGAGCCCGACACTATTTTTAATATGCTGGCCAGGGGCCTGGTTTTATCTCCCGGATTGATGCGCTCCGGAGAGTATCCGGCTTTAAAGTCTGTACCGTACGTAAGGTTTGAGATTTCTTCGATCACTGGGATACAATCTTCTTCCGTGCAACCCGGATAGACCGTAGATTCAAATATGACATAATCTCCATTTTTGATGACCCGACCGATGGTACTGGATGCTGCTTTCAAGGGTTTGAGATTAGGCACTTTATATTCATCGATATCAGTAGGCACAGCTACGATATATACTCGGCAAGCTGCAAGCGCCTGCACATCATGGCTAAATACGATATCGCATCCTGCAAATGCTTCCGGCGGGATTTCATACGAAGGGTCTATATGCCGTTGCATCTTTTGGATCCGATCGACATTGATATCATAACCGATTACTTTATATTTTTTGGCAAACTCTAAAGCTAATGGCAGGCCCACATAACCCAACCCTATAATGCCGATACTGGATTCTTTGTTCTTTATGGATTCAAACATATATAATTTTAATTTAATATGATAGAACCAAAATCCTTTAATAATTTATGTTGCACCAGATCATTATGCCATATCGTGACCCACTCGCCACCATGTTTTTTGCACGCCTGTTTGAGATCGATCAGGTGTTGATGATCCCAGTGTTTTAAATAATAGATAAGGGTAGCATCCATCAACAGCAGGGGCTTCTCTTTGACTTTTAGTTTTTTGCGAAGTAGACAATCAAATACGGTGTAGGTATAACAGGTACCGCATCTGAAACCCGGCATCTGAGTATAACCCATAGAGCTCTCCCATTCTAGTCCGGCCTGATCCCATAATCTCCAGGTATGAGGTACTTTAAATCTCAAGTAATGCTGACGCCCGGAGATGATTTTTTGTTGAACCATCGATTGCAAGACATTTAATTCTTGATTAAAAAGGTCAGCATTCTGATAGACTGCATAGCCGGGATGAAAACCGATCTTATGCCCGTGCGCTTCTATCCTACGGATCATTGCTATATATCGTGGATCTGAGGGAGGTAGAGATTGGTCGTAGCGGGTACGCTGACTGATGATCATATTAAAATAGGCCTGATAGCCGTGGCGATCTGCCCAATCGATCAGATATTGGTGCTGATCGTATGGATCTGGAGCCCCTAGCATCGTGGTGCGATATAAACTTTGTGTGTTATGGATCGCCATGCTGAGATCCCGCCGTTTGATAAGATCTCCGGCTATGTGTTTTGTATTGGTCTGCCAGTTAGGCCACTGATAAGGTTGATCTATATCGTGGGTCACGACGGCGCTAAAAGTTCTTTGAGTTCGATCACCGCTATAGCCTGCTTTTAGTAACAAACACCACAATAGATCGGCGTATTCATTGACAATAGGTCTGTGTAAAAATCCGAATTTAACCGCAGTAGAATGAGCCGCAGTGCTGCGATCGTGTTCATCTTTTTGATCATCGATCACTTCTTCCCATCGGCTCAGCATAAAAAAAGAAGAAGCAATAAGATCTGCATGCAGCAGCATGTTATCATCCGTGCTAGACAGAGCTGCCTCACCATACAAGATGGGCAAGTCTTGAATGCCTAACTCCTGATCTGACCACCTGGCCGGAGCACGAGGTAAAGCATGTAGGACTTGGTAACCTAGCGGCTCTCCATATAATTCAAAAAAACGGTTCGATATAGTCAGGACCTTACCGGATTCTAATTCAAGTAAAAAACTTTGATGGTCATCATCTATTGTAAAAAAATGAGGTAATCCTAAAAACTCCCCAATCAATACCTCGAAGGTATATTGGATTTCAGGGGCAAATTTTTTAGGAATCCTGATTTTAATCATTGTGCTTATAAAATGTCTGTACTGCTTCGATCACCGCTTGTTGATCGTGATGGGTCATCTCTGTATGTATAGGTAAGGATATCACTTCTTTGCATAATTGATCCGTATTCGGAAGAAAGTCAATGGCCCCTCTCAGATCTTTAAAAGCCTCCTGAGCATAGAGTGGGACCGGATAATAGATCATGTTGGGGATTGATCGGCTGGTGAGATAGTCAGCCAATGAATCTCTGCTACCATCTTTTATGATCAATGTATACTGATGATATACATGGGTCGAATAAGGCACTGTCCTCGGAGTCTGGATACTAGCCTTAGTCTGGAATGCATTGTTATACTCCGCTGCCACAGATTGGCGTGCCGCACAATAGGTATCTAAATACGGAAGCTTTACATTTAATATCGCAGCCTGTATACTATCCAATCTTGAATTGACTCCAATCACTTCATGATAATATTTTTTCTTTTGACCATGATTAGCGATCATTCTAATCTTTTCGGCCAAAGCATCATCATGACAGAGTATAGCTCCGCCATCCCCATAACACCCAAGATTTTTAGATGGGAAAAAGGATGTACAACCGATATGCCCGAAAGTTCCGGAATGTTTTTGCGGGCCATGACTTAGGGTAATTTTCGATCCGATTGCTTGTGCATTATCTTCTATGACATAGATTTGATGATCAGCGGCCACCTTCATGATGGCGTCCATATCGGCACATTGGCCAAAGATATGGACCGGGACTATAGCTTTAGTCTTGGAGGTGATCGCTGCTTTTATTTGTTCAGGCGTACTTAAAAAAGTATCGGCATCTACATCGATCATCACCGGGATCAAACCTAATAAGGCAATGACCTCAGCAGTAGCCACATAGGTAAAAGCAGGTACGATGACCTCATCTCCCGGCTTGCAGCCTATAGCCATCAGTGCTATTTGTAACGCATCGGTCCCATTGCCACATGGGATCACATGGTCTGCTCCGGTGTACCGTTGTAAGGCATGCTGAAATTGTTTTACTTCAGGGCCATTGATGAATTGGCCATGATCCAATACATTCAGCACGGCCTGATCTATTTCAGATTTGATCCGCAGGTATTGCGATTTTAAATCTACCATCTGCATGATGATACTGGGTTTTTTAGTTTTTAGTGGTGACGGGTTTGCGACCTATACTTTCATAGTGAAAGCCCGGAGGGATATCATCTAACTCATATAAATTTCTTCCATCAAATACGTTCGGTGACTTCATGAGGGATTTGATCCGTTGAAAATCAGGAGATCTAAACACGGCCCATTCTGTCGCGATCAATAATGCATCTGCTCCTTGCAGGACCTGATATTCATCGTGACCATACATGATCTTGTCGCCATATATTTTTTGAACGTGCTCGATCGCTTCGGGATCAAAGACAGCCATTTGACATCCTCGGTCCAGCAAAGCGTCGATCATGGTCAGTGCCGGTGCCTCGCGGATATCGTCTGTATTGGGCTTGAATGCAAGTCCCCAGATGGCGATCTTTTTGCCCTGCCAATCCGATTTGAAAAAATGCTCGAGTTTATGGATGAGAGCTAGTTTTTGATCTTCATTGATACCTACGACCATTTGTAGGATTTTGAAATCATAGTCATATTCCTTAGCCGTATGGATCAGAGCTTTCACATCTTTTGGGAAACAGCTTCCTCCATAACCAATCCCCGGGAATAAAAAGCGTTTTCCAATCCTGTTATCACTGCCCATGCCTTTGCGCACCCAGTCTACATCTGCTCCGGTACGCTCGCAAAGCGTGGCTATTTCATTCATAAAGGTGATGCGGGCAGCGAGGTACGAGTTAGCTGCATATTTGGTCATTTCTGAGGATCGCTCATCCATGATGTAGATAGGATTGCCCTGGCGTACGAATGGCTCATACAAATGTTTCATTTTCTGAATGGCTCGTTCACTGGAGCTTCCGATGACTACCCGATCCGGCTTCATAAAATCTTCTACAGCTACACCTTCTCGGAGGAACTCCGGATTGGACACGACATCAAAATATGCTGGATCCAATTTATTACTCAATACTGCAGCTACTTTTTCAGCAGTGCCTACCGGTACCGTACTTTTATTGACTATTATCTTATACTCCGTGATCAAATGGACTAGTTCCTCGGCCATATTGAGGATATAACTCAAATCGGCCGATCCGTCGCCACCGGGTGGTGTAGGCAAGGCTAAAAACAGGATTTCAGATTGTTTAACTGCCTCGTGTAAATCGGTCGTAAAATGCAGCCGATGCTGCCGTGTATTTCGTTCAAATATGGTCTCCAGACCCGGCTCATAGATAGGGATGATCCCCGACTGCAAATCCGCTACTTTTCGGGCGTCAATATCTACACAAATGACATGGTTGCCCATCTCCGCAAAACAAGTACCGGTGACTAAACCGACATAACCTGTGCCTATTACTGCAATGTTCATTGGTAAATCAATTAATTTTTAAAAACCGCTGACGATTTCGGATTTCGAGATTTCGGATTTCGGAAGAATAACGATTTCGGATTTGGGATTTCGGATTTCGGAAGAATAACGATTTCGGATTTGGGATTTCGGATTTCGGAAATATGTGCTCCGAAATCCGACAGTCAATTTCGGATTTCCGATTTCAAGATCTCGGAAATATGTGCTCCCGAAATCCGAAATCACACATCCGCAATAGTATAGTTTGGTATTCTCCGAAATCCGAAATAGTGCACCGAAATACTTCTTGCTCCGAAATCCGAAATCCAAAATCCGAAATTGATTTCACGGCTTCGCCCTCGATATGTCGCAGACTATCGCCTTTAATAAAAAAAATAGGGCTCGAATTGATAGTTATTTCAATTTGAGCAAATGAGCCGGATCAATTTGGATGCGTAATCCGAATCCAATATGGTCCAACTCAATCAAAAGCTCGTTTTTGCCGAGCGATTGGATTAACTTTCCTTTCAATCCGGTGAGGTTGCCATAGACTACCTCTACCATCTCGCCCATAGTAAAAGGGCGCGATTCTAACGTGATATCTTCCATCTCGCCGGTCACCCGTTGTAGCCACTGGATTTCGTAGTCCGGAATGGCTATCAATTGTTTTTTGAAGCGAACAAATCCATCCACATTGGGGGTCTCCAGGATCTTGACATATTCCTGCTGCCTGATGTGCACAAAAATATAACGGTAGATCAATGGCACCATCGTGATGCGGCGCTTACGAGTATATATACGTGTGATTTTCTGAAGTGGTACATAGGTCGTGATGCCGGCTTGTGTTAAAGTTTGACCCACCGCTTTTTCTGCTTTTACTCTAGTCATGACAGCAAACCATCTGGCCGTGTCAGCTGAAAGATCATTTTGATAGGGTTGTTGTGCATTGGCCATCTTATTGCACTTTTTTTGGTTCAGTGACTGGAATAGGCATGGTGATGTCGGTGCTGGACCAGATCAAAAACGGCACTTGATCAAGCGAAAATAAGCCCTGTTGCATTTCAGCATCCGATTCATAGATGACATATCGGATCTTGCGTTTGATGAGTTTTTCAGCTTTTTCAACTAACTGTATCAAATAATTTTTGTCTAATGAGCCTACGAGGACCAAATCAATCACTCCACTATCCCGACCCTGGGCAAAAGCACCGGTGAGGTAGGCTTTGTCCAGCTGGCCCATCCTTTTCACCACGATATCCAGTACATGGTCTATACCAATGTATTTCATCAGGATACTGTGGATCTCACTGAAAAGGGGATATTTGGTATTGGCTTTAAAAATTTTTTTATTGCCTTCCAAATAGGAATCCAACATGCCAGCTTCTTCCATCTTGTTGAGCTCCAGCCTTATAGCATTTGACGATTCGCCAAATTCGGACTCTAACCCGCGCAAATAAGAAGTGGTGCTGCTGTTCAAGAAAAACTTGAGCAGGAGTTTTATGCGTGTTTTGGAAGAAATGAGTGCCTCAATCAATATTGAGTAGTTTTAGTACTCAAAGTTAATTGCATTTTAGGAATTCAACGCATTTTTTATAAAATAGTTGCCCAAAATAAAGGCTATACACAGTGCAGCTCCCAAAATAAAACCTTTGATCATATTTATGATGTAATTGGGTGCGATGGCATCTAAAGGGTAAAAAGGGCCATCAATCTCTCCGAAAAACGGGGTGCTGCTTTTTAAAGCATAATCTGCCATTTCCAGATTTCTTAATGCTTCACCATAAGCTGCCCCATAAATTGCAGTTTGTTTACCTTGGATTGTTTTTCGAGTTCTGTCCACAGGAGACCACAGGGCCCCTTGAGATTGATCTAAGTTGCTTATTGAGTATTCAGAGCCTATCCATTTTCTATATAAAGAGTCAGATTTATGTTTCAGTAGGTTGTACGTGTTTTGTTGTTTATCGTTAGATTGTTGAACATAAAATTTGGAAAGATGACTAAAAATTTGCTGAGCTAGTTCTAGCGATAATTGTTCATTTTCTGAGGTTACCAAAATGGAGAACAGTGTAGTTTCATCGTTATAGGTACAAACCAAAAGTCCGGGTTTAAAGCCGCCTATGACAAACCAATAAATTCCTTTAAGAGCCGCATTTTCCAAAATACTAAACTGTTCGAAAGAATCCGATATGAATCGAAAATCCTTGTACGCCGGGGTATTTTTAGCCCATTGTTCTTCCATATCATATTGATCGAGAATATGATTAATTAAAAAATCTTTTTTTCCTCCGATGTCCGCTTGTTCGAACAATACTTCCCGTACAATGCGCATTGACTTGGATAATTCTACAATTTTCTCCATTGAAAATTTGCCTGAAGTGTTACCACCCAAGCCAAATTGACCTAATACCCCGGATAAACCTGTATTACTTTTTTCCCCTTCATTTAATGAAAATGTGAGCCTGGCTACATATTGCACAGGAGTCAGATAACTTTTGACATAATATGCTCCAGTACCTAAAAGTGCAAATAAGATTACCCATAATTTATTTTTCCAGATCAGCCGTACATATTCCAGGCCTTTATAAATGATGACTTTGAGGTTGAGATCAGTCTGTTGAGCAGGTGGGGGGTTGGGTGTGTTTATTTCATTCATACTATTAGGTATCATAGGTTAAGACAGGTGCCAGCCATCGTTCGGTAATGCTAATATCTTGGTTTTTTCGCTTAGAGTAGTCAATTATCTGGTCCTTGAGGATATTACCCAAGCCAAAATACCTAGACTCCGGATGGCTAAAATACCACCCACTGACCGATGAGGCTGGGTACATGGCCATACTTTCTGTGAGCTGCATCTCGATCTTAGCTTCCACACCCAACAGGTCAAACAAGATTCTTTTTTCGGTATGATCCGGACATGCGGGATAGCCGGGAGCTGGTCGGATGCCCTGATACCGTTCGGTGATAAGGTCATCATTCGTCCAGGCTTCCTGAGTATACCCCCAGAATTCCGTTCTTACTTTGTGGTGCAACAGTTCTGTAAAGGCTTCCGCTAGTCGATCAGCTAAAGCTTTCAGCAGAATCGCACTATAATCATCCAGCTCTTGCTCTAGTTTTTTGGCTCTAGCTTCGATGCCCACTCCGGTAGTGACAGCGAATGCACCGATATAATCTGTAATACCTGAATCCTTTGGAGCAATAAAATCCGCGAGGCATAAATAAGGTAGGCCTGCAGATTTTTCCCGTTGTTGCCGCAGATGATGCGTCACTGCCAGGATTTCTTGGGTCTCGGGGTCTCTGATTTCGATATCATCACCTATACTGTTAGCAGCAAATATGCCCAAGACGGCTTCTGCCCTAATCCAATCTTCTTTAATCAATGTATTCAATAAGACCTGCGCATCTGCATACAATTTGCTGGCTTCCTCGCCCACGACTTTATCGGTGAGGATGGTAGGATATTTGCCGGCCAACTGCCAGGATTGGAAAAAAGGAGTCCAATCGATATACGTACTGATCTCGGCTAAGGAATAGCCTTTGAACGTATGAATGCCCGGCCGTAAAGGCACAGGTGGAGTGTAAGTGGCCCAATCGATGACTTGTTTTTTGAGTCGGGCTTGAGCTATAGGTACATATGCTTTGCCGGCGTCCCGTTGCGCTCTAGCTATACGTACACCTTCGTATTCTTCTTTGATTTTCTCTTCAAATATGGATCTTGTAGTCGCCTCTTTACTTAATAAAGCACTGACGACGGCTACACTCCTAGATGCGTCAAGGACATGCACTACAGGAGCTCGATCGTATTGAGGTTGGATTTTGACTGCCGTATGCAGCTTAGAGGTGGTCGCGCCACCGATCAGGAGCGGAATTTGGATATTTCTGCGTTGCATCTCTTTGGCCACGTACACCATTTCATCCAGAGAGGGGGTGATAAGCCCGCTCAGGCCTATGATATCTACTTTTTGCTCGAGTGCCGTATCCAGGATTTTATCACAGGGTACCATGACACCCAGATCGAGGATGTCGTAATTATTGCACGCCAGTACGACGCCGACTATATTTTTACCGATATCATGCACATCGCCTTTGACGGTAGCCATCAGTACTTTTGCAGGTACAGTACCTACTGTGCCCAATCGCTTTTTTTCTTCTTCGAGGTATGGAGTGAGGTAGGCTACCGATTTTTTCATCACCCTGGCACTTTTGACCACTTGAGGTAAAAACATTTTACCCGAACCAAAAAGATCGCCTACGACATTCATACCTGACATTAATGGTCCTTCTATCACTAGCAGCGGACGACCGTACTGGACTCTTGCTTCTTCGGTATCGACATCGATAAAGTCGATAATGCCTTTGACCAGGGCGTGTGTGATTCGTTCCTCTACTGTGCCTTTGCGCCAGAGATCTTCTACTTCCTTTTTCTTGACTGAGCCTTTCACCGTATCGGCATACTCTAATAATCGCTCCGTAGAATCTTCCGTGCGGTTGAGTAATACATCTTCTACCAAAACCAATAAGGCGGGGTCGATTTCATCATAGATCTCCAGCATGGTCGGATTGACGATACCCATGTCCATGCCATGTTGGATAGCGTGGTAAAGAAATGCGGAGTGCATTGCCTCGCGTACTTTTTGATTGCCTCTAAAACTGAACGATACATTGCTCACACCGCCGCTGACATGGGCATGCGGGAGATTGGTTCGGATCCATTTGGTAGCTTTAAAAAAATCGACTGCATAATTGCGATGCTCGTCGATCCCGGTGGCTACTGGAAATATATTGGGGTCGAAGATGATATCTTGCGGTGGGAATTTTACAATGTTGACCAAGATGTCGTAAGCCCGCTGGCAGATTTCGATTCGGCGTTGATACGTGTCAGCCTGGCCCAGCTCGTCAAATGCCATGACTACGGCAGCAGCTCCATATTTTTTGACCAATCGGGCCTGACGAATAAATTCTTCTTCACCGGCTTTGAGGCTGATAGAGTTGACGATGCTTTTGCCTTGCAGGCATTTGAGACCTGCCTCGATCACTTCCCATTTAGAGGAATCGACCATCACAGGTATGACCGCTATCTCCGGCTCGGCAGCCATGAGATTGAGGAATTTGACCATCGCCTCCTGGGAGTCCAACATGGCTTCATCCATATTGACATCGATCACTTGGGCACCACCCCTCACCTGATCTAATGCCACTTCCAGTGCTTCGTCGTATTTGTCTTCTTTGATGAGTTTCAAAAAACGAGCAGATCCGGTCACGTTGGTGCGTTCACCGATATTCACAAAATTACTTTGCGGTGTGACGATCAGACTTTCTAATCCACTCAGTTTTAAGGAAGCAGTGACACTCATGTTGATTTTAATAATTCTAGGTTATAACAGCTCAACTACAGCCTCCTGATGTGATGCGATGGATCGAGGTGGATATTTGCACGCGATAGCAGCTATCTCCCGGATATGATCGGGAGTAGATCCACAACAGCCTCCCACGATATTGACGAGGCCCAGCTTAAGATATTCTTCCATTTGATGTGCCATCTCTTCTGGTGTCTGGTCATATTGACCCATTTCATTGGGTAGCCCGGCATTGGGGTAGGCGCTGACATAACAGTCTGATTGGTCATGCAGTACTTGCAAGTAAGGTCGTAGGGCCGCTGCACCGAGTGCACAATTAAAACCTATACTGAACAAAGGCATATGAGATACAGAGATCAGAAAAGCTTCTGCGGTCTGACCTGATAATATCCGACCACTGGCGTCTGTGATCGTGCCGGAGATCATGATCGGTAGGGTTATGTTTTTTTCTTCGAATAATTCGTGGATCGCAAAAAGAGCGGCTTTGGCGTTGAGCGTATCCGTGATGGTCTCTATCAGCAATAGATCTGCACCGCCTTCGATCAAGCCTCGGGCTTGCTCTTTGAATGCAATCACCAATTGATCGAAGGTGATAGCCCGGTAGCCGGGATTGCCTACTTCAGGGGACATAGAAGCCAGTTTTGTAGTTGGTCCCATGGCTCCTGCCACAAATCGAGGTTTGTTAGGTTCTTTGAGGGTAAATTCCACAGCTACTTCCTTAGCAATTTTGGCCGATTGTACATTTAGTTCGTACACCCATGACTCTAAATGATAGTCAGCTTGCGCTACAGTCGTACTGCTAAAGGTATTGGTCTCTACGATGTCAGCACCAGCCTCAAAATATAGACGATGTATTTCCTTGATGATATCCGGTCTGGTGATGCTCAATAAATCATTGTTGCCTTTTAAAGAATAAGGATGATTTTTGAGTCGATCATTTCTAAAATCCTCTTCCTGGAGGTCATAGCGCTGGATCATAGTGCCCATAGCTCCATCCAATACTAAAATGCGTTCTTGAATAATGTCTTGTAGTGTTTTACTCATAAAGGTGTGCAAAGGTAACTATTTCGGATTTGCGATTTCGGATTTCGAAACCAGTTTTCCGAAATCCGAAATCCGAATTCCGAAATCGTCCTCTGTTTTCCGAAATCGTCGTTTCTGCTATTTCCGCAATCCGTTCAGCAAGCTATTTCGGATTTGCGATTTCGGAGCCAACTTCTTTCGAAATCCGCAATCCGACATCCGAAATCGTCCTGTGTTTTCCGCAATCCGAAATCGTTTCTCCTGTTTTCCGAAATCCAAAATCCCCAATCCGAAATCGTTTCTCCCATCTCCGAAATCCGCAATCCGAAATCGTTTTTGCTATTCTCCGAAATCCGAAATCCAAAATCCGCAATCCGAAATCGTTCCATGTTTTCCCCAATCCGAAATCATCTCCCGTCTGCTTTTTCATCCTATCTTTAATTCATGAAGCTAAAAGCAAAATTCATCCTCCTTACTATCCTTATCCTTGATATGATTCTGGTGCAATCTCAATCGATGCTATCTAAAGCAAATTTACTCGATAAGATCAAAGGTGGTTGGGCTGGTCAGACGATTGGTGTCACCTTCGGCGGTCCGGTAGAGTTCCGCTATAATGGTACAATGATTCAAACCTATCATCCTATACCCTGGTACAAAGGTTATGTGGCTGATCAGATGAAGACCAACGATGGACTCTATGATGATCTTTATCTGGATCTGACTTGGGTCGAGGTCATGGAGCGTCATTGGCTGAATGCTCCGGCAGATTCTTTTGCTCAAGCTTTTGCGCGCAAAGGTTATAAACTCTGGCATGCCAATCAAGCAGCGAGGTACAATATCCTCCATGGGATTCGTCCACCATTATCTGGTCACTGGACCCATAATCCACATGCCGATTGTATAGACTTTCAGATCGAAGCCGATTTTGCGGGTCTTATGTCACCAGGCATGCCTCAGACTGCCAATGAGATCTGTGATCGGGTAGGGCATATCATGAATTATGGTGACGGATATTACGGTGGTGTATTTATAGCTAATCTTTACGCCCTGGCCTTTACATCAACGGATATCCCCACTATCATCACCCAAGCATTAAAATCAATACCGCCACAAGCAATTTACTACAAAGTCATCTCAGATGTACTGGCCTGGTATCGAAAATATCCTACGGATTGGAAAAAAACCTGGCTCGAAGTCCAGGACAAATGGTCAGCAGATATCGGATGCCCGGATGGGGTCTACGCCCCGTTTAATATCGATGCTACGATCAACTCCGCGTATGTGATCATAGGTCTATTATATGGTAAAGGCGATTTTACTCAAACTATTGAGATCACCACTCGATGTGGCCAGGACGCCGATTGCAATCCATCATCTGCAGCAGGTATTCTCGGTACGATCATAGGCTATAAAAAGATCCCTCCATATTGGTTGGCGGGCCTGGAAGGTGCTGAAGACCTCAATTTGCACATACTGGTATCTCTTTAAATAAAATGTATGAGCTGGGTTTGAAACATGCCTTGGAAAATATCACTACCCATGGCGGCAAAGTCGCAGGGGATAAGGTGTATATCAAAGACCAAAAGCCAATGCCTGTGCCATTCGAGCAATCTTTTCAGCAGACCTACCCCATAAAAAAGGACTATCTCGGTAAAGTGATAGAAGATACGCTCAGCTATGCTTTTGAGGGTACAGGTATTGTGGTCAAAGGATATGTGAGCAATTGGGATGGCAAAGGCCCGAAGTATGTCGCTCAAGTAGAGTATCAACTCGATGGGCACACCCTAGAGCCAGTAGATTTGCCTGCTGACTTTATCGAGCGACGCCATGAATTGTATTGGAAATATAATTTGAAAAAAGGTCACCATGTATTAAAAATAAAACTGTTGAATAGAGTGCCTCAATATGATGTCCGAATATCTGATATCCTGATCTATAGCGACACCCAAGCTCCAATAGAAAATGTATATCAATTCGGAAGAATACCTAAAAAGTAATGCTAAGAAAATATTTCGGAGTGCGGATTTCGGATTTCGGGGAATACGGTTTTGAAACCGTGGTATTCGGAACCATTTTTCCGAAATCCGAAATCTGAAATCGGAAATCGGAAATCAAAAATCCGAAATAACTCAGTCTTTCCTCCGAAATCCGAAATCAAAAATCCGAAATCAAACCTAGTCCTCCTCCGAAATCCAAAATCCGAAATAATTAGTCCCAAATCATCAATCCCGTGGAAAAAAAAGAATTACAAGAACGATTAAAAAAATTCGCCATAGCTATTGTCAAATTTGCGGAAGCATTACCTGAAAAGCCCGGATTCAGAACAGTCCGCAACCAAATAGTACGAAGTGGACCTTCTACTGCCGCCAATTATAGAGCGGCTTGTCGCGCCAAGTCTACTGCTGATTATATTTCCAAGATGGGTACAGTCGAGGAAGAATTAGATGAAACAGAATTTTGGTTAGAATTTACTGTAGGCCTTGATTCAGAATATCAAGACATTGTCAATCCATTGTGGAAAGAAGGCGATGAATTATTAAAAATAATCGTTTCTTCTATTGTTACAACTAAACGAAACAACCCCAGATGAGACTATTTCGGATCGTAGACCCCGAAATCCGAAATCCCAAATCCGAAATAGTTTAGTTTACTCCTCCGAAATCCGAAATCATTCACTCCTCCCTCCGAAATCCCAAATCCCAAATAATTTAACCAATGCACATCCCATCTCATTTTAAAGTCGAAGACCCTGCACTGATCGATGATTTCATCCGACAAAATAGTTTTGGGACTTTGGTCTCCGTCGGGGAATCTTATCCACTTGCTACCCACATCCCTATAGAACTCGAAGTCAATGCTGCAGGGCACCAGGTATTATGGGGCCATATCTCCAAAGCCAATCCTCAATGGCGATCCTTTGAAACCAACCCTATGGTGCTGGCCATATTCCTTTCTCCGATCGATCACTACATTTCTTCATCCTGGTACTTTCATGATAATGTCCCTACCTGGAATTATATGAGTGTACAAGTGACAGGTACTTTGCAGCTATTGACGGGTGAGGCTCTGGAAGAATCATTGAGAAGGCTTATGAATAAATATGAATCCATTTCAGCTAAGCCGGTAGATTTTGATGGCTTGACAGCATCAGTAAAAAGACAAATTCATGGAATCATTGGTTTTGAAATCAGCATCGACCGTAAAGAAGCCAGTTTTAAGCTCAGCCAAAATCGAACCCTAGAAGATTTTAATAATGTACTGGTCCACTTGCGAGCTACGGGTGATCATACCGCTATGCGCATGGCGCAGATCATGGAAGAAGCCAGACCTCTATAATGCAGTATTTGTATCTCTTTTGGTATCCACTTTGCGTAAACTATGCATCAATGTGCTAAAAACAATTAAAAGCAAGCATTAACGCCCGATATTATCTTTGTACTACCACTCGCTCAGTCCACTGCCGAGTGTCCGTCACAAACTGTAAAAAATAGACGCCGCTGATCATGGCATTTGGCAAAGTCATGCCAGTATCCGGTCGGACTACCGTAATAATCGTACGACCCTGGACATCCGTAATGGTCAAACTTTTTATTTCCTGCGGAGAAATAAAATAGAGTTGATTGCGAATAGGATTGGGCCAGAAGTGAAAAGTGGTGATAGGTATAGCTATCGTGGTAATCTCTGAGTACGCGACCGTACCGTCCTCAAGTAAAGATTTTAATCTATAATAATTATAGCTGTATGTTTTTCCATCGGATACCTGTGTAGTGAATTCGACATTGGATTGCCAATTAGAAATTTTTTGTAGCTCAGAAAATACGACCCCATCTCTGCTTTTTTCAAGATATATGTTTTGAATGGAAGGACCCGCGAGCCCTTTGACCGTCAAATTGATTCTTTTTAAGCCTTCTACTTTTCCTGAGATCGAAGAATACTGCAAGGCCAGCGCTGAAGGGTTTAACTTGAATATCCACATACCGGATTGTATATCACTCGCCAGGATATTGCCCGATGGTAAAAAAGGATACACCCCCCAACAACCTCTAAATACAGGAGAATACGAAGTATGGCCACGATCGGTATCAAAATACGCGATGCGAGTGATATTATTGGGATTTGCTATATTAAATACCTGCACCCCATCGGTATAATAGGATGCATATACGAGAACGCCCACGATGTATGGATTATGGCCTATGCTAAATGTGTCTGCGGCTGATCCTCCGGGATATTGCTCTCTCAAGGTCTTGGACTTAAATCGTTTTATATTGGCAACTTCGATCGTAGTCGGTGATGTCATGGGGAGCAATCGCAATGGCAAGCCACCAGTCTCATCAGCATTGACTAACCATGATCCACTACCATCCATCCAGCTGCTGTGATTTAATCCACCGGATATATTTCGGGTCAATTCTGGGCCACATGCAGTACCTGAACAATTATAAATCGAAAATCCATAATTGAGGTGCGAGGTGTACATAATATTATTCCTGACATATACATCATGGACATAACCTCCAGGCAAGGCCTGATTGATCACTATACTCGGACTGTCTGGTCGTACCGATAGGTCTAATACTATGATGCCATCACTCCTTGTATTGGTACCAGCACAATATAATCTACCTTGAGCTTCATCGATGAATGGCATATGACATTTTGTAAAAAATGCTGTCGTTTGCCGTACTTGAATCACGGTGTCTGGTAAAGATCGTAAATCAAAGATGCGCAAGCCTCCGGCATCGGGGCCATCGGTCACCGCATAGGCATAATGGCCATACGTTTTGAACTCCCGCCAGGATGTGGCAGTAAATGGTCCGAACTGATCTACCAATACTGGGCTAGAAGGATTAGTCACATCAAAGAAATAGATGGTAGTCGCACTACCGAGTATCGCATATTCCCTACCATTGGCAGCATAACCCCAGATATCGCTGTAGGTAGTACCCGCACTATTCCATTGGGATAATTTGGTCGTCTTATATTCATAGACTTGGGCTGATAACTTGGAGTCATTTAAACCCATTAAGAAGAGCGTAAATAATACGGTATAAGAAGTCGGAAAAATTAAATAAATGGGTTTCTTGGTGTATGTATTCATTTCACAGATATTCATCAATCATTTGATACCTTCGCAGATATGGCTGTTTCGAAAACCAAAGTTACGCGACATTTGAGTCAGGATCCTATATTAAAGGAAGTAATTGGCATGATTCCTTTTCCTAAACTAAATACAAAGGAAATCCCACTTAGTCATGCCCTCATCGAATCTATCGTCTATCAGCAACTCTCTATAAAAGCAGCAGCCGTCATCTATCAACGATTGTTGGAAAAATTTAAAGATCAAAAGCTCGATTTAAAAAAATTGGTCAAGATGGAGACGGAGTCGCTCCGTGCAGTAGGTTTGTCGTATGCCAAAGCCGACTATATGCGCAATATCGCCCAATATTTTTTGCTAAAAGAAAATCAAAACATTGATTGGCACACGATGCCAGAAGATGAACTCGTCACCAGACTGACGGTGATCAAAGGAGTAGGCGTCTGGACGGTACAGATGACTATGATCAGTCCACTGGGTAAAGCCGATGTTTTTCCCTCTTTGGACCTTGGCGTGCAACAAAGTATGATCAAGCTCTATAATCTTGAAGGAAAGGGCAAAGTATTAGTCCATCAAATGAATGAAATAGCACAATCTTGGCGACCATATCGCACGTATGCGTGTGTTTACCTCTGGAAGTGGAAGAATGGACAGTGAGCAACTGAATTCCGACGATGTGCTATTTCGGATTTTATATTTCGGATTTCGGGAATTTTGTTACTGTATTTCCGAAATCAATAGTCTTCATTCCGAAATCATTTACTCCTCCCTACGAAATCAGAAATCCCAAATCCGAAATCTTCATTGGCCTCCGAAATCCGAAATCAAAAATCCGAAATCAAAAAATCAACCTTAGATAGTTTACAAGTGGAAGAATGGGCAACGGTTCCGAAAATCCGAAATCAGAAATAGTTTACTCCTCCCTCCGAAATCCCAAATCAAAAATCCGAAATCATTAAACGGACCTCCGAAATCCGACAAGATATTTCGGATTTCAGATTTCGGATTTCGGGAATTTTGTTCCTGAATATCCCAAATCAATAGTCTTCTTTCCGAAATCGAAAATCCTCACTGCTTATTCCCCGACTTCACTAGTTTATTATTAATTGTACGGATCATGTCCTGGAGAATTTTAGCTGATTCTTCCAAGTGGACATCTTTGCGTATAGTTCTAAACCATTCCTCCTGTCGTTGTTTGAGTGTAGCTGCATCGGTGGCGGTTTTATCCTGAGTGTTGAAATCAGAGGACGCAGTGGGCACCAATTGAGTCATGCGATTATTTAAAGCTGTAAATCGGTCTGACTCCAAATCCCGGACTTGTTCTGATTTTCTATACGTATCCAAATGAAGGGAAACACTGGTTTTATCCTCTTGCTTTTTGATACGCATGGCATTTTCATCCCATAATTTAAAGATGGTACTGGTATCTGTTCTGGATTTACTCTTAGCTCGGAGCAGATCCAAATTATCTACAGTATTTACATTTTGTGAATAATTGAGTTTAGCGATTTCTGTCCATTCCATTGGATGATCGTATTCTTTTTCTCCAATGTCCAGATATTTAAAATTATCTGGTAATACGATATCGGGTATCACGCCACGCAATTGAGTAGAACCTCCATTGATTCTATAATATTTTTGTACGGTGACTTTGATGTCTCCCAAAGGTTTATATTCATTCATGCCAGTTACAACTCGATCCAACGGGAATAATCGTTGTACTGTGCCTTTGCCAAAAGTGCTGGGCGACCCTACGATCACTGCACGCTTATAATCCTGCAATGCCGCAGCCAGGATCTCCGATGCAGATGCACTGTATGCGTTGGTCATGATCAAAAGAGGTCCATCGTAGTTAACACTATGATCTTTGTCATTCATGACATATGGTTGGCTGCCTTTGGATTTGACTTGAACGATAGGGCCTGATTCAATAAATTGGCCGGCCATGTCTACCACTTCAGTAAGCGATCCACCCCCATTGTATCTAAGATCGAGTATGATGCCTTTGGCTCCACCACGATGTAATTTGGATACTTCCAGGGCGAT
The DNA here is from genome assembly GCA_031417835.1 of Saprospiraceae bacterium. Lineage (GTDB taxonomy): Bacteria > Bacteroidota > Bacteroidia > Chitinophagales > Saprospiraceae > JADJLQ01. Next base: position 1,312 of record JANOWJ010000106.1, on the reverse strand, counting down.
ATCCCGTGCACAACTTTTTCCATTATTGTCTTCAAAATCTGAATAAAAATTAGGTAAATAGATATAACCCAATTTGTCAGTCGATCCTGGTATTTCAATGAATGAAGATTTCGCATAACCTTCTTCCAAGATCACTTCATCACGCACGAGGTGAATATCTTTTAGGTTGCCATCTTTTTTCTTGACGGTGATTGTCACGCCGGTACCTTTTTTACCCCTGATATAGGTGATCACTTCTTCGACCAGCATCCCGATGACTTCCACCGGATCACCACCATCTTGGGTCACTCGGATGATTAGGTCATCGACCTCCAACTCTTTGTTTTTTGCCGCCGGACCTCCAGGGATGACGCTGGTGACTTTCACATATTCTTTATCCTGGGTCAGTCGGGCACCTATGCCCTCATATTTACCAGACATCTGCATATTGAAGTCTTGTTTGTCTTTTGGCGATAAATAATTGCTATGTGGATCAAAATATCCGGTGATGGCATTGAGATAAGATTCAAACCAAACTTTTTGATCCAATTTTTTTAGTCGTAAAAAATAGTCATCATATGCTTCCTTAGTCTTTTCTTGAGCATCCTGGTAGATGTCTGACTGACTTTTTTTGTCTTTAGTTTCTTTGATTTTGTCTTCTTTGTCCAGTGCGGCAGCTATCCGAGATTCCATTTCATATTGAATAAGATGATCCCAATAGTTTTTTAACGCCGCATCAGTTTTGGAATATTCCAATTTTTCAGGATCAAGCTCTACCAAAGTATTATTGGTTGGGTCATAGACCTTGGCGATAGCCGCTTTATAATAGGATTCGCACTTCAGTACGGCCGCTTTCATCAGATTTACGCTTAAGTAATGAAATTCGAGATTTCTAGACTTGACATCATCATCCAGTTTGTTTTCGAAAGGCTTTAATTGATCAATGTCAGCTTGAGTAAAAAAGCGTTTGGAGCCATCCAAGTCTTGTACATATGATTTGTATACTTCTTTGGAAAAAGCGTCGTCCAACGATTGAGGCCTGTAATGGGTCTGTTCCAGTACTTGCAACACAGTATGTAATACGACAGCCTCTCTGGAGCCATCGGACTCCGGCATACTTTTTTTATTTAACGTAAAAACATAGAGTAATCCCACTACTCCAAAAGCAAACAAAGATCCTCGCATAAGCCATTTTATTATTGTATTCATGTTATAACCTCAAAACTTAAATTTAATCTCTTAAGGAAGCATTAAACCGAAATAGTTCATTAGAATTTCTAATGAACTATCTGATGATTGAAAATGAATGAATTACGAAATAAGTCAATGGAAG
>JANOWJ010000105.1:0-46454 GCA_031417835.1 Saprospiraceae bacterium | reverse complement strand
CTTTTAAAATCGGCTATTCGGGATAACGACCCGGTATGTTTTATGGAATCAGAGATCTTATATGGACTGAAAGGGGAAGTACCGGATGGTGAATATTTGGTACCAATAGGGAAGGCTGCCATTCGTCGAGTAGGTAGTCATGTGACCATCGTATCGTATAATAAAATGATAGAAGTGGTTAAAAAAGCTGCAGAAGAATTGGCGAAAGAAGGCATCGAAGCAGAAGTCATCGACCTGAGAACCATCAGACCGCTAGATTATAAGACCATAGTCGAATCCGTGAAAAAAACCAACAGACTCGTCGTAGTCGATGAAGCCTGGCCCTTTGCAGGGGTAAGCTCTGAAGTCACGTATGAAATTCAGCGCCATGCATTTGATTATTTGGATGCTCCTGTCGTCAGAGTCAATCCGGCTGACACATCTATTCCCTATGCTCCAACTTTGGTCGATGAATGGCTGCCAAATCCTGCCAAAGTAATAAAGGCAGTCAAGGAAGTGATGTATGTAGCTCACTAATTGTGATCTTGTCTATTACTGTAGGTTTAAAACTTTACAGTAATACCTCCTACGGCATTGATGCCAAAAGTCGGGTATTGGTACCAACGCCTCCATATGCTATTTGCTAGATTATTAGCTTGTACAAAAAAACCAAAGTTTTTAGTGATGTGGTAATCTGCTCCTAAACTGATGTCTAAGAGTAATTGTGATTTGCCCGTATTATTAAGATCGTCTTTAAAAGGTATAGCATCATTGATAAATGTCTCCGCAGTCAATAACAACTTTTTATTTAAAGATTGATATTGTACAGAGCCATTGACTTCTAGCGATGGCAGCCCCCATGCTTGGGCTTCTACACCCTTATTAAAAAAGTTTTTGTTGACGGCTCCATTGACAACTATGGATTTAGTGGGCCTGAAGGTCAAAGAAGCGGTCGAGTGAAACATATTGATGTCTCTGTATAAGATGTCAAATCGACTAAAATCTTTGGTTTTTAATATAAATAATGGAAGATTTTTATTGATTTTGTAACCTATTCGGGCATCATACTCTAAAGTCTTAGCCGATCCTTTGATCCCCAGATAATAAAGCGACTGTTCTGTATTTAGGATGGTTGGGATATTTGTGATAAAAGGATTGTAATCACTTAAAGTCCGATAATTATTTTTATTAAGTCCTCCATCAGCCCCTGCGATGATCATCAACTGATTGCCGGATATGCTGCCACTAATATGCACTACAGGGAACAAAGCGATCTCTTCAGCGTGTGAGGTCACTCGCAGACCACCTTTGATGGAAAACGATTTGCCATGAATACCAACAGATGGTAAAATGAAAAAATTATTCAGTTTTTGTGAAGTGGACGAATCTTTAAGTGAGGTAAAATCGGTGCCTAATTCTACTCCAATAGAGTGTCTTTCTTTGATCCATTTGGTTACTCCGAGGTGGAGATTGGCGCTTTTTTCATTTGTTGAATAGTTATCTACCAAAGCGGATAGATTGAGGGCGGCGAAATAATTCACCCCAATGTTGCTAATCTTGGGGTTAAAAAGTTTTGCGCCTACTTCTACCAAGTCATAGTCATGCTTTAAAAGATTTTCACCGGTCGTACTTCCGGGATTCTGTACATAGTGGCCGAAGTGATAATAGCGATCTTTGCTCACAAGGGCATCCCCTTGTATCGCCAATCCCTCCTCCGTCAAATAAAAGAGATGCCCTTTGAGCTCATTTTCAAAAAATCGTTGAGCCTTGTTTTCTTTATTGTTTGCACTAAGATGATTGAGGTCCACACCTATTTTAGTTCGTTCATCATTTTTAAAACTGTAGGATACCCTTCCGTAGGCTTGCTGAGGTATACCATAGCCTGCTTTTAGATAAAATGGATAGACTGGGATGGGCTCAGCTGGCTTCACTGCCAATGGCCGGATTTGAGGCGCCCCATATTTTAATTCCTGAATACCCGGATTGACTAAATACCTATACTTTAAAAGCGAAGTATCTGCAGCAGGGATAGTTGGATTGATTTTAACGCGTTCCGTCTCATCCAGTCGAGCATCAAAATCTTTGACTACCTGTATGATATCGACGGGTAGATTTTGTTGTGTGTAGCCTGCAAATGCATAACAAGAAACGATAAGGCTTAAATATATTTTTTTCATAATGGATTTTCTTGTGATAAATTAATCTCTTTCAAAAAAGGAATTAACTTTTAAAGTATCGAGCTTTAGTTTACTGCCAGTTTGCTGTTTTTGTTTGACGATATTCAGCTTTGATTGTGCCGTTTTGGTGATTTCGACATCGTCTTTATAATGCTCCAGAACTGCCTCCAAGACAGCTCGCGCATTAAATAAATCATTCTTATCGACGAAGATATCGGAGAGTAATATCATGCTCTTTGCGACCCAATATGGATAATCTGAGTTTTGATGTACGGCATCCTGAGTGGCTTTTTCTGCAAGAGCAAGGGATCGCTGTAGATACAGGATCTGCGCCAGCAAGTATCTTGATTCTGCGCCCTGTTCGGTATCGCTGGATTGTACCACGGTGCGGAGGTACTCGTTTGCCTTTACGTAGTTTTTCTGATCGTAGGCGATTTTGCCAAGATAAAATGCTGCCGTAGATCGTTGGTCGTTGGTAGCTTTTGTCGATTTGAAGACTTGCTCCCCATAGGTAACTACCTCTTTCGTCATTCCCTTGCGATATGCAGAGCGCATAGCACCTAATTGTGCTTCAAATAAAATATTTTCATCGGTTGTGATCCCAGTCAATTCCGTATAATATTTTAAAGCTTTATCAAAATTTTGTTGATAATTATAGGCCAGAGTGGCTGCTTTGTAAATCGATTTTTCATAATATTCACTTCGACCTTTAGACAGTACTGATTCATAATCGAGTAAAGCCGGATCGTATTTTTTCAACAACACATTAGACTCACCTCGCTTAAAGAAAGCCGAAATTAAATGGATTCCTTTTGGAAATTTCAATATATAATCTGAGAATGCCGTGATGGCTCTTTCATAATTGCCATCTTCATAATACCTCAAAGCCACACTATAGTTTAATGAATCTTTCGAATAATTGGTCATATTATACCCCGGGATACTTTCTATAAATCGAATGTATTCATCAGGCTGACCCAGGTCATCTATATATATTTCCTGGATGGCCGCTTGCGCATCTTGACTTTCCGTGGGCGAAGGGTTGTTTTTAAATACATCTTTATAATAAACGAGGGCTTCTTGTTTTTTACCTTGATTGTACGTGATGAGTCCGAGTTTGATCAATGCACGATTGTAAATATTACTTCTTGAGTATTCTTTAGTGATTCGTTTCAATGCTGCGATGGCTTCTTCATTTTGGTCTTGATCTGAATACGTTTCTGCCAATTCGTACAACGCCTCATCTGCATACCTTGATCCAGGCTGTTTTTTTATCAAGTCATCTAAAAGCCTTAATTTTTCTTTCATGTTTTCTTTGAGGCCTTGTATGATGGCGGATTGATATTGAGCATAGTCGGCGCCACTGTACTTATTGATCATCACCTTATTGTACATGACCATAGCGTCATCATATTTATTTCGCTTGAATAAACAATCACCAGCTCTTAAATAGCTATCAGGTAGTAAAGTAGCAGTGATAGACGAAGTAGGCTTTGTGAGTCGATCAATCGCCAATTTAAAATGATCACCCGCAGGAGTATATTCCTCTTTTTTTAAGTAATTATATCCTTGCAAATAATAAGCCATTGGTATCAGGCTTGGATCTGACGCATCTTTTGTAGTGCCTACGGCAGCGAGAAATTTTGTGGCCCATTCATTGCTGAGGTCATAATCCTGCTGTCGTTGAGCCAAGTCTGCCATCCAATACATAGAGGAAGTAGTGATACCCCGATCATATGAAGGCTCCATGGCTTTGTTGAGATATACTCTGGCTTCTCCTGGTCTGTCTTCTTGAACTAATTGTAGAGCTCGTCGGTATGCGAGCTGTTGATAGGCTTGTTTTAGGCGCTGGGATGGGGCTTTTATGGCTTCTATCGTACGTAGCGCATTATCATAATCTTTTGTCCGCTCCAGCACATCGCCCATGATGTTTTGAGCTTCTGTATAGTATTTTGATTCGGCAGTAAAGGTGTGTAATGCGGTGATGCTTTCCCTGTCAAATCCCAGTTCAGCAGAGAGTTTACCATAATTGAATAGAGCTTCTGTGCGAATCGCTTCTTGATATGGGAGTTTACTTACGTTGTAAAATGCAGTACGAGCTGAGAGGGTATTGCCTGATTTGAGATAACAGTCGGCCAAGTAATAATTTGAATTTTGACCCAGCTGATTTTGTTGACCACTGATCGCGGCAAAGTAAGGAATGGCTTTATCAAAATTGCCGGCAGTATAATTGCTATAGCCCAATGCGTAATAGTCTGATTCCTCCAGAGTTTGGTTCGTTTTTTCAAATTTTTCCAAAAATTGTAAGGCTTTGGTATAATCCTTTTTTAAAAAATAAGAGTGCCCTACCATGCGCTCGATCAACGGCGTTTTATCGACTTTTTGTGTTCCTTCTAGAAAAGGCTTGGCATAGGCTATTAGTTTGTCATGTTGACCTTGGGAAAAGTAAATCTGTGTAATATAGTAGGGGATGATGTCTGCGTACTTTTTAGATTTGGCAGCTACATCAAAGCTGGCAATAGCCTCATTGTATTTCCCATTAAAATAGTGGCTCAATCCTAGATAATAATTGACGGGGTAATAATATTCTCCTTTTATGTCTTTTACCCCAAGAAATGCAGTAGTTGCACTTTTAAAATCTTTTTTGGCAAAATAAGTATACCCTTCTTTAAATCGAATCTCAGCTAAGGTCTCGGCCGGCATGCCACGGGTGTCCATGAGTTTGTAATAAACCAAAGCTTCATTATAGTTTTTTTGATCAAAGTGGTAATTGGCAACTTCCAGATTGGCTTTTTCAGCTATCGGGTCAGGTCGATGCTTTTTGATGAATTCTGTCACCATAAGATCAGAACTCTCCAACTTCATTCTCAAAGCGGAGATGGCAGAGTAATATTCTGCATACATTTTGAGTGTGGAATACTCCGGTTCGAAGCTCAAATGGGGGTCATTCAACACCGCTTCGAATTCTTTTTTGGAAGCCATATAGACTCCCTCCGAAAACAATCGGAGCCCTTCTTTATAATGTGTGTTGATCTCTGTATATATCGAGGTTTTTTGAGCTAATAGGTGTTGAGTAAAAAGTATAAAAAAACAAAAAAGGGCTGCTTTCCTGATCATGTAAGTTGAATTAAGAGAATAAAGTAAAATAACTACGCTAGAATCATCTATTTAAGTGTAATTCAGGCGCAAATTTATGAAAAAATTAACTTATATGATAGGTAGATCTATCATGTTTTATAGCTCGACTTCAACTAGCCTACCAATTCGAAGGAACGACTGCTTTCAATAGTAAATTGATTTTACAATTTGGCCTTCATCTGACTGCAATCGGACTACATAGATGCCATTGCTAAGGTCCGGCATAGAAAATCTATTGGATGTCACTGCACCGGAATAGATGGTTTGGCCATACATGTTGAGGATCTCGACTGTAGGATTTATATGGTTTTCTAAACCAAGCAATTTAAGGGCACCACTTTTCCGGTCCGATATGATCACTACTCCTGATTGAGCCGCGATTTTCCGGGTGGGTGATAAAGTCACTGAGCCATTTGGTTCTAGCACAATCAACCTGTAAAAATTATAGTTGATTTTACGATTCAGGCATGCGCGAAATGAATTACCCGATACAAAAGCTTCGTTATAGTTCAGAGCAACATTTTTTTCGAAATTAACACCATCCATACTATAATCTATTCTAAACGTGTTGTTAGAGTTCGGTTGATCGATGACCCAATCCAAGCACACTTTATTGGCTGAAGTCGTGCTGGCGGTAAACTTAGTTAATGAAATGCCCAAGTTGGTCAATTGATATTCAACACAATTATTACCATTACAGTTCTTACTCGACCAACCTAATATCTTTAGAAAAACATCTTCAGTAGCTAAACATCTGAATGTAGATGAAACATCAGTCTGACTGGGACCAGCTGTAGGCCAAGTAAAACAGTTGCCAGTTGTACTTGTATCTACCCCATCCAGAATGCTGGTGTGAGGTACACGTTCTGGTCCAAATACGCCACACCTGAAAATAGGTTCTATGCTTGCGTTTCCATTGGCAAGAAAAGAGGTTATACTTATAGTATAATGATAGTATAGCCCATTTGTGGACACATAGTTTAACGTTACAGAAGATGCATCAACATTTATAGCGTTACATTGAGCAGCTACTTTTGAGATACCGGCTAAGCAAAATAGAATTGAAAAAAAGATAGGTTTCATAGCAAAATGTTGTAAGGTTCAAAAATCAAAGGTAGTCACAGGTAATCTTTAATTTACCTGCGTTTTTAGTTATTTTGCACTAAAGTTAGTATACTTTGAATAAAATTATTAGTTTTTTAATTTTAGAATTAAAGGCACATTCATCCGATTTGCATTTTTACTTGAATGTAGCAATACTAACTATTTGATATTTAAATAGTTGTCAACGGAATGCTTTTACACCAAGGGTGCTGGTTAAAGAATCAATACCTAGTTTAAAAGTTGGGCTCGTAATCAAATTTTAGGTTAAATCATGCTTTGGAATTCATCCGGTGATTTTAGTTAAACTTCGACTGGTTAATATCTGATATCGTCTCATTTGCACATCAAGCTAGTGCCATATGGCTCATAAAAACCTGCCTCAAAATAGCTATACTTTCATCCAGTTGGACATCAGTAATCACTAAAGGCGGAGCCAATCGAATGATATTGCCTCTGGTAGGCTTAGCTAATAATCCTTGTTTGGCCATGGCCATACACATATTCCAAGCTGTATTGCTTTCTGGATGATCATCTATTTCTATTGCTTGTAGTAGTCCTAAGCCCCTTACAGCGGTGATCCAGTTGCAATCTTGTTTTAATTCTTCCAGGGCCTGAGTCAATTTGATCCCTGAGGTCAAGGCCTTATCAGCAAGATTTTCGTCTACCAGTACATTTAAGGCAGCACAGGCGACATGCGCCGCGAGTGGATTACCACCATAAGTAGAGCCATGTTGTCCAGGTTGTATTACATTCATGATTTCTTGATCAGCCAGGACTACAGATACAGGTAAAACCCCTCCCGATATCGCTTTTCCTAATAGTACCATGTCCGGTCTTATGTGGTCATGGTCACAACAGAGCATTTTGCCGGTACGACCGAGTCCGGTTTGAATTTCGTCGGCAATAAAAAGAACGTTATTTTTTTTACAATAACTGGCTAAGGCAGCTAAATAGCCTAGTGGTGGTATGATGACGCCTGCTTCTCCTTGTATTGGTTCGATAATCACCCCAGCGATAGTGGGATCGGAGTCTATACATTCTTTTGCTGCTTCTAGATCGCCATATGGCACTATGACGATACCAGGCAAATATGGCCCGAATCCATTGGTACTACTATTTTCTGTTGACGCTGAGATTGCTCCCATAGTTCTACCATGAAAATTGGATTCAAAAAACAATATTTTAGCTTGATGCGGTTTGACGCCCTTTACTTCATATGCCCATTTTCTACAGATTTTGATGGCAGTCTCCACAGCTTCGGCTCCTGTATTCATTGGTAAGGCCATATCATAACCGAAGAGATCATGCAGTTTTTTCTCAAAAATGCCCAATTGATCATTATAAAAAGCACGAGAAGTCAATGTAAGGCTTGATGCCTGTTGTGTAAGGGCTTTAATAATCCTGGGATGGCAATGGCCTTGATTGACTGCTGAATAAGCTGCTAAAAAATCAAGATATCGTTTACCCGTCACATCCCAGACATAAGCGCCTTCGCCTCTGGATAATACTATAGGCAAGGGATGATAATTGTGGGCACCGTATCGATTTTCCAAATCAATATAATCTTGAGGCTTCATAGTCAATGAATTGTTGAATGTTTTTACAAATTTAAGGATGAAAGTCGAATCAATTCTTGGTGAATCTTATTTACCTGTGGGATCAAAGCAAGTTGGCCATCATTATAAATTACAAAATCAGATTTTTTGACTTTCATTTCCTGGGGCCATTGAGTATTTATTCGTAAAAGAATTTCGGGCTCTGACTTATGATCTCTTTTTTTTAACCTGGCAATTCTCATAGGCAAAGGCGCATCTATTACGATCACTTTATCTAAGTATTTTTCTCCTCCAGTTTCATAAATTAAAGCAGCTTCTTTTAAGGCATAGGGGTGGCCTTCGTCCTTTTGATCTTCAAACCAGATGACAGTGTCTTTGAATACTTCCGGGTGGATCAATTCATTTAACTTAGATTTTGCGTCGGGATCCTTATTTATAAGTTCACCGATAAAGACTTTATTATAAGCACCATCTGAGAGGTAGGCTTTTGGTCCGAACACTCTGATAATATTGGACTTAAGTTCAGGATTCTGCACAACCAAGGCTTTAGCACGATCATCTGCATAGTAGATAGGCACCCTCAATATTCTAAAAATCTGGCAGACAAAGGTTTTGCCTGTACCTATACCACCTGTAATTCCGACCTTGAGCATGTTAAATGTGGCTGTAATGATACTTAAACAAGCAATTCGATCATTATGTTAGAAATCAATTGGTTAAGCATCGAATATATTATAAATCATTATATTTGGGCAACCTCCGATTACCAGATTACGACCGAAAATTAGTTAAAAACTCAGCTACTAGTATTTATTTTATCGCGAATGCGAACTGCAATTTTTTGTTTTATTTTAGCCTTTGGTGCAATTGCTGACCTGCAGGCCCAACTCAAAGCTGATTTTGCAGCTGACCAGACCATTGGTTGTGGCGTTCTGCAAGTAAAATTTCAAAATCTCTCTACAGGTCCGGTAAGCTCTTATCAATGGTCTTTAGGACTCAATGCTTCATCCGCGTTGCCCAATCCATCTAAAATCTATGTGATACCGGGTCGTTACCAAATATGCCTGACGGTAGGTGATGTTCAAGGCAACAAAAACACGATTTGTAAGGATGATTTTATTAAACTATACACTTCCTATGAGGCTGACTTCACAGTTAGAGACAGTTTTATTTGTGCCGGTTCACAAGGCTCCTTCACAGATAGGACTATTTCTCCCAACGGTAAAATCGTGTCCTGGATATGGGATGTTGGAGGTTCATCCGGCGTGGTGCAACAAAGCCAACCCGGCATAGTATTTAGTGAATATGCTAACGGCGGTAAATATAATATTACATTGAATACTAAAGATGAAGTCGGTTGTGTATCAAATGTTACCAAACCTTTGCTCCAAGTCATCGAAAAACCTATTATTAAGATCGATGCCGGGTCTGGAGTATTGTGTGATACAGTTGGGAGTTTATTGATAAAAAATCTAAGTCCTAATCTACCTGAACTTACCTATAGTTGGGATTTTGGCAACGGGCAGACTTTTGTAGGATTTGCACCACCTGCTGTTCTTTATTCTGGTAAAGGCAAATACGATATCACGGTCAGTGCTCTAAATCTGGCTACTAATTGTTCTGATACAGTCACATTTACAGGCGCAGTCAGCGTAGATAATCTTGCTACATTTTCTATTGATAAACTTGAGTTATGCCAAGGTAATTCCATTTCGCTACAGCCGAATAGCACGATCAATGCGGACAGTCATCTTTGGAATTTTGGTGATGGTACGACTTCTACATTGGCTAGACCACTGCATACATATAATTCACCTGGATGTTATACAATTAGTCACAATATTATTCATATGGGTTGTACCGCAGTCAGCCAAAGTACGAGCTGTGTCATAGTACGTGCTTTACCTACGGTGGATTACACGGTTGATAAAACGCAGGGCTGCTCTTTTCCATTAAAAATAGCAACAACAAATTTATCTGCCGGAGGTATTGCTTGGAATTGGACAGCTAACGGAAATATCATTTCCAATGTTCAACAACCAGTCTTAGAGTTTAATCAAGAGGGCCAATTTCTCCTTGGTTTATCAGTCACCAATCAGTTTGGTTGTACAGCTACTCGGACCAAAGAGACGATCACCGCCTATAGGGTTAAACCTATTATTTCATCTGATTCAGTCAGGGTATGTGCACCTGTACTTACACCTTTTGAACACAGGAGTTTCAGTTTAGACCCCATTACCAAAGTAAAGTGGATTTTATTTACTACCGTGCCCAAAATAATAAATACAGCTACGGGCAATCTTTTTATTTCAGATACAGGCCAGTTTACTGTCCGTTTAATTATCGAAAATTCGCTTGGTTGTGCAGATTCTACTGATTTTCCAGGTTGGATACAGACGGGTGTCAAGCCTGTATCTGCCATGGATTTACCGGTTACGCTGTGTTATGGCACCCCATTAGAGGGCTTTGATCGCAGTTCTTCTTTTGCAAATGGCTATTCTTGGACATTAAACAATAAGCCACCAAATTTTCTCACTAAAGATGTGGTCTTTGATTATGATGAAATCCAAACATATCAAGTGACTCATGTAGCATATCATAATGGCTGCGCGGGTGATCCTGTGCTAGGTGATGTGCAGATCATAGGAGCTAAAGCAGCCTTTCAGCCTATCATGGAATGTGACAGACCCTATAATCGTCTTTTTTTGAATACATCTGAAGGTCAGGATTCAGTGACTTGGGACTTTGGCGTGCCTAATGATACGATCGATAAGAGCACTGTGATGTCGCCAACATTTACGTATAAGGCGCGAGGGGATTATCCGGTAGTGCTCACCGCTTACCATTTGGCTTCTAATTGTGCGGATACAGCCTATATCAACATACCAGTCCGTGAGGTCAAAGCTGATTTTGACATGTCTGCTTTAAAAGGGTGTACACCATTCAATCTAACTTTGACAAACAGGTCGCAAGATGCACTCAGCTTTAGCTACAATTTTCCAGATGCAGACCAGAAATCGACGAATGGAGAAAATCCAACCATTCGTTTTTCAAACGGAGGCAAATCTACAGGCACATTAATAGCGTCGGATGCATCAGGCTGTAGTGATACTGCTTTTGCCGATACTATAGATCTATATCAGGTCAATGCTATAGCTGAACCGGCACGTAAACTATTTTGCCAGGATTCGCTCCTGACCCTATCAAACAGAAGTATTACAGTTAATGATAACATCATCAAATCTTCATGGAGTTTTGCCTCACAATTGATAAAAGATGTGCCCAACATAACCTTAAAGTTAGATTCTTTGACGACTAGAGTGATTATATTGACCGTAGAGTCTGCTGGAGGTTGTATCGCTTCAGATACTTTATTATTAAATCCAAATCATATCAGGGCGGTGTTGAATGTCGATACTATTGTGTGTACGCTTGACTCTGCCCGATTCAATGCGACGCTCAGTGGGCGATATACGGATATCCGATGGGAATTTGGAGATGGTGATTCTTCCTCTATATTGCAGGCATCTCATCTGTACCAAAGAGATGGTCGATATGACATTCGATTGACAGTGGTAGATGATAGCAGCGGATGTTCACAAATTTTGGACTTCGCTCAATTTATTACCGTCGGTTTTCCCAAAGCCGACTTTGACTTTGAAGGAGCAATGGTTAATTGTCGTCCTTTTATCGGAAGTTTTGTCAACACCAGCCAAATGGCTAACCGATTCATTTGGGACCTTGGAGATCAATCCATACGATCTACAGAAATAAACCCATCCCATCTGTATACCCAACGGGGCTATTTTGACATAACTCTCATTGCCAGTTCGACGGCTCGATGTGCGGATACCCTTAAGCTAGACTCACTAGTATTTGTAGATGCGCCCTCCATACAATATGTTACGGATACGAGTAGTACTGTATGTTCCCCAAAGCCGGTTTCGTTTTTGACAACTTTGCAAAGTGCATTTAGTGTCCTATTGGAGTATGGCGATGGTAGCCAGGATTCGTTAAGCCGACAAGAAGGCAATTTTCAATTTGAACACACCTACACTCAAAGTGGAATTTTTTATCCTGTTATAGTGGTTACCGATAGTAACTCATGTTCGGAATATGCCATCCTAGACACTTTACACATACACACAGCCGCACCTGTTCTGAAAATTTTGGATACCTTGATTTGCGGCTCTCTAGGTATGATTCGTTTACTAGATTCTTCTATTGTGTCTTCACCCATTCTGAGCCGGCAATTGCGGATCATAGGTAATAATGTAGATACTACTTTTCAATCTGTACCCGCTTCAGTTCTTATCAATCAAGCAGGTAAGTATAGCTTGGAGTATAATATCACTACTGCATTTTGTTCAGATTCGATATCCTATGTCGATAGGGTGGAACTTTCTCCCGCTCCTCAAGCCAATTTTACGATTAGTCAAACCTCCTATTGTGCCGGTGATAGCATCATTTTGATCAATAGAAGTTTGGCTTCTAGTGTGCTCATAGATTCTATCCGTTGGTCTATAAATACCAAGTCCGGATCATTGGACACATTCGGCCTAGTATTGAGTGAAGGTATTTCAGATGCAACACTAATCGTAAAAACAGAGGTCGGTTGCAAGGACACTGCTATTTTAACCTTAAATGTCAAACCATCTGTATTTTCTACACTATCGCATGATACTACGATATGTGCTGGGTCACTTCTCACGTTGTCAGCGAAATTGTCCAATCCTGTACCCAATACGATGTACAGATGGAAGTCCAGTACTCAGATATTATGTGAAGGGTGTTTAGACCATACGCTCCGACCAAATACCACTACCAGGTATACATTTGAGACGGAGCATCCGAACGGTTGTATAAGACCTCTGGATATCGTAGTGCAGGCCACAAGGAATAACATTGACTTACTAAAGGTGACTCCAGACACCGTGATTTGTCAGGGCGACATAATACCACTAGCAGTAGATGTCATCGATGATGTATTTGCATATCAATGGGATCGATCCAGAAAAGGATTGAGCTGTTATGAAAATTGTAAAAACCCAATAGCAAAACCAGACTCCACTACGACATACATTGTCTCTGCACGGAATGGCCAAGGATGTGAGCGATTGGATTCTGTACGAATTGCTGTGCGGCCGCAGTCCGTTTTAGATCTAGGATTGGATCGGACCATATGCAGTGGGGATTCGTTTAGTATTCAAGTAAATGATATTCGCAGTCCTACATGGACTGGTGCATCCGGCATTTCATGTTCCAATTGTGCCAATCCTATATTCAGGCCATTGGCTAATTCAGTATATGTATTAAAAGGGCTAAAAAACAACTGTCCCGTTTCGGATAGTGTTAAGATTTTTATATTGTCAAAAGATCTAATTTCAGGAGGTAAGGACACCACCATTTGTATTGGTAGTCCAGTCAGTTTACAGGCATCAGCCACTGGTGTTCTCACCTGGTCCCCAGCTTTATATCTGAATGATCCTAAAAGCCCTACACCTATCGCGCAACCATCTGGAAGTATCACATATCATCTGGCGGTCCAGAATGATTTGTGTATGGCTAGCGATTCTATACGCATAAATGTGTTACAGAGCACGATCATCACAGGGCAAGATCGCACGGTATGTCCCAATGATGAATTCACACTATCAGTAGAGGGTGAAGCCAATTCATTTCTGTGGTCCGGCCCCGATATTTTAGCTGGTCAAAATACTAAATCTATTGACATCAAACCTCGGACCTCCACCACATATCAAGTCATCGCAAGAAATAAAACATGTACTCCGGATACAGTTATGATCAAAGTAAATGTCATAGAATTTATACAATTGCAGGATAGCATTACCTATTCTGCGATTCCAGATCTGCCGGTAAGACTTAATAAAGGACTAAAGTCGGGTAAGGAATTCAATTATTCTTGGTTTCCGAGTACCAACCTTTCATGTGTCAATTGTGTCGACCCAGTCTTTGTTGGTTCTGTAGATTCAAGATATCAATTCGAACTCATGGACCCTGCATCTGGGTGCTCCCTGGTACAAATCGTTAAGGTCAATATCGTGGAATCGTGTGAGGCTAAAGATTTTTTTACAGTCCCTAATATTTTTACTCCTAATCAAGATGGAATTAATGATGCCCTTTTCATCATTCCAAAGGCGGCAGATCAATTCAATTCATTTCGCATTTTTGATCGATCAGGAGATTTAGTATTTGAGTCATCAGATGTTTCCATAGGTTGGGATGGGACCTTCAGACAATCGCCAGCTCCGATGGGTGTCTATGTCTATTTATTGCAGGCTGAGTGCCCCCAGACGGGTGAGCAGATATTTCTCAAAGGTGATATTACGTTGGTTCGATAAAAAATAAATCAGGTTAGAATATATCCTTTGATCGAAAACGCATGACCAAAGATCGAGGCCATCGCTCCTTGATAGCCGCTTGAGTCAATAGACTTTGAGCGAGATCAACAATTGAAATGGGCAGCCCAACTTCGAGATGGATCAGTTCGCTAAATTCTTTTTTTACAACTTCTGCTTGCATTTTTTTTAGCCATGGACTTATCAATTTATCCATCTCATAAGGATATTCTATTTCGAAATACGCATTTCGTCTTTTTTTTACTATAGATGAATTTACAATACAATTTTTTGCTGCAGATTTATAAGCTGTTATCAGTCCAGAGGTTCCCAATAAAGTCCCACCAAAATATCTCACGACGGCTATCATACAGTTTTCCAATTCATGGCTTTTGAGTTGATTTAGGATTGGTTTACCTGCTGTACCACTTGGTTCTCCATCATCGTGGATTCGGGCATATTGAGGATCTGATCCCCATCGATAAGCATAGCAGATGTGCCTTGCTTTTGCATGATCCTTTTTTAATTGGTCTATTAAGAATTTGTAATGCTGTTCTTCCAATAGAGGATAGATCGAACTCAAAAATGTACTTCCTTTTTCTTTATAAATTCCTTCTTCAGATCGTTTTACCGTTTTGAATATATCTTGAAGCGACATTAAAGCTGGGACATTAATGGATAATCGGGGTATTGGCTTTCCAAAGATTTAATTTCAATACTTCTTCGCCGATTAGTTCTCCTACTCTCAACCCTTCTTCACAATCAATTCTATAATGTACTCCCAGATACATTCTCGACAATGCATTTTCGATGGCCATTTCCTTAAACGAATTGAATGTACGAGGTTCACCAAGGAATTCTTTCCTACCCTTATGACTATTATCAGTCATTTTAAATGGCTCGCCAAAAGTTTTGGAGAGAATAGCGGCGGCTGTGGCCCCGAATATGGAATGACCTGAAGGGTAAGCGGGGAATGATGGACTATCATGAAGAGGTTGCCAATGTGCTTGGATGATTCTTTGGATATATGACTCAGGCCGCTCTAAATGGTATTTGTATTTTGCTTCCCATGTTTTGACAGATGCATCATTTAGTCCAAACCCTAATTGGAGCATCAGCTCCAGAGTTTGCTGCACAGAAAGATCAGGTGTTTTATTTAAAGCTTGCAATGCGATTGAAAACCATCTGGTGGCAGCACAAAACGTTATACCATGAAAGTCATCTGACCAAAAATCTGCTATCCATCTTTTTTCATGAGTTATCGATTTCGATATAGTATAAATCTCCCAAGCCTGAGCAAATGTACTTGAGTTTGATACTTCTGAATAAGGCGGAGGAGGTCGCACGCTGATGTTACGGACATTCGGGAGAAAAACTTTGGACTTGCCCCAATAGGGTAGCAGGGCAGGCATTTGATCATTGCCAGTTGGCTTCCAGGTACCAGGACAATCCACTGGTTGGTAATTGTGATCGAAATTGAATAAATAAGCCATGTGACTGACCAGATCTTCGCTCGAGTACCGGTATATTTCTAAGGCTAATTCTTTGCCAAATCGATCAGATGCATTCAAAGCAGTTGTATCGATTTGATTGGCCCACCGTTTTAAATTTTGTTCGTACAATTTTTTAAATTCCCCTTTCATCACCATATTGGCATGAGGATAATACAAGGTAGACAACGTAAAATAAACTGCATTGAGGCTTGATGCCAAATGATAAGAATTACCCGATGAAAAATATGGAAATGCGACGCCTGGATACTTATTCAGCAACGATAGCGCTTGATCTTGTTGTATTACTCCAGCCTCCCAACCGGCCCAGCCTATATATGCAAATGTCCTCGAGCTTACTGGTGGCCGATAGCCATCTGTAAATTGATTCAATACCAAAAATTGTTTATACCATGAGGCAATTACTTTTCGCGGCTCAGGGTCGATCAAAGGATCCCGATTGTCCTTGGTGCAGGAAAATGTGGTAGCTAACATGACTAAAAGGAAAGTCCACAACGAAATACTAGCTATCGAATGGTGTTTTTGAATCAGTTTTTTGCTTGCCATGTTATGTGGTATCTGAAGGGCAAATCGATTACCGTGAGTGCCATCTGAGTGTACTTTGATCGATATGTGGTGCAGATCCGCAATACTTTTTACCAAAGAAAGTCCTATGCCTGACCCTGTAGTTTTTATTTGATCATGAGATCGATAAAATGGTTTGAAGAGCTGGTCGACTTCAGTAGGCTGTATAATAGTTCCTAAATTCTGGAATTCGAGCAGGGTGAATTGTTCTGATGCAAAATCTATTCGGATGTTACACGTAGAATTACTGGAATATTTGCAAGCATTCTCCATTAAATTCATGATTGCAATTTTAAGTAGAGCCTCATTGCCTCTGATGATCATGCCATCTTCTTCAGAGGGCAGGTGCACCAAGTCGATGTTAAATTTATATCCGGGATTGGCCTGGATAATTGCTTCTTGAGCTTGATAAATGAGTTCATCTAGTCGTACTTCTGTCATCACAATGGTGGCACCATTGGAGTGCACTCTCGCTAATTGTAACAATTTGTCTATTGTCATAGTCATATCTTGAATATCCTCTTCTATAGAGCTTAGTATCTGATTGTATTCCTTTGGTGAACGTTCTTTATGTACGGCATATTGAGTCTGCGTGCGGATAGCTGCCAAATGGTTTTTTAACTCATGAGATACATTAGATATAAAACTTTTTTCAGTCTTAAATGCATTGTCGATTCTATCAAGCAATGAATTAAACGTGGTCACTAATTGAGCCAACTCATCATTGGACGAATCGGGGATTAATCTTTTGCTTAAATCTGTAGGCAAGATATCTTGTACATCATGTATAATTCTACTGACTGGCCGTAAGGATTGCCCTGCAAAAAACCATCCACCAAAGGATACGATGAGTATCGTAAATAGACTGCTGATTAATAAAATATTACGCAGTTGATTGAGTTTAGTATAATCCGGTTTGTCTTCAGCGACTACGATGTAATTGGAGTTTTTTCTTGAGGTATACACATATCCAAAAGCTTTATAAGGAGTATTTAAAAATCGAAATTCGCCATTTTGTTTGATAGATTCCAGAGCAGAAATTGGCGTAGTAGGAGCATAAGAGATCAGACTATAAATGCGATCCAAGTCAATGTTGTAAATCGAAGTATTGCCGATGTCTTTGATCTGGATAGTCTCGGGCTTTTTTTCCTCCGGCGTTTTTTGAAGATCATCCTCATGAAACAAAACCATTTCTGCGGTCATCCGTGCTTTACTCTCTAAATGATTATAAAGTTCATTTTCTACGTGCTGTTTAAATCGGTCATATATAAACAGCATAGACAATGCATAAATACTGATCGTAATCAGTATAAATTGTAAGGAAAGTTTTGCTCTAATCTTCATGATCAGACTTCTTTTTTCATATAGTACCCGATTCCAAAATGGGTATGAATTAATTTTGATTCATAGCCCTTATCCACTTTTTTTCGCAAATAATTTACGTAGACTTCGATGACATTTGTATTGATTCCTTCTCCAAGGTTCCATACTTTTTCTAATATTTCCAGTTTTGGGATCACTCGCCCCTGATTCCTAACGAAATACTCTAAAAGTGAAAACTCCTTAGGAGTCAGCACTATTTTATTTGCATTTCGTTTTACCTCCAATGTAGATATGTTAAGCTCTAAGTCTTCGTAACCTATTTTTTCTCCGGACAAATTTGATAACTTAGATCTGCGATATAATGCTTGTATCCTGGCCAATAATTCTTTCAAATCAAAAGGTTTAGCCAAATAATCATCTGCGCCTGCAGTGAGACCAATAACCTTATCCTCTGTTTCATCCAATGCAGATATCATTAAAATAGGAGTTTTTATAGCTCTGTTTCGGAGAGATTGAGATAACTCTACTCCGCTCATTCCAGGCATAATGACATCGGTAATAATCACATCACAAGGGTTTTGATCATAGATCTTTAGCCCCTCCAAGGCTGTTTTGCCTACCTCACAATCTATACCATTCTCCTTTAAAAATGCTTGCACTGAACTAGCAGTTTTGGGTTCATCTTCAATTAGTATTACTCGCATAATTAGGTCAAATTTCACCATCTTTTGTATATTTAGGCACTTTATTTGTATTTCTAAACTGATCTCTAAGCAAAATTTTAGATAAATGGGCTACTCAGAATTTTACATTTCCATAAACTCTAATTATTTTTGTGCTAACGAAATTTATAATTACCTAAACATCAATTAGTTAATCAAAAAACGCATTTTTATGAACTTTAAATTTTTACGAATCCTACTTCCCCTAACAGTTGCTTTATTCATTGTAAGCTGTGAAAAAAATAGTGTAGACGATCCAACGGATCAGGAGGCTAAAGGCTTAGTTGCAGATTTCGACTATACAGTGATCTGGGAATGGCATGAGCTTTATATGGTTATAGATAAAGATGCTCTTGGTTACAGACCATTACCTGGCCCGCGTGCTAATGCCTATATGGGCATAGCTGCATACGAAACTGCCGTACCCGGTATGCCATCGTTTAACTCAATGAAGAACCAATGGGGTCCAGAGCTTAAGATTCCTGTATTCCCAGCAGATCAAAAAATCCACTGGCCTACAGCATTAAATGCCTCTTATGGTTATATGATGAATAAATTTTTCTTTAAGACCAATTATGTAGCAGGTTCAGGACATTTGACCAACAGTGAGGCTATTCGATTGATCGGGGCGTTGCATAATGGCTTGGAAAACAAATACAAAGCAGAAATCAATGATAATGTAGTGTTTAATGACTCTAAGGCCTGGGGCGAAAAAGTTGCTTCAGCTGTCTGGGCTTGGTCTGTTACAGATGCTTATGGTCATGAATCAGACCTCAATCCTCTCAACAATGACAAGTCGAAAGAGTTCTTTTACGATTGGAAAGCAAAAGGCCTGGATGCTGCAGGAAAACCTATTCCTGGCAGATGGGTTCCAACAAATGACAACCCAAATGGAGGGATGTTTCCTTTTGGGGGCAGATGTAGGACTTTCGCAACGACGGAAGCCCAAAAATTATGTGTAGCACCCATACCATTTAGTGACAATCCTTCATCAAGATTTTATGCTGAAGCACTAAATGTATACAATTCAAGTAATTCAACCATGAGTTATGAGCAAAGATGGGTTGCGGAGTTTTGGTCAGATGATATTTTTGGTCAAACTTTCAGCCCTCCGACTAGGTTAGTAGCTGTGCTTGATCAAGTAATGGGCAAAGAAAAATGTAATCTTGAAAAAGCGGTGGAATCTGCTGCTAAATTAGGTCTTGCCTTGAATGATTTTGGTGTATCTGCTTGGCATTCAAAATATGTATACAATCTGGAAAGACCAGAACACTACATCAAAAGAGTGATTGATCCTAAATGGGAGCCAATCTTAACCAATACAGTCAATGGTGCCATTGGTATCACACCTGCTTTCCCGGCTTATCCTTCTGGACATGCCACATTTGGCGGCGGTGGCGGAGCGATTTTAGCCCATTTGTTTGGTCAAAATTATGAGTGGACAGACCTATGCCACAAAGGAAGATCTGAATTTATCGGTACTCCTCGGACTTTTGCTTCTTTCGAAGATGCTGGTTTTGAGAATGCAATGTCTAGGGTTCCTCTGGGTGTACATTTTCAAATGGATTGTTTAGCTGGTGTAGATCTCGGAAAAGGTGTTGCAAGACGAGTTTTGGCCTTACCTTGGAAAAAATAATTAGTTGATTGATTATAATCGCACAAACATCTCGACCAATGTTGTATTGGTCGAGATGTTTGCTTTAAAGCCATATTGAATGTTTAACTTAAGATTGTTTTTTGTGATTTCATATATCATTGTCGTTTGCTCTTGCAAAGACAAGGATATAGAACCTCGATTTATTAACTATTCGGATGGAACTAAACTAGCGACATTTTTTGTAAATAAGAAAGGTGATATGGTAGGACCCTATACTGAATTTTATCGCTCAGGTAAAATCAAAAGTATAAAAGTATTTGAAAATAATTTGGAACAAGGAAAAGGCATTCACTACTATGAAACAGGTGAGCTTAGGGAGGTACAGTACTTTGTTAATGGTAAAAAGCATGGTGGCGACACCTTGTATGAAATGAATGGTAAGATCAGGAATTTATCCTATTTTGATCATGGCAAGATGAACGGCACGTTTATAAAGTATAAAGACTCTACGGACAGTATCGAATTGGAATCTATTTATATTCAGGATTCCTTGGTTTCTATCAAGAAATATTAAGAAGTTTTTAAAATTTCAGTACAAGTTGGTTGTTCTTTAAAGTCGTTGCCTTATGCGATTATTATTAGTCATTATTTTAATGATTGGCCTAGCATTTTTTGCAATGGGCCAGACAGTAGAGGATAGTATCAAAGGCGAATTGCCCGCAGTCATTATCCAGGCGACCAGACCGGTATATGATATTACTAGATTAAAGTCAGTTCAAGGTACCTATATATATGAGGGTAAAAAAAATGAGGTCATAGATCTCAATCTAAAAAATATTGCGCTGGCAGAAAAATATGGCCGCCAAATTTTTTCCAAAATTCCAGGCGTATTCGTATATGATATGGATGGCACCGGCAATCAATTGAACATTGCTACTCGCGGTCTCGATCCACATAGAGGTTGGGAATTTAACGTTCGAAAGGATGGAATAATTACTAATTCTGATATGTATGGCTACCCAGCTAGCCATTACTCTATACCCATGGAGGCTGTTGAGCGCATAGAGCTTGTACGCGGCAATGGCTCTTTACAATACGGATCTCAATTCGGAGGTATGATCAATTATGTGAGTAAGCAACCAGACTCTATCAGGAAATTTGCTTTTGAAAATATAAGTACGGTGGGATCTTACGGCCTTGTCAGTACGTTCAATCGCGCATCAGGTACCTTGGGGAAATTTAAATACTCCACATGGGTCAATAAAAAATGGGTTACAGGATATAGAGACAACGGTGAATCCGAGTATGGAGCAGAAGCGGTGACCTTATATTTTGACCCGATCAAATCGTTGCACTTTAAAATTGAACTTACCCACTCCAATTACCGCATACATTTAGCCGGTCCATTGACAGATAAAATGTTTAAAGATGATCCTACACAGTCTACACGAGACAGAAACCATTATAATCCCAATATTTTTATTCCTTCTTTCGGGATGGATTGGGATATTTCAGCTGCGACCAGATTGCAGTTCACTTCTTCTGCAGTATTGGGTTCCAGAAACAGTGTAATTTATGATCGACCCGCCACAGTGGCTGATACCATAGTCAGATCTACTCTTACCCACAATCCTAGACAAGTGGATATAGATCGATTCAATAGTTATACTTCGGAATTGCGACTATTGCATAGTTACCATATTGGTGAAAGGAGACATACGGTCGTCGGAGGAGTTCAACTCATGGATAATTTATTAGTGCGGCGTCAATTGGGCAAAGGTACGGTCAACAACGACTTTGATCTGACTCGTACAGATCCGATATGGGGCCGAGATTTAAAGTTTAAATCTCATAATGTTGCTGTGTTTATAGAGAATAAATTTCAGCTCCTAGAAAAACTTTCGCTCAATGCAGGAGTAAGATTAGAAATAGGTGCATCCAATGT
This sequence comes from Saprospiraceae bacterium, assembly GCA_031417835.1. Taxonomy (GTDB): domain Bacteria; phylum Bacteroidota; class Bacteroidia; order Chitinophagales; family Saprospiraceae; genus JADJLQ01. Next base: position 24,479 of record JANOWJ010000105.1, on the reverse strand, counting down.
GAGCGGTAGCATTGTGTATTATCAAACCGAAGATATTCCTAACCAGATCATTCACAAGTTTCCTCTGCTTGGGTTTAATATGCAATATGATCTCACCAAGAATATGAATCTCTATGGAGGATGGTCTCAGGCTTACCGACCAGTTATTTTTAAAGACATCATACCGGGGTCTGTATTTGAAATCTCTGATAAAAATCTAAAAGATGCCAAAGGGTATAATCTAGAGGCAGGGTACAGAGGAGCTTGGAAAAATTTTACATGGGATATTGGAGTATTCCAATTATTGTATAAAAACAGACTAGGAACTATCGCCACCTCCGATGCATCGGGCAACCTCATTATCCGCCGGACCAATATAGGGCACAGTACCGCCAAGGGCATTGAATTATTTGTGCAAAAAGATTTTTATCCTAGCAATAAATCTGTTTTTTCCGTATTTACATCTTCATCTTATTTAGATGCAAAATATAAAAATGCCATTATTCGATCAGGGTCGACTAATATTGATGTTTCTGGCAAAGATGTAGAGAGCACCCCAAGGTATATTTCCAGAAATGGAGCATCTTTCCGATATTCATTGCTCTCAATGTCACTGCTGTACAGTTATACAGCTAAAAGTTTTGCCGATGTATTCAACGCGGTCCAGCCCAATGCGAGTGGGTCCACCGGTGTCGTTCCTGCTTATGGCCTTACAGATATCAACGGTACAATTCAGTGTAGTAAAAATGTAAAGATATTATTGAATGTAAATAACCTCTTTGATAAATCTTATTTTACTAAACGACCTCAATTTTATCCGGGCCCAGGCATATGGCCCTCTGATGGACGCACCTACTCGATTACTGCAAACATCCAATTGTAAAATGCCACAGCTGGCTAAACCTAGTGCGGCCACTAAACTTTAATTTTAATTTTTTGTTCTTTTGTACGATCATGATATTGATAATACACGGAACAAATCGAAAATCTAGTCAAAGTAAGCCCATAAGTGACTTTGTCTGTAAAGCTTTGCGAGAGCTTTACGAAGGTAAAATTGAATTGGTCGATCTGTCGTATATTAGTCTTCAATCTTATGAATCAGAGTCTATGTACAAAGCAGACACCATAAGCGATGAAATCAATACAATTCAATCCAAACTTTTAGTACCTTCTGCTAAAATGATTTTCGTATCGCCTGAGTATAATGGTAGTATTCCTGGTATTTTAAAACTATTTATAGATGCTTGTTCAATTAAAGACTCCAAAGCATCCTTTTATCATAAAAAAGCATGTCTCATCGGTGTGGCCTCTGGAAGGGCAGGCAATCTCAGAGGGTTGGATCATTTGGCAGGCATATTAATGTATATGAACATGATTATTTATCCCAATAAACTGCCCATATCTCGAATTGAAACTCTGATCGATGATCAAGGTGTCGTTATAGATCGAGCTACGCAGACTGTATTGACTAATTTGTTAAAAGAATTCCTACTATTCTAGTCATTATCCTGGAGCCAGGCTGATAGTGTCATGACCCGTACTGGATAAAACTTTCCTTGTTCATTGATTCCAATTTGGGCTATTTCATTGATTTCATCATGTTCAAAGAAGTAGTCGATAGATTCAGCTACAGCCCGTCGTAATACAGCTTCTTTTTCCTGCATGGTCACCAAAGGTTGCATATCATAAGCTATCACATAGTGTATCGGTAAATGGTGTAGGGAAGGAAATAGATCCGCACAATACAGTAATTTTTTTCCATTTTCCATAGTTATCAAAGGCAAAATCATACCCTGTGTATGGCCATCTACTTTTATAAACTCAATGAAGGAAAATTGTCGAATCGAAGGATCTATCCAATTAAGATAAGGTTCTAAAGGAAGTATATTTTCCTTTAGAAATGATGCTTTTTCGCGAGGATTGGGGTGATTCGCCAACGCCCATTGCTCTTGGTGAACCCAATGTCTGGCTTTTGGAAAAACTCCTGTCAATTGCCCATCTCGTTGGGTACGCATAATGGCGCCCCCGGCATGATCAAAATGGAGGTGCGTCAAAATGATATCGGTGATTTCATCAGCATCAATCCCTGCGAAAATCAATGCATCCTGTATGGCTTGATGCCCTTGAGGGCTATAATATGAAAAAAACTTAGCGTCTTGTTTAGTACCCAACCCCGTGTCTATTAATATCTTTTTTCCATCTGCTTCGATATAAAGACAGCGCATGGCCCAAGTACAAAGATTCTGGTCATCACAAGCCAGCATTTTACTCCATATTTTTTTTGGCACTACGCCAAACATTGCACCTCCATCCAGTTTGAAGGTGCCGGCTAACACAGATTTTAGTATCACTTTCCTTTATTGAATTTGATCATATGGAGCGCAGTCAGAGCGGCCTCCGCGCCTTTGTGACCTGCTGTCCCCCCGGCTCGATCCATGGCTTGTTGCTCGGTATTTGTGGTCAAAACTCCAAAGATGACTGGAATATGAGGATACGTGCCATCCAAATTTAATTGCATAATTCCGGACGAAACGGCATTACATATATATACATCGTGTGGCGTATCACCTTTTATAATACAGCCAAGACAAATGATGGCATCTAGCCCAAAATTTGTAGTTTTTACTCGCTTAGCCGCAAAAACAAGCTCAAAAGCACCGGGTACTGTGATCAGTGTGATGTCATCCTGGTCTATCCCATAGCTTAATAAGGTCATAATGGCTCCTGATTCGAGTTTTTCTACGATATGCCGATTCCATGCCGTGCTAATTATTGCGATTTTATGGCCTTTCATGGCTGGAAGTGGATCCAAGGCGGTTAATGCCAAACTAGTATGCTTGCTCATATATTTTATTATTCAATGACCTTCTGATTAGTTTTTCGCCAGTCCCAAAGCAAGATTTGCCATTCTTCCTGTTCGGCGCTGTAGTGCTTGTGTAAAGGCACAAAGCCAACCTTGAAATGAGCATGCAAAGAACGCACATTTAGGCTAGACACTTCGGTTATACAATATTGATATTTGGGATTCAAGAGTTGCATGTGCCTGTATAAGCTTCGCATGAGATTCTGGCCTCTATACTCCTTCGCAATACAGATTTGTCCACACGCAAGATAGGTTGTGTTGCATAGGGCGATGCCTTCATATTGGAGCTGATCTATTTCTTTGAAAAAGTCAACAAGCTCAGGTACTTTTTGAGCGTGATCTTTATTCATGCACAATGCATATCCTGCTAATACATTCCGATCCGTAGCGATCACTGCAGGTTCACTCAAGCAGATTGCCTGCAGTACATCTGGCTGATGCTGTACATATACAAAACCTTGACTTTCAATGTCATCAGGACTTAAATGTTGCCTTAGATTTTTATACTGTAATGCTAGTATCTCACTGACGATCTTTAAATCCGCTGAAAAACTAATTTCAATTTTTGAAATCATTTCGACCTATTTGAATTACAATATTATGAATAATTCTTGCTTTCCATTCTTTACTTTCCAAAAACTGGATGCGATAAAAAATCGTGTTAAGAAGCTAGTATTCTTGCCTTCCTCAATAAAAATTATAACTTTGCGCCAATAAATGTAGGCTTCGTAGTTCAATGGATAGAATACCTGAATTCGGATCAGGTGGTAGGGGTTCGATTCCCTTCGAAGCTACCAGGCCTCACGATCTAAATGAGGCCTTTTTTATTTTTTATATGTATCATTTTTCTTTTTGAAGTCTGTCGCCGATCTGACAGTGTATCATTTATTCTTCCAAAAGACTCTTCAGGTGATACGCTCAGCATTGCAAAAAAGTTTTGTGGCAGTTGCCATTTGTATCCAGATCCGCAATTATGTGATAAGACTACATGGAATAAGACTTTATTACCCAATATGGGCTATAGGTTGGGCATCAAATCTGACTCATATAATCCTCTCGCTGATTTGGATATGGTGGATCAAGCGCTGGTACTACAGGCAAACATTTATCCGGATCACCCATTGATTTCTCAGTTGGATTGGAGCAAGATTGTTGACTATTACTTGAGCCATGCTCCGGATTCCTTATCGCTGCTAACACCAATTTCAAAGCCTTTGACTGCATTTAAGGTAACCCCATTGGGGGATCGTATACCTTATCCAGGGCTTACCATGATGCGATTTGACTCCACCCTTAACCATATACACCTGGGCTTGGAGTCCGGCGAGATATTGACTTATAACTCAGATCGATTTATTTTGAAAGATAGTTTATTGCTCAATGGTACGCCGCTGGATTTAGTATTCGGTCGTAATAGGGCAGCATATTATCTGTCTGTTGGGCGAATAAATCCGTCTCAGCAAAAGCTGGGTGCGCTGTATATGCATTCAGGCGACTCCATACATCTTTGTATTTCTGCCTTACACAGACCGGTGCAGATGTCACTGGGTCACATCAATAAAGATGAATACGAAGATGCCATAATAAGCGAGTTTGGCTATGAAACGGGGAAATTGACATGGGTGGAAGGACTCAAAGAAGGCTTTGGTACTGAGGTCCATGTGTTAAGTAAATCTCCCGGTATAATAAAGACATTTATGGAAGATTTGGATGGTGATAAAATCAAGGATCTCATAGCATTAAAGACCCAGGGTGATGAGCATGTCTCGATATTTATGATGAATGATCAAGGGCTTTGGCATGAGCATCAAGTACTTCGGTTCCCACCCATACATGGTGCGTGCGATCTTGACATCATCGACTTTAATAAGGACGGTAGGCTCGATATTGTAGTTTCAAATGGTGATAATGCAGACTATTCTCAAATTCGTAAACCTTATCATGGGATCAGAATATATCTTAATCGCGGTGATCTTAAATTTACTGAGTCGATGTTTATACCTTATCCTGGAGTACTCCATTCGGTAGTTCATGATTTTGACCAGGATGGAGATCTGGATATTGCGGCTTCATCCTTTTTCCCGGGTGACCTGACACATCCACTGAATGCTTTTACCTATTTTGAGCAGGTGAATGGTTTTTTTGTAAACAAATCTTTTCCTCAATCTAATTTTGGAAAGTGGATGGTCATCACATCAGGCGATTTCGACCACGATGGCGATGAAGACCTATTATTGGGTTCGTTTATGTTAAACAAATTTTTAGTCCAAGGCAGTCGTGAGGATCAAAAAAAACATGCACTCATCCTATTGGATAATCAACTAATAGTCTCGAATAAGTCAATGAAAAGCAGTACAAAATAACCGTTTTGGGAATCGATCACAAAAAAGGCAACACAGTAAACTATGTTGCCTTACAAAAAGTTGGGTTTACATTTACATCTCAGGTTGAATTTCGACATAAAAGAGGAAAGTTTTTAACCATTCCTTAAATAAACCCTTCCGGTTCTGACAACCAGAACTTGTCAGGTTGTGTCCAGGCAGTGCACGAAAAAACAATATTCTCGCACATAACCAATTACGAATCAAGGATTTACTGTCTGGGATGCTAGATATATTGACCGGACAACTTCCTTCACTTTAAAAGAAAGACCTTAATTCGAATCTTAAAGATATATTAAAAAATCCCCAAAGTCAATATCAGATAGTTAAAAAATACAATATTTAATATATTGATATTTTATATTTATGTGAATAAACATTTCTTGTATAGTCTATTCTTAAAATCCTGTATCTATTGTACTATTTGTTAAAGAACAAGTGCTAGTAATTGGCAATTAGATTGAAATAAGTTTATTTTTGCGTCCTTATTGGCGGGGTGTAGCGCAGTCCGGTAGCGTATCAGCATGGGGTGCTGGTGGTCGCTGGTTCGAATCCAGTCACCCCGACTTGTTTTTTTCGGGATGTAGCGCAGCCCGGTAGCGTACTTCGTTCGGGGCGAAGAGGCCGCTGGTTTGAATCCAGTCATCCCGACTTCAATAATAAAATAAGAAATGTCTTATTTTGCGATTGAAGTAGTAAGTTTATCATTCGGGTGTTTAGCTCAGTTGGTTCAGAGCGCTACTTTGACAGAGTAGAGGTCACTGGTTCGAGCCCAGTAATACCCACTTGGTTTTTATAAATTATAAAAGTCTTTGTACAAGGAGATCTTAGCATATTGCAAAGATCATAAGGTAGACTTGATCGTAGTTTCTAAACTTCGTTCCTTGCAAGAAGTTAAGGCCATCTACGATCTGGGTCACCGTAAGTTTGGTGAAAATCGAGTCCAGGATTTATTACAAAAACACAATAATCTGCCTCAAGATATTGAGTGGCATTTGATTGGTACCCTTCAATCCAATAAAGTCAAGTATATCGCTCCATTCATCCAATTGATTCATTCTATAGATGATCTGGCCGTTTGGTATGAGGTCCATAGACAAGCAACTAAAATGGGCCGAAGCATACCTTGTCTATTACAGATAAAGATCGCCCGTGAAACTACTAAAAATGGTTTTGAATGGCATGACCTCTTGAACGTTTTGGATCAAGGAATATGGAAGTCGTATGTAAATGCGCCTATATATGGACTGATGGGTATGGCTACTTTTACAGAAGACCTTAATGTCGTGAAAAGTGAATTCGATCGCTTGAAAGGGTACTTTGACCAACTCCAAGTCAAATATTTTAAGGATGACACCTTTGATACCCTATCGATGGGGATGTCTAGTGACTACAAGCTGGCCATCTCGGCTGGCTCTACCATGATAAGAGTAGGCAGTTCAGTCTTTGAGCCAACATCTAAAATTGTTTAAAACATCATTTGTTTTATTCATGTGCTAGTCTGGTGTTCATCAAATGACCTCTACTAGGTACTTGTTTTTCTTTCCATTTTCAATCATTAACCATCGATCATGCACTAGATTTTCAGCAAGGATGATTTGTTCGAGTTGACTTACTTTTATTTTGCTGACCGAGATCGCTTGATTTTGAATGGCTTTGCGGGCTTCTGACTTGGAGGAACAGATAGTCGTGGATTCGCTCAATAGATCAATCACTGAAACATTAAGAATCTTCTCTTTAGGCAATTTGAACGACGGTATTTCAAGAGCTATCACCTCAAACTGTTCATTGGACATTTTATTCAAAAAGTCTTGATTGGCTTTTGGATTGAATAAAAGTTCGCTGACTTGCATGGCAGACTCATAGGCTTGTATTGAATGTATTCTAATCGTAAGTTCTTCAGCCAGTGTTTTTTTCACTGTTTGAGGATTTGTCATCAATTCTGATTCCATAGTCAAAATGGTCTCCTGATTCTTCAATGAAAAAATTCTCAAAAACTTAGACATATCCTGATCATCGGCATTGATCCAAAACTGGTAAAACTTGTATGGACTCGTTAGTTTGGGGTCCAACCAAATATTACCTTCTTCTGACTTACCAAATTTTTTTCCGTCAGATTTAGTCAAGAGTGGTGAGGTCAAAGCATGGACCGATACATCAGTGGTAGTCCGGCGAATATATTCTGTACCGGTCATTATATTTCCCCACTGATCTGAGCCTCCCATCTGTAAAGTGCACCCATATTTTTTATTCAGACAGTAATAATCGTAACCTTGTAAAAGCTGATAACTAAACTCAGTAAAAGAAATGCCGCTTTCCAATCTATTTTGTACAGAATCCTTGGACATCATGTAGTTGACCGTGAGGTGTTTGCCCACATTTCGTAAAAAATCTAATACCTTAAGCTCTTTATAAAAGTTATAATTATTTTCAAATAAAGCTTTGTTCTCTCCTGTATCAAAGTTGAGGAATTTAGAAAATTGTTCTTGTTGAAATGCCAGGTTACGATCTAATTCTTCCTCTGTTTTTAGCTCACGTTCTTTATCCTTACCGGATGGATCGCCGATACGGCCCGTTGCCCCACCCATCAATACAATAGGCCGGTGCCCGGCACGTTGAAAATGGGTTAATAGCATGATCTGCATGTAATTACCGATGGTCAATGATGGCGCAGTCGGATCAAAGCCAATATATCCGGTCACCATTCCTTTTTGGAGCGATTCTTCCAAATCTGGTGTCAGGTCCTGTACCATTCCTCGCCAACGTAGGGTTTCTAAAAAATCCATAAGTAATAATAAATATTGAGTGGCGCAAAAGTAGGACATTTGCCGTAGATGAATAGTTGGTATATCGCTCAACGATTGATGCATTATGAAAAAGGCAGTTTTGTAAGATATATTCTTCGATTGGCCTATGTCTGTACGGCTCTATCTATCGCTGTGATGATCGTTGCTATTTCTGTTATTTCCGGGTTTAATACTGAAATATCAGATAAAATTTTTGGTTTTTGGGGCCATATACAAGTCAATAGCATCCATAGCTCCCAACTCAACGTAAGTTATCCCATTGATTATGAGCCAGATTTTGTGCGTTCGCTAGATTCGCTACCCGGCATTCGGCATCATCAGGTATTTGCATTTATGCCTGCTGTGGTCACAGCTGGGGATGAGATGGACGGCTTGATCCTCAAAGGGGTGGGTGATGATTTTGATTGGACATTTTTTAAACGGTTTTTGATCCAAGGGAGTATAGAGCCATTAAAAGACTCCACTCAAAGAAGCATCATTTTATCTGCTAACATGGCCTCCAGATTATTATTAGCTCCAGGCGATAAGTGCAGACTTAATTTTGTCATCGATGATGAGGTCATAGCCAGGAGTTTTACCGTATCAGGAATTTACAATACGGGATTGGAAGAATATGATCAAAAGTTAGCATTGGCCAATATCAACGAAATTCGGAATCTCGTCAATTGGTCTGATTTTCAGATTGGGGGCCATGAGATATTTGTAGATAATCTGGATGATGTAGATAAAATAGCTGACGCAATTTATGACCAGCACCTGGGACCGGATCTATTTGTAGAAACTATTCGACAAAAATTTCCAAGCATATTCGATTGGCTAGGGCTGCAGAATACCAATCAATATGTTATTCAAATACTGATGGTCATGGTAGCTTTGATCAATCTGATTACAGTACTATTGATTCTGATTCTTGAACGTACTAACATGATTGGTACTCTCAAAGCATTGGGTATGAAAAATGGTCCATTAAAACAAATCTTTTTGTACCATGGACTTCAAATTTTAGGTCGTGGTTTGTTTTGGGGCAACATAATAGGTCTGCTGGTATGTCTCACACAAAAATATGGTCATGTGATCAAACTCAATGAGGCAGATTATTATCTTCGGGAGGCTCCTATTCATATCAATCTATGGGCTGTACTTCTGCTCAACGTAGGCACTGTATTCGTCACGTTAATTATATTATCTATACCGACAGCGCTGATCGGTAAAATATCCCCACTAAAAGCAATTGGTTATAGGTAATGCGTAAACGCCCTACTGAGTTTCAAAAGAGATCCTTTCGATTTATTCGACATGTTTTTATGCCCTGGCAAGACGACTATTTGTCAGCGTTCCTCCGTCTTAAGAAGTGGGGTTTATTCCTTATGCATTGGCTGCTTGAGATCCCACTCGTAGCATTAGATATGATCGGGCTCCCTGAATGGTTTGCTTTTTTTCAAGCCCGATTAAAACCAACTTCCCGAAGGCTTTCTGATGCTGAATTAAATTTGGCTCATTCCATTTTTGGAGATTCCTTTGACTTATTAAAAGCAAGGATCGATGAAAACAGTACTGTCGGTACCCATGGAGGTAAATATGCTTTTGTTTCTTATTATTACATCAATTGCAAGGGTAGACTTAGTGTTCCAATTTTGATTCATGAGTTGGTTCATATTTTTCAGTTTAGTCGAGATGGTTCACCTTACGCCATACGCAATCTTGTAGCTCATCTTACGCCGCCGACTTATGATTATGGTGGATTAGACACCATCCAAAAAATCTGCGCCGATCCTTTTAAAATACATTGGCTTAATTATGAACAAAGAGCTGATATATTTTCAGATTATTGTTTAATGATGATGGGCCAAAGACCAGAGTGGGGTAGTGCTGAAGCGACAGATTTGAAATATTATAAGCAGGTGATTGATATTATATTAAAGGCGTAATGGTCTTGCATGGATGCCAAGCTTGAAAAAATTATTAAAACCATTCTGCAAATTTTGATAAGTCGACATTGCCACCCGATAAGATGATCCCAACTTTTTTATCAATAAATTTATCTTTATTTTTTAAGATGGCAGCTAATGGTACCGCACCACTGGGTTCGACTACGATTTTCATTCTTTCATATATCAGACGGAGTGCAGCTTTTATTTCTTCGTCGCTGACCAACAAGATCTCTTCAACAAATTGCTGGATAATATGAAAGGTATTATTACTGAGTGTCGTCAGCAATCCGTCCGCTATGGTCTTCACATATAAAGCTCGTTGGACTTGACCACTTTGAATGCTCAATGCGGCATCACCCGCACCTTCTGGCTCAGCTCCATACAGTATAGCCTGAGGCAATAAATGATGAGTACAAAGGCAGGTCCCGGAAAATAATCCACCTCCACCCACTGGGGCTATCACGACATCCAATTCCGGTATTTCTTCTATAAGCTCTTTGACACAAGTTGCCTGTCCAGCTATCACTCGATCATCGTCATACGGATGAATAAATTCTGCCCCGGTGGCTTGGATAATTTTTTGGATCGTTTGTTCTCTGGCAGCCTGATTTGGTTCACAAAAAGTAATTTCAGCACCATAATCTTTGACGGCATTGATTTTTACCGAAGGTGAATTGTTTGGCATTACAATATAAGCTTTGGTGCCTAGCATCCTGGCTGCAAAAGCTATAGCTTGAGCATGATTACCCGATGAATGTGTAGCTAATCCGTGTGAGAGCCGATCATGTGATAATGATAATGCAGCATTCATACCTCCTCTTATTTTAAAGGCTCCGATTTTTTGAAAGTTTTCACACTTAAAATATAGTTTAGCCCCAGTGATTAAATTTAATGCTGAATTAGTTAGGACCGGCGTACGATGGATATATGGCTTGATTCGTTCATGAGCGTCATGTATCTGGGCTATTGATATATTCATGGATTATTTTTAATGGCAGCTATACAATCTATTTCGATTTCACTCCCATAGTGGAGTAGGAGACAGGGTACTACGGTTCGGGCTGGTTTATGATCGCCCATGATTTTGGAATATACTCCGTTAATTCTTGGCCACAAAGAGATATCATGGACATAGATATTGATTTTTAAAATATGATTAAGGTCACTTTGGGATGCCAATAATACTTGCTCTATATTATACAGGCATCTCACTGTTTGATCTTCGATTGAACCGAGTTGGATCTGGCCTTCTTTGTCAAATGGAAGTTGTCCAGATACATAGACTATGCCATCATGTACAACTCCCGGAGTATAGTGGCCTCTGGGTGGGGCCATCGAAGTAGGCGAAATAAATTGAATACCCATAAATTTAGGATTTGACCTAATTCTTCAGTATTACTTTATTAAAAGGGTTTAAAAATCGGTGGTGGATACTATAACTCAATATTTTACCAGAGTATTCAATTGTAGTAGTATTTCATAGTATGTATGCCCATTAAACATCGCATATCATCACTCCCTGGGCGAGGCTAGCTAGTGCATCAGGTTTGGCTGGAATAAACTCCTGAGCTACATATCCTTTAAAACCCGTGGCCACGATTGCTTCCATGATTGCTGGATAATAAAGTTCCTGGCTGTTGTCGATTTCGTTTCGGCCGGGCACACCGCCAGTGTGATAGTGAGCGATATATTGATGATTGGCTTTAATAGTGGCTATGACATCACCCTCCATAATCTGCATATGATAAATGTCATACAATAATTTGAATCGATCTGATCCAACCTGTTTACACAATTCAACTCCCCACGAAGTGTGATCACATTGATAATCTTTATGATTGACTTTGCTATTAAGCAGTTCCATCACGAGTGTTACTTTATGTTTTTCAGCAATTGACATCAGAGGTTTGAGGCCTTTTGCAGAGTTGAGCATGCCTTGTTCTTCTGAGATGCCATTGCGATTGCCTGAAAAACAAATGATTTGATCATAACCTGCTTCTGCTACTTTTGGTATGATCTCACTATATTTTTTAAATAGTTCTGCATGATATTCTACATGATTAAATCCTTTGTCTAGCCCTATTTCTCCTCCATTAGGCATAGCATTGTGTAGCCCGTGTTTCTTTAAAATATGCCATTCACCGGGACCTACTAATTCTATTGATTTTAATCCTATTTTTTTGGCTTCCACAGCCAGCGTCTCTAAAGGAATCTTGGAATAACACCATCTGCATACGGAATGATTTATTCTGTTTTTTAATTTGAGTTTGGCGTTTGTTTCGAAGCTTGGTGTAGCATTCATATGTAATGGATGGAGGGCCAGTAAGGACGCTCCGGTACCCAGTTTTTTGAGAGCCTGGCGTCTTGATTTTTCTTCCATAGTTTTAAAATTTTTAAATTAAAAGTTTCGAATGATAAATATACTAAATTTAATAGTTTATTGATTTAAGTATTCGTTAATACTACCTTATGCTGGATGTCAGATGGTTTTATTGACTTCACATTGCTTTTTTCAAACTGCTGAGATATTCTACCAAATCTACTAATTCATTTTCTGTCATGTTTAGGTATAGATTGGGAGTCATCAAAGATTGTTTTAAAGCAATTCGTTCCTTTATATTCACTTTATCTATGGATTGTAGCTGGCCTCCGATTGATTTTATGACGAGTTGATCTCCCGATTCGTTGATTTTGATACCGACATGAATACCACCATTTTTAGTTATAATTTGTTCACCTTCATAACCAAAATTAATGGATTTATTAGGATCGATGATCGAAGTGTAGATCGCATCTTTACCATACTTCGACCCAATCTCATCCAGCGATGGTCCAAAGTCAGTACCCTGTTTGTTTACTTGATGACAGGTAGCACAGGTCTTGATAAATACACTTTTGCCATTTTCAATATTACCGGTTTTGATGACTAAGTCGGCTATATTGTAAGTCTTTACCTCAGATTGGCTGGCGGTAGCATACTCTAACACTTTTGTGCGGATTGGTTTACGCCATGCATTAGAAGGGCCCTCGATGGCCGCAGGAATAAATTCCGTTGGGATTTCATTTTGGGATAAAAGTTTTACCACAAATTCTTCACCTCCCCAGCTTTTTCCGATTTGCCTAAATGCTTCTGTTTTTAAATTAGAGCTTACTGCTTGATTGGCCGTTTTGTGTAAAAATGCCAGTGTCTCATTGGATCCTATAGGCCCTATTGCTTTTATCATCAAGATCTTACCCTGTGCATCAGCACTATTAAAATCTTGAGTATATAATTTAAACGAATTTATATTTATTAAACTTCTGGCTACACGGGTGCGAAGTTGATCATCTGAGGTCTGCGTAAGCAACGCTTTAAGTCTCGCGGTCTCAGATTTAGGCTTAAATTTTTCAACCAAATCCAAGTAGGCAGATCCCTGCGTTTTATCCAGCCAGGTTTTTACCACATGCATCGCGTCTATATCCTGCTGAATCACAATAGGGTCCAACGTTTTTACGATCAATCCTGCAATAACGCTATCTTGATTTGAGGCAAGGATGCTTAGTAATGTTTTGTTTTTATCTGAAGATGGATTAAAATCAATTGCTCTTAAATATTTCATTCGTTCTTTTGTAGGATGGTCAGAGCTGTTGACTTGTTGAGCCAGATATGGTAAACTATATTTTGATCGGGACCGCCACACAATATCTTTTTGAGCCTCTGTACCCATAGGATCCTTATTCGTTTTCAACCATGCCGCCATGATCTCATCCCATTGACCATCACCGGCGATACCCAAAGCTTCCAAAAACCATCGATCTGAATGAGTATATCTTGAAGCAAGCGTTAACCAATAAGGCAGCATCGACTTTTGATCCAGGTTTTTTAAGGCGATAGCGCATTCTCGCCACACTTGATCGGAAGCCTTTCCTTCGATTAATAAATCCAAAGCATGTAAAGTCTCTTTTGATCCTAAAGATCTTGCTATTCGTATACCTGCCATTTTGATTGCTTCATCCTGACTTAAAAGTGCAGTGTCCAAGTAGGATTTGTCCACGGCGCACATGATCCATAAAAGTCTCGATCGATCTAAAGAATTGGACGAAATAAGTCCCTCTTTTAAAGCAGGTATGGCTTGGACCCCAAGGGATCTAAGCTTTAATTGTGCTTGGCTCCGTGTGCTGAGATTTGGGCTTTTGAGTGCGATGACTGCTTGGCTCGCATCATCGATGTTCATGTTAGGGGATTTATATATGCTACCCTTGGGAGCCAATCTATATACCCTTCCCTGGAGCTGATCTCCAGCATAATGACCACCAACTCCAGGATCGTACCAGTCAGCGATAAAAATCGATCCATCAGGAGCTGTGCATACATCTACAGGACGGAACCAACTATCGGCCTGATGTAATACGACATTCGTAGAAGTAGCTGTAAGACTGGCGCCTACTCCTTGTGTAGGTTTATACGCTCGAATGACATTATGTAATGCTTCGGCATGCAATAAACTACCTTTCAATTCGGGGATCAGATCGCCTTCATATATCATAAGTCCACAAGGTGATCCGGAGCCATTGTTCAATAAATTTGGCACTACCCCGGGATCATTTTGATGCCAATGTCTCAGCGGTATGGAGTCTTCCCAATTGGTCCTAAAGGTCTGCCAGCTGGCGTTGGTCAGTTGATCTCTATAGCCATAGTTTCCATACTCCAGGATGTAATTGATTCTCGTACCTCTATTGCCATCGTCATCATTATCCGATTGCCAAATCCCACCATATGAATCTAAAGCACATTCATAGTTGTTTCTAAAATTTTGACCTACTACTTCAAACCTACTGCCATCCAATCCGCCTCGTAAGATCAAGCCTTGTTTAAAATGGTCTAGGTCGATGGTGACCCCTGTGATGGTTTTCAAAGGTTTATTGGAGGCGTCAAAAATTGTTTTCCCAGCATTGCCCATTGAAAAATAAAATCGCCCATCCGGCCCTAAAGTCAATGCATGCACTCCATGATCATCTTGTATACCTTGGATACCTTGAAAAAGGATTTCCTTTTTATCCGCTTTATCATCTCCATCAGTATCGGTGAACTTCCAGATATATGGACTTTGGGATACGATCACTTCACGGCCTAATACACAGATACCTAGCGGAGCATTCACTTCTGGACCCTGATAAAACACTTTGGATACATCAGCCTTGCCATCGCCGTCGGTATCTTCCAGGATCATGATGCGGTCTCCTTCAAATTTGGTAGGTACATTGGATATATGTGGTCTATAGTTGTACGCCTCAGTGACATACACTCGTCCTCGATGATCTATATCCATGTTAGTCGGATTTTGTAGCATCGGTTCTGCAGCAAATAAACTGACTTCATAGCCCTCAAAAGCAACCAAACCATCCAAAGCATGATCGAGGCTATGACGCTGGGCACTATCTAAGGTGACACTTTTAGGATTAGATGATGGCGCTGTACCAGTCTGGTCCTTACAGCTATTGAACAGGAATACGATAATGGTAAAGAGGCAAAGTATACGCATAGAAAGGTTTTGTGGAATGAAAATAAACATTTTATTTAATGCTGCTCTATAGCATCAGGCCTATTTGATCGTTATGCGATGTAGACCAGGCCCTAAATCGTCTGACATAAAATTCTTAATGTGCTCAAAATGCTCTCGGTGCTCCACAAAATTGATCAGGTCAAGGTCTATGAGTAGAATAGGAAATTTTATTTCATTCCTAAAATATTCGAAATACATATTTTGTAAACCCAATAAATACTCCGGGGCTATACCTTTTTCGTAAGACCTACCTCTCAGATTGATTTGGGTGATCAGGTTAGGTACCGATCGGTGAAGGTAGACTAGGAGGTCAGGTTGTGGGATCTGGTCATTCAATACTTCAAATAATTGATGAAATAGTCGATATTCCTCTTCAGGAAGATTGTTTTTGGCAAACAATAATGTCTTTACAAAAGTATAATCAGATATGATGTAGTCATTGAATAAGTCTCTATGCAAAATCTGGTTTTGCAATTGTTTGTAGCGCTCTGCCATCAGAAAGAGCTCCATAGGCAAAGCAAATCTTTTAGGTTCCTTATAGAAATAGGGCAGAAACGGATTATCTGCAAATTCTTCTAATACCAACTTGCAGGATATCTCCTCGGCCATCATTTCACAAAATGTGGTTTTTCCGGCGCCGATGTTGCCTTCTATGCAGATATATTGGTATGGAATGGGCTTTGACATCACGTTCTGGTTACCATCGAGGTGTCCTTGCAGATATCGAGTAAACTTCGCATGGTTTTACCTAAGGTCGGATGAATAAAATGAGGTGCCAAATCAACTAAAGGGACTAAAACGAATCTACGATCGATTATTTTAGGATGAGGTATAGTGAGATCAGATGAGTTTATGTTGAATTGTCCATAAAACAGAATATCAATGTCTATGTTTCGAGGCCCCCAATGTCTGATGTGCAAGCGCCCCATTTCTTGTTCGATTGACTTTAATATCCGCAATATTTCATGTGGTAGTCGAGTACTTTGTAATCGCACCACTTGATTATAAAAGAAAGGTTGGTTTTTATCCCCCCAAGGTTCTGTCCTGAAAATGGCGGACCTCCGGCTTATCTTGCTTAATTTGGATTCAATCAATTGTAAGGCAATGGCCATCTGGCGCAGAGGTCGATGAAGATTACTACCCAATAAGAGATATACTGATCGTCTTGCCGCCATATCTTTCGACAAAAATATATTTTTAAAAGGTATAATATGTATGCTTGGCAAGGATTTATTTGAATTGTCTGTAATATGCCCTGCATCATTCATCACCAGGCTATTCAAATTCAATAAGTTCAGGTGATATGCCCACTGTACTCATAAAAAAAAGCCGGTTGGTCACCGGCTCCCCATTAAAAACTAAAACTAGTCTCTACAACTAGATAGCTACAAATATAATACATATTATATTAATTTTTAATACGTAAACCATTATTTTATAATTATTAATACAAATGATATATACTATATATGTAAATGACTTAATATCAATATTTAATAGATTTTGATTAAAGTTTATTTAAAATGTATTAAAAAAAAGCAACATACATATATAATGTAATTGTAATATGTTATATATTTGAATCGTGTAAGTTTTGGTTTTAATTGTAAAATTCGTTTTTTTCATGAAAGCCTGTGAAAAGTCATAGGCTTTTTTGATTTTAGAGATTGAGTCTATGGAGATTACTACATTTCGAAAAATTCTTTATTCGTCTCGCGTCAAGCTTTTTATAATGAGAATATAATCCAGGACTTACTTCCTACCTTTCAGTTTTTCCTTCATTTTTTTAAGACTTTCCCATTTACCGTCGGCAGCCAAGGCTGACTGTTTAGCCCATGTCTTTGGGTCAGCTAGGGTATATCTACTGCCAGCCTTATCCAAAATAGTTTGAATTACTTTCAATTCACTTGTAGCCAATTGTTTCCAAGTTTTGATATTGCCTTTCTTCAATAGTTTCTCAATTTTAGGACCTATACCTTCCACTATTTTGAGATCGTCCAGTTTAATTTTCGAACCTAAGGCAAGTCTAGCTTTTTCTGCTTCAAATATAATCTTGGGTTTGACCGGAGCCTTTTTAATAGGTTTTTTAGTAATTGCAGGCTTCAAAGCTATGCCTGATTTCACTTTTTTGATTTTAGGGGCTATAGTTTTTACTTTATTATGTTTTTTCTTTAACGAATTTAATTTTTCCTGCAACTTTTTAAGTGTTTTCCATTCACTCATGGAGGCCAACCTAGCTTGGGAAGGCCAAGAGGCTGGTTCTGCTAAACTATAGGCAGTACCTGCAGTATCCAGGATTGCTTGAAGAACTTTTATCGGTGTATTGGCTAGTTGAACCCAAGTCGTGATTTTGTTTTTTCTTAATAGTTTTTCTATTTTAGGACCTATCCCTTCCACGATTTTGTGGTCATCTGGTTTGATTTTTTTACCAAAAGTGGTTGCCACTTCTTTCCAATCAATAAGGGCCTTTGGTTCAACTGCAGGCGTAGGTTTTACAATAGGGACAGGTATGGGCGCTATAATTGTTTTAGCAGGGCGGGAAGTCTTTTGCAATTTTGGGTCTGCCTTTGGTTTTAAAACAGGTTTCGGTCTTTCATTAGTTATTTTATGCAAGATTATCTCAGTGGCTGGCTCGTCTGCCTTGATAGGGCTGATCGCGACTTCTACAGGTGGAGTCAAGGCAACTGCTGTTTTTTGAGTTAAGGCTTTTAATTTTTCAATTTCTGCTAATTGTATTGAGATCTGTTTTCGTTGGTTGTCCATCGCTTTCGCATAATTTGTGCTCTGTATGGACTCTTTACTTTTATATTCTTGCTCCAGATCTGCAATTTGTTTTTGCCAAGCGCTGACTTCAGTTTGATATTTACCTTTAAATTCTTCAGCTTTTTTTCTATCGAATTCGTATTGGACTTGAGATCTATGAGCTTCTGCCAATTGCAGTTGTACGGTATTAAATGTACTGTTCAATTCTTTAAATCGGGCTTCTGATTCGCCAAGTTGTACATTGGTTTGTGCCGATGCTTTTTTTACATCTTCTAATTCTATTTGAATTTGATTTAATTTAGACTGCGCACCTTGAAACAAAGTATCTATTTCTGAATAAGCCATTTTGCTATCTGACAATGCTTTATTGGATTCTTTAATTTCAGTCTGAAAACTATCTTGTAGACTGCTGATGGATTCTTTAAGATGTTCTTCAGATTGCAAGACGGCGTTCAAATGATTCTGCAGATTTTGTGCATGATGTTGGGATTCATGCCATTTATGATTTAAATCAGTTTGTTGATTTTGCAATGACTGCATGGCCTGCTTAGACTCTTCCAGTTGGTTGAGTGCATCGGCAAGCTTATGATTGGACTCTTGATATCTACGATCCCATTCAGCATTGGTATGATGGCTATTTTGTAATTCAATTTTCGTATGCTCGAATTCATTTTGCATGGTAGAAAAAGTGGCTGTCAATTCTTGGAAGTGGTGTTCTCGTTGAGACGCTTCTTGCCATTTTCGATCCATTTCTGTCAACGCTTGCGTTTGCGTATACATTGCTTTTTTCGAATCTTCTAATTCATCTACCAATTGGTGTAAGCGGTGATTTATTTCATTATAATTTTGCTCCCAATGTCCTCCATCGGCAAGCTTGGTTTCCAGTTCAGCTCGATAATGTGCCTGAGTATCCCGATCTCGCTTAGTATGGTCCAATTCGTTTATTAAATTCTGTAGGTGATTGTTGGTATCGTGGAATCGCTGTTCCCAATTTGATCCTTCGTGTAGTTTTCGTTCGATTTTATCATGTGCTTGCTGGCTCAACAGGAGTGAGTGTTTGAGCCCTTCAAATTGCTCAGATCTACTATTTAATTCGGATTGTGTTTCTTCAGCTTTAAGATCGAAATCCTTCACACGCAATTCAAGATCTTGAATTTTTAGATTTGCCTGATCCACCGATAAATTTGAATCATTGAATTGATTTTGAAGATTTGTATATTTTTCTTGCGTTGCCAATAGCGAAGCCAGAGTTGCTTCCTGGGCTTGTTGGGATTGTTCCAATTGGTTTCTGGAGTTTATGATATCCGATTCCAATTGAGCTATATGTTGTTTATGTTGGTCGCGCTCTTTTATAATCTGGGCATGTGCCAATTTATAATGGTCGGCTTCAGTGGCCGCTTCTTTCCACCGTCCTTCCCATTCTTTTGTTTTTGTTTCAGCATCTGCTCTGGTCTTATGCAGTGCATCGACCTCACTCACCATAGACTTCAGCTTTTGCGCTTCTGATTTTGCTTGCTGTAGTTCAAGTTCATAATGATGTATTCTGGCCTGTTGTTCATTTAATTTCGAAGCCATGGCTTGTTCATTTTCGGTAGTTTGTACGAACAATGCCTGTATACGATGCATTTCTTTCTCCAAACCATCATATTTGCCTCTCCAGGATTTCACTTCTTCATCCTTTGATGATAAGGCAGATTGAAGTTGTTGTTCAAACTCTTTAGACTGCGTATTCAGTGATGATTGTAAAGTAAGGTCTTTATCGTGTACAGCCTGTATCTGAGTCAAGCTGCGTTTTTCAAGTGCATCAAAATTTGTACTGACTTGTTCTAAGTTGGATTTTAGGTTGTTGATTTCCTGATCTTTGGCTTGAATGTCTTTTAGCTGTACGGCCCATTGAGCCTCTCGTTCTTTATATTTTAATTCATACTGGTCTATATTCGCCAATTTGATTTCTAAGGACTTGACCTTGTCTATGAGTTCAGTTCGTTCTGCAGCTAATTCATCGATTCGTAAGGCAGCAGATTTTATATCTTGATCAAATCGGGATTGAAGTGATTGATAGACATCTGAAGATACAAATCCTGAATACGAATTTTGAGTGGTAGATAACGTATTATTCAACTCATCGAAATGAGCATGAAGATTGTTTTTTTCGGCCAGCCAAGAATCTTTTAATGCCGCAGTAGATTTGAGTTCCAGATCTTGTTGTTTGATTCGCTCTCTTAAGGATTGAATCTGTGATTCATATAATCTAATATCGTGATCTTCGTTAGGTGACCCCATCCATCTGCTCCAAAGATAGCCAAGTAAACCGCTGCCCAATAAGGCGAGTAGGATCTCAAAGGTGTGGTCTAAACATGTCTTCCAAAACATATGATTTTAAGTTTTATTGTTTTTGAATGAGTTCTATTTCTATCCTTCGGTTTTTCTGTCGACCCTCTTTAGATGCATTATCTGCTATAGGACTAGCTTCGCCTAAACTTTTGGTGATGATGCGATCTGCAGCTATCCCTTTGGAGACTAAATATTTTTTGATGGTGTTGGCCCTATTTAAGCCGAGAGCTTTATTGAGTGCTTCATCCCCTACATTATCCGTATGGCCAGTAATTTCAAAAGCAGATTGAGAATCTTGATGTTGTGCACTGAGTTCAGACAGATATTTTTCAATTTCGGCATCATTGATTCGTTGATCAGAATTAGACTTAAAATAGATTAATGTTTTTTCGCCAGTCTGTTCTATTTTCTCGCTGCGGGTCTTGATTGCTATCGTCGATGCTACAAATGGATATTGCATTGTTTCGCGTTTGTTAATGAGCAATGAACTAAGGTTGATACTTTTTTGTAAACTATCCGGAAAAAGCCGCTTAATCGCGTGGGCTCTGGCCATTCCGATATTTTCAAATGAACTTATATTGGGTTCTTCGTTGAGGTATTGACCTTCTATTTCTATGGTCTGATTTGGTAGCATGGACTGTGCTAAGGAGTCTCTATATTTAGGCCACCCTGATTGCAATAAGGTAATGCTGTCATTTAAATTAAACAATAAAACACCGGATTCCTGTGGTATGAATGGGATTGCCTTTTCAGCTGTAGCGCAAGCACAAGTCGTACATATTTTGCAAGTATACCACCACCACCAAAAGCCCAACCAGATCAAGGTAGCGAATACAAGGATTAATTTTCTCATGACGGACTATGATTAGACATGAAATTAGGCATTATGAACAAAAACTTATGAAGTTTGTTAATATATTTTTATATTTAATATGAGCGAGAAGCAACCGATCACCATATTTTGGTTTAGGCGCGATTTGCGCTTGCAGGACAATCATGGGCTTTTTCAAGCACTTTCAGCCGGCTTGCCAGTTTGGCCAATTTTTATATTTGATAAAAACATTCTGGATGATTTGGCAGATTCTTATGATCTCAGAGTCCAATTCATTTATCAGACTTTGCTTGATATCAATAAGACTTTGAAGAATTACAATAAGGGTATCAACATCTATTACGGCGATCCCTCGCAAATTTTTCAGCATTTAATCACAGTCTGTAATGTGAAGTCCGTTTTTGCAAATGAAGATTATGAACCTTATGGTATGAATCGGGATAAAGGCATAGCTCGAGATTTAGCCCTTCAAAAAATACCACTTAATCTGTATAAGGACCATGTATTTTTTGAGCCTGGTTCTATTCTCAAAGCTGATGGATTGCCTTACACCATTTATACACCATTTATGAAACAATGGAGGAATAAATTGCAATCGACTCCGGTGCCCAGGTATACGAGTGAGACCATGTTGCATCTATTGTCAGATCGATCTGATTTACCAATCATTACTTTATCGGATATTGGCTTCGCGGCGAGTAGTTTTACACATCCTACAGCGAAGATCTCAAAATCCATCATAAAGTCTTATGATCAGACCAGGAATATACCAGGCGATACAGCGAGTACCACAAGATTAGGGCTACATCTTCGATTTGGTACGGTAAGTATCAGAGTTTTGTTGTTAGAGGCCGTCCAGAGTAATCAAATTTATTTAAATGAATTGATTTGGCGAGAGTTTTTTATCCATATTCTTTGGCACTTTCCACACGTGGTCACCCAATCCTTCAAACCAAAGTATGATCGTATCAAATGGCTGAATAATCCTGATGATTTTGATGCATGGTGTCAAGGAAAGACTGGATATCCGCTAGTGGATGCTGGAATGCACGAATTGAATCAAACAGGACATATGCACAACAGAGTACGTATGGTGACAGCAAGCTTTTTATGTAAACATCTTTTGATTGATTGGCGAAAAGGGGAAGCCTATTTTGCAACTAAATTGTTAGATTATGAATTAGCATCCAACAATGGCAATTGGCAGTGGGCCGCTGGTACGGGTTGTGATGCGGCGCCTTATTTTAGAATTTTTAATCCAATTATCCAGCTAAAAAAATTTGACCCTAAGTTAAAATACGTACAAACATGGGCACCTGAATACTCGGGATTTGATTTAATTGCACCAATAGTAGATCATGCCGCGGCAAGATTGCGGGCTCTCGAATATTATCAAGCAGGGTTAAAATAAGGGATGGCTTAAATAACAAAGTGGCCACGCTCTTTGAGGTGACCACCTTGTTTGAACCAACTTATGTACCAAAATGCTTCTTACTAAGGCTGGAGCTATAAACCAGTGCGCTTAGGTTATTATTTTTTTGAACAGCTACTTGAATTATAAAACTAAAAAAACAAGAGTACTGATATCAAGATTTAATTTATTGAACCCTTCGTTAAGAATCCATGCTATCTTTCACAACGCCACATCGTGATATTTGTTAAGAATACCTCGCGTATTTAATTGGATATGCTATTTAACATGAGATTAACATCAAATATTGCGGGGTTGGGCCAAAATTTAAAAATATTTTCTTCTTTGGAGATTCTAATAATATTTTTGGCAAGTGAATTGGAGATAACTATCTCATTATCAATCATTTTATATCGATAATTTATAGAGCCTTAGCTTTCGGATTTTTCAAAATCTTATTCGTTTTGTCTTAAATGGAGCCCCCTTTTGACACTATTTGGAGTAAAATGAAAACAACTTATAGCCAACCTTCGGGTTCTGTGTATTATTCTTTTGACAAGCATCGGGGCTATGGCCTGAAATCCAAACCTAAATGGACTGGCTCCGATGTCATCCAAAGTTATTTCAGTTGATTCTATTTTATAGTTTCGGCTATGGGGTTAAGCTATCAATTACTCTTTTTTTCAGGATGCATTGTAATGGATATCTTATTGCCCTCATTTAAATACTTGTTCATAGATGCTTTTAATGATGCAGCAGTTAAGGATTTGATTCGATCTTCCAAAGTTTCCATCAGGATGTTGGTGGCATTTATTTTATATTGATATGAATTCTGTACTTGCCCCATCCAAAATCGATTTTCTTTTAGTTGTTTGATCCTGGTCTGGCGTTGCGTTTCGGATACTTTTTGAATGTCTTTATCCTCTGCTCCTATTTCTCGAGCCTTATTGAGCACATCTTGCGCAGCTTGGACTAATTCTTCAGTCCTTGGCGGATCGCAATTAAAGGAAACTGTAATAGTGTAATTTGGATTTGGCTCAAGCTGGGCTCCGCCGGATACATTTACTCCATATACGCCGCCTTTGTCTTCTCTTAAAGCTTCACGAAGTTTGATCCGGATCACCTCAACCGCTGAATTAAGCTGATATCTGTTCTGATCATTCCAATCGAATGGACCGTGATATGTGATATCAACAAAAGTTTTTGGCGCTTCTCCTTTGATCAATGCTTTTGTAACTAAGCCCTGCGGTTTAAGTACTTTTAAATCTTTCCAGGTTTCTTTTCGAGCAGTAGATGGCAGATTTCCAAGATATTCTCGAGCGAGCAGTTTAATTTGGTTTTCATCAAAATTGCCGACAAATAAAAACGTAAAGTCACTGGCATCGCTAAACCGATCTTGATAAATCTGAAATGCTCGATCAAAATTGATCTTGTCCAATACTTCGGTAGAAGGGAATTGCTGACGAGGATGATTTTGTGTTTTAATTTTATTTGATTCGATCATAAAATAAAACTGAGGATTGGCTTCAATGTTTTTAAGAAACCCTTTTTGTTTATCTATAAAAGATTTGAATGCTTCGATGTCTTTTCGTGGCTCCGTAAAATACAAGTAGATCAATTGGAACAACAGTTCAA
>JANOWJ010000104.1:0-5627 GCA_031417835.1 Saprospiraceae bacterium | reverse complement strand
ACATACTTTGAACACAACAATTAAAACCGTCAGAAGGGGTAAACACTGTAAACGCTTTTGGATTTGTTAAAGGATTAGATGGGTCAAATCTCGTAGTACTGCCTCGGGCTGTAACCCAAATAATACCCGACTGTTCTATATATATGCCCCAAAATTCAATGCCACCTAATCCATCTTTGGCTGTATATTCCGTGAACCCTGTTCCTGCATCACCGGATGCGTCATATTTACAAATACCGTTTTTCATAGTAAACCACATATTGCCAGCTTTATCCTGTGCCATACCGCCCGCATAGTTTTCCCCTAAACCTTCCTTTTCTGTAAAATTGGTAATTCCTGCCTGTCCGTCCCGATAGCTATCGGGAGGCAGGTTTTTTCCACCAGTCTTGAGCGAAGCCGAAGGGTCATACCGAAAGACTCCCTGATCAGAAGAAGCAAACCAAATATTTCCATCTTTGTCTTCCATGATGCCAGCAACATTGATAGGTGGAAGCTGTTTAAACAATGAAAAACTTTGTCCGCCCTTGCTATCGACAATTGGGTCATATTGGAAAACGCCACCATGTGTACCTACCCAAACAGTACCTGATCTGTCAACAAGGATGCTTTTTCGACTGATATCGATATGGCTCAGGCCATCTTTTTGATTATAATTTCTAAATCTTGACTGTCCATAAGCTACGGTTTTTCCAGTGTCACCAGACGCATCATATTTATAAACGCCCAGATCAGTCCCAAACCATAAATTACCATTTTTATCTTCATTTATAGCAAAAACAGAGTTGCTGATAAACCCATCCGGATTGGAAAAGTAGGTCAATGTTGTTTCCTGCCCGACTTGAATGTCATCGGTAGGAAGTCCGGCATTATACCTCACCACGCCTTCACCTAAAGTACCAAACCATAAATTCCCTTTAGAGTCCTGGAATATACTTCGGATATATTGACTGACTAGTGTAGTGTCAAAATCGGGGGCAAGAGCAACAGACTTAAAGTTTTTTACTACTGTTGGACTTGGTTTTGTAGTATTGGGGACTTTAAATGTGTTTGTTTTTTCTTGTCCGCTGCAGGCAGTAAAAATGGTCAAAAAGCTAAAAAGTAATATTTTGTTTAATGCCATAATTATAATTTTTACTGCTTTAAATTTTTGATCTGCTTTATGTTTTTTAATGCTCACTACGTGACGCAAAGATCTGCATTTACGAATGATGTACCTACTGGGGAGATTTCCTTATACCCACTTAATTACTACGCAATGCCTTTTCCACGAACCTGATAGAACCGAAGTTAAGCCTATTTGCCGAAAAAATAGGGATCGGAGGGGTGTAGGGAAGATGTAATTATTAGAGTCGCCCGAATAAATTCGGCCGCACGTACCAAAATTTCCGGATCCGAATCACTTCAGGTAATTTCGTTTCGTATGATACATCAGCAAATACCCCCTTTTGTTTGCAACATTTAAAAATGAACGGCTTACTAATGTTTCCATAAAGGGTTGCTTTTCTAAAAATGGATTCAACAATTTTTCAACTCTACCTTCAGTTACACCTATTCGTTTTGCAAGTTCTATAAAGTCGTTTTTAGAAGCGTGGCCGCTTTTTTTGTACGCCTCACTTTTAAAATTGTCAGCAAACAATCCCCTGTCCAACGCAAAATCTGAATCATCCACATGCAGCCTTGTATTGACCAAATCGTAAGCCGGACTAAGCAAATAATCGCCTTTGGATGATTCAAGCAAAGAGAAGTTTTTCAAGTGTGCATCACCATTAGAGAACAAGAAATTGAAAACCACCAACGAAAAATATTTTTCTAGCTCAACTCTCCAGGCTGGAACATATTTTTGAATTAGCATTCCAACTTCTTCATAGCTGTATTCATATTTGAAATTAGGTCCGGCATTGTCTTTCGTTTTTCCTGCCAGGGTTGCAAAATCTTCCTTGCCCCGCTTTCCGCCTTCTTCTTTTACATCAAATCGTTTGGTGATGTATGCAGGTGTACCATTCTTAAAAAATATCATGGCACATTCAGCCGTGTTTAATCCATAAACCTGTTTTGCTATTTGCATGGTCAGATGTTCGTTTGCAGGAACCTGGTCCACCTTTTTTAAGTCTCTTGGAATTGGTTTTAAAATGTAAGTTCCTTGTTCGCCTTCGTTTGTCAATCGCAATCGATTTTTTTCAAGTAATAAACTTAACTTTTCCAGCACACCCGATATGGCAATGCGTTTGCGGTTTTCCATAAATTTCTCAGCAACTTCTTCACTGAGCTGCGGCTGTTCATAAGGCAAAACATGATGTACTTTTTTTCCGCTAAACAAATTTCGTAAGCAACTTGGACTGTATGTGGTAAAACCCTCTGCCAATGTGCCCGGGCAATATTTCAATTCCTCTACATTCATTTTGCTACTATTGGTTTTACGGTGACGGCTCCTAGGGTGTCATACTGTGCTGTTGCCATCAGTAGCCCGATATGGTCTTCTTCATCAATCCTCAGTAGTGTGCACTGCAATTTTCTGTTTACTCCTTCACTTAGCATGTTAAAAAAAAATGGAAATAAAAATTCGCTGCTGTATTCTTTTTGAGTTTTTGGAAGCGTTAAACTGATTGCAGGTTTATTTGAATCGATAAAATAAAAGTCGTCATACCTGAACACAAAATGCTGACGATTTTTTTCTGTCAGGGTCCCGGCCAAAGTTCCGTTACGGTATATTTCCATTGCTCTCATATGATATTCCTTTTAGCAGTTTTTTATTGATGAAACCAGCAACGCAATTAATTCCGTTGCAATTACTTTTATTTTTAAGAACAGTCTCTGCCATTACTTTTCACTTGATACTTTTCACTTTCATCTCCAGCTCCATTCCCAACACTTCTGCTAATTTGTTTACCACCTCCCATGAGGGATTACCTTTTCCTCGTTCCAATTTATACAAACTATTGGTGCTCACTTTTGCCAATTCCGCTAAGTGAGGTTGAGTTATGGCCAACTCTTTTCTTCTGTTTTTTATCGCATCCCCTAGTTGATTGACTAACATTATAATGTGATTTAGGGTACTAAAATAGGTTGTATTTCCATTTATGCAAGTAAAATCACCATACAATGTGATTTTATTGAAATTTAATGACAGAGGGAAGAGAAAAACTTATAGAATCACATTTTAGTGTGAGTTCAAAGCAAGTTGTGTTGCTAAGCATTTCAGCTCACCAAAGTAAGATTGAGCACTCATCAGCCGAATCTTTGCTCAAAAAATGCACCATGTTGAGTAGATCACAACAACTTCATGGTATTCCGTCCGATGCTGTAAATGTTGATTAATAACCTATTGTTCCAGTACTACCGTCTGCCCCCTTTTTAAACTTTTTTTTGCGTTTGTTTTTCTTCTTCTATAATTGAGTCAATAAAATCATGCATATACTGTTCTTTCAATGAAGCATATACTTTCCTATCCTGATTGGCTTTTTCAGCCAGTTCGTATTTTAGTTGCTGATATTTTAATCGAGCCCAATCATTTTTTCTTAAAAAATTTCGAGATAAAATATGTCGCTCCAATGCTTTACTGTCACTTGGGCAAACATAAAGATGATGTTGTACTGTGTCTAATATTTTATTCGTCATTGTATCATTCCTTTTAAAGACCTCCCGGGATTCAATCCCTTGATTTCCATTATGATAATAGCCTATTTTAATAAGTCCCAATTTTATTTTTTCAAAGTCTGCTTGTTGGGAATAGATCATGTCAATGTCGATGATGGGTTTTGAATTCAAATTTGGGACAGCTGTACTTCCAATGTGTTCAATACTATAATCAATTCCGTGCAGCCCAATTTCGATTTCACGTTTTATGTTCATAAAATCGTTAATCCAATTTGGGGTATATGATTCTATTAGCATGCTGTTTTTTCTAAAATGTTGCACAACGGTTTGTATGTACGAATGAAATGTCTACTGCGGATATCTTCTTTTAGCAATCTAATTAATTTTTAATGCCTTTTCCGCGAACGAGATAGTCTCGAAGTTAAGAATATGTGGCGAAAACACAGTGATCGGAGGGGTTTAGGTTAGATACATTATTAAAAGTCGCCCGAATAAATTCAGCCGCACATACATTTATATGTATGTAATGTTTACGTGGGTGGTTTTGTTATTTTCATATTTCAATTGTTGGAATTCAGTTCATTACGAAATGGGTAACCGCGTTCGGCAACGGTTGATGTCTTACCCCGGAAGAGTATGTTTTAATTGGAGTGTTTGGATTATTTTTCGCACTCTAAATATCGTGACAAGGTTCTGCTTTTTCAAAGATTTTTTTAGACTTTAAACAGTGTAGGGGTACAGAGTCTAAAAAAATATAAATTTACGGCATGAGAAAGCATTTGTTGCTCGGCTTAGACCGAGTGTTTGTAGAACCATCGCGTCCCAACAACAGAGATAAGACGGCATACGTGAAGATACATATAAAACCGAGTACAATGAGGTTTCGGTCGCATAACGAATCATGCTTCCTTATGGCACTTTGTTGTTTCTGGGCGCTCGCATGCAAACCAGCCTTTAATCCATTATTTGATGGCAAGACTTTTAACGGTTGGGAGGGCGATACAATAAAAAATTGGAAAATCACTCAAGGCGAAATCAGGGGAGGTTCTCTTTCTGAAACAGTTCCGCATAATGATTTTCTATGTACAACTACCTCCTATGATAATTTCGACCTCAAACTGAAATTCAAACTTGAAGGAAGTGAGGGATTTATCAATGCAGGCGTTCAATTTAGAAGTAAACGTTCGTCTGATCCTAATTATGAAATGATTGGCTATCAGGCGGACCTGGGAAACAAATACTATGGCGTGCTCTACGATGAATCAAGGAGGAATATTGTGCTACAGGGACCTGACTCCATCGCTACCAGCCAGATTGTCAAATTGAATGATTGGAATGATTATGAGATACGGGCTGAAGGTAAACGAATTCAGATCTATATGAATGGGAAACAAACTGTGGATTACACAGAAGCTGACCCTGAGATACCACAGCGGGGAGTAATAGGTTTGCAGATACATGGTGGTGGAAAAGCATTGGTGTCCTATAAAGATATTTCCCTTAGGAAAATCGAATAATGGTCAGATCATAAGTTCCCTTTCAAAAAGCAACGTTTAAATTTCAAAAAAGGAATGCTATGGGAGGTTTCCATCAAAGTAACAAAAAAGAAAATCACGGTTAGTGGTACTGGGGGAGTAGGAATACTTCGATTTAAAAGTCAGAAGAACCCCACCGTCGCTGGAGGTACTATCCGGGAAATTGGAGACGGCAGATATGAGCTGCGCATGGAGCCTGGGAAAGAGTATATTGTCAGCTACACAATTCCAGTAAAATAGATTGTTTTAATATCATGCAAAAACTAATCTTCGACATCAAATAATCCCTGGTGGCATGGCTCACTGCGGAAGGAAGTCAAGAGCTTACGCGCAAGGCTTGCGCACTTCCTAAGGGGAGGAAGTCAAGTTTGGGCACATGGCTATCGGACGCCTCCTGGTGGAAGGAAGTCAAGAGCTTACACGCAAGGCTTGCGCACTTCCTAAGGGGAGGAAGTCAAGTGTGGGCACATGGCTATCGGACGCCTCCTGGTGGAAGGA
>JANOWJ010000103.1:0-13027 GCA_031417835.1 Saprospiraceae bacterium | reverse complement strand
TCACTTGATCACATCGATTAAGTAATTTTCATTTTTTGTATGCCTTTTAATCTCTTCAAGTATGTAGTATTCAGATTTTGAAATTCATTTAGTTAGAAGGTTTTCCGCGACTTCTTATTTCAAGGACTGACCTTAATTTTCCTTTCCACATGATCAGTATATCGAGTAGCATCAATTTGCGGCAACTCATAAGGACATTTCATCCGCAGCAAAGAAACTTGTAAATTTGATAACCTAAAATCAAATTGAAATGGCTAAACAAGGCGACAAAATCACAAATGCACGGACAGGGCAAAGAATGATTTTCCTCAAAACAGGTAAGGAAACAAATGGAAGCCTATTAGAAATTGAATCTTTCAATCCCAAATCGGATATGATAGAGCCAATTCATATTCATCCAAAACAGGAAAGCTCTGCAAATGTTATTTCTGGCAAACTTCATTTTCTCGTGAATGGTAAGGAACAAATCTTAGGGGTAGGTGAAAAAATTGTAATACCTGCTGGTGTTCCACATTGCTTTTGGAATGAGGATGATATTGAGGCACATTCAGTTCAACAATTTTCTCCTGCACTTCATCTTGACGAGTTCTTTGAGTCCTTTTTTGCACTTGCTAAAGATGGCAAACTCAGTGATAAAGGAATGCCCCCTTTTTTACAACTACCATTGATGGGACTAAAACACAAAGACGATATTCGGGTAATAAGTCCACCTTGGCTGTTGCAACTGTTGACTTATTGGATACTTGCACCTATTAGCTTTGTAATGGGTTATCGAGCTAACTATACATCTAAGAAATGAACCAGGAATAGCAGCCGCTTAAATATGGCTTTGGCGCAATGCAGGGTGAAGTGGTGAGTATAAATTTTGTCCTTCGTTCTTAGTTAGTTTTGGTAGTGAGGTTGTGCTTTTAAAACCCGCAATGCGGCAATCCCTAAAACGTAAGCAGGAAGGCGGCGGCAGCGCGAGCCCACTTTCTTTAATCCTAGCCATAATTCTGAATGATAAAATGCAAAGTCCTTATAAATCAATTTGTAGCAATAGAAAATAGGATCCCCGAGATCGGATCCAAGGCGCGTCTATTACATTGAAATAAGATTAACAACTCTAAAATTTGTTAGTATCGACACTAGTTAGTAACCTTGTGCGTTAATATATTGAAAGGTGATTCATAGTTTTGCAGATAAGGAAACAGAAATTATTTGGGAAGGTAAAAAGTCAAAAGTTCTGCCAACCGAAATCCAACAAGTGTCACGTAGAAAACTCAGAATGATTAATAACGCCGAAAACATGAATGATCTGAGAATACCACCAGCAAACCGCTTGAATAAACTTAAAGTCAAACGAAATGACTTTTATAGTATTCGAATCAATTATCAATGGAGAATTATATTCAATTGGCAAAGTAATAATGCTGAAAACGTTCAAATAACAGACTATGATGAGTAAATTAAAAAATATACATCCCAGTGAAATTCTTGAAGAAGAATTCCTAAAACCGATGGGTATTACTGCATATAAACTATCTCAAGCCATCGGTGTTCCACAGACTAGAACGAGTCAAATCATCAAAGGACGAAGAAGGATAACAGCGGATACTGCATTGAGACTTTCAAAATATTTTGGAACATCATCAAAATTTTGGTTTGGCCTGCAAAACGATTTTGATATCGAAGAAGAGAATAAGAACCTAAAGAGCGAATTAGAACAGATAGAATCTGTGAATTAAAAACATGATAGAATAAGTGCTTTGACGGCATATCGGGTCGTATAACTGGATATTTTAGGCCACGTTCAAAAACATCACGTATATGAAAGAAAGAGCTTTAATTATTCTACTGACAATAGTTGCCGTTGTTTCTTGTAACAATGACAAGGAAAAAACGAATGAAAGAAAAAACAATAAATTAGTTGGTACGTGGAGACTAATTGAGTATTCCGACTATGACTCTGTCAATAATAGATGGACACAACCATATAGTGACCATCCAAAAGGGTTTTTTACTTATACAAACAGTGGCATCATTAACTTAAATGGTTCAGCAGAAAAGCCATTACATATTCCTTCTGATTCTGAATATATTAAACTCATCACATTAGGAACATTATTAGATAATGCTTGGGGTTACTTTGGTACCTACTCTATTGACAGTATTAATTCAGTTGTAACACACCATGTCAAAGGAGGTTCAGTAATAAATTACATTGGAACTGACCAACATCGGCAATTCATTATCAATGGAGACAGTTTAATAATTGGCGACCCAACATTTAAAGTTGGGAAAAGAGTTTTAATAAGAGAAGAGTAGTAACCCTGCATAACAACATTAATGGTCAATACAGCGAGAACACTAATCCGACAAATAGATTAAAAATATTAATGACGACTTATAAAATGAAAAATTATTTCTGGTCCACCCTCGCTTTTATTGTTCTGACCATATTAATTATTGGCACTTCCTGCAACGGACAAGCTAAAAAAGACTTGCCCAAAGAAAAAGTAAGTGAATCCAAAATAATATATGCTAAGCAACAAAAGTTTATAAAAACCCAAAGCCTAAATAAAGGGGACAATGTTCATTGTAGTCTGCAAGACAAATCAGGTAACCTTTGGTTTGGAACCACAGGAGATGGAGTTTATAGATATGACGGGCACCTGTTCACCCAATTCACAGTGACAAGTGGACTGAACAGCAATTCGGTTTGGTGTATTCTGGAAGATAAAAGTGGAAAGATTTGGCTAGGCACAAACGATGGAATTTGTCTGTACGATGATCATAAATTTACTAAAATTCTTATCGTATTACCAAGTGATACGTTGAGCAACAAGTATGATGTATGGAGTATAATGCAGGACAAGAGCGGAAAACTATGGTTTGCTACAGGGATAGGTGTATATGTATATGATCCCGTTGGCACAGGGACAAGTGGCACATCCCTGCCTGACGGAGCCTTGGCGCCCGCCTCCCGAAGTGGTACGGAGGGCAGGCAGGCAGGCTTTACTCCGTTTATTGTTACTGAGGTCGTAAATAATTGTTCTTTTAAAACAGAATATATTTTAGAAGATAAAGCTGGTAACTATTGGTTTGGTGGGCGATGTAACCCCGGGGTATTTCGCTTCGATGGTAAATCCATTACCAATCTTCGACCTAGTGGTGACAATTGGGCTTGGCCGGTTTTGCAAGATAAAAACGGAAATATTTGGTTCAGCAATTGGACTGGAGTCTACCGTTATGATGGAAAATCATTTACAAGTTTTACTAAAAATGATGGCTTGGCCGGTAATGTTGTTACCAGAATTATAGAAGACAAAAAAGGAAACCTTTGGTTCGGTGGCGAAGGTGGAATTTCCCGGTATAATGCCCGCCTGAATGACGGAGTCGGGCAGGCCCGCCTGCCGGACGGACAGGGAAAATCGTTCTTGCGTTTTACAACAAAGGATGCGCTAATCAATAATAATATCTGGACCATTTTGGAAGACAATACTGGAAGTTTGTGGGTAGGCACGAATGAAACAGGTTTGTACCGGTACGATGCCCGCCTGAATGACGGAGTCGGGCAGGCCCGCCTGCCGGACGGGCAGGGAACAAAATTGATTAAATTTTCGGAATAAGCACAATCTTGTAATGGACATAATTGAATACTTTACTAGAACAAACCATAGTGAACAAAAGCTATGAACCGCTAACAGTCGTTTTAAAGTCCTGGCCTCCACCACACATTGTACCAGCTGGGGATACAAGCCATGGTTCCGAACTCTCAGCTAATATGCATCCACTCATATACTCTGAGCATGATAATGATCGCCTGATTTTGTACGATTTCCACCGTGAAGCTGCCATTGTTGGAATTTGGGTAAAAACGGATAGAATACCTACATGAGGATTTTGAATGATCAAACCTGAAGGATCCGTTAGTATTATTATCGTTTTGTGCATAATTGCTATACATCCAAATTTAAAGGCCCGCATTTGTAAGGTTATAGGTCCCGGCACTATTGAATTTAAAAATAGATTGATTTAGCTGAATCGAGACCATGTCTGTATTGTTCCTATCAAATTGAACATTGTATGCTATCTGGCTCGGACACTCTGCCGTTATTTCCCAAGATACGGCTCCAATAAATTTCGATATTGAAGTCCGATAAATAATATGGATATTCGTATACTTTAAACGCTATCGTTGCAAATTTTGGAATTTTTGGCAGCAAAATAACTGACCAGATAAATTCTGGTGAGAAGTTATATTTGGCATTCATAAAAAGGAATGAAAAACAAAAATTAAATGGACTTTAGAAAATTAACCAAACATCAAATGACAAAGAAACTGTTATTGACCATCTCTGCAATTTTGCTCGTTGGTTCAGCATATTCACAGTATCCTCCCATATTTAAAAATAGTATTTATGGACAAAACCCTAAAGCCGGGCATTACGCTAATGTGCGTGGTTTTAAAATGTATTATGAAACCTATGGGAAAGGTGAACCGCTGTTATTAATTCATGGAAATGGGGGTTCTATAAATAATTTTTCAGGTCAAATACCCTATTTCGCAAAAAACTACCAGGTAATTGTAGTTGACAGTAGGGCTCACGGAAAATCATTAGATACAGGTGATTCTCTGAGTTATGAAATGATGGCTGAAGATTTTAATGGGTTATTGGATGAACTTCATATCAAATCGTGTAACGTATTTGGCTGGAGCGATGGCGGAAATAATGGATTACTTTTAGCCATTCATCATCCTAGTAAAGTAAAAAAATTAGTTGTAACAGGAGCTAATATCTGGATAGACTCAAGAGCCTTTCCCCCTGATGTGCTTGAAATTCCTGATATGCTACTCGATTCATTTTCCAAATTGCCCCAAACCGCCGAAGTTAAAAATGCGATAAAAGTTTGGAAGTTGGTTTACCAAGAACCAAATATTACATTACCGCAATTGAATTCAATAAAATGTGAAACACTTGTAATTGGCGGCGACCATGATATAATTCTCCCCACACACACCATGCTGATAGCAGAGAATATTCTAAAATCTAATTTATGGATATTGCCAAATTCAGGGCATTCAACTTTAATTAATTATAAAAATCAATTCAATAATACTGTAGAAAATTTTCTTAAAACCCCTTATAGAATCATCAAAGGGATGAATCGAATAAATTGACAGGGAATCATCCTTTTTTTTATATAAGCTTTACATCGGACTAAAAAGCGGTGCACAACAATTCGGTTTGTCAATATGGCGGTGCGACGAATATTTTCTCAACTTTTTATTTGCTATTCGGCTTCAGTTCCAGCCGACGAATAACGCCGAGCAATTGAATAAATAATGAACTTTTATTTATAAATATAGCTGCGGTTACGGGCTGACGATTTTCAAATGCCGCCTCATCGCCAAGTTTTTTTCG
The DNA here is from genome assembly GCA_031417835.1 of Saprospiraceae bacterium. Lineage (GTDB taxonomy): Bacteria > Bacteroidota > Bacteroidia > Chitinophagales > Saprospiraceae > JADJLQ01. Next base: position 7,619 of record JANOWJ010000103.1, on the reverse strand, counting down.
TTGTAGGCAATTTGACGCTCCGTTAAAACAGCTAGGTAACTATGAACAAATAAGCAATGGATAAAGACGATATAAGAAAAAGAATTTGGCTTATTGCTGATGGTGTACCATTGAAATCAGGAAATATGACAATCAAAACTACTGACACAGACAAACTTTTAGTAACTGGCTGGACAAATACCATTCACTTGGAGAATATTTCCAAAAATAAAATTGCTCAAGAACTTGAAGACATAAAAACCTCATTTTCGGAATTATCAAAGTCATTTAATGAATTGATCAATTTAGTAAAGCTCAACAATTTGACAATAGAGTATCATATGGCTTATGATGACTCAGGGAAAGCGGGAATTGGTCTATGTTCAGAAATAGGAGGAATAATAAATTGGTATATCATGTAAAGAAAACTGCCGATAACTGTAAGATTAAAAGATATAAAAAAAGGGCTTCGCTGTGCCCTGGCTGCCGAAGGCAGGGGTAATCAAAGAGTGCTTCATCCGAAGAGCCCCTTCAGGATAACGAACTGTGTAGCAAAACGAACAGTTGTGCATCCCCGGTGGATCACCATGTGATAATCCCTTCTTTTTTTTATTTCTTTAATCCCTTCTTCGTTACTCCTTTTATTGTACTTTATAATTGGTATCCTGTTCCAATGTTCCTGTAATAATTTACTTAGAAATAGATCATATCTATTTCCTCTTATAAACCCGCACATCCCCTCCGTTCACACCCACAATAATCTTATTATCAACCCCTTGTATATCCTTTACATCCCCCCTTAACTTAAGGCCTGAGGCCCATTGAGGCATATACTCAAAGCCTCCCTTTTTAGTATTCATCAAAACAACCCCTTGATTGGCATCTACCCTACCTATACGCACACGCGCATGAGCTTGATTGCCAGCCAGGATCAGGTCCTGATGCCCATCGGCATTGAGGTCGGTGGCGAGTATCGCATAGACCGGGGCGTACTGAGCCTGGATCGGCAGGCTACCTTGTACATACTTGCCTTGATCATTTATAAGTAATATGGTCTTCAGTGTAGTGACTTTTTTGAGCTCAGGAGTTTTATCCTTAAAGCGCAGCAGGATATCGTCGGTAGTAGCCGTGGAATACAACTCGTAACTCGTGTAGTACTTTTTGAGCACGGCCAGCTGATCCAATAATTCGTCGCGGCTATAGGCCGGATAGCTTTGTCCCTGGATATAGTACGATAAGATGGGGTCAATGCTGCCATTGCCATCAAAATCGGCGGCGTGCAGGGTCATAGGCTCCTGCGGTGTGGCTTTGTACTGGGAGTTGAGGCCCCAATTGCCCACCACCAGATCCAGATCGTCGTCATGGTCCATATCGATAGGCTGCACTCTGGACCAAAATCCGGTCAAGGTCTCCAAGCCATTTTTTGTGAGCTCAAAAGGTGCCGCTTCGGGCTGCCCAGGCTTGTATTTATTTTCAAGGAATAGGATGCCGGTCCACTCGCCTACGGCGATGACATCGTTAGCTCCGTCCTGGTTAAAATCCACGATAGCCAGGTCGTTGATCAGACCCAGATTGGTCAGTGCCGGGCAGTCGATCTTGGTCAGGATACCCCGATCATTGCGATACAATCTGGAGGGATTAAACGCCGGATATTGCTGGGGTATACATGCGCCGCCCACGAGCAAGTCGAGGTCGCCATCGCGGTCAAAATCAATCGGTTTGACCACATTATCTGCATAGGCTGTATCTGTAATGCGGTCTTTTGTTTTGGTAAAACGACCCCGGCCATCATTGAGGTACAGTCTGTTTTGTAAAGCCAGATCATGCTCCAGATATTGATAGCCTCCGCTGGTCACATAAAGATCCTGATCGCCGTCGCCATCCAGATCAAAAAAAACCGCGTCGGTATCAGTACACAGTTGGTCTTGGACAAAATCTGGTTGCACGGTGGGCTTGAACTGGCCGTCCCGGTCCTGGATAAAAAGTTGCCCCGCCTGGCCTTTGCCACCACCGATATAAAAGTCTATGAGCCCGTCCTTATTCACATCGCCCCTACTTATGCGGGGTCCGACATACGAATACATCTGAGGGAGTAGCACCTGCCGGGCAAAATCATTGTGCGGCATCTGTTGATGCCGATACTCAAAAGGCAAGGGGGTAAACAAAGTCTCCGGAGCAGAGGCCGATAAAGTATAAGGTTGGCTTGATTTTTTAATAGCATGGACTTGATTGGCCTGGAGATCGGTTATTTTTTGTCGACTGCCATCCGGCCACAGGATCACCAAGCTGTCTGCCTCTGTATGCACCCCCAGCCCAAAATGTACCTGATGGTAGACGCTGCTCTGATAGCCATGTATCGGAGTAAATTCCTGATATTGAGCATCTAGACCGGCATAAAGCCTCAGTTGAGTACCCTGTTTATTAGGTTCATCCAGGTGTATGGTCAGATAATTGCCCAGAGCTCGCTCCCTACTGATATTTTTGTAAATACTCGCTACTGCATTCAGATTATTGCTCACCAGGTCCAGGTCGCCGTCCCGATCCAGATCTACTGCGACGGCCCCATTGGAGATGATCGCTTCCTCAAAACCCCACTCTTTTTGTTTGTTGGTGAATGTGAGTTGTCCGGAGCTCCCATTGTTTTTAAAGATGTAATTAGGGGTGCGGGTGGAGGGCATTTTTTCAATCATAGCCTTGACACTGGTGCCCGATTGGATAGAGGCATCTGCATAATACTTCATAAAATCCATATTGGTATAGTCGCGCAGATAGCCGTTAGAAAAAAACAAATCTTTGTACCCATCATTGTCATAGTCGCCCATCAGCACACTCCAGCTCCAGTCGGTGTTGGCGATGCCTGCGAGCTGGCCCATCTCGGCGAAGGTGCCATCCCCAAGATTGAGTTGCAGCATATTGCGCATAAAGGAGGGATGGATCTTGTTTTTAAGCATCGAGAGATACGATTCATACTTATCGGGGCCGAACAAAAGTTTTTGACGCTTATTGTCCTCCGGCAGCATATCCGTACTGATGATATCCGGCAGCAGATCATTATTAAGATCTCCTACATCATTGCCCATCGAAAAATAGGAGATATGGCTGGTACGGGATTTGATCTCATCGGTGAAGGTGCCGTCCCGATTATTGATATACATAAAATCTTCCTCCAGGTAATCGATCGATACGTAGAGATCGGGCCAGGTGTCGGCATTGAGATCGGCTACATGGATCCCCAGGCCAAAGCCGATGGGACTGCCTTTGATCCCGGCCTTGATGCTCACATCTTCAAACTTACCATTGATGTTGACATTATTTTGCATCAGTCGGTGTCCGGCGAAGGAATCCCGCATAAATCGGATAGCCTCTACATCAAAACGCTTAAAATCTTTGACATTGTGATTCAATAGGTAGACATCCAGGTCACCGTCTTTATCGTAATCGAAAAATGCCGCTTGAGTGGTATAGGTAGCCAGGTCCAGGCCGTACGCCGCCGCTTGCTCCGTGAAGGCGACTGAGCGAGAGCCATTATGGATAAATAGTTTATTTTTTCGCCATTCCGGATGATCGATATTGCCGGATACAGACACATATATATAACCACCCATCCTGATTGATATCTACTACTGTCACCCCCGTGTGCCAACTGTGCGTATGGAGCTCCGATGGCATGGCCTGAGCCGTGATATCTTCAAATCGCAGGTCACCGCGATTGAGATAGAGTCGGTTGGGTACCTGATTGCCGGTAAAAAACAAGTCGACCAGACTATCGTTGTCAAAATCGGCTGCCGCGACCCCACCCCCATTATAGAAATATTCATAATTGAGCACATTATGCTCCTCCGTCTCCGTAAGCTGATTGTTAAATAAAACCTGAGTGTGGGTAGGATTCATTTTGACAAACAGCGGATCTTCGGTGGTTTTTTTGCAAGCACAAAACACGAGGATCACCAGGATAGCAGGAAAGAATCTCATAGCAGAAAAGAATGGCAATTAATACACGAAATTACTTAAAAAAGCCTGTTCTTTGAGCGTGGTATGCTAAGCATGCCCAGAATAAAATCCTATTCTAGGGCTACCGCTTTTAATAGTTAATTTTGAACTTACCATGATGGGTTCTCCTATGATTCAAACACTATTAGCCAGGATTGGATATTCCCATTCAGCGATCAATACAAGATATGTCTGTCTATTGTTGATTGGGTTTTCTTGCTTACCATGTTGTCAAGCTCCGAATAAAATGACCCCTGAGGCGCTACCCGTGTTCCGACTATTAAACCCTGCAAGCACTAAGGTGGATTTTATAAACAAAGTGACCCCTACGGCTGATTTTAATATCATTACCTATCGCAATTTTTACAACGGCGGCGGTGTCGCTATCGGGGATATCAATAATGATGGGCTCCCGGACCTTTTTTTCACAGCCAATCAAGGAGATAATAAGCTGTATCTCAATAAGGGCAATCTGACCTGGCAAGACATCACAATCTCCGCCGGCGTAGCCGGTACCAAAGCCTGGAGTACAGGTGTGACTATGGTCGATATCAATGCCGACGGCCTGCTGGATATCTATGTCTGCAATTCAGGTGATATCCGCGGTGATGATCGAGAAAACGAACTCTTTATCAATCAGGGTGACTTGACTTTTATCGATCAGGCCAAGGCATATCATCTGGACAATAAAGGCTACTCTACCCATGCCGCTTTTTTGGACTATGACCGCGATGGCGACCTGGATTGTTATATTCTCAACAATAGTTTTAAAAATCCTGCCAAAATAGAACTGCATCAAAGTATGCGGACTACACCTGATAGCCTGGGCGGTCACAAGCTGATGCGCAATGATCTCGACACAAAAGGGACCTTTACGGATGTCACGGAGCAAGCTGGGATTTATTCCAGCGCGATAGGATTCGGATTGGGTATTGCGATCGGCGACCTCAATGGCGACCATTGGCCGGACCTATACATCAGCAATGATTTTTTTGAAAAAGATTATGTATACATCAATCAACAGAATGGCACTTTTCTGGAAGACCTGAACCACCGGGTCGATTATTGCTCGACTTCCAGTATGGGTGGCGATATCGGGGATATCAATGGGGATGGCTCTCCGGATATATTTACGACCGATATGTTGCCTGCTGATAATGACCGAATCAAACGCATGGTCGTCTTCGAGCCCTATCACCTGGAAGATCTTAAGTATCGGGCCAACTACTACTATCAATTTACACAAAATTGTCTGCACCTCAATGACGGCAGCGGTCATTTTCAGGAAATTGCCCATCTGGCTGGAGTAGCGGCTACCGACTGGAGCTGGGGAGCCATGATTTTCGATTTTCAAAACGATGGCACCAATGATATTTTTGTAGCCAATGGTATTTATAAGGATTTGATGGAGGGCGATTTTCGGGATTTTGTCTATGATGAAAACAATAAAAAAGCCGACATGGGTCAAAAAAACCTGGCCATCCATGACCAATTGCCGTCTTTAGCACTGCAGAATTATGCTTTTGTCAATCGAGGCCCACTTGACTTTAAAAATGAAGCCGAGCAACTGGGCTTGAAGGAAAAAACCTTTAGCAATGGCTCGTCATATGGCGATCTGGACAACGATGGGGATCTGGACCTGGTCCTTAATAATGTCAACCAACCGGGTATGATCTATGAAAATACCACCAATGCGGGGGTGAATACGTATCTCAAAATTAAATTTGAAGGTCCCGAACATAATAAATTTGGGCTTGGAGCTCAAGTCTCGATCAACCATCAAGGGCGAGTATTTTATAAAGAAAACTTCAACAATCGGGGCTTCCAGAGCAGTATCGAACCCAACCTGCTTTTCGGACTAGGCGATCTGGCGCAAGTCGATACGCTGACTGTGACCTGGCCCGATGGCCTTACCGAAACCCAACTCCATATCAAGACCAAGCAAACTTTGATTTTAAAGTACAAGCAAGCTACAGCGACTTTGCCAGCCGACCCGGCCTTGACCAAGCCGATGTTTACATCCCTGAATGCTACTGAATATCTGAATGGAGCAGTACATCATGAAAATGTGTACAACGATTTTTATCAGGAGCCGCTACTGCTGGCCATGCTCTCTACCCAAGGGCCTAAAATGGCAAAGGTCGATGTCAATGCAGACGGTCGGGAAGATCTGGTCCTGCTGGGTGCCCGAGGCGATCCGGATAAATTATTTATACAGCAGGCCAACGGTCGATACCGGAGGACTAATGTAGCCCTGTTTGAAAAAGATAAAGCGTTTGAAAGTACGTGCGCTGCATTTTTTGATTTTGATCAGGATGACGACCAAGATCTCATCATAAGCTCAGGGGGCAATGAAATCGGAATAGATAAGCTCAACTATATCATCCGGCTTTATCTCAATGATGGCAAAGGCATTTTTGCCATTGATCCCGATCATATCCCGCCCGTGATCGGCAATCTATCGACGCTCAAAGTGGCTGACTACGATCAGGATGGAGATCAGGACCTATTTATTGGCGCGAGGGCAATACCCGGCAATTATGGTCTTAAGCCCCAATCGTATCTTCTTAAAAATGAAGGGGGCTACTGGAGTGATCAGCCGCAACACTTGCCCGGTCTGGGTATGGTCACCGATGGCGCATGGGCCGATATCAATGGCGACAGTTGGTTGGATCTGGTGGTCGTAGGCGATTGGATGACCATCCAGGTATATTTCAATGTCAAAGGCATCATATCTGATCTTCCTCAGGAGCTGGCAGGATCCTCTGGTTGGTGGCAAAAAATAGTAGCCGAAGACCTGGACCTCGACGGCGATCCGGATTTTGTGGTAGGCAATTGGGGTTTGAATAGTAAATTCCAACCCACTGCAGCCATTCCACTCACCATGCAGGTAGCAGATCTGGATCAAAATGGCAAGACAGAATTTATCATCAACTGGCGACCTCCAGGCGATACTCAAAACTTTCCTTTTTGTACCAAAGCAGAACTGACCGGACAAATCCCATCGCTCAGAAAAACAGAACTAAAATATATTGATTTTGCCCCTATGACTTTTGACCTGCTTTTTCCAAATTATCCCAAGGCCAATCTGACTACCTATACGGCGTCAACCTTGAGCTCCGGCATCTTGTGGAATGAAGGCGGTAAACTTACGTTGAAATCTTTACCTCATGAGGCTCAGGTCGCACCGGTCACGGCTATCGTAGTCCATGACTTTGATCAGGATGGTATAAAAGATATCGTATTGGGTGGCAACTTTTATGCCTTAAAACCTCAAGTAGGCCGTCAGGCCGCAAGCAGGGGATTCTTATTAACAGGTAGTAAGAACGATCATCAATTTTTACCTAGCCTTCACTCAGGATTGCAGCTCCGTCGTGAAGTGCGGGACCTGATCGTGGTCAACAATAAATTGATCGTAGCATATAATAATCAGGCTTGCGAGCTTTATTCCTTTTGAGTCAAGGAGGCGCGTAAACCAAAAATATAAATCCCATACCATTCATTAGGAATGAATGATTTATGCTCCGGATTGACGAAGTAATTGTAAAGCAATTACTTATCAGGTCTGATGACTCTCATATTCGTATTAGACACATAAGCGGTTGACCCTGATAAATCCCAATCGGATCAAAAAAAAAGGGAGGTCAAGT
>JANOWJ010000102.1:0-11839 GCA_031417835.1 Saprospiraceae bacterium | reverse complement strand
CGAGGACATTCGTAATTGTCGGCGGTATTATGGTGATGATAAAGTGCGCGAAGCCTTATTAAACGCTAAATTCTTGCCCGAGACAAGAATGTATTTGGCTAGCGCAGTGATTGATAGACCTATAACTGATTTCCGATGTTATACCTTGAGACAGTCGAACCCCACACTTTTACCATATTAGAGGAACTTATGGCTATGCCTGATTTAAAGATATTTTCTTTAGTCGGCGGAACCGCTTTATCTTTAATATACGGGCATCGAAAATCAGAAGACTTGGATTTGTTTTCGAATAAACCATTTGAAAATGATCAAATAATAAAAGCACTGAAAAAAAAATTTAAAGAAAAATTTATCGTAGAGGAAAAACCACCTCGATTCGGCATTTTTTGTTATATAGATAATGTCAAAGTCGATATCATTCGAAATCCACATCCTTTGATCCGGCCAATACAACATCTTCAAGACATCCGAATGTATTCGGTCGAAGATATTATAGCCATGAAAGTGCAGGCCGTCTTAGGTCGCGCAAAAAAAAAGGACTTTTGGGATATCGCCGAGCTTTTAAAACATTATACGATACAAAATTTTATTGATTTTCATAACGAAAAGTTTTCAAGTCAACATCTCCTGATCACCGTACCACAAGCGATCACCTTTTTTGCAGATGCAGCAGAAAGTGAAGATCCGATCAGTCTCAAAAAACAAACCTGGAAAGGAGTTCAAAAATTTATTCAGGGCAAAGTAAATGATTATTTAAAATAAAAACTCATTTATTCTTGTAAGAACATTGTTTTTAAATAAAACAAATAAGGTTATACTCTCAAGAAAAAAATGATTTCTTTTAGTTAATCCATAGAACGATATTATTGGGAATAAGCATGAAGAGTCCTGCTTTAGCTCAGATGTTTGAATCCATCATCACTCTCCAAGTTCCATCATCAGTTTTATACCATATCAAAATATATTTACCTTGAAAAGAGCCTCCACCTTGACCTATTTCAAAAATCAATCGATCATTAATTGATTCAATATGAATTGGTTTTAGAAATATATAATACTTTTTATTATTCATATACTCATATTCTTTGATGATATCCGCTCTACCGATCACCAGCGGTTTATGATTAAAATAGATGGCCTGCTCAGTATACAATTGATCTACCAACGGTTTTACTTGATGTCTATTGCATAATGCCATCCATTGATGACGGCGAGTATTTAAAAGGACTGTATCCGCGGTACTAGGCGATGAAGGGGCGGTAAACAGTAATTCAATCATAGGAAAAGGTTCTGACATCTTTAGTATCATCAGATATTTGTATACCGCGTCATCTTGAGTCCAGTAAGAGCCCAACTCATATCGATAAGTCGAATCGCTGTTAGCTACAGTGACATATGAGCGGGCTACAGAATCTATCCGAAGTGTTGATGCCTTTAAGTGGCTTACGATAATAGCTGTACCCTGCAATGTCAGACCATTTGATTCAAGCCATACTGCATGATTGGCAAATACAGAGGCTAATGAATCTGGGTTTAAGTTTTTAAATTCTGATTGGTCCGAGATAGGAACCAGATCGAATAAAGTCGATGTCGGTTTAGTCTCGACGGCTGGCTTAATAACCACATTGGGCCTTGGTCTTTCGGTACAACTTAGAAATAGTAATAGTACTACATAATTAAATATCAGTAGTCCATTTCTAAAATCAACTTTCTTAATTGCAGAGAGTCCTTTATTTGATTGATTCATAGCCACAACGAATAATAAGCGAATGTACATGCATTCATGTGAATATCAAGAAATCCGTTGGTTCATCGCTGTATTGAGAGGGTATGTTGTTTTATTCTTTTGCTCCTGACCCCTTTGTTCTTGCATTCATTTTTTAGCTGAGATCAAACGGGGCATCATTGTTTGATCAGTTTTTTGACCCAATACCCATTTTTCCCTGTAGACCTCAATAGATACATACCACTCCCCAGATCTCCTACATATACCTTATTGTTATTAAACTTCAATGCTTTTACGACTCGTCCCTGTACATCATTGATGGTGACCGTGACCTGATCGTCTACACCTGTCAGTGTAAAATAATCATTGACCGGATTAGGAGAAATTTTGATTTTGTCATATAACGCGACATCTTGAGAACCCGATATCACATCTTTGATTTCTTCGACTTTAATACTGGCTATCGTAATCTTAGCCACTTTAGAGCCCAAATCAAACACAACACGCGCAAGATCATCTGTAGGCGATGCCATTTCAAAACTATAGATCTGTTCAGAAAGGGTCGTCGTCAATGAAAGGGATTTATATCCGGAATAACTGTTCCATGGGCTGCCGTTTTTGCCGATATAATTGGTGATCGATACGGGGACATTAGCGGAAGCTTTGACTGTGACCACGTAACGGCTATTTTTTTTGAGGGCGATGGGAGCTTTGACCAACTGTATATGCCATGTTTCATTGCTGGCATTGGTCACATCAATCGTACCCGTGCCATTGGCTTGACTTAAAGTAGCAGAAGCAGGTGATTGTACTTGGAGATTCCAGCCATCAGCAGGTCCAAAATTGCCTTCAAACACCGTGACCGTAGTTTGCATTTTTGCAGGCAACAGAGGAGTCTTTAACAGAGCATCGGCCAATGTAGTATTGTATTGATTGGTCGATGGGTTAAAAATACCAAAGCCTGCGCTCCACTCCCAGTAGTTCCAGCTAAATCCCTGAGACTCAAACCAGCGTGCCAAAAAATTGGACCATTTAATCCGGCTATCTAGGTCTGCGCGGCTATATGCCCCAAACTCCCCGATGTGGATGGGTTTGTTTTTATCTTTGGCGAACGCTTTTACAAAAGCAAATGAAGAAGCAACCTCATCGCGCTCCAAGGTTGTATTTTCCCACTTAGTCCCTAACCAGGCATCCGCTCCGGTGACCCACTCGGCGCCTTGATGGGTGAAAGCAAATGGCTCATAATAATGGATTGTGATGATCGTATAATTATCGTCAGGCAAGACCATATCAGCTACACCGGCCAAGCCACCCCAAGGAGAAGTACCCATGAGCACAGCCCGCGTCGAATTGGTTTTGCGGATTTCGGTCAATGCATCCTTAAAAAAAGTATTCCACTTGGTGGCGTTCAGTCCGGTATTTGGTTCATTCATCACCTCAAAGAGCAAGCGATGGTCATATGCTTTAAAATACGCGGCGATCTGGGTCCACTGGCTTATAAATCGTGGTTTGATGCCATCCGGATTTTGAAAAAGGTCGTTGTGGTGATGCATATTGATGATGACATATAGATTTTCAGCCAAGGCTTTGTCTATGACATACTTTATGCGCTCAAAAAAACTGGCGTTGATGGTGTAAGGAGCTGATTGTAATGCTCGGGCCGCTACATCCCAACGTATCGGGATACGTACATGATTAAAGCCCAAGTCAGCGATACGTTTAAAATAATCATCCCGGAAAGGATTGCCCCATTCGGTCTCAGATGGAGCTTCAAACATGTTGCCCATATTGATCCCTTTGCCAAGGCTTTTATTGATCTCAAAAACGGTGGGCTGTGCAATGCCAACTAGGATTGAAATCGAGCAAAAGAGGGCTGTGGATAGTATTGATCTATAACTCATTGGACAAAATTAGTGCAAATGGTGTAACAATCCTAGAGGTCTTAAATAGAACAAAGGCTTAAGGCTATCTCGAATAAAGCAAGCCGTGGAGGTATGGAATGGGCTTAGGTGCCAAATTTTAATCCAATAAAAAATAATGACCTAGACGGCTGTAATGTGATTTGACTTTGTGTGTCGTCCTAAAATAAGCCTCAGAGCCCGACAGTGCCCAATGCCTTTTTCAAGGCGTCCATATTCACCTTTAGTGCAACATCATTATCCATATCATTCAGGACTTGATTGAATGGTTCTGAACGAAGTGGTCCATCAAATCCGATATCGAGCACGCCTTGTAAAAACTCTTGAGTATTGATGACGCCCGTAGCCATAGGCAGTTCTCTTTTGCCATCCTGTTGCTCTATTCTGGTAAATCCTGTCCGTGCATCATTAAGATCTACAAGCGTGACATCTTCGGCGCGGAGCGTACGGATATCATCGCCTTTATCATCTGCACAGTACCAATGAAATGTATCTAATACGACGCCTACATTACTTTCGCCAATGTTGGCTATAAGCTCTTTGCATTCTTTTAGGGAGCATACAAATGGATATCGATTGGCAGTGAGTAAGGTACGCATGCCTAGATATTCCAATCCCAGCCGGACTCCATGATCTTTCATGACTTTGGCACATTCGCTGAGCCGATAGGCCATTTGTTTCATGTTTTCAGAGTAGGTTAGATCGCGGGATGAGGATATGATCCAGGTATTGATGCGAGTCGCTCCCATTTTTTCCATGGTTTGAACAAACTTTTTCAAGCCTTTGAAGTCATCATTAAATTTAGTTTTACTCTGCCGATACTCCACCGGTATATTGATCGAATCCCAATCCAGCTTGTGGGTCTGGGCTTTAGCTACTACTTCAGAGATTTGACTATCAGAGAATTTTAGTGTTTCATTGACATAGGGACTGACTGCTTCGTAGCCATATTTTATAGCATAGTCTATGGCTTCTTGAAGATTGGCCTTCACGCCGATAATGCCGGGGTTGAGTGCCAATTTAAATTTGCGCTCTACAACCAACGGTTTTTCCTTAGCTTTTAGTCCAAGTCCGCTAGCAGCTACCACAATAGAAGATGATTTGACAAACGTGCGACGATCCATCGGAATATTATTTATGAATTTGGTGATTGCATGAAGGTAAGTGTTTTTTTGATTCAGATGCGATGTGCCTCTTGGTCTTTACAGGCGCCTCGCTAAGGCCTTTCTCAAAGTAATCCCTCCAGGAAATATGAAAGTCAACAGCACACAAATCAATAAAAAATTATACTCTATACCATTCCGGCCTCCACCTACTACAAACCAGCCATCTTTCATATGGACTAAAACAATCCCTGCCAGGAGTACGATGATCGTAAGGATAGCCGCCGGCTTGATATACTTATCCATTAAAAACAATACTGCGCAAACCACATGCGATAATTTTATAAGCCACGCTATCGGTACGCCATAAGGGGCAAATCCAATTTCATTTAAAAATAAATTTCCAAAATCGTGAACTCCATGATTCAACATCCCGGGTATACTGTGTGTCAGTAAGATGATGGCCACCGCTAGTCGAAGTATAAATGTATTATTCATTTTTATTTGTTGAACGGATGAAGACAGGGGGTGTCTTCGAAGACACCCCCTGTCTTTGAAAAGCTACTCCACTTTCAATTCCTTTTCTCCAACACTCCAGGTCGCCAATATTTCACCAGCTACGCCCACCATCTCCACCATCATCACCCGTTCATTTCGTTTGCCACTTATCGATATCCGACCATAGTTTTGTTTTTGATCTACGCCTACTACTCGATAGGGATTGTTTTTTTCCGTAGCGCCAAATACGTACGTACCCGATGTCAAGGGCGAAATGGTGACATCATATAATGGATAGGATCCCGGTCGCTCCACTTTGATGACCTCAGAGTGATGACGATCTCCTGAGAAGAAGATGACTCCATTCACTTTTTGTAGGGTTAGGAATTTCATGAGTTCATTATACTCCAAGGTGAAGTCTAAAAACTTATCGAATGGTGAGGCAGGATTTAATACCTGACTGCCAAACATGATGATCTTAAATGTCGCAGAGCTGTAAGCCAGTGAATTTTTAAGCCATAGCATCTGTTGTTTACCGAGCATTACTTTTTCCGGATTGGGTAGACCATCAATGGAATCTATCAATCGGTCGGCACTACGCCACCAGCGATCATCCAGCATAAAAATATCGACATCCCCCCAAGTATTCATAGTATAAGCTCCCTGCCCTTGATCTCCGTACGAAGGATTACAGAAATACTGCATGAATACTTTACGCGTTTCATCTTTGAGGATATAATTCATACCAATATCATTGGGACCAAAGTCGTGATCATCCCACATCGCCCATTGAGGCATTGATTTGAGAAAAGGTTGGATTTCTGGCATGCGACGAGCATATTGAGCTCGATACCAAAGTCCCCATTTGCTATAATAATCTACCTCACGACTGTACCAGGCATCACCGGTCCAGAGCATAAAAGCCGATTTTTCCTTGGCCATCGTAGTGAATATAAATGGATCGCCACCATAGGGTTTGCCCGGACGATCATAGATGGGTTCATTGCCATAATGGCATGAGCCTACTAAAAATGTAAAGTCTGGAGCCGGCTTTCGATATTGCCACAGATCTTTCGTCTTAAAACTTCCTTTAGCTGAGGAGGTCTTGCCATTGATAAAAAAAGTGTATTCATATTCCGTATTAAACTCAAGGCCCCCGACTTGCATTTGAATGGGATTGAAGTCATTGCCAAGTTCGCCTTTATAAATTTTAAAAGTTGACTTTGGGTCACCGGCTTTGCGATATTGAAGACTTACTGTTTTGACTTCAGGAGTGACCTCTAGCCAGAGTATCGCATCTCGCAACTCTACAGGGCCGAGCATAGGGCCTGAGATGATACCGACAGATTGAGCGATCGCAAGCCGAATGAGGAATAAAAGCAAGAAGGTGAAATAGTAATTTTTCATTCAAAAAAGATTTATTGGGTAAAGCTACAACGTGGATGTGGGTCAGGTGGGCTAGGTTTGAAATATGTTACCAGCAATATTATAAAATTACAAACACAATTGCCAGCCTTCCCGTCCCTAACTAACTTTCACGTGAAATTCTTTCATGTAAATTTTGACCAATAGCAAAAACATGGCAATCAGGATAGGGCCGAAAATAAAACCGATAAACCCAAAAAGTTGTAGTCCGATGATCACTCCAAACAACGTAACCAGCGGGTGTGTATTCCCTATTTTATTCAACAACCACATCCGCGCCAGGTTATCCACTGATCCCATAACAATTAATCCGTACCCTATTATGAAGGCCCCCGAACCATTCATTCCTTTTGAAAAAAGTGTAATGGAAAGGGGGATATATGCCAATGCGACACCTAAAAAAGGTATTAAACCTCCAATAAATGTCAGAAACACCCAAAACCACACATCATCAATACCCACCAGCCAGTAACCCAATAAGCCTGCTAAACATTGTACGATTCCCATCAAAGGAATACCTATGGCGTTTGAAAATACGAGGTCGTTTAATTCTTTTTTAACATACCCTACGTTTTCAGTCTTCAAGGGTAACCACGTATAAAAGGAATGCTCCATTTTTTTTCCATCTGTAAGCATAAACCACAGGATAAGATAAGTGATCAGCAACATCGCCAGGCCGATCAATGTAGCGTTCAAAACGGAACTGAGTTCCTGGACTCCCCATTCCGATATGGCTTTGATTCGGTCAGGGGTCAACAGGTGCATACCGATGCGTTTTTCCATATCCACTATCATCGTTTGGATAGAGTTCGAAATTTGCTCTGAATTTTGAAAACCCGCAATCACTTTAGTACTCAACATCCTGATCAACGTGTTTACAGGTAACAAAATGACCACTGAAGACAGCAACATGAGGATTCCTGTTGATAATTTCAAATTCCATCCCCGCGTATCAGTGAGGTAATTCACTGGATTACGCAGTAAGATATATAGGGTGTACGCGCCTAGCAAGGCTGGCATGAATAGGCGTAGGTTCCAGAAAATTAACCCAAAGAGTACAGCAATAAGCAGTAGCAGTAGGATTTGTCGAATTTGTGAGTTAGGTAGCACAGGTGTTTTTTTAGGTGTTTTTCAATGAATAATTTTTGAACTGAAGTTTGCTGTTTACTGCTCACCTTCAGCACAGTTACTATCTTTGCGAGGGTTCAGAATTGTTTCTATCCATATACATAACCAAATTTAGGCTAAGATTTCGAAACTCGTGCTTTTTCATTACGGATCCCCATCAGCGCTTTCAATTAAAGATCTAATCCCCGCCTTTTTAAAACAAGAATTAGAATAGGTATGGTAGGTAGTGGTCAGTGTGCTTTTATTGGCGTCGTACATCGTATATCAGTGGCTGCTTGACAGTGATATCGAACTCGTCTGGGACGCATTCAGTAGCAACCCTAAGACATCCAAAGCCTCTAATCGCTGACTTGGGGTTGCGCCCGAACGATGTTATGGCACCTTTCGAGAAATGATTCAGTATAAAAAACTTTTGCCGCCCCGGCCGCCGGAGGCAACTTGTTAGCATTGCTCCCAAGTTCCATCCTCTACACTTTGATGTCAAAGATAATTATAGTCTAAAAATGAATGCAAATCAAAACTACTACAATCGTACTAAAAACCGAACACACGAAAAATGATGATTTCCAAAAATCACACTTCTACCCTCTGGCAATAGTCCATTGGAAAGGGGATTGATTACGATTAAAACTATTATTCCTTACAAGGTCCTGAACATAAAAAGATCTGGTAATTTGTATCTTTAATTCAATTACATTGCCCCTATGGTTAAATCATTGCTCTGTTTATTTATCTTTATATTGTTTATTGCATGTTTAAATAAAGATGCCGAATCTAAACCTGATATTTTGTATTCATTGGCAAAATCTGAATTGCCAGCTTTCGAATCAGATCTTAATCACAAAGGAATCATAGTTTCTGTACAGAAGTCTTTCGGCCGATCAATGAGCAATGGTCAAGCCATTTATATCAATACTTGTTTAAATTGTCATGGAGATCCTCTACAGGAAGGTTCCATACCTACTGCTTTCAAATTTTGGAACGACACATTTAAAACCGGAAATGATCCACATTCATTGTATCAAATACTGACCAGAGGATATAAAACCATGCCCCCGCAACATGCGTTGACTCCGGTAGAAAAATATGAAGTCATACAATTTATTCGTGAAGAATATATTTCTAAAACTAATCCATCTCAATACTTCACGATAGATTCTCAATATCTTGATCTTTTACCCAAAGGCCCTAACAAAGGGCCAGAGCCTCGCGAAAGAAAACCCTGGGCAGATATGGATTATGGAAATTTCTTAATCAATACATATGAATTGGCAGATAGTACTGCCAAACCTCGAGAAATCTCTTCTGGTTCGTCGCCACTGCCTGATGAAAACCTGGTCGAATCCAATTTTGCTTATAAAGGTATCGCTGTAAGATTAGATGAAGGCAAAGGAGGCATATCTGCTGGTAAGGCATGGATGATTTTTGATCACGATCTCATGAGAGTGGCTGGTGCATGGACCGGCGAGGGGTTTATCGATTGGAAGGGAATTTTATTTAATGGTAACCATAATATTTCGCCTCGTACTATTGGTGCCCTACATTTCGAAAACCCTGTACTACCCGGATGGTCCCATCCAATGACCGGTTCTTTTAAAGATGATCGGCTAATGGCTGTGGATCACAGAAAGTTTGGGCCCTTGCCAAGAGATTGGTCGCAGTATAAAGGTTTATATCAATATCAAGGTAAGACCATCCTAAACTATACGGTAGATAATGCTCAAGTGTTAGAATTATTTGGAATTAATTCTTTGAGAGAAACTCCAGTATTCACCAGAACATTAAATATCAGCCCATCCCATCATACATTGAAGATGAGAGTAGCACCTGCAACTGTTTCTGTAGCCATTATCAGTGATCAGGCAACTTTGATACAATCATCAGGCCATTGGATTATGGAAATTCCAAAAGGAAAGACTGTGAAAGCTAAACTACTTATTTCCAAATCCTCATTGCCTGATTTAATTCAATTGGCAAAGACAGATTCAGAAATCGAAGATTTAACATTGTATACTAAAGGAGGGAAACCCCGATTCCCCGATACATTGACTACTAAAATAGTGGAGGGAAAAAATCAAACTCCATTTCAGGTGGATGTCCTGAATCTTCCTTTTCAAAGTCCCTGGAAAAATCAGTTTCGACTTAGTGGCATTGATTTTCTTTCCGATAAGGATAAAGGGATTATCTGCTCTACCGACGGAGATGTTTGGTTAGTTACGGGTTTCCTTAATCCTAGTCTGCAGTTGAGTTGGAAAAGAATTGCTGCAGGATTGTTTCAGCCATTAGGCGTGCGAGTGATAAAAGATGAAATATTCATTACCTGTCGAGATCAATTAGTAAAACTGCATGATTTGAATGGCGATGCAGAGATCGATTTTTTTCAAAGTTATAATAGTGATCACCAGGTCACCAATCATTTTCATGAATTTGCGATGGGGTTGCAGACAGATACCGAAGGCAATTTTTATTATGCTAAAAGTGCCCGACATGCAAGAAAGGCTTTAGTCCCCCAGCATGGTACGTTACTGAAAGTAAGCAAAGACGGATTGAAAACTGAAATCGTAGCAAAAGGATTTCGTGCTGCCAATGGGGTTTGCATCAATCCTGATGGATCATTTATAGTGACAGATCAGGAGGGGCATTGGAATCCAATGAACCGTATAAATTGGGTAAAGAAAGGCGGATTTTATGGAAATATGTTTAGCTACAATCCTCCTGCAGATAGCTCAGATGAGGGAATGATTCCCCCTTTAGTATGGGTAGAAAAACATGTAGACCAATCTCCATCCGAATTACTTTGGGTCGATAGTAAAAAATGGGGACCACTAAATGGAAGCTTATTAAATTTTTCTTACGGATATGGAAAAGTTTTTATTGTTCCATTTGAAAAAATTGGATCGATACGCCAAGGTGCAGTATTTGAGTTGCCGATGCCCAGGTTTCAAACCGGTATTATGCGCGGTCGGTTTAATGATGGTGATGGCCAGTTGTATGCATGTGGCCTTTCGGCTTGGGGCTCGAGCCAATCAAATTTAGGTGGATTGTATCGTATAAAATATAATGGACAGACTGCTATCATACCAATAGGAATCAAGGCGCGACAAAATGGGTTAGAAATTAATTTTTCACATCCACTCGAGGTGCAAGATGCCGACCAAATAAAAAGCTATAAAATTCAAACCTGGGATTTAAAAAGATCCAGGAAATATGGTTCTGCACATCATAATGAAAAAATTATTCAAGTCTCTTTAGTGAAACTAAGTATAGACAAAAAGACGGTATATCTTACAATACCTGAGATAAAACCTACTTGGGTAATGGAAATTGCATTTGAATATACACTGCCAAATGGAGAAAAAACTGTCGGTTTAATACAGAATACCATCTATCATTTAAGCAAAGAAGTATTGTAAATAAGAAAAACAATGACTATGAAGGCTATAATTTTTTTCAGGGGTTTTTACGCATTAATTTTCTCGTTTTTTTATCATGAAAATAAATGGTCAGGAAAAGAAGTTATGGATTACCTATGAAGGACAAAATGGTCCTGGCAACGGAAAACATATCGTATTAATCAGTGGTGACGAAGAATATCGATCGGAAGAAGCACTGCCTATGATGGCTAAAATATTAGCACAGTATTTCATTGGGAAAACCTGGAGGATTTTAATGTAAGAGTAAAAAATTGGTTACAGAACCATTTGAAGTAACTTTCCCGAACCGCAGAATCAAACGTATCGCGGGGTTCCTTTTATAAAATGTACTCTGATCTCAAGTATTGTATAAAAAATTAATTACTAAATCGGATCACATATGAGTATATTCGTAGATACTATCCTACCTATGAAATACGTTTTTTTGTTCGTGCTTTTGAGTATTCTCATTGCTCCCGGTTGTCGTTCATCCGAAGAAAAAAAGGCCTCTGAATCCACAACAGATTTTAATCCTTCCTTCAAGCTGGTGCCTTCCGATACGTTCTATTTCAAATCCTTTGTGGATTGTAATATGGCAGAAGTATGGATCGGAGACACTTTCCGGAT
>JANOWJ010000101.1:0-31677 GCA_031417835.1 Saprospiraceae bacterium | reverse complement strand
GCCAATCCGTGATGAGGAGGTCCTCAGTCACGGTCTGGACAGAATCAGACTCGACCATCAACTTCATCATACAATAATCCGAAGAAGGTAATAAAGGGCTCATGTGAACCAATGACTCCAAGAGTGCCAAAGACGCATGCGAAGCAGTATATAACATGTACGTACCGGGACTATTCCATCGGCCTCCATATTTAAACGCACCATAGCCACTCAGGTCAGTGATATAGTTGCATTTAGCACATCTATAAAGATCCATTATGCAAAGACACCATGCTCTATGCGGCCTAACTCGTCTTCGAGTAATTTGATGCCTATAGAAGTATCTAAATAGTCAAGAGGGGCTTTGTGACCTAAAGCCATTGAAGGATAATGAACCCAAGATTTAAAACGATCCAAATCACCAAACGTTTCTGCGCCTTTGGCATAAAGCTGAGCAATCTCCAAAATGCGTTCACTGATGTCAGGATTGAGCGTAGTGTCTGAGGAATATCGATGCAATGTACGCTCGGATATATGCAGGATATGAGCCATCATCGACAGGGAAAGGCCAGTAGACGCAATTAAATGATCTAACTGTTTTTTGGGAAGCCCCTGGCGGATGATTGGTATTAAAACATAAGACCCAGGACCAGCTGCTTTAGGCTGGATCATACCAATCAAAGCAAAGACTTTTTTTAAGAATATGTCTAAAGGGCGAACAGGCTCATACATCACTGCGGGAGGCTCACTTAATATATTGGGCGCAGTGGTCGGCTCAGCATATTTAATAAATTTTTTTGCCATCTGTCCCAAATATACTGCCATTTGTCCACAATCAAATGTTATTTTTTCTTAAGTCCTTTAGCTGGTTAAAAAGATCTAGCTCTTTATTCGACAGATCGTTGGGTATCTGGATTTGATATGTGACGATCAAATCACCTACTCGATCTGATTTATAAACAGGCATACCCTGCCCTTTTAGTCTTACTTTGAGACCATGCTGGGTCCCTGGTTTGACCTTAACATTTACGCTTCCATTTAAAGTAGGGACATTGGTTTCACCCCCCAAAACTGCTGTATACAAATCTATTATTTTAGTCGCATGGAGATCAGCACCTGACCTATTGAAAATCGGATGAGTAACGATATCAAATTGAATATACAGGTCACCTTTAGGCCCGCCTGAAACTTGCTCCCCTCCTTGTCCTTGGATTTTGACAGTCTGGCCATTTTCCACTCCTGCCGGTATCTTTATTCTGATCTTTCTTCCATTTACATCGAGTACATGAGGTTGTTCAGTGAGAATGTCCTTTAATTCAAGTTGTAAAATGGATTTAAAATCAACTCCTCGTGATGGTGCCGATGTACGCCGACCATTCCGTAATGACTGATTCCCTAAAAAATCTTCCTCTTCAAAAAACATAGATTGAAAAAAGTCAGAAAAATATTCTTGATCAGTTCCCGTTTTACTTTTAGCGTTGCGCTGAGTAAATCCCCTACCCTGCCCATTACGACTGTTACGCCCGGATTGATTACGAGCTGCTTCAAAGGCATCTGCATGTTCCCAATCTTTGCCATAGGTATCGTACTTTTTGCGCTTTATGGGATCAGATAGTACCGTATTGGCCTCATTTATTTCTTTGAATTTTTTTTCGGCATCTTTATTTCCAGAATTAGTATCTGGGTGATACTTTCGGGCTAGTTTTCGATACGCCTTACGAATGTCTTCGGCCGGAGCATCCTTTGCTAACCCCAATTTTTGATAATAATCTATATAATCCATAGTGCGAGATTAATGTATTCACCTATAGAACCAATTCTTTGCATTAAGTGTTCCCCAATTTATTGGTCAAATAATCAAAATAGAAACTTTTGAAAAAAAATCAACGTTGGAGATAGAAATACCTGAAAAATGAATCGTCAGATCAGCTTTCTTATTTTTATTTCTTTGGTCCTTTTAAGCTCATGTGCCACCTCTATAAGTGATACAAGTGGCTGTATAACAGGTCATATTTATGGTTTTTGGGGAGGTCTGTGGCATGGCTTGATAGCCCCATTTGGATTATTAAGTTCGTTATTTAATACAGATACGTACATGTTTGCCCCTAATAATAATGGAGGCTGGTATGCACTTGGCTTTTTATTTGGCAGCGGTGGTTGGGGTGTGATGGCTTCAAAAAGTGCCAGCAAAAAGCAAACTCGACCATAAACTTATGGCCCAATTTGGCAAATAGTAGCTTGTTTCTAAAAATTTAAACTTTCCACAACAAGCATATTAATTATTTTTGCCATGATATGCAATTTCTCCATCCGTGGTTTCTTGCGGCATTAGGCACCCTAGCGATACCCATCATCATTCATTTGTTCTACTTCAGACGATTCAAAAAAGTCTACTTTTCGTCCGTTCGATTCCTTAGAGAAGTAAAAGATGAGACTAGTTCGCGATCCAAATTAAAAAATCTTTTGGTGTTAATAGCCAGACTTACAGTATTAGCTTTACTCGTCATGGCATTCGCCCAACCATTCAGTAGAAAGGCGCGTACGGAGAGATATGCACAAAACATCGTAGGGGTATTTGTGGATAACTCCTATAGTATGAACGCCTTGAGTGAAGATATCCCTTTGTTATCCAAAGCCAAACAACGGGCCAGAAGTATTGTGGAAGCTCATGATGGCCAGGATCGATTCATGATACTGACTCACGATTTTCTAGGAAAACATCAGCGATTAGTCCATCAAGAGGAGGCTTTATCTCTTGTTGATGAGATAATCCCTACGCCGGCCGTGCATTCGCTGGCAGAATCACTTTTAAAATTAGAGAACATTATCAATAAGGAGGAAGGAAACAAACACGCTTACTTGATTTCTGATTTTCAGTTGTCCATCAGCGACCTTCCATCGACCGTAGATACTACTTTGCGAGCACATTTAGTGCCACTTCAGAGCATTCAGGAGCGCAATGTAGCCATCGATTCAGCGTGGTTTGACTCACCAGCACAGTGGATAGCCGAGCCTAATTTATTAAAGTATAAGCTTCATAATTATAGTGACCAACCCGTACAGGATGCTAGGATATCGATGACACAAAATGGACAGCTTAAACCACTTGGCACATTTAATCTGGCTGCTGGTGAAAGCAAAACGGATACCGCTCAAGTTATTATCAATAAAGCAGGTTGGCAAGAAATACAATTGGAAATCACAGATTTTCCCATACAATTTGATGACAAACTGTTTCTCACTTTTAATGTCACACCGCAACTCAATTTTTTAGTGATTTCAAATGACCAAGCTAATCCCAATTTGATCACCGCAATCCGAGACTTACCCGCCGCCAATCTTCAAGTGCAGAATGCAAGAAATATCAATTACACCTCATTATCCAGTCAACAACTCATCATACTGGATGACCTTAACGATATCAGTAGTGGATTGGCTAATGAATTACTTTCTGCGACAAAGCAAGGTACTAACGTGCTCATATTTCCCGGGGCCACCGCAGATTTAAGATCCTATTCCAACTTTTTAAGTGGCATGGGAGCCGGCACGCTATTAGGCGTAGAAAAAAAATTGATTACAGTGACCACTATCAATACCCAGGAGTTTATTTTTAAGGATGTTTATAATAAGGTGAGTCCGAATATGCGCTTGCCGACTGTGCAAGGCCGATATCAACGCAGCATTGGGACAGCAGGCGAAGAAAAAATACTTTCTTTTGCAGATGGTCAACCCTATTTGTCAAAAATAAAAATAGACCTAGGCGCTTTCTATTGGTGCGCTAGTCCATTGAGTACCTCTTGGGCTGATCTAAGTGCCAATCCAGAAATATTCGTACCAATGTTGTTTAAGATGGCCTTGAGTAAAAATAAATCTGATAAAATATCCAGATTTGTCGGTCAAGACGATCAGATCGAATTAAATTCATCTAAATTAAATCCAGAGCTAGCTGTCCACCTGAAAAAAACGAATGGTGAAGATATCATCCCTATGCAGCGATCCGCAGGCAATAAAATTATATTGGATGTAAAAGGAGCCCTTCGAGAGGATGGTATCTATCAAATAGGAGTCAAAGATTCGATCATGAGCAAAGTGGCATTTAATTTTAATCGGAAAGAATCTGATTTAAGAACCATGACCTTAGAGCAAATAAAAGCACAATATGGGGCAAATTATGAAGTCTTTGATAAAGCGGATCAGGATGATTTTGATGCCTGGTTTAAAGAAAATCAAAAAGGTAAAACGTATTGGAAATGGTTTTTAGCAGGCACTTTATTGTTTTTATTGATTGAATCGATGCTCTTGCGGTTTTGGAAATAAATTAAGAATACGTACGAATGGAAATATTCATAGAACAAGCCAATCTCATTGCTCCCGGCCACGCACAACATGGTCATAAAGTCAACATTCATATCGTAGAAGGTATTATTCAATCCGTTAGTCAAAAAAAAATAACTGGGGTCAAAAAAATAACTGGCGAAGATCTGTATGTTTCTATAGGATGGACTGACATCGGTACTCAAGCCGGCGAACCTGGTTATGAACATAGAGAGACCCTAGCCACATTATCCGAAGCAGCTCTATCGGGTGGTTATACTCACCTAGCTATTTTTCCAAATACGAAGCCAACGCTGAATAGTAAATCGGAAATTGAGTTTATACTACAGAA
Source organism: Saprospiraceae bacterium (assembly GCA_031417835.1). GTDB lineage: Bacteria > Bacteroidota > Bacteroidia > Chitinophagales > Saprospiraceae > JADJLQ01. The sequence continues at coordinate 27,032 of JANOWJ010000101.1, read as the reverse complement.
ATCTAAGGACCTGCCTGTCCAAATCATGCCTATTGGTGCTATAAGCAAACAGTGTCAGGGCAAAGAGATGGCTGAGATGATCGATATGTATCACAGTGGTGCCATTGCTTTTTCTGATGGGAGTCATCCGATCCAAGATACCGGATTACTACAGCGGGCCATGCTTTATATGAAACACTTTGACGGATTGATCATAAACAATCCTCAAGATGCCTCTTTGGCGGCACTGGGTCAAATGCATGAAGGCAAAATGTCGCAACTCCTCGGCCTTAAAGGGATACCTACTGAATCAGAATCAATCATGCTTCAGAGAGACATCTACATAGCCGGATATTCTGATGTGCGTTATTTAGCTCACCTGGTCACTTCCGATCATAGCGTGAGTGTGCTCAAACAAGCCCGTAAATCGAATCCAAAGATAACCTCTTCGATTTCATATCTAAATCTCGTCCTCACGGATCAATCTTTGGAAGAGTTTGACTCCGTATACAAACAATCGCCCCCACTGCGCAGCATCCAGGATCAAAAAAGTCTGATCAAAGCTGCAAAAGAAAAGATCATAGATATCATATGTACCAATCATACGCCACTGGAGCCTGAAAAAAAAGATTTGGAATTTGCCTATGCTGACCCTGGTACGATAGGATTGCAGACAGCATTTGCAGCTACGAATACGCAGGGAATACTGACTGTAGAAGATTGGGTCCAAATGGTAGCTATCAACCCCAGAAGGATTCTCAAAAGGTCAATTCCCAATATTGCTGCAGGGCAGTTGGCAGACCTTACCGTGTTTGATTCCTCTGAAAAATGGACCTTCAAAATCAGTGACATCAAGTCAAAATCAAAAAACACTCCATTTATTAATGCTACTTTTAAAGGAAAGGTAAAAGCCACCATTTCAAACGGACACACGTGGATAAACGGCTAAACTCTACTTTATTTAAACTCATTTAATTTAAAAAACTTAAATCATGAATCAATCTGCCTTGCGACCGACCATCCTAAAGTATGGACTCACCGGAGGACTTATTTTTAGTTTAATCTATCTCATCTTTACGATATCAGGCCTTGCTAATACGGGGTCTCCGATGAGTGGTATACTCAATTCAGTGGTTTCGATAGGCATCATGATCGTGCTCATCGTCATGGCTATAAAGCAACATCGGGATCAACTTCAAAACGGATTCATTACATTAGGTCAGTGTGTATTGATAGGAGCTGGATTGATGGCATTAGCTGGCATCATCTCCGGTTTAGTGTCTCTCGTATATACCAATTTTGTAGATCCAGAATATATGGAGCGCCTCATGGCTACTATGGAAGAGGCATGGGAGGCACAAGGTCTTACAGAGGATCAAATAGAGCAAGCCAGGGGTTGGACCGCGATGATGAAAAGTCCTTATTTATTATTTGCTACAGCTATAGGTTGTTATGCAATCGGTGGTGCCATTCTATCCCTTATTATTGGCTTGATCATGAAAAGGGACCAGCCTCAGTTTTCTTGATATATTAAATATTTTCTTAATATTAGGATAGTTCTTTAGCTTTGACCGTTCAAACCGTTTTACCTGCAGTGCTCGATCTATCTATCATCATCCCTTTATTAAATGAAGCGGATTCACTTTCAGAGTTGGAGGCTTGGATCCGCAGAGTAGTAGACCAGCATCACTTTAGTTACGAGATTATCTTCATAGATGATGGCAGTACCGATCAATCGTGGGCTACCATTCAAAAACTCGCAGATAATAACGAACAGGTCAAAGCCATCAAATTCAGACGCAATTATGGTAAAGCTGCGGCACTAAATACCGGATTTCAACAGAGCGAAGGCGAGATTGTGATCACTATGGATGCTGATCTCCAGGATAGTCCAGATGAAATACCAGGCTTGGTCCAGATGATCAAAGAACAGGAACTGGACCTGGTGTCGGGATGGAAAAAGAAACGATACGATAATGCCTTTACAAAAAACATCCCATCTAAATTATACAATTGGGCGACCAGCAAAATGTCTGGTATCAAATTGCATGATATGAATTGTGGATTAAAAGCTTATCGGAAAGATGTTGTAAAAAACATTGAAGTCGGTGGTGAAATGCACCGATATATCCCAGTGATTGCCAAATGGTCAGGTTTCAATAAAATAGGTGAAAAAGTAGTAGCCCATCAAGCTAGAAAATATGGACACTCGAAATTTGGTTTCGAACGATTTATCAATGGTTTTTTAGATCTCGCCACGATTATGTTCGTAGGTAAATTTGGTAAAAAACCGATGCATTTATTTGGATCTTTTGGACTTATGATTTTTTTGGGGGGCTTTTTAATCTTGTTTTATTTAACTATAGGTAAGTTTTTCTTTAATTTTTCCACGATTGCTAATCGACCAATATTTTACTTAGGTATCTTATTATTGATTGTAGGGATTCAACTTTTTATGTCCGGATTTATAGCAGAACTCGTGGCTCGAAATGCTCACCAGCGATCTACCTACCAGATAGATAAGCAGATCAGGATATGAAAAAAATAGTCATTCTTGGTACAGCCTACCCTTTCAGGGGAGGACTAGCTGCATTCAATGAACGACTCGCACAGGAATTGATCAAAATGGGCCATCAGGTGGTGGTCATCACATTTACAGTACAATATCCTAAATTTTTATTCCCAGGTAAATCTCAACTCAGCGATGACCCTGCACCAAACTTAGAAATCCATCGATGGGTACATTCATTTAACCCATTCAACTGGATCATCGCCGGAAGAAAAATTAAAAAGTTAAAACCTGATCTGATTATTTGCAAATACTGGTTACCTATTATGGGGCCCTGTTTTGGCTCGATCCTGCGGATAGCAAAAAGCACAAATACTAAGACTATAAGCATCCTTGATAATATAATACCTCACGAAAAGCGATTGGGAGATGGCTTATTTACGAGATATTTTGTTGCTGCCATAGATCGTTTTATATACATGTCGCATCAAGTAGGCCAAGAATTAAAAGTATTTAATAATTCAAAACCTGCTGAATTTATACCCCACCCGATATATGACAATTATGGAGAAGCTGTAGATCAGCAGGTAGCGAAGCATAAGTTAAACCTGGATCCTAACTATCAATATGTTTTGTTTTTTGGATTTATACGCGAGTATAAAGGCCTTGATTTATTGTATGAGGCGATCGCTCTACTACAATCGACTCTACTCCATGTAAAGTATATCATAGCGGGAGAGTATTACACCGATGCTACACCATATGATCAATTAGTAGACCGATTGAACATCAGCTCGAGCTTGGTACAACACACCCATTTCATCAGCAATGAAGATGTCAAGTTTTATTTTTCAGCTTGCGACCTGGTCGTCCAACCTTATAAATCAGCTACACAAAGTGGGATTGCTCAGATCGCCATTCATTTTCATAAGCCCACAGTGGTGACAAAAGTAGGAGGACTGCACGAAATCATAGAGCACAATATCTCAGGTTTTGTAGTGGAGCCAGATATAAACGAAATCGCTCAAGCTATCCTTACTTTCTTTAATCACCCTGATAAGGAACAATTGATAACTGCTGTTTCAAAAATTAAAGCAAAATATGCATGGTCCACTATGGCTCATGCTATTGTGGACTAATTCCTCCTTTTTATCTGGGCCACTCATATGATGCATTTATTTAATATATGAGTTTGTCGTATATTTGATGCATGATTATACGCGCCAGAGCACCACTCCGGATAGGACTTGCAGGAGGAGGTACGGATGTATCGCCATATTCAGATCTTTATGGTGGTGCTATCCTTAATGCGACCATAAGTATATTTGCTCATGCCACCATCATCCCAGACTCCTTAGACAAAGTCCGTATAGAATCTTGGGACCTGCAAGAAAGTAAGACTTACCGCAAGACAAAAAAATTACCGATTGATGGACATTTGGATCTAATCAAGGGTTGTCACAATAAAATCTTTGCGGAACATAAAGGAAAATTGCCATCATATGGCATCAGTACGCATGTGGATGTACCCAAAGGATCAGGACTCGGTGCATCGTCGACGGTGACTGTAGCTACAGTAGGTGCGTACAGTGAGTGGCTTAAGATACCGATGGGTGAATATGACCTTGCCAGAATAGCCTATGATATTGAACGCAACGATTTGATGATCGCCGGTGGAAAACAAGATCAATATGCTGCTACATTCGGGGGATTTAATTTTATGGAATTTTATGCAGATAATAAAGTTATCGTCAACCCATTACGGATCCGACCAGAGTACATCCAGGAGCTTGAGTTGAACATCCTGTTGTATTATACCGGTACTTCCAGACTCTCCTCGACCATTATCGAAAAACAATCATCCAATTTTACAGACAAAAAAGAACAGTCTCTGGATGCAGCGCACAAGCTCAAAGAGCAAGCCGTACTGATGAAAGAAGCATTATTAACCGGCAAACTTAAATCTATCGGAGAATTACTGGATTATGGATGGCAGCAAAAGAAAAAAACAGCGCTAGGTATCACGAGCCCGGCTATAGATGAGATTTACGAAGTAGCTTTAAAAAATGGCGCGACCGGAGGTAAAATATCTGGTGCAGGTGGTGGCGGTTTTTTAATGTTATATGCGCCAGGCAACACAAGATTTAAAGTTATTAAAGCTTTGGAGTCTTTGGGTGGCCTTTTCAAACCATTTAATTTTGTACAGCAAGGCATGACATCCTGGACTATCAAATAACCAATTCACCATGTTTGAATCAATTATTAAATCTGTATTGAGTGAAAGTATCGCCACTAAACAAAACTTGTTACAAGATGAAGATCTTATTCAAAAAATAGATCGTGCAGCAGCGGTTTGTATCGATGCTTTTCGACAGCATCGTAAAGTCTTATTCTGTGGCAATGGTGGCAGCGCCGCTGATGCGCAACATTTGGCTGCTGAATTTTCCGGAAGGTTTTATAAAGATCGAAACCCTCTCCCTTCAGAAGCATTGCACGTAAATACCTCTTATCTCACTGCAGTGGGCAACGACTATGGATTTGATGTGGTGTATTCAAGACTATTGAAAGGAAGTGGTCAGTCTGGAGATATCCTTTTTGGCCTAAGTACATCTGGCAATTCAACCAACATCATCAAAGCATTTGAAACAGCCAAAGAATTGGGTATTATATGTATCGGATTGACCGGTGCGACAGGTGGTAAGATGGCTGCCTTATCTGATATACTGATCAACGTACCGTCTTCAGATACACCTCGTATTCAGGAATGTCATATCACTATAGGACACATTATTTGTCAATTAGTCGAACAAACTTTATTTCCTTGAGTACGGCTATCATATTAGCCGGAGGATTAGGTACCCGCCTACGATCGATCACCCATGATCTGATTCCTAAACCAATGGTGCTCGTTCAAAATAAACCATTTTTATTCTGGCAACTGCAATATTTGTATAAACAAGGGTTGACGAAAATCATCATTGCTGTCTCCCATCATGGCGCTGTCATCAGCAATCATTTTGGCTCTTCTTTTCAAGGCATTCCGTTGACCTACTCTATTGAATCTACTCCTCTGGGTACCGGAGGAGCTATTCGCCAAGCTTTAGAGTATAATACAGAGGAGCACATCTATATTCTTAATGGCGATACCTACTTTCCGATTACCCTAAATAATATGCTGCAAATGCATCAATCCCATCGAAATGATATGACGCTTGCACTTAAACTTGTAAAAGGTAGTGATCGGTATGGTGGAATCAAAATAACTAGTCAACATACCATCATTGGGTTCTATGAGAAAAAATGGATGGAATCAGGATATATCAATGGAGGAATTTATATCGCTAACAAATATATTTTTAATCATTGGCCTCTTGGTCAAAATTTTTCTGTCGAAAAAGAATTATTTGAAAAAAATGATGGCCGTTGGAAATTGGGTGGATATAAATCCAGGGCAAAATTCATTGATATTGGTATACCTGAAGACTACGAAAAAATACAATCATTCAATTTACGATGAGCGGTAAACAATCAGGATGGACTTTGTTTTTAGATCGCGATGGGGTGATTAATCATCGACTACCAGGTGATTATGTCAAATCTTGGGCTGAGTTTATTTTTATGCCTGGAGTACTATCAGCTCTAGCCCATTTGAACAACCGATTTGACCACCTGGTCATGGTCACCAATCAACAAGGTATCGCCAAAGGGTTGATGACAGAACAAGATCTGAGTACGATCCATCATCGAATGCGCAAAATGATCCGCAAACATCGGGGTCGTATTGATGCGGTTTATCATTGCTCAGCTAGCTCGGATCAAGTGCCATCTTGTCGAAAACCAGAGCCTTATATGGGTATTCAAGCCAAAAAAGATTTTCCAACTATAGATTTTAAACAATCTGTGCTTGTGGGTGATTCAGTATCAGATATCGAGTTTGGTAAAAATCTGAATATGATCACAGTATATGTAAATCCTTTACTTGAAAATCCGGGTGAGGCCGCATATGTATGTAAAGATTTAATGGAGTTTTGTCGTATTTTTGATCGGTCAATCCGTGTGCAATAATTGTAATATCATTCTTTGAGTTTCTTTTTTTAAAAAATAAAGATTTTGAACCGTCCTTATTCTACTGTTCTTTTTTTTTGCGTTAGGGCAAGCTGTCGCCTTATACCCCACTCAGCGACTAAAAACAATCCATGTGGCGACAACTGACTGATCATCATAGCGTGATTCACTAATTAAATTTTTGTAAAATGAATTCAAGAAAAAATATTTCATCTGGTGCAAAATGGGAAGATATCGTAGGCTATAGTAGAGCTGTGCGCATCGGACAGTACATTGAAGTATCGGGTACCACAGCTATGAAGGACGGTATACTCCATGGCAAGGATGACCTCTACGTACAGACCAAAACTTGCCTCGAAATTATAGAAGCTGCTTTACATCAAGCCGGAGCTACCATGCAAGATGTCGTGCGCACTAGAATATATGTCACTGATATCACCAAATGGGAAGAAGCTGGAAGAGCTCACGGCGAGTTTTTTAATGTGATCAAACCGGCTACTGCTATGGTCCAAGTCGCAGCATTGATAGATCCTGATATGCTGGTAGAGATTGAGGCCACAGCGATAATAGCTTGAGCTTGAATTTTAGTATCAATGTATATCCTTAAAGAAATCTTTTATACCCTACAAGGCGAAGGTAGATATACCGGCCGCCCGGCCATATTTATGCGTTTTGCAGGATGCAATCTTTGGACTGGACATGAAAAACATCGAATATCCGCAATTTGTACATTTTGTGATACTGATTTTGTAGGTACCGATGGGCCGCTGGGAGGAAAATATACCACAGAACAATTAATCGCCATTATCTTTTCGTTATGGCCAGATCATCGAGTAGCACCGTTCCTGGTGTGCACCGGCGGAGAGCCAGCGATGCAAATGGATCAATCTCTGGTGGATGCATTACATCAATCAAATTGTTTTATTTCTATCGAGACCAATGGAACGATGCCGTTGCCAACTGGTATAGATTGGGTCTGTGTGAGTCCTAAATCGACCGCACCACTACTCATCACATCGGGCGATGAGCTCAAACTCGTATATCCGCAGGCAGAAGCTCCACCTGAGCTGTATAATCACCTTGACTTCAAACGATTTAGCCTGCAACCTATGGATGGACCCGAGATAGGGAAAAACACAATTTTAACGCTTGAATATTGTAAAAAAAACCCAAAATGGAATCTTAGTCTGCAAACTCATAAGATCTTGAATATTCCATAACTGTGATAGCAGTCGCGTATACATAGTATAAAAGAAGTTGGTGTTTTTTCTTTGTCAGATAAAATAGGTCAGCCTTAAGTTTGAACTATCTTTAAACAGAAATTGTATTAGGTACATGTCTACTTCGGGGGATTTTGGTCGAATATTATTGAAGGGTGGCAAATACGCCTTTAAATTTGGTAAAAAAATAAATTCCATAATGGATAACAGCAATAAAGACAACAGGAACGAACTGGCGCAAGAGGTGGTCAAAACACATTTATTACTCGCAATTGGGGGAGGCTTGATACCTATCCCTTTTGTAGATTTTGCTGCAGTCACCGGAGTTCAAATCAATATGATCCGATCGCTTACTAAAATATATGGCATCGATTTTAATGAACAAATGGGTAAAGGCATAGTGACTTCTTTAGTGGGACCTTCGCTCGGGCGATTAGCTGCTAGTGCCGTCAAAGCCATCCCGATCATAGGATCGATATTGGGCTCGGCTTCGATGTCTGTCATCTCCGGAGCTAGTACGTATGCCGTAGGTCAAGTGTTCATTCAGCATTTTAGCAAAGGTGGCACCTTTGCCGATTTTAATGCTGACCAAGCAAGACAACAGTATAAAGAAGAGTTTGAAAAAGGAAAAGAATTCAGTATACGAGTAGATAAAGACCAAAAATATTCCTCCTCGCAACAATCTAAAGAAGATATCTTCGCATCACTCGAAAAATTAAGTGTACTTAAGGAAAAAGGAGTGATCTCCGAAGAAGAGTACCAAAAACAAAAGGAAAAATTGTTGAGTAGGATTTAACCGTAAATTCGATTTTAAATGCTTTTTTCCGTGCGTCGCCTCGTGACGCATTTGTGCAGAGTCTGATATGCTTTGCATCGTCAGACACTGCCGTGTAAATCATGCCTGATACATGAAATGGGTTTAAATTTCCAAACTTCTGCAATACTGGATTAATTCCTTATATACAGGATAGTTACTCAAGATTTCTTCATTCCCCAATATAATGAGGTGTTTGCGTGCCCGAGTGAGGGCCACGTTGAGTTTACGGTCTACTCCATCATCTGATAATGAAATCATATTCTGTACTTGGCTGAATCGATTCGTACATAATGACAAGATCACGATTTCTCTGGCTCCACCTTGATATCGCTCTACGGTATCGATGGTCAATGTATCCGAATCCATCTGATGATCCTTCATGACCTTTCGGATTTGAGCGATCTGAGCCCGATAAGGTGTGATCACTCCGATCGTCTCGTGTCGAATTGGAATATGATTAGTTTGCAAAATTTGGTGCACAGCTAGAATACATTCGATGACTTTATTTGCTTCGTAGACATTAATTTTAGATTTACCTTGATTGTCAGAAGGGGTGTCTATAAATATCATTCGATGATGAGCAATCCGTACTGCAAGTTCATTCCAATCTGATGCTACGATATAATTTAATGGTCGCTCCAATTCATATTGCACTTCTGGTTGCCTTAAGACTTTCAGTTCTCCTTGGTAAAAATGTTGGCTCGGGAACTTCATGATATCTTGATGCATTCTGCCTTGCTCCCTCAGGATATCGAATGCCCAAGTCCATTGATTGCGTTTACATTCATTCATCAATCGTTCAAACAATGAATTTCGTAAATTATGTAAACCAATCTGCTGGAGATGTTTCGACTTTACTACACTGTCTTCGCGTCGCTGTACAACCACTGCTGGCATTTGTCGATGATCTCCTATTAATACCCATTTTTTAACTTTTGGCAATAGGCCGACCAGCATTGGTTCGAGGATTTGAGAAGCTTCATCTACCACGACCCAATCAAATTTCTTCAAATGGAATAGTTCTGATTTGCCATTGATAGAAGATAAGGTGCCGACGATGATCCGATGTGATTGAATAAGGGATCTAAACTCGGATCTACGCTCGATGCTTCCGGCTTGTTCATCAAGAAAATATTTCCAAAATTTTCGTTGTGCAGTATGACGAGATCCTATCCGCAGAAAATCAAGTGCCACAGAATGTAATGCTTCACAGATTTCGTCTACTGCCCTATTGGTATAGGCGAGAAACAGAATTTGTTCATCCGTATTTTGAATGATGTATTGACCTAGTGATCGAAGCATAATACTAGTCTTGCCAGTACCAGGAGGACCCCATAACAAAAAATAATCTTTAGTCCTAATGATTTTGCTCAGAATCGTTTGTTGCTCTTTATTCAAATCCGTTGGCAATATAATATCATGCGCTAGATCGTCAGGTGGGCGTGGTGCTTCTCTACAAAACAATAATTTTTTCTTCTCAGGATCTCCAATCAAAAAATCAAAGAGGCTGCGATACAACGCATGAAAACTACTGTCGATCAAATCGTGTTCCAGATTCCAATAAGTCCATTTAGTAAAAATCTGATTTTTGCGTTGTTTATTTCTAAGTCGAATGGTGATGTAATCATCTTTAAGCTCGATAATAGAGCATTTAAAGATTTGATGCTCCAAAGCAGAATTGCCCGTAATCGTATGAGGATACAAGACTCCGATATCACCCTGTCTAAAATTTGCAAGTTGATTAGATACTTCCGTCCGTTTAAAAACAAGGACAAACTCATCCCCATTGGATTGTTCTTCTTTAAACACCAAGTGGCTTAAAATATTAAAATTTTCCTCTTTCTCCAGTCTGTTATTAAGCCACAGAGATGCCATTCCATTATTTGATTCATCGCTATGTTCACCCACTTTGGCTAGATGGTGCTCTCTGGCTACGAATCCAACAAATTCTATGAGGTAGTCTTTTTCGAGGGGACTTAGGTTTTTAAAAAAAACCTGAAAGTCTTGGAGATCATTGGCTATAAAGCCTTGTTGTATCGGCAATAAACTTGGTTGCAATTGATTCAACATGTTTTCCAATAATGCTGTCTTAGTCAACTTCAATTCCATGATCACCAATTCACTTCGCACCGAAAGCGCTTCTATTTGTTGAGCCTTGATCGGTGGAGCAAAACGCAAGGCCTTATGATCTTGTTGAGAATATAAAATGTATGAGGACAGTTTGAATTTGTTGTTAAAAACTGACCTAATCAATAAATCATATAACAAGGTTTGAATATAATTATTTGCATTTATACCATACGTATTGGTCTTATACGGTTTACTACTTTTGAGTTCTACGATATGGGCCAATTGGCGAGATGGTAATTCGTGAAATAAATCGAGTCGACCTTGAAGACCATAGATAGCAGATATAAAAGTGGGTTCGAGATAGATACCTTCTGGTTCGATACCGATTGATTTAAATTCGTCTTGGATCACTCGTTTGAGGTTTTGATAATGCGTCTTGGCCTTGACATTGAGATCCAATACTTCACGATCCTCCAGAACAGTGCATTCCAGGGGATAGATCTTAAAAAAATGTTTCATCAACGTAGTGAAAGCAACTTCCGGATTGACTAATAATTCATCTAAAAAAAAATTTGCTGCATTTCCTAATAATATACTGGTACTACTCGGTTTGGGTTTAAATTTATTGAGCAAATACGACCAGGTCAAGACCCCAAAATCCTTGAAGCACTCGGCTACAGCAGTGACATCGACCAAGTAGTCAGGCTCTATAACCAACTGATGAGGCACCCAACCCCCTCCAGACTCTACCTCGATATCAATGAGCTGCAGTGATATCGGCAAAGGTTGCAGTCCAAGATAAGCCGTTAAGATCTCGGTCTGAGCATCGTTGATACCAGCCACGTGGTATTTAATATATACCGCATGATGCGGATACTCTTCAGACACGCCGGTGAGTATCGATGTCGTCTCATCGTTTTGAGTGATGAGTACTCTGCAATGTGGAATTATTTTTTCAAATTTAGGCTCCTTAAATAAGTCATCCCAGGATTGTTGTTCCCATTCCATAAAGGCCAAGGGTGATGGGCACTGACAGATGTAGGCCACTACATTATTTAAACTATAAATACCTAATTGTAAAAGTTGAGCGGGTGTGAATTGTGATATAATCTGCTCATTATAAATGGACTGATGAGCCATCTTTCTAAAGTGATGCAATAGAGATAGGTCTCGCCTTGGGATCTTATACTGAATTCCTGCAAAAACCATCCTTGCAAAGAGCGTGGTAAAATAAATTTTTTCGTTGACTGTGATCCTATTAAAGAAATAATTGACTGCTTGATACAACCTGGACACAGATTTAGGAGGGTCTTGAAACCCCTGGCGCTGTATATCCTCCAATTCTTGATATATGAGAGTAGAAATGGCGTCTTTACCTTCGATCATGTAAAGTAAAAATAGTTCATTTAAACCGGCCAATCAAAATTTATGAGCTCAGAAATTAATTTAACGTTCCAATCATTATTATACTTATAATCAGTTTCTTATATTTGCACTTTATATTATATATTCTCATCATATCTCATGAATAGAATCCGGCTGACCTTTTTATTTATTTGTGTTCTTTTGTACTCATGCCATGAGAATGTTGAGGTCGAAAGTCAAAGTGGAGCCGGACTAGCTATGGAGGCTTGGTCTAATGTAAGATTTGCCGGCTCGACAGCTGTATCAAGCCAATCAATCCTTAAAGCATTTGAACAAGCGAAAACTACCACAAGATCAAGAGATCAAGCCCAATGGAGGGCGATCGGGCCTAAAAATATAGGCGGTCGAACCTTGTGTCTGGCATTCCATCCGACTAATCCTGACCTGATCTATGCCGGCTCTGCAAGCGGTGGTTTATGGAGAACTTACTCCGCAGGAGTAGGTTACAATGGTTGGTTGCAAGTGCCCATAAATCTACCAGTATATTCAGTTGCTTCAATTCTGATCAGCAAGTCAAATCCAGATGTACTTTACGTAGGTACAGGGGAGGTTTATAATAAAAATTCTGCACAGCCGGGTATCGTAGATCGGACCACGCGAGGGACATATGGCATGGGTATCATCAAATCGACGGATGGCGGTATTAGTTGGTCACAAATATTACCGCTCACAAAAAGTCTGATCAGCGGAGTCCAAGACATGGAGTTTGACCCTTATGACGACCACATCATCTATGCAGCTACCACTCAAGGGGTCTATAAATCGACCAATGAAGGAACCAGTTGGACTTTAATCCATGATCTACCTATGGCCGTAGATGTCGATGTCAGTCCTAAAAATCCTGAAACCATTTTTGTCACCCATGGTAGCTTTAATGATAACGCAATCAGCGGTATATATCGGTCTAATAATTCTGGAAACTCGTTCATTAAATTAAAAAATGGCTTGCCAGATTCATACTCTGGAAAGACCCGAATGGCGATCAGTCAAAGTAATCCGGATATCCTTTATGCGTCGGTGGCAAATGCGCTTTCTTCGATCGGATTATTTTTAAGTGTAGATGGGGGTAACACTTGGGATAAAATGAATGGTAAAGATGTGGCTAATGTACAAGGCTGGTATTCTCATGATATTTCTATTGACCCCAAGGATGCTAACTTCATTTCATATGTGGGTCAGAATGTCTATACTTCAGATAATAAAGGCCAAAGTTTTACGAATGTAAGTTCGTGGGATGCCGGCGACATGGGCCGGGTACCAGTGGGTGGTCTCGAAGGCGATCCCACGGTGTATGTGCACGCTGATGTGCATGCCACGTATTTTCACCCATTGAGACCTGACGACATCTTTTATGCTACGGATGGAGGGATATTTTTGACCAGCGATCGAGGATCTACCTTTCAGGGCCGCAACGGAGGATATCAGACATCGCAGTTTTATGCAAATTTTTCAGCATCGAAAAAGGATGCAAATTTTGCAATAGGAGGAATGCAAGATAACGGCTCAGCTATATATGACGGTCAGGATGGCTGGATCAAAGTCGTAGGTGGGGATGGAATGTCAACTGCTATACATGGGCTAAATGAAAACATCATTTTTGCCAGTTACCAATTTTTTGGCCTGAACAGGTCATTCGATAAAGGCAAAACATTTGAATATGCTGTGCCTTCTAATTTTACTTTAGTCAATGAACTTAAAGCATTCAATACACCATATGAGATCATACCATCCAGCCCCAATTCGATCTACGCTGGTGCTCAAAAAGTGTATCTCAATGAGAACAATGGTCAACCTTCAGGCTGGAGATCGTTGCATTCGAATCCTTTGGATGCAAATGCTACTATCCTAGCTCTCAGCGTATCCCCGACTGACCCGACATTGATATTTGCGAGTACATCACCTATCAATGAAAATACTATACCTAAACTATTTAAAAGTAACAATGGAGGGATCAGCTGGCAGCAGCTTATGAATCTGCCAGCAAGGGCTGCAATGGATATCACATTTGACCCGAGCAATGGTCAGATCGTTTATATTGTTTATTCCGGTTTTGGAGCTGGTACACACGTATTTAAATCAATCGATGCAGGTAACACTTGGCAAAATATTGAAAATGGTTTGCCGGATGTACCTACAAATTGTATCTCTGTAAATCCATTACGAACAAAAGAATTGTATGTAGGGAATGATCTCGGAGTATTTTTTTCGGCTAATGGCGGCAACACCTGGGAGAGATTTATGGAAGGATTACCCTCGGCCATCATGGCTATGAGCATCAGCATTACAAGTCAGGCTGATCGGATTAAAGTAGCCACTCATGGCAATGGGGTGTATGAAAGTCCCTTGGCTTTAGGAGTCGCTACCAAAGAAATATCCAATCCAGCACTGCAACAATTTAAAGTCTATCCTAACCCGGCTGTTCAATCACCTAGCTCTGCCTCATTTTCTCTTACCAAACCAGCCGACTTTTATATCAGTGTAGTTGATATTCAAGGAAAATTGATCTATAAAAGCAGTAAACAATTAGGTCATATAGGTCAAGTAATATTCCCATTTGACATCTCTTTGTTTAATCGAGGTGTTTATACTGTAGTACTCCAAGGTATGATCAGACAAGATAAAAGCCCATTTTACCAGAGTAAAATGTGGATCAAACAATGATCGGTATCAATCTTATTGGATTTGCTTCTTTTTCTTCTTATTGACTAGTTTTAACATATAATCAAGGATATTGTCCATCAGGTTAGAGGACATATCCTTGGATGCTTTATAGGTGAGATAAACGCCGCATATAGAGATGATCAATGTCGTCATCCACATGCCGAGATGGATGGGCAATACAAAAGAATCCCCCAGTTTCTCAAACATTTTAGACACCATAATGTATACGATAAAAAACATGATCGATATCAAAAGTGGATATCCAAATCCCCCTTTTCGGACTATAGCCCCCATTGGTGCTCCTATGAATAGAAAAAGGATGCAGGCAAAAGCTAGGGTAAATTTCTGATGGACTTGTTGCCAGTGTGCTATTTCTTTCTTTTTGAGAGATTGGATGGTATAGATGACATTGACTATTTCGGATTGTACAATATTAGCGCCTGCCCCGGTCTCTTTGAAGAGTTTTGCTTTACGATTCTGCTCCAATAATTCGTAGAAGTGGGCCACTTTTACTCCTGGTTTGAGATCTATAATGGCCGTGTCTGGTTTGATCAATAAATACTTTGGTGTAAAGTTGGCATTGACGGCGAGCATATAGTCTTGACTATCAATACGTTCATTAACTTTAATCCTCGAATTTGTGTCTATATTTGGCGTAAAGGAATCCATGGTAGATACTAAATTTAAAAGCACCGTGTCTATTCCTTTAGATGCAGTATCGACAGTAAACATTTTTGCTACTCCTAGACCAACCGTTTTTTGGCCACTGACGATAGATTTTTTTATCGTATCAATTTGCACCAATAGCTGTCTATTCGTTAACATTTTTTGGTTAGACGAGAGGCGACTTTCATCTGAAGCATTGACTTCAAATTCCTGCAGATCAAAGGCTTTCTTATAGGTTGCAAATTGCGTGCGCATGAGTGGATAATTTCGTCGCCCGCCTTGTTTGTAAGAGGGGGCGGGCTCCTCTACCTGCTCCCCATCTTGGAGTTCCAAGACAAATCGATTGCCACCATCGATAGTATACATGGTCCCGTTTTTGGCTCGTGTACACAAAATCAAATCATCTCGTCGGTCCTGATCGTATACGATGACATTTTCGATATGAATGTTATCCTTATGCTTTTTACCGATATAGATCGAATAGCCATGAAAATCAGTGTTAAAGACTCCTTCTTCTAGTGCAAGAGCTGGCTTTTGCCTTCGGATGTCGTATAAGCGAGTGTAGAATTTTAAGTTGGTTTTAGGAATTAAATAGTTAGACGCCAGATAAGACAGTATAGATATCATCCCAGTGAGGATGATCAATGGAGCCATGATGCGCAAAAGACTGATGCCAGCCGACTTCATACTGGAAAGTTCATAACGCTCACCCATGTTACCAAATACCATGACGGATCCCAATAAAACCGCCATAGGCAAAGCTAGCGGAACAAATGAAATGGTCAGATAACTTATCAGCTCTAAAATCTGTAAAAACCCTACTCCTTTGCCAATGATTTCATCAATGTATAACCAAAAAAATTGCATAGTAAGCACAAAGAGCGCGATGACGAATGAAAGCAGCATCGGTGGCACGTAAGATCGAATCAACAAGCGATCGATTTTTTTCAGGCGACCGGTTAAAAGCATCATGGCACAAAAGTAAACCCTTCTACCTACCAGAGCACAACTAATTTGAAGACGATCGATATGTACACTTATAATTATCTTGGATTGATAACCAAAGTTCTAAAAAATTATAAACCACTGATTAACAATTTCTTGCCTCCACGTTTTGGACAAGTTTTTAAATTTTTTGCCATAATAAGTTCCCTTGTATGTTAAAAAATAAAATTAGTGTAACCTAAAATTGTTAACAACCGTCAATCTCATCGTACAATGGACCAGTTGGAATTCCGTGACTTTGTCCGGGCTCATCAAAATAAAATCTTTCGATTTGCCATGCGCCTGATGCAGAGAGAAGAAGAAGCTAAAGACATTGTGCAAGATGTATTGATCAAAATCTGGGATAAAAGAGGAGATCTCGATAAGATAGACAATCTCGATGGATGGATGTTTACGGTCACCAGAAATCTTTGCATCGACAGGATCAGGGCGCGAAAATCTCATCTAGATATCAATACACAAGTGCAGGTAGCAGATAAGCAAGATAATCCACATGAAACGACTTCAAAAAGTCAACTTATGAATTTAATTAAAAAATTAATTAATGAGATGCCGGAAAAGCAAAAATTAGTAATCCATCTACGGGACATTGAGGGATTATCATATGATGAAATTGCTCAAGCCTGTAGCATTCCCTTGGCACAAGTGAAAGTCAATCTTCATCGAGCTCGACTGAGTCTCAAAGAAAAAATTATTCAATCTGGACTATATGGACAACTCTAAAACAACTATAAAACGTTTGCTCGATAATTTTTGGGCTGGTGATTCTACCTTAGAAGATGAAATAGCATTGCATTCTTATTTTAATCAAGCAGACATAGACGAGGAGTTTAAAGTATTTGAACCGCTATTCAGATATTATGCATCAGAACGCAGCATGAGCATCAATCTTGAAGAAGAGATTATGAGTAAGATCTCAAACAGACCAACCAATGCCCGAATAATTTCTATAGGATGGCGGAAAGTAGTCGCCATAGCCGCGTCCTTTATGCTGTTATTGACGGTTGGCATCGGCTTATATCGTCAAAACACATCTAATCTAGCTACCATAGCTATGAGTGATACGTTTCAAACTCCAGAAGAGGCGTTGGAACAAACTAAAGCAGCTCTACTCTATCTATCCAGCAGAATGAATAAAGCCACTGATCAAGCTACAAAATCGATCTCTAAAACTCAAAATCTAAATATTCTCAACTAAACTACTATATAATCATACCAACCATGAAAAGTCTATTTATTATCCCCCTATTTTTGAGCATGGGTGTCGCGTCGGCTCAGCAGGATGCCATCTCCAAATTTTTTAAAATTTATGCTGATGATGAACGGTTCAGTTCAGTATATATCAGCCCTAAGATGTTCCAACTCGTGTCTAAAATCAAGATCAATGATATGGACCCAGACCTACAGGATATGTTGAAAAACATAACCGGTCTGCATATACTCAGTACACATCAGTCCCCTAAAGCCTTTTATAAAGAAGCCATAACCAAAATCAATACTAAAGAGTACGAAGAACTCATGAAAATCAGAGACAAAGATGAAGATGTATTATTTCTCACCAAAACGAACAGCAGCTCTGACAAGATCGAAGAACTTCTGATGTTAGTCGG
The DNA here is from genome assembly GCA_031417835.1 of Saprospiraceae bacterium. GTDB lineage: Bacteria > Bacteroidota > Bacteroidia > Chitinophagales > Saprospiraceae > JADJLQ01. Next base: position 9,005 of record JANOWJ010000101.1, on the reverse strand, counting down.
AGGGAGCGATGAGTTTTCAATGATCTCATTCGTAGGTGATATTGACTTAAATAAAATCGGCCGATTGGGTAAATCACTCAATATCGATGGCTCTGAACATCTAGAAAAAATTAAAAAGAATTAATCATGAAGACCATTGCTATTACACTTATTTGTATTCTTTGCATAAGTGCCCTGTCCACCGCTCAAGAGCAAAGTCTGAATGATTTCAAACGGGAGTATAATCATCGGGATGGTATCCGTACGTTTACCATCCCGGGGTTTTTAGTCCGACTGGCAGGTGGTATTGCACTCAATGATGAATCCCGGGTGGATCGGGAAGCATTGCGACCACTGCTGAAAAACATGGGATCTGTATCCATATTTTTATCTGAGGGAGAGACCAGGATTCACCCTCGAGATATCGAAAAATTGAAAGATGATCTTTTAGATGAATCCTATGAGCCATTGGTAAAAGTAAAAGACGGTCGGGATGAGATAGAAGTATTTTCATGGGAAAAAAAGGATGTCATCCGCAGACTTGTATTTTTTATACATGATGAAGATGGCGAAACCATCATGGTAAACATACGAGGTTATTTTACACCTGAAGAGATATCCAAAGTGGTGGACCGATATCATCGGGAAGAATTTGGAAGAAAACTCTAGGCTTCAGCTTGGTGAAACAATATCTGACTCAATGGTAAATACTCTTGCAAATCTAGGATAACCTGGTTTCAATATATAAACTTAAGCTTAGACAATAATTCAAGAATCAGTATAATTTGTTAACTTTGATAATATGAAAGCAGGGACATTTAATATTGATTTAGAATTTGACCAAATTTTGGACCTTGTACGACAATTACCCAAAAAAGAGAAACTGCGACTTTCAAAAGAACTTGAACGAGAGGCTATCGATGTGAAGCTGACAGCATTATTAAAAGCGTTTAAGACTGATGACCTTAATCACGAAATCATCATTAATGAGGTAGAAAAGGTAAGAGCTGAAATATATGCCAAATCAAAAACAAAGTAGAGTAATCATTGATACAAATCTTTGGATTAGTTTTTTAATTGGCAAAGAGCTTCAAATTCTTAAAGATTTAATAATTAACAAAAAAATAAAATTGGTTACAAAAGATCAACTATTAGTTGAATTGAAATCAGTAACTTCTAAAGAAAAACTTAAAAAATATTTCGATAAAGAAAAAGTAACAGAATTAATTTCGTTGATTGAAATTATAGGAGAAAACGTAAAGGTAAATAAAATTGAACGAATTTGCCGTGATACTAAAGACGACTTTTTATTGGCTTTATCCAAAGAAAGCAAAGCAGATTTTTTAATCACGGGCGACAAAGACTTGTTAGAAATAGGGATTTATAATAGGACAGAAATACTGACTGTTAAGAAGTTTAAAGAAATGGCTAAATAATTTCCATATCAAGAATTTTTTTTGATTTGTTTATAAATATTTCTTAAGTGTTTTGAATTTATTAATTTTCTGCAATCAGCAATGAAAATTTAAAATAGCAGAGTGAATTTTTCAATCATTAAGTCAATCGAAGTTCTTGAACGCACTCCAATTGTGCTGTATACTATGTTAGATGGCCTATCCTCAGAATGGACTACTGCTAATGAAGGAGGGGATACATGGAGTGTGTTTGATGTGGTGGGACACTTACTGCATGGAGACAAAACAGATTGGATGGTCAGAATGGAACTAATCTTGTCTGATCCTGGTAAAAATAAATTTAGTCCCTTTGACAGATTTGCTCAAATAGAGTCCAGCAAAGGAAAAACTTTAAAAGAACTGTTGGAAGAGTTTGTTAACATTAGAAAATTCAACATGGACAAGCTCCGTCGGTTAAATATAAAAGATGAAGATTTAAGTAAAACCGGCATTCATCCTTCCTTCGGCGAAGTGACTCTAACTCAACTTCTCTCCACATGGGTAGCGCATGATCTGGACCATATATCACAAATATCGCGGGTCATGGCAAAACAGTATGCCGGGCACGTTGGGCCATGGATTGAATACCTCAAAATATTAAGATCATAAGGGCATCCAAAACCATTTTCCTTAGATATCGAAGTTACAATATCGCCTACCTAATCTTTCCTGAATAAAAGCACGCACCAATCCTCTTTCATGCTAAACTGCAGTTGTTTGATGCCAAAAGACTCTACTTTTTCAATTATTTTTTCTAAATCGACTTCTATAAACCCGGAATAGATAGCTACACCCTGAGCTGCTAATAATCGAATGATATCTGCACTGTTTTTTAATAAGATATCTCGCGTGATGTTAGCCAAAATAACATCGTAAGGTCCTATTTCCTCTACAAGATGGTCGATTTGGGAAACCCTGATATTCAAGCATTGATTTAAGGCCATGTTTTCAGTGGTGTTTTCTACAGACCAACTATCATAGTCTATTGCATGTATCGATGATGCCCCCAATTTTTCGGCAGCAATGGCCAGGATACCACTGCCACATCCAAAGTCAAGGACAGATTTGTTTTTAAAATCAGTCTTAAGCATTTCTGCCAAGACCAGATATGTAGTAGCGTGATGTCCGGTACCAAAAGCCATCTTAGGGTCGATGATAATCTCGTATGGTAGATCTTTTGAAGGATGAAAAGTCGCTCGTACATAGATCTGATCAGAGATGCTGATAGGCTCGAAAGAAGACTCCCAGATGGCATTCCAGTTTTGTTGTTCGATAATTTCGTATGTCGAAAATGCATGAATGGACTGAATCTGTGCAATCAATGCAGCAGTGATCAAATGCTCAGGGATATAACCTTCTGCACTAATTTCTTTTTCTTCGAAAGCTTCGAAGCCTAGATCATACAAACTAGCTGAGGCAATTTCATCAATGACGCCTATAAAATCAAATCGGTAATAATTCTGATTGATATCATCCATAGATTGATTTGTTATACGCTTCCCAGGTATTGATCATCAGCGCGCATACTGTCATGGGACCGACACCGCCTGGCACAGGCGTGATATACGAACACTTTGGAGCCACATGCTCAAAATCGACATCGCCGACTAGCCGGGTGCCCTTAATCGTAGCGGTATCATTGATTTGGTTCATGCCTACATCTATGACGACTGCACCATTTTTGACCATATGTTCTTTTACAAAATGCGTGGCACCTAGTGCAGCGATGATGATATCTGCACGTTGGATGATCTCATGAAGGTCTGCAGATCTAGAATGACATAGTGTGACCGTTGCATTGCCTGGATATGCCTTTCTAGACAATAATACGGAGATGGGGGTGCCTACAATGTTGCTTCTACCCAACACTACTACGTTTTTTCCTTCGGTAACGATCTTATAATGTTCAATTAATTTTAAGATACCCAACGGAGTAGCGGGTATATAAGATGATAATCCTGTGACCATACGCCCTACGTTTAACGGATGAAATCCATCCACATCTTTTTTAGGGTCGATGGCTAGCAGGATGCGAGTATCGTCAATGTGCCTTGGCAATGGAAGTTGTACGATAAAACCATCAATGTCCATATTCTGATTCAAATCTGAGATGATAGCTAGCAATGCTTCTTGCGTGATGCTGGCGGGATGATGGATCAATGTGGATTCGTACCCGGCTTCTGCGCAGGATTTGATTTTATTGCGAATATACGATGCGCTAGCGGGATGATCCCCGACCAGTACAGCAGCCAGATGCGGGGCTCTTCGGCCATGAGATCGAGCCATTTTGACTTTGACTAAAAGCTCTGCTTTTATAGTTTTGGCTACATAGATCCCATCTAATAACTGCATGGGGTAAAGATAAGAATTTGAATCTTACAACTTACATTCCATCAGCAAATCTGTCTGTTCTTCTTGACCAAGCATAAACTGATGGGCACCTACCTGGATAAAACCTTGCCGTTTGTAAAACTGAACGGCACGCAAGTTGTGCTCCCATACACCCAACCATAGAGATTGATACCCGGCTTGTCTACTATAGTTTTTAATAAATTCAATCATCTGCACACCAATTCCTTGAGCCAAATAAGTCGGCAGGACATAGATCCGTTGCAGTTCGATACTGGATGGGTCATAAGCGTCAAGGCTATTGACTCTATGATTAATCTTTAAGTAACAAACAATCTTTTGACCACTATATCCAAAATAAAACTCAGATGTCGGCTGGACCAGTTCAAGCGCCAACGTGTCTTTAGTTAAAGCCTTTGACACATACAACTCATAATTTTCGGGTGTATTCAAATGATAAAAACTATGTCTGAAGGTTTCTAAAGAGATAGTCTGCAGTACATCTATTTGATCGGGAGTCGCTTTTTTGAATTCAATCATTGGAAGAACGCCTTTTGGTATTATTTAGTTTTTGATGCTGTGGACAAAATCTTTGATTGTTTGATCTTGGTCTTCAGCCGTGGTCAATGCGTTAATAAAAGCACTGCCTATAATTGCCCCCTGGGCATGAATACATGCTTGGTCGAAGGTCTCTTTATTGGAAATTCCAAAACCGATCAAACATGGATTATTTAGGTTCATTCCTTCTATTCGCTTAAAATATGCTTGCTGCTGGGTGTCAATGCCCGATTTAGCCCCAGTGATGGCATTGGACGATACCATGTAGATAAAACTATTGCTCAGTGCATCGATATGTCTAATACGGTTGTCTGGAGTCTGAGGTGTAATCAAAAATGTAATATGCATGTCATGCTTTTTAAACATGGCTTCATAATGCAATTGATACTCTTCCACGGGCAGATCAGGCAAAATAAGACCATCCACCCCACTCTCTTTTGCTTTTTGGATAAATCGCTCCTCACCATACTGCATCACTTGATTAAAATAACCCATTAGTATAAATGGCATTTCAGTAGACAATCGAGCTTCAGCTATTTGTTCAAACAAAAGATTAAGGCTCATTCCGTTTTTTAAGGCCACCTGGCTGCTGGCTTGTATCGTAGTACCATCTGCTAACGGGTCGCTATACGGCATGCCGATCTCAATGAGATCCACACCGGCATTACTCAATCCATTGATGATTGGAATGGTATCATGAAGTCCCGGATAGCCAGCAGTAAAGTAAATATTGAGTATCCGATGGCTTTTGGTCGCAAATAATGTATTCAATCTATTCATGTCGATCTAAGTATTTCATATAGGTGGCTAAATCTTTATCTCCTCTACCGGACAGGCAAATCACGATCACCTCTCCCGGTCTATACTTCATGTGATCTAAGGCTGCAAAAGCATGTGCCGACTCGAGTGCTGGGATGATCCCTTCCAATCGGGTCAATAAAAATGCAGCTTGCACTGATTCTTCATCGGTGATTGATATGGCTTCTGCTCTACCAGACTGGATTAGGTGGGCATGTAATGGCCCGATACCCGGATAATCTAAACCCGCAGATATAGAATGGGGTTCGATGATCTGACCGTCTCGAGTTTGCATGAGAAGTGTCTTGCTACCATGTATAATGCCAACGGATCCCAAAACGCTCGTAGCTGCACTCTTGCCGCTGTGTATACCTTCGCCAGCCGCTTCGACCGCTACGAGACGCACTTTTTTGTCGTCTAAAAAATGGTAAAAAGCACCAGCGGCATTGCTACCACCACCTACACAAGCCATGACCGTATCGGGAGCAGAAGAGCCCGTATATTCAATCAATTGATTCTTAATTTCTTCACTGATCACGCTTTGAAATCTCGCTACCATGTCCGGATATGGATGCGGGCCAACTACTGATCCTATGATATAATGTGTATCGTCAGGATGTTGTATCCAATCCCGTATAGCTTCATTGGTTGCGTCCTTGAGGGTTTGAGACCCGCTGGTAGCAGGCACTACTTTCGCCCCCAACATTTTCATGCGTGCTACGTTGGGTGCTTGACGCTCTATATCTACACTGCCCATATACACGATGCATTCCAGGTTTTTAAGTGCACATACCGTAGCTGTAGCCACTCCATGTTGGCCGGCACCAGTCTCAGCGATAATTCTTGTTTTACCAAGCCGTTGAGCTAATAAAATCTGACCGATCGTGTTATTAATTTTATGGGCACCCGTATGATTGAGATCTTCTCGTTTCAAAAATATTCGCGCTCCATACTTTTCCGATAATCGTTTTGCTTCATATAAAGGGCTGGGCCTACCTACATAATTGCGAAGCAAGTCCTGAAACTCCTTTTGAAAAGAAGGCTCGGCCATGATCTTTAGATATTGATCTCGCAATTCCTCGACATTATGTTGCAACATCTCAGGAATGTAAGCTCCTCCAAAAATTCCATAAAACCCGTGCTGGTCTGGGAGGTCGACTTGGGCATCAATTGCGTAACTCATGTACAAATTTTTTAATCGTAATTAAATCTTTATCTCCTGGGGCTCGTTCAAACTTGCTATTGATATCTATACCAATACAAGCCGGATGATCAAAATATTTGATTTCATCCAAATGATTGTAACTTATACCTCCTGCCAATAAAAACGGAGTAGCCCCATCATATTCTTTCATTTTATTCCAGTCAAATCGCACCCCATTACCCCCAGGTGCATCTCCCCGAGCGTCGAATATAAATCGATCGGCATAGCCATCAAAGTCCAATACTTTATTGAAATCAAAATTTTTATCGACCGAAAATGCACGAATCACTTCTATGCCTCTATTCTGAATACTCGCGCAGAGCTCCGGACTTTCCTGGCCGTGCAATTGCACCGCATCCAATTGATACCGGCTTTGTATGTACAAAATTTGTTCAATAGGACTATTGACGAATACACCTACCTTTTTCTTATCCCCAAATAACAGGGGTGCAAATTCTTGATCAACGTATCTCGGTGACGAGGTATGAAAAATCAAACCAATATAATCTATAGGTAATTCTGCCAATTGTCTGATTTGATCAGGCAATCTCATCCCACAAACTTTGATTTCAAGATTTTGCTGCATAGGTATTATGGTTTTTTAAATCTCGAACAAAATTATTACAAACTACACCCGGATCATCAGCTTTCATAAATGTTTCACCGATCAGAAATCCTCGATACCCTACTTCCATCAACGCCTTTAATTCTGAAGATCCTTGAAGACCGCTTTCCGATATCCAGATGGATTCTTTTGGTAAACTTGGTGCTAACTCTAAGGATCGGTGAATTCCGGTTTCAAAACTTTTTAAGTTCCGATTATTTATTCCAAGTAAATCAATATCGGGATTCCATTTATCCAATTCTTCAGGAAAATGCAATTCCATCAAGACTTCGAGTCCAATATCATGAGCCAATAACGTATACGCTCTGATCTGAGTCTCGGTCAGGCACTCGGCGATCAATAAGATCAAGTCTGCCCCAATAGACTTGGCTTCTATGATTTGATATGGATCTATGATAAATTCCTTTCGTAAAATGGAAATATGCAATTGGTCTCGAACATCTAATATGTCTTGGTCTGCGCCACCAAAATATCGCTTGTCAGTGAGGATAGAACACGCTGATGCTCCAGCATCTTGATACGATGTCGTGATCGAAGCCACATCTGCATCCGATCGGATGATCCCTTTGGAAGGTGATTGCCGTTTAAATTCAGCAATGATGCCCGGCGCACTAAACAATTTGGATTTTAATGAAATGGTCGGGCGATTAAAATACTTGTTTTTTTTCAAAACACTCAAAGGCACAAGCTCTTTTCGCAATGCCACCTCTTTATGTTTATGGTCTATGATCTGATCGAGTATGGTCATGCAGAAAGTTCAATTAAGGATTTAAATGATTGATAGGCTTTACCACTTAATATGCTTTCCTTGGCCTGATCGACTGCATGAGGCAACGTTAAGGAAGGTTCACAAATTTGTATCGCAACGCCAGCATTGGCATAAACGGCTGCTTGCTGAGCTGGCGTACCAACACCTTTTAGTACATGCATGAAGATCGTAGCTGCCTCTTCCTTGGTATCACCGCCATAGATGTCTTCAGGTTTTATAGAACTTAATCCCAAGTCCTTTGCGTTTAATGTAAGGTCTGAAGACTGCGTCTTCATTTTAAAATCACCCGTCAATGAAATCTCATCGTAGCCATCTAAGGAGTGAATGACTGCAAATCGGGTGCCTTGTCTATTTAAAAAAATGTAAGCATAAAGTCGAGCCAATTCCATATCGAATACTCCGGCCAATTGATAAGTAGGTTTGCACGGATTGACCAAAGGCCCTAGCATATTAAAAAATGTTTTTACACCCAATTGTTTTCTAATCGGTGCGATAGATTTCATAGCAGGGTGAAATAAAGGAGCATGCAAAAAACAGATATTGCTTACATCCAATTGTTTTTTCAAACGATCTACCTCATTGGTAAATGTATAACCTACAGTCTCCAATAAGTCCGAGGATCCACATTTGGAGCTCACTCCATAATTTCCATGTTTAGTGACTTTATAACCTGCTCCTGCCACGACGAATGAGGATAATGTAGAAATATTGAAGGTGTTTTTATCATCCCCACCTGTACCACACAGATCTATGGTAGGTAATCCGTCCAGATCAACCGGTAAACACAGCTCCAACATGGCATCTGCAAAGCCAGCCAATTCCAGCTCAGAAATAGATCGCATAAGATACACTGTGATGAAAGCCGCTACCTGGGCTTCATTATATACACCTTTAGAAATATTTATCAGCGTTTCTTTGGCTTCAAGGCGACTTAGCTTTTTATGCTCGAATAGATGCGTTAATATTTTTTTCATGTTTTGAGTTTCATATTCAGAAGACAGATTCAGAATCTGAGTCTGAGTCTGAATCTGCATCTGTCTGCTGAATCAATTATTAGTATGTATTTTCAATTAATTCTTTTTTATATCGTACTTCACTTTCTTTCAAAAAATTGGCCATGATTTTTTTTCCATCCGGTGTCAATACAGATTCGGGATGAAATTGAACGCCTTTGACATGGTAAGTGTTGTGGCTAGCAGCCATGATCATACCGAGGTCGTCAATGGCTGTTATATTTAATTCCACAGGTAGGGTTTTGGTATTCACCAC
>JANOWJ010000100.1:0-14666 GCA_031417835.1 Saprospiraceae bacterium | reverse complement strand
CTTTTTAAATAGAGCTCCGATTGGTGGATTGAATCAGGCCACATTGGCTAATCCTCAAGGGGTGGAAGCTACGTTAATAGGAGCTTATTCATTACTCGATGGTTGGGCTCAAGGCTGGGGCAACGGAGCTGTTTGGACTTCTGCAGCTTCTAATTGGGTCTATGGTGGAATCTGTGGTGGAGATGCCAATAAAGGTACCGATGCTTCTGATCAACCTGCTATCAATCCTATCGCTCGATATGAAGGATTATCATCCAATGAATACTTTAATGGCAAATGGAGAGTAGCTTATGATGGAGTAGCTAGATCAAATGCAACGATTTTACTTTTGGATCAGGTTACAGGACTGTCAGCAGACCGTGCTAAATCTATAAAAGCAGAAGCCACTTTTTTAAGGGCTCACTACCATTTTGAAGCTAAAAGAATGTTTAATAACATTCCATATATTACCACTGAAGTAGCTAAAGCTGCTGCTTCTGATATAAATGCTTATAAAGTTTCTAATGATAAAGATTCTTGGCCACTTATCGAAGCTGATTACAAATTTGCATATGATAATCTACCAGAAACTCAGACAGCTGTTGGGAGAATAAATAAATGGACAGCAGCGGCTAATTTGGCCAGATGTTTAATGTTTCAGAAAAAATTTGCAGAAGCAAAGACTTTATTGTCCACTATAATAAGCAGTGGCAAAACCAGTCTGGGTGTCAAGTACGGCTTGAATGAACTTTATCATGACAATTTCAAAATTCCAACTAAAAACAGCAAAGAATCTGTATTTGCCGTACAAACTTCAGTCAATGACGGTGCTGACGGTGAAAATGGTAATTACGGAGATGTTTTAAATTACCCCTATACAGGGGGTCCAGGTGAATGTTGTGGATTTTATCAACCATCATTAGAACTGGTCAATTCACATAAAACCAATGCGGATGGACTTCCATTATTGGATGGTTCCTATAATAGTACTAACGTAAAAAATGATGATGGTATACCTTCAGATGCGGCTTTTACTTTAGGCACTGAACTTGTTGATCCAAGATTAGATTGGTCAGTTGGTCGAAGAGGTGTCCCCTACTTAGATTGGGGACCTCATCCTGGACAAAGATGGATTAGGGACCAAACGTACGCAGGTCCATTTGCCCCGAAAAAGCATGTGTTTTATAAATCAGAAAAAGGATCTGGATCTACCGCATCAGGCTGGGCTCAGGGTGCAAGTGCAAACAACGTAAATCTGATCAGGTATGCACATATCATCCTATGGGCTGCTGAATGCGAGGTAGAAGTCGGTGATCTTAACGCTGCACGTGCTTTAGTTAACCAAATTCGCCAACGAGCAGCCAATCAGGCAGGCTTTGTAAAAAATGGAGCCGACAATGCTGCAAACTATAAAATTGGACTTTACAATGCTGCTTGGACAGACAAAAATGTCGCCAGAAAAGCAGTTCAGTTTGAACACAAACTTGAATTTGCTATGGAAGGTCATCGATTCTTTGATCTCGTGAGATGGGGCATAGCCGCTGAAGCTTTGAATGGCTATATGGCTTTTGAAAGTAAATACAGATCTACCATTTATGGAGGTGCTAAATTTACTGCTGGCAAAAATGAATATTTCCCGATTCCTGAATCAGTAATCATCGACAGTTCGGTAGATGGAAAACCGACGATCAAGCAAAATCCAGGATTTTAATCGATTAATCTTTTAACGACTTTAAAAGCTGTCCACTTTGGACAGCTTTTTTATTTTACTTTTGAACCACTTAAGATAGATGAAACCCAATTTTATCACTAGTCTCCGATTTACAAAATGTGTTCACTACAATGCCACAAAATTGGAATCCAGAACTATTATAGAAAATAAACAAATTAAAAACACAAGCCCATCTTTGATCTTTTTTAGATGGAGTTTTAAATTTTACTATAAAAAACTATGCTTAACCAGCTTGATTGTTTCATGCCTGATGTGGCAATGCAAAAATAAATCTATTAATCAGGAACCATTTCAAGCCACCTTACCTACGACTTTATTTACAAGTCTAGATTCTACACAGACCAATATATTGTTTAAGAATGAAGTAATAGAACTTCAAGATTTTAACATTCTGAACTACCGGAATTTTTACAATGGTGGTGGCGTCGGTATAGGCGATATAAATAATGATTCACTGCCAGATGTTTTTTTCACGTGCAATTCGTGTCCTGACAAACTTTATCTCAATAAAGGAAATTTTAAGTTTGAAGATATTACGGCTATGGCGAATGTCGCAGGCAAAGATTCCTGGACCACTGGGGTAGCTATGGCGGATGTCAATGGCGATGGCTGGCTTGATATCTACGTGTGTTACTCCGGTGATCAAATTGGTAAAAACAAGGAAAATGAACTATTCATTAACCAACAGAATAATACGTTTACCGAAGAAGCGATAAAATATGGCTTGAATGACAAAGGCTTTACGACACATGCCTCCTTTTTTGATTACGATTTGGATGGCGATTTGGATTGTTTCATGTTGAATAATAGTTTTAAAGATATTCGAAAATTTGATGCAAGAGTCGATGCTCGGACCATCAGAGACTCTTTGGGTGGGCAAAAACTATATCGAAATGACAATGGTAAATTTAAGGATATTAGTAAGTCCGCCGGGATTTATGGCAGCAAAATAGGGTTTGGGTTAGGTATTAGTATAGGGGATTTAAATAGAGATGGCTATCCTGATATGTATGTAAGTAATGATTTTTTTGAAAGAGATTATTTATACCTCAATAATCGGAATGGGACTTTTAATGAACAACTGACTCTAAGCATGGGTCATACTTCTATGTTTAGTATGGGCAGCGATATCGGTGACTTAGACAATGATGGCTGGCAGGATATATTCAGTACTGACATGCTGCCGGAAGAAAGCAGTCGAATAAAAATATTGAGCAGGTTTGATGAATTCAACACCGAAACTATGCGGTTTGCAGCTAATTTTCATAACCAATACATGCAAAATTGCCTCCAATGGAATCAGGGCAATCGAAACATGGCCAATAATCTAGTGTTCAATGAAGTAGCATGTCTATCTGGTGTTCATGCTTCCGATTGGAGTTGGGGTGCATTGATCTTTGATATGAATAATGATGGGCTCCAAGATCTTTTTGTTTCTAATGGTATACAACGAGATATCACCAATTTGGATTTTTCAGATTTTTTGGCGGATAAAAAAAATGTTGACAATATCGTGTCGATGAAAGGGGCATTTGATTTTAGAGATTTTCTGACATTTATACCATCTACTCCGTTAAGCAATAAAGCTTTTATCAATGAAGGAGGGCTGAAATTTAAAGATAAGGCCACCGATCTTGGCCTAGGCACTCCGGGATTTAGCAATGGAGCGGCTTATGCAGACTTGGATAATGATGGGGATTATGATTTAATAATAAATAATATTAACCAACAGCCTTCCCTATATAAAAACAATTCAGCAAAAAATTATATAAAAATAAGATTAATCGGTGATCAAAAGAATTCAGCAGCGATAGGTAGTACGATAGAGTTGATAGATTCTGGCGGACATTATCAGATTAAACAATTATTCCCAAACAGAGGATTTCAAAGCAGTGTAGATCCTGATATAATCTTCGGTGTAGGTAATAGATTAATGATCGATACACTCCTGATCTCATGGCCTGATCAAAAGTCGACTGTATTAACTCAGGTAAAGTCAAATCAATTATTGAACATAAATTATTCCACCGCTACTGCTTCTAATCCTCTATTGCAATTTACCAATGAAAATCCAATAAACAAGAGGTCTGAAACTTGGTTGAACGATCAATCTAATCTATTGCCTGGTAAAATAAATCATAAAGAAAATAATTATGTGGATTTCCATCATGAGCGCCTGATTCCCAATATGTTGTCAACACAAGGGCCCAAAATCGCAGTTGGTGATATTAATCAGGACGGCCTTGAAGATTTTGTTATTGGTGGCGGGAGAGGCGATCACACCAAAGTTTTTTTTCAAAATAAATCAGGAGCGTTTGATTTAATACTTCAGAAAGAACTTGAAACAGATAGCATATTTGAGGATACCGATATATTATTATATGACCATGATCAGGATCAGGATTTGGATCTGATGATCGGATCAGGTGGTAACGAATTTGGAGAAGGTACTGAAGGGTTGTCTACAAGGCTATATTTTAATAATGGGCTTGGTTATTTTAAAGCAATGCCTTTACTGTCTCCAACTATAAATACCAATGTCAGCTGCCTTAGATTATTTAATGTCCCTGGCAAACCAATGTTACTGTTTGCAGGGGGCAGAAGCATCACAAGAAAATATGGACTTGATCCACGAAGTTTTTTAATGATGAATATCAATGGTCAATGGACCGACATCACACCCGATCATTTAAAAAGGCCGGGAATGGTGACAGACGCTATTTGGACAGATTTTAATAATGATCAACTCATAGATCTGATCATCGTAGGAGAATGGATGCCTATACAACTATACAAAAATAATGGTAAGCAATTAATGCTGGATCAAGCCATTGAAAATTCAGAAGGCTGGTGGAATACTATTGCCAGTATAAACTATGATCAAGATAGTCTACCAGATTATTTATTAGGCAATTGGGGATTAAACTCACGTATACCCGTAAGTACACAATATCCTGTGACACTATTTATAAATGATTTTGATCAAAATCAAACGCTCGATCCTATAATCTGTTGGTATAATATCGATGGGAAATCTTACCCCTACAATTCAAGGGCTGACATGTTATCGCAAATTCCATCCTTGAAGAAAAAAATTCTCAAATACAGTGCCTATGCCACGATGACTTATGAGCAATTGTTCAGTGCAGAACAACGTAAAGGTGCCCTGCATAAAAAAATTGTCACTTTTGAAAGTAGTTTTGTAAACAACTTGGGTGGTGGAAAATTTAAACTTTCTGCTTTACCTTTAAAGGCTCAAATTTCCCCTATTTATTCAATCATAAGCCAGGATTTCACTCAGGATGGGAATGCAGAACTATTATTGTGCGGAAATTTTTATAAATCAAAACCAGAATTAGGGAGATTTGATGCCAATAGAGGAGTAATGCTAAGCTATTCAAATGAATCATTTACGTATATTCCAATTGAGGTACATGGTACAAACATTGAAGGCGAAGTAAGGTGCATAAAAAAGATCATTATAAAAGGAAAAACATTTTTTTTAGTAGGTAAAAACAACGCTCCACTGCAACTTTTGAAAGTCAACGATCAGGGCCAGTAAGTCGGTTTGTCCAATGAACTATTCTTTATAACTAAACAATCCTGACAAGGCGGGTTGTTTCGATTGCCAAAACCACATGGGGGATTTACAAAATTGCCACCCAAACTTTGAGCACTCACAAAATATCGAGCAGTATACACTCCTGAGACGCTAAAATAACCTATGATTTGATCAGTTTTGTTATTAACATTGATCAAATTGCCTTTTACGTTGCCTGGAGGTGGGTCATACAAAGTGCCATCATTAGATAAAACATCTCTTACACTTCGCCAATAGAGATACTCCGCTTCATTCATGCTAAACATTTGAATATGGAAACAATACATAAAAGCAAATCGGGTATCACGGTTCAAATTAACTATATCTTGTCCGGTCAATTTAATGCCGGCAAGTCTGATAGGGCTATATATGTTGAGTTTATTAAGATCCGGTGTTTGCTCTTTGATATAACAGTATTTGGCTGAGATAAAACTGGGTTCATGAAACTCATATTCCCCGGAAGTCCGCCATCTTAGAAAAGGTCTTACACGGCCCTCCTCAAATAGCACATCCGCTTTTACGTTAATATTTTTTTCAACTACTTGATTTCCATTAAAATCGATAGTAGTTCTTGATTCGACCGTATGAGAAAAATTGCTCATCTGAGGCGCCTTGAGCATGACGGTGGGAACACTCTTTATCAACATTTGATCTGGTGTCATTATTTCCACATGATATGATCTACCCACCTCTCCTTTCATCATCAATTCATAGGTGCCTTCTGACTGGAGTTTATTTTCAACAAATACATACGATTTACTTTGGTCATCTAACACGTTCACTTTTGCATTACTTACAGGGTATAGCCCGTTATTTTTAGCAGTTTTTATGCGAATTGAATATAAATTTAGACTATCGGCGATTCGGCCTTCGACCACTAATCTCTCTTGAGGGTCATTTACATTTAGTTGAATTTCATCAATGCATCCCACAAAGAGGCTAAAAAGTAATAATGGTGTAAATCTCCTTACGTTCATAATCAAAATTTGATACTATAATTTATCGATGGGAAAGCAGCCCCTAATATGGATATCCGGTATGTGCTCGTCCGCAGAAAAGCATTTTGTCTAAAAAATACAGAGTAGGCATTATTTCTAGAATAAAGATTGTAGATAGAAAACGCAAGTTGGTGCTTAAACGTTTTATCTCCCCATGGTCCGACGGTAAAGGACACATCGAGGCGGTGGTAGTCCGGAATTCTAAACTGATTTCTATCTGAATAGATCGGTATATCAAAAATATTTTCTTGATTGAATACCCCCACCGGCGCAGTCGTGGGCCTCCCTGTACTGTAGGTGAAATTGGCAGAAAAACTTGTCTTCTTTGTAAATTCTAAAAAATAATTAGCATTGATGACATGTGGTTTATCATAATTTGAAGAAAACCATTGCCCCTTGTTGATAGATTCTTGCTCTGATGATTCCAGAACTTGTCTTAATGATCTGGTATATGTATAACTGAATTCAAAATTTGTTTTCGTGGCCACCTTGTTAATAAAAAATTCAGCTCCATACGCTTTCCCTTTTCCTCTTAATAAATCGGTTTCAATATGATTATTTAATAACACAACGGCAAAATCTTTATAATCAATTAAGCCCTTTACCTTTCTGTAGAAAACATTCGCGTAATAATTTAGTTTTTTCGACTCTGAGTTCTGATAATACCCCAAGGCATAAATATCGGCTTTTTGAGGCGCTATATAAAAATTGGATAATTGCCAAAGATCTGTGGGTGAAGCTGACGAAGTATTCGATAATTGATTTAAATATTGCACCGCTTGATTATACCCTCCTTTGACCGTACTCCTGCCGTTAATGGAATAACTAAATGAAATACGGGGTTGCAAATGTTGATAGGTTTTAATTTTATCCTTAGCGGAAATAAAAGAAGAATCGATGATATTAAGATCTGTTTTGGGTTTTCCAGATTGATATTGGTATAAAATAGCCGGACCTAGACTGTTGTATATGGTATATCTCAGCCCTATTTCGATTTCTAAATTTTTAGTGACTTCTATTCTATTATGTCCAAAAAAATTAAGCTCGTTGCTCTGCTCCAAGCTGAGCGAAGTACTTTTGATATTGGACAGGCCGCCAAATGGCACAATAGATCCAGGACGCACAGTGTAATGATTGTTTTCAGCGCCTACCTCCAAAAGATAGTTTTTAGCTACCTGATATTGCATCAACCCTATCAGTCGTACATATTTTATATTGGTATTAAATTTGGATTGATCATTAGACTTAATGTCAAACAAATTACTATTATATGACCCGTCATTTAAAGTCAACGATAGATTGATCTTAGTACCTACCACTTGTTTGAGATAGGCTACAAAGCTTTTGGTTTGATAGTCAAATTTTACTTCATCCGTAAATTTAAAATTGTCTTGAGTGGTCAGATAAGACACTCCGGCCTTAGTATTTTTGGAGATTCTAGCATCTATTTTAAATGTACCATCGTAAAATAAGGCCTTACTGTTTTTTAAACTAATATTATCGCTCTGCTTTAATAACCAATCCAAATAACTTCCACGAAGCCCCATGACAAAGGAAATTTTATTTTTCTGAATGGGACCTTCCAGTAAAAATCTGGAAGCTGCTATTCCGATACCCAGCGAGCCGTGAAATTTATTTAGGTCCCCCTCCTTCATCCGGATGTCCAACACAGATGAAAGTTTTCCACCATACTTAGCCGGCATATTTCCCTTATACAAGGATACCTGCTCTATCATATCAGGATGAGATAATGAAAATAGTCCCAGAGCGTGAGTGCCGTTGAGTATAAGATGTTGATCTTGAAGTATCAAGTTTTCATCCGTATTTCCACCACGGACATTTATACCAGAAGATCCTTCACCTATGCTGCTTACTCCAGCCATGGATTGTAAACTTCTGAACACATCTATTTCACCTAAAAATTTTGACCGCTGATTTAATTGCTCCACGCTCATCTTCTCCATGCCTATACCATCTTGAGCCCTGTTGATCATATTGGCATTAACTTCAATTTGTTTTAAAGTCGCAGTACTTTCAAATAAGTTCAAATCCAAAGTCCCATCTTGATAGATGTTCAATTTATAAATAGTTTCGGCATAGCCAATAAAAGCAACAGAAACCAAGCTTTCACCATCTGAGAGTATTAATCTATAAGAGCCACTGTCATCAGCTACCACAACCTGATTTGTCCTAATCACTTTGATCGTCGCCCCAGGCAATATTTCATTGGAATTTTTTTGTAGCACTCGACCTGAGAGTATATGACTTTTCTGGTCTTGTACATTTCCAGGACTACCTATCCTGACTACCATCGTGTCTTGAGCAATGCTTAAGCGGGGAAATAACACAATAAGAAGATAACCCAAAAATAACGATCCTCTCCTACCCCATTGCCTCAAACAACTCATAATCAAAGATACCAATTAACGACTTTTATTTTTTATTAACTTCACCATTGCTCCCTGCTAGCCATCCGGTGGTCCAAGCAGCTTGAAAGTTAAATCCTCCGGTCAATGCATCGATATTGAGTAGTTCACCGGCAAAATACAAATTTTTATTTTTTTTACTTTCCATAGTTTTCATATTAACTTCTTGGAGTTCTATCCCCCCTGCTGTCACAAATTCTTCCTTAAATGTGCTTTTACCCCGGACATGAAAAGTAGCTGCATTCAACCATAGGCTCATCGCTACTATATCCTTATTAGATACCTCCTGCCACCTTTTTGTAGCCAATCCCAACAACTCGACCCAACCAGACCATACCTTGGCTGAAAATCCATCTATAGAGGTATTGTTCACCAGCTTATTCAAATTGCTCTGTTTTATTGTTTTTAGATATTGCAGAGTCTGCTCCATTGTATTAGGATGCATAAAATTTACCTGAATATCAAAATTGTAAAGCTTAGCATACAAATCGATAGCAGCCACCGCTGATAGTTTGAGGATTGCCGGCCCACTCAAACCCCAATGAGTAATCAGCATCGGACCTCCAGTATAGTATTTAGTATCAACGATCCGAATTCCTACATTCGACCAGGATGACCCAGGAAAGTTTTTAAGTCGGTCATCTTCTATATTAAAAGTAAATAATGAGGGAACAGGCGGAACAATGGAATGACCCAGCTTTTGCAGGATCTGCCATACCGCTTCACTGGACCCTGTTGTGATGATGATCTGATCTACTTTGACTGATGGCTCATTCTCAAAAAATAAGTTGAATGCAGGTCCCGTGGTGGCCAAGTTCACAAGATTATGTTTAAGTTTTACAACGATCCCCAAGTCATTTATTCTTTTTTGGAACAACTCTATAATCGTCTCAGATCGATCTGTCACAGGAAACACCCTACCATCATCTTCTGTCTTCAAAGTCACCTGCTGCTGGGAAAACCAAACAATCGTATCCGCTGGTTGAAATCTATGAAAGGGACCCAACAATTCTTTGCCTCCGCGAGGATAATACTTTATGAGTTCGTTTGGGTTAAAACAGGCGTGCGTCACATTACATCGGCCACCCCCAGAGACTTTTACCTTGCCTAGGACCTTGGATGTTTTTTCAAAGATGCAGACTTCGTGGGCTGGAAATAATTCTTTGTGGCGCATCGCAGCAAAATATCCTGCTGCTCCTCCGCCAATAATTCCTACTTTCAATTAAGAATAAATTTTAGTTTTTTAAAGTCACCTTTTTAAGATGTTTTTCTAAAAAACTGCCAACTTGGCCATATCCTTTGATCTCGTTTTCCTTTTTCAAAAATCCATGACCCTCATCCGGAAACAAAACATACTCTACCGGCACATTATTTTTACGTACCCCCTCTACGATCTCATCAGACTCTATTTGTAACACTCGTGGGTCATTGGCACCTTGCAAAACCATCAAAGGTTTGGTGACCTGTTTGGTGTGAAATAACGGTGATATCGAGTATAAACGACTACTGTCTGAAGAAAAGGGATCCCCCATTTCAGTATATAATGCTTTGCGAAATGACTCCCAATATGGAGGAATGGATTTAAGTGTACGCAACCAATTGGTCACACCAAAAATATTGACACCTACATCAAATACTTCAGGGGCAAAAGTCAAGGCAGCCATCACCATATAACCACCATACGAGCCACCGATGATGCCAATCCGAGTGCTGTCCACAAAATCAAGTGATGAAAGATATTTTTTGGCAGTGATACAATCCTTTAGATCAACATCACCATGCCTTTGGTCATCCATTCTATAAAACTCTTTTCCATAACCGCTGGATCCCCTATTGTTTATTCCCAACACAACATAACCTTGATTAGCCAAATATTGAATCAAAGATGAATAATTCAGCCTAGTTTGACCCCCAGGGCCACCATGGACAAATACTAAAGCTGGTACTTTATTTGATTTAGTAGCTTGTTTGGGGACCCACTGGATACAGGGGATCTCCACATTATCATATGATTTAAAGCGAATCACATTGGCGTCTACAAGGTCACGTGGATCTATCTCAGAGGATAAATTCGCAGTTAGCTTTTTGGTTTGTTTTGAAACAAAATCATGAACATAGATATTAGACGGGGAGCTGGAACTTCCGGCAGAAAAAGCCATTTTAAGCTCTGATTTTGAAAACAAAACAGAATTGATGCTCAGGTCTTTTAAATCTTCTATTTCAATTTCTTTATTTGCATGAAGGTCAAAGAGGTGAATCCTTGTTTTCCCATCTTCATTTACTCCGATGACGCGATAATCCCCCGAGTCAGATTCATAAGCATACATGACATCCCAATTGGACTTAAAAAGTGCATCTTTCTGACCATCTGCCAGTGTATATCGAATCACGTATTGAAACTCGGCGTTCTCATCTGTCAAATAATATAAGTAAAGATTGTCTTTACTGAAATATTGTGCAGAATTGGCTTGATAACCCTCATGCGGAGTGATATTTTTTTGAGTGCCGACCATCAAGTCCACTAGGATAATGTTATTGTCCGAAGTAGTAATGTTTTGATTGAGTGCGATATATTTTAAATCTTTAGTCACAGCTTGGATATCGTGACCATCTTTGTTTAAAAATATCAATTTGGACTTTCTGGTAGTTAGATCCAGTTCATAAAGATCAAAATATCGAGGATCTCTAAGATTGGAAGTGTATAAAAATCCTTGCCGATCATCCAACCACTTTAAAAACCCAGTTTTGACATTTGCTCCAGGCGTCAGATCCATGGCCGAATCTTTGATTTGCTTTAGATAGATATGGTCATTTTCATTGCCCCCCTTATCTGCAGAATAAAGAAAAGAAACCCCTTCCTTCAGATACCCTATCATAAATAAGGACTCTGTAGTAGAATGGGTGACTGCCACCATACTATCACCGGAGATCGGCAAGGTATAGCCATTGTATATACCACTGGAATTGCTATGAATCAATAATTCACTTTCGGACGCATCAAAATCGGCAAAACCAGTATTGGTAGTCTTGTAAAATTGCTCAATAGAATAGATTTTACTTTCTTTGGGCTTATCGGCTGAGCCTGATTTACATTGAACAAAAAAAATACTTGCCAGAAAACAAGTGCCTATAAAAAAAATAAATTTCATTTTGCGTGAGATTGAATAAGTTGGCGAATAAACCCATCTAACATTTGAAGTGCCGGTTTAAAGGTAGCATTATTATTAACGATTAGATCTGAATCATCCCGATGTGGCAGTATATACCTTTCGAAGGCCGGCAGTACGTGATGTTCGTATCGATAAAGTACATCTTCTAGCGGGTAATTGCGTTCTATTTGATCCCTTTTAATCCTTCGGATAACTTTGAGATTTTCTTTAGCTTCGATATATATTTTCAAGTCAAGCATTGACTTCAACTCATTCAGATGAAACGCAAATAACCCTTCTATAATAATGACAGGGGCAGGTGAAAAAGTCAATGTCTTTGGCTTTTTTTTACGATTATTGAACGTATATTCTTCTAATAAAATAGTGTGCCCCTTAATCAATTTATGTACACTGGTAGCAAATTTTTTTAGATTGACAGATGACGGCAAGTCAAAATTAATCACACCTTGTACATCCGTTTTTTGCTCATGTCTGGGATGATAAAAATCATCTTGACATATGATACACAACTCCTGGACTGTAAACTTTTCACGCAATGCTTTGATGAAGGAAGTTTTACCAGAACCACTACCTCCTGTAATACCGATTAAATATGGCTTTTTATACTTCACTGTGCTAAAATAGGAAATAATCGTTTCTATCAAAACTCAAGTCTGAGGCATAGATCAATTTTCTTTACGAATTCAATCATTTGACTATCTTTCTCATCATTTTTTAATCGAATAGGTCCGACAGTTATTTACCTACCGATGAAAAGGGATTAAAAAACTAATAAACTTCGAGCATGAATATAAAATATCGCATTATTGCCATGAATTTCCTGCAGTTTTTTATTTGGGGGTCATGGTTGATATCTTTGGGTGCTTATCTGTTCAATGTATTGAATTTTAATGGGGTTCAGGTCGGAAGCATTTATGGGACTATGGGGTTAGCTTCCCTCTTTATGCCTGCAGTGCTGGGGATCGTCGCTGATAAATGGGTCAATGCTGAGCGAGTGTTGGGCCTCTGTCACATCATAGGTGCCTGTCTATTGCTGTGGGCTTCGACGGTGACAGATTACCCTACACTATGGATGATATTCCTGTTTATCTCCATGGTCTATATGCCGACCATCGCCTTAAATAATACAGTGTCTTACATCATTTTAGAGCAAAAAGGATACAATATTGTCAAGGAGTTTCCACCTATTCGATTTTGGGGGACAATTGGTTTTGTGCTGGCTATGTGGACGGTTGATTTTTGCGGGTGGAACAAGAGTCCCTTTCAATTATATATCAGCGCCGGAGCATCACTCGCACTAGGACTCTATGCGTTTACCATGCCAGCCTGTCTACCGACCAAACTTCAACAAAATAAAAGCATATTGTCAATGTTGGGGTTGGATGCATTTAAGTTGTTCAAAAATCGAAAAATGTTGATCTTTTTTGTCTTCTCCATGCTATTGGGCGCGGCGTTGCAAATAACCAATGCTTTAGGTGGAGCATTTTTAGACGATTTCAAAGCAGATTATGCAGACTCATTTGGGGTAAATCACCCTAATTTATTGCTCTCAATCTCGCAAATATCTGAGACCTTATTCATATTAGCTATTCCGTTTTTTCTTCAACGATTTGGTATCAAATGGGTCATGCTGATTAGTATTTTTGCCTGGGTATTTCGGTTTGGATTATTTGCTGTCGGTGATCCAGGGCCAGGGTTGATTCTATTGGTGCTTTCTATGATCATCTATGGAATGGCATTCGATTTTTTCAATATCTCCGGATCCTTATTTGTCGAAAAGGAAGCAGACATAAGTATAAGGGCTAGTGCGCAGGGGCTTTTCATGTTGATGACCAACGGTATTGGGGCTTTTTTAGGTACTTGGATCAGTGGCTATGTTGTCGATTATTTTACACAGGATGGCATTAAAGATTGGCGGAGTATTTGGTTTTGTTTTGCTGCCTATGCTTTAATTATTGGGATTGTATTCCCTTTTGTTTTTAAATACAAGCACCCAAGAGATCATAAGGCAGTCATGGCTGTGCATTAATACCCATCTTCAAACCATTTCTTGCTTAATTCAGGGCACTTTGCTTTTTTATGGTGATCAAGTTTGATTTTCTTGATTTTAAAAGAATATGAGATGCCAAACTTAATGAATGCAAATTGATCATTTTTTCTAGGGTTTCCTCGGGTGATG
Organism: Saprospiraceae bacterium; assembly: GCA_031417835.1. Lineage (GTDB taxonomy): Bacteria > Bacteroidota > Bacteroidia > Chitinophagales > Saprospiraceae > JADJLQ01. Next base: position 581 of record JANOWJ010000100.1, on the reverse strand, counting down.
CCCTGATGATAATTGGGTGAGCCTGGATCAATCTCTGCATGCCTATCGGCTAATGTATAAGCAAGTTGACCTTTCTCCTGAAGTATGATCTCTGAATCAAAATAATTTCCGCTGACATCGTCTAGATAATCTGTCGTGGTAAAATATTGGGTCAATTCAACATCACAATATAGTCTCTTCCCAATTCTAACAAAAAAACCAACTTGGATCGGAATAGCAAATTGAACTAGAGAGTATGTTTTTGCCGCTCCCCCGGTTAATCCTTGACCTTCGGTACTTAACGGCTGCAATGGGTACCATTTGCCATCTAAGTTGGCTTTAGGATTAAATGAAAATGAAGTAAGGCCCAAAGCTCCAGTAAAGCCAAATCGATTTCTAGAAATTAATTGTTGGCGGAAACCTATCAATCCGGTAATACTCGCAATATGAGACTTGAAGTTGAGGTTACGCGCTTTACGATCCGGTGAGCGTGAGTTTTTGTCATCTCCAGAGATATTGCTGTACTCAAAATCCGCCTCGATATAAATAGATCCCAATAATTTTTTGGAAGCATACAAGCTGATGCCTGGATGGACTTGCGA
>JANOWJ010000099.1:0-44071 GCA_031417835.1 Saprospiraceae bacterium | reverse complement strand
GCTGTAATTTCCTTGTCTGTATATTCAATATAAAGTTTACTCATTTCACCGATATATATTCTTACGGCTAAGCTAACTCAATAATTTGAATGGTATTTATCCTACTTAAATGATTTTCAATAGTTTGTAGATGTAGTTCCCAATTGACCGTCATTAGACAATTATCGTTCTAATGAACTTTCTGGGTTTAAATACTTTTTATTAAATCAAAATTCTATGAAAACCAAAAACACAACACTTAAGGAAAATAAATTTATCCTATGTTAAAAGCTTAGCCAGTTCAGAGAAAAATTGTCTTTTTTGCCTGTTAACTTTTAGTGTTTAATGATGCAATAATTGACCTAAATCCTTCCAGCCCGACCTCCAGGTTTTCTATGATCTCCATAGCACGTTCATCCAGATTTAAATAACAAATTCACCGCCTCTCCTTACCCACCACATCCGGAATAAATGGTGGTGTACCCTTCACTTTTTTTACAAACTTTGAAAATGTACTTTCAGTGAAGATCTTATTGTCCGGGTCTATTGTTTTAGGATGGTAGATCGGTCCGGGGATGGTGTCGGTGATGATGGTATCAGAGTATTGAAGATGAACTTTGTTCGGAATAGGTAGTCCGGTTTGAGGCCTGTTAGTTTGAAAGAAAAAGAATAGAAACAGAAAGGTCACGTAAAAGTATTGTATTAAAATATCGAAAAATCGTATTTGATGTCCGTTTGAGATTAAACTCAGCGGTTGAAACCGCCGCTACAGATCTTACTTGGCAGCTGCATGTATCTTACCGGCGATCGCCGCGATCTTCGTAAACCCTTTAGCATCTTCGCCACTCCACGCATTATTCATCTCACCATATTGGCCCATCTTGCTGCGCATCATGTCGTGTGGTGAGTCTATGCCATGCAATTCAAATCGATAAGGGAATAGTTTGATAAATACGGTCCCGCTCACTCGCTCCTGCGTATGCTCGAGGAAAGTCTCGATGTCGCGCATGACTGGATCCAGATATTGACCCTCATGCAACATCATGCCATACCAGTTGCCCATTTGTTCCTTCCAGTATTGTTGCCATTTGCCGAGCGTATGTTTCTCTAGCAGGTGATGGGCTTTGATGATGAGCAGTGGAGCTGCTGCTTCAAATCCCACCCGACCTTTGATACCGATGATGGTGTCGCCGACATGGATATCTCTACCGATGCCAAAAGGAGAGGCGATGGAAGACAATGCCTGGATGGCTTCCACATTATTGGAGTAATGATGATTATTGATGCCGGTCAATTGGCCTTGGGTGAACTGTAGGGTAATCTCTTTGGGCTCTGTCTCGGTGACTTGGGATGGAAAAGAGGCTTCCGGGAGATATTGATTGGAGGTCAGCGTTTCCTTGCCACCTACGCTCGTACCCCAAAGTCCCTTATTGATAGAGTATTGGGCTTTGTCCCAGGAGAGTTCGACCCCATGTTTTTTGAGATAATCTACTTCTGCCTGACGGGAGAGTTTGAGATCTCGTATCGGTGTGATGACTTCCAGTCCTGAGCCGAGTATATTAAAGATCAAGTCAAATCGGATCTGATCATTTCCTGCACCGGTGCTGCCGTGTGCAATGTATTTGGCGCTTTTTTTCTTGGCGTATTCGATGATGGCGAGAGCTTGGAACACTCGCTCCGCGCTCACGGACAGTGGATACGTATTGTTACGCATCACATTACCATAGATGAGATAACGCAGACATTTTTGATAAAACTCCTGAGTATAGTCTAATACTTTAAATGAAGCGGCACCCATGAGTTTGGCGCGGTCTCCGATGCCTTTTAGTTCTTTGGTGGTGAATCCTCCGGTGTTGACGATCGCGCAATGTACCTCGTAGTTTTTTTCGAGTTGCAGATATTTTACACAAAAAGAGGTATCCAGACCTCCGCTATAGGCGAGAATTACTTTTTCAGATTGAGCCATTGTTTTGAGCTAGGTCGTTTATAATCATTCGGGACAGGTCATACGGCATTTCATCCATTTTAGATGGCGCGAGCATACCGGTACATAGACACATCTTGCGCTCATTGCGATTGAGTATATCATAGTTAGGGCAGCTGCTACAGCCTTGCCAGAACGCTTCATCTTGAGTCAATTCGGAGAATGTGACAGGTTTATAACCCAATTCTGTATTGATCTTCATGACCGCCAGACTTGTAGTGATACCGAAGACCCGAGCGTAAGGATATTTATCGCGGGCGAGATTGAATGCTTTGATTTTGATCTCTCTACCTAAGCCGGATTTACGCATATTGGGATTGACGATCAGTCCGGAGTTTGCCACGTATTGACCATGACTCCAGGTCTCAATGTAACAGAAGCCCGCTAACTTATCTCCTTGTAAGGCAATCACCGCATCACCATTATTGAGTTTTTTGATCACATATTCAGCAGTCCGTTTGGCGATACCTGTTTTGCGGGCTTTGGCAGATTCTTCGATCATGTCACAAATCTCTTGTGCGTACTGGCCATGCTCTGGGCCTGCGACAACGACCTGGATGGGGAGGTCATCAGTGGTGACGGTTTCTTTAACTTGATTTTCTAGGTTCATTTTTTTATTGCAATGGATTGTATTAACGAGAAATGGATTGAAATAAATCCAACGAAGAGAACTATTTATTTAAGAAAATGATAAATTCTTCGTTGAGTGCCTCAACGGATAGGTTGGAATGATCTGGGTGACAACAGATCTTTGCTGATGAAAGACTCGATATGTCCTAATACTTGTGGTAACACCCTACAAATGTAGAGAATGAAAGCATACGATGTGTATGTTTGGCCTTGAATTTTTGGATTTGGCCAAAAAGTATCAACGAATTCCTTTTCAAGCGATTTCGACAGTTGATGTTGCCATAAAGTCGAGAATAAGCAGATTGCACTACTTTTCAAATTCGCCCGAATTATCCCGAATTCTCCCGATAAATATCCTGGCGGGAAAGCCGCACATACCCAAACTTTGTGCAAACTGTCTTAATCCCAAACTCGGGTTACATGCTTGAGTAATCAACCTATTGTATATTTGTAGTAGACATGAGTGCTTATTTCAAATATCTTTCTCCCGAAATACTTAACCAACCTGTGGATCGAATTCATTTCCCTTTTTCACAGCATTTATTTTGGGACGCTCCCATTACGACAATAGATATTGAACATCATAAGAATTTTATCATCGAACGGGTCATAGGCCGAGGGCTTTTGGCTGATTTTTATCTTTTACTTAAAATGTATACTCAGACGGAAATTATATCAGCCATTAAAAAAAGCAAAACGTTAGATCCTAAAACTGTAAACTTTTGTTGTATCTATTTTGAAATTCCACGTTCCGACCTCTATGCTTCACCGTTCTACAGTTGACTCCCAAACATTTGAGTTGCTTCAAAAACTCTTTTCAATATCTATCATTGGCAATCATTTTGCCTTAGCAGGTGGTACAGCCTTAGCCCTGCAAATAGGTCATCGAACTTCGATTGACCTTGATGTTTTCAATCCTGGTATTTTTGATGTAAAGGAGTTAGAAATAATATTATCAGATACGAAAGACATTCATTTTCAATATAGAGGAAATAATAGCCGTATGCTTTTCGCGGATATCAATGGTATAAAATGCGATTTTGTGCATGAACCAGCCACTTTGTTGGAACCTTTTATTTTAAGTGATGCAGTTAAGTATTTCAGTCTTCCAGACATTGGTGCTATGAAGCTGCACACCATTTGCGGAAGGGGCAAAAAGAAAGACTTTTTTGATATATATTGTTTATTGCAACTCTTTTCATGGGAAGTTATGGTTCAATGGTTTATCGATAAATACGATGAAAGTCAACTGGTTTTTCTTTGGCGTAGCATACTTTATTTTGATGACGCAAATGCAGATCCGGATATCATTGGTTTTAATCCATTTAATACGAAATGGGAACAAATAAAAAAGTATATTAAACTAACGTGTAATTAAGTAAGGATGCACTTCTTGTGGCCTGTTTGATAAACCTGATCAACTTTTTTTAGATAATTAAGCTGCACTTGATTAAACCTTATTTCATATATTCAGTCTATCAACAAACAAAAAATCTTATGAAAACTAAAATATTTCTTGCCTGCGGACTATTTTTCCTGGCACTTTCTTCATTTGTGATATTAGATGAATGGCGCATCATCGGGGAGCGATCGGTCAAATTTAGCTCAGACAAAGATGTAATCAGAGTAGGGGGTAATGACTGGTATACCAAGTTAAAGATAAAAGTAGTGGATGCCCCATTACACATCAGCAATTTTGATGTCATCTTCGAAAATGGCGAACGATTTGATGTGGCTCTACGGAACGATATTCCTCAAGGCGGCGAAAGCCGGGTCATCGACTTGCCAGGTGCTGAGCGCAGAATAGATCGTATAGAGTTTAGATATAAGTCGACAGGTAAGTTGCGCAAAGGCACGGCTAATGTGATCGTGTTTGGACGAAGATAGTTTTAATGGTACGTTGTACATAATTCGCCTTATCTCCCTTCCATCAACACACTACCGCGCTGATTGATTTTGGAGATGTGCATATCATGTGGCACTTTGATTTCATTCATGATGTCGTGAATAGCTAGGCTAACTTTATCGATAGCTGCCTTGCCTTTGGCCAATGAAAAAATAGCGGGCCCAGCTCCGGAAATAGAACAGGTGATGGCACCAGCGTCATACGCAGCTTTTTTGACTTGACTTAAGAAGGGAATCAACTTAGCCCGCTGCGGTTCGATCACCACATCGATCAGACTGCGTCGGAGCAAATCCCAATCCTCACGATACAAGGCAGCTACTACCGCTCCCATATTGGCCGTCTGTTGGATAAATTGTTTCATACCGACATAAGGGGACAAGATGCCTCGCGCTTCTTTAGTCAGGATCGTGATATGCGGAAACAACAAGGCTACGTACAGATCTTTTGGGATAGGCAATTGGATGACATCGCTAGGCTCCAGGGATCGGATCAAAACTAAACCACCCAATAATGAAGGAGCTACATTATCTGCATGAGTAGCACCGTCTGCAGCTTTTTCGCCTTTGACCGCAAACTCTAATAAATCTTGTTTACGAAATGGGTCGCCGAGTAAAGCATTGGCTGCAACCAAGGCCGCAGCAGCACTTGCCGCACTGGAACCCATACCGGTACCGACTGGCATTTTTTTGAAGATATCCAATCCTATACCGATCGTGGGATCTCCCAATTTGTCCAACATAGCTTTTACAGCTACAGATGCGGTATTTAGTGTGGCATCCATAGGTATCTTATTATGATTGGTAGACAAGATCTGTACTCCGGGAGTCGATGAACTGCTCGCGATGACCTCATCACCGGGTGCATCCATCGCAAAACCCATTACATCAAAACCTACACAGATATTTGACACCGTAGCTGGTGCAAATGCTTTCTTTTGTTCAATAGCCATAGCCTGATAAATAATCTCCTATTGTAATGATTTCTGCAAATACGCCCGCGGCCGTCACCTCTGCACCGGCCCCAGGGCCTCTGATCACCAGGGGTCGTTCATGATATCGCTCGGTGGTGAATACAATCATATTATCACTACCACCTAACTGAGCAAATGGGTTGTCTATACTCACCTCTTCCAAACCTACCGTCACCCCTTTGCCATGTTCTACTTTGGCGATGACTCTGATTTTACACTTATTTTCTTCAGCTTTTTTGATCAAAGCAGTATAGCGAGCTTCATCGCCTTCCAGGACTTTCAGAAAGTCCTCCACGGACTTTGCATTGGTTGCTTTATCTGAAAGTATTTTTTCCAATACGACATGTTCAAGATTGACATGCATACCTGCTTCTCGAGCCAGGATACAGATCTTTCTGCTGATATCTTTTAAGGATAGATCATCCCGTGGATCAGGCTCGGTATAGCCCTTGGTACGGGCTTCTTTGACCAGATCAGAGAATTTGACTTTTGAAGTAAACTTATTGAAGATAAAAGATAAAGATCCTGACAGCACTCCTTCGATCTTCAAGATGCGATCCCCCGAGATCATCAGGTTTTTTAAAGTAGATAAGACGGGTAAGCCTGCTCCGACATTGGTCTCATATTGAAATTGTACTCCCCGTAGATCTGCGATCTCTTTCAGCTTTTTATAGTTTTTATAGGGACTGGATGCTGCTATTTTATTTGGAGTACTGATACTGATAGATGCATCCAGTATTTTGTCATATTTGGAAGCTACCTCCTCTGATGCAGTACTATCGATAAAAATAGAGTTGGAAAGGTTGAGGTTTTTCATCTGGTCAATGAATTTGGCCAGCTTCATTGGTTTACCTTCTGCTTCAAGTTGTTCTTTCCATTGATTGGGATTGAGGCCATTAGGCTGGAAGATCATTTTACGACTATTTGCCAAGCCGATGATCCTGATCTCCAGATGTTTTGATTTATAGAGATAGTCTGCCTGAGCCTGGATCTGTTTGATCAATGTACTTCCGATCAAGCCACATCCTACCATAAATACATTGAGCACTTTTACATCTGAGAGGAATAGGCCTTCGTGTAATGCATTCAAAGCTTTTGCTTCATCAGCTCTATTAATCACAGCCGAGATATTCAATTCGGATGATCCTTGAGCGATAGCTACGACATTGATACCATTTTTACCCAATGATCTAAACATCCTGCCGGCTATACCTGGGGTGAAGCGCATATTTTCACCGATGAGTGCTACTACTGACAGATCATGTTCAATATGGACTGGTTCGACGGTCTTAGCATGAATATCTTGTTGGAATGCTTGATCCACAGTCTCTTTGGCAGTAGCAGCATCTTCGGGTCTTACTGCAAAACTTATGGATGACTCCGATGATCCCTGCGTGATCAACATGATATTGATACTTTTATTCGCAAGAGATTCAAACAATCGTGCAGCTACACCCGGTACTCCAAATAGTCCGCTGCCCTGTAGCGTGAGTAAAGACACCTTGCTGATCGATGAGATCCCCGTCACAGGATGGATATGTTTTACTTTCTCCATAGTGATCAGTGACCCTGCAAAATTGGGATTGAAGGTATTCTTGATATAAATCGGTATGCCAAGATCCATCGCAGGCTTGATCGTTGGTGGATAAATGACTTTTGCACCAAAGTGTGACATCTCCATAGCTTCTATATAGGAGAGCTTAGGTATCGTAAACGCATTTTTGACCAACCGAGGATCTGCAGTCAATACCCCATCTACATCGGTCCATATCTCTATTGCCTGCGCACTGAGACCTGCCCCCAGTAGCGAGGCTGTATAATCCGATCCTCCACGACCCAGGGTAGTCGTCAACCCACCCTTGGCACTGCTGATAAATCCTGTGACGACTTTTATTTTTTTAGAACTTTTATAAACAGCCTTTATTAATTTGTAACTGAGTTCAAAGTCTACTCTAGCAGAACCGAAATGTTTATCCGTTTTAATAATTTCTCGGGCGTCTATATACTCAGCGATCAATCCGCGTACATTCATAGCTTCTGCAAGGATCATACAAGATGCTCTCTCGCCAAAGCTCAGTACGTAGTCCATCGTCCGCGGGGAAGCTTCCATCACTAAAAAAGTACCTTGCAGTAGGTTCTTTAAAGTCTCAGACATGTTCGTAAACACTTGAATACTTCGCTCTCTGCTGACACCGGAAGGCACTAATTGGTCTATGGCCTGTAGATGGCGTTCGTGAAATTTGGACCATAACTCTAGATATAGTGCATCTCCTTTGGCCGCAGCTTGCGCCATATGAATCAGTGAGTCCGTAACACCACTGAAGGCGGAGAAAACAACTGTAAATGACTGCTTGCGCTTTTGGTATCTTTCCAGAATATCTATGACAGCTATGATACGCTCAGGAGTACCGACACTAGAGCCGCCAAATTTTAATACATGCATAGGTGTAATTCTACCTTAATGAATTAATAATCAACCAACTAATCAAACTCACATTTTACAGTTGTCCGTAAGATGTAAATTAAAATCTGTTTTTGGGATGAGACCAGAACCCTGAGGGGGTAAAAATCTGTCCGTTTTGGGTTGGCAAATATAAGGTAAATATAGTTCAATCAGAGTCAGAATCAGAGTCAGAATTTGAATAAGATGCTGACTCTGCCTATACTTAAACTAACCAAAATTTTCTTAAATTAAACCCATGAAAAGGAGAGATTTTGTCAAGTTGGGTACTGCCTTGACTGCGATGCCGGCTTTAGCCAAACCCAATCAACAATCAATAGTAAGGTATGCAGGCAATTCTTCCAAAATTGATTTTATCCATGATGGTCTTGACCTGTCAGCTAAGGAGTATGCTGAATTGCTTCTGCAATTGGCGGATGAAGGAAAAATCAAACCTGATTACTATTCTAATGGAGGCGTTGTAGAAGAATTGGAATATAAATTTGCCACACTTCTAGGCCAAGAGTCGGCAGTATTTATGCCCACTGGGACTTTGGCCAATCATATTGCGGTGCGGCGACTATCTGGTTTGGCCCCGAGGACCCTGGTGCAAGAGCAAAGCCACCTGTACAATGATTCCGGAGATTGCGCTCAGATCTTGAGTGGCCTTCACCTTATCCCACTAGGTGAGGGAAAAGTAGAGTATACGGTAGCTGAAATGGAAACGGCTATTGCCAGGTCTACATCAGGTCGAGTAGCTACGAGTATCGGTGCATTGGCTATCGAATCACCTGTGCGTAGAAAACAAGATCGAATGGTGTCCTATGAAACCATGAAGGCAATCACTAGTCTCGCTCAAAATCATCGGATCAAAACACATTTGGACGGTGCGCGCATTTTTGTGCAAGCAGCTCATACCAATATAAGTACGGAACAATATGGCAAATTATTTGACACGGTATATACCTCCTTATGGAAATGTTTTAATGCATCTTCCGGAGCCATACTAGCAGGATCGAAGTCATTGACAGAAAATTTATTTCATGAAAGAAGAATGTTTGGTGGCAGTTTGCCTTGTGCATGGGCTTTTGCAGCGATAGCCTTACATTATGCTGATCGGTTTATTCCTGATTATTTAGCGGCATCATCTCGAGCGAAAACTCTATTTGCTGCCCTTGTAAAAAATGAACAATTCAAAATCACTGCATTCGATAATGGTTCTCATATCGTAAAATTTGATGTCATCAAAGCTGATCCTAATAAATTTTCAAGTGCTTTATTAAAAAGAAATATCCAACTTCCACCTCCTACTGAAAATAGGTTTTTGTTAAAGATAAATCCCTCCCTCCATAAAATTTCCACCCAGGATGTGGCAGGATATTTTTTAGAAGCATTAAAAGTTGCAGGATGAACCAGTACCACTCAACCCTAAAATCGTTCCTTCGCAGTACAATCTTAGAGGCTTCAGACAGAGCATCAACAGCTCGAGCAAAGCAGGTAGTTATTACGTGCATGTTCCTTTGTTGCATTTGTTATACAAGCACAACAAAAGCACAAAAGGCGATACTTTTAGAGAACATAAGTTGGACTACGGCACGGGATATTCTTAAGGAGTCATCTACCATTGTCATCCCGTTAGGGGCAGGATCTAAAGAGCATGGGCCTCATCTGCCATTAGCTACTGATTTTATACAGGCTGAGGGTTTAAAACATTTGATTGCCAAACAATGTGAAGTCATCATCACGCCTACCATAAGTTATGGTTATTACCCCGCCTTTATTAAATATGCCGGATCTACTACCACCTACTTTCATACGAGTCGTGACATGATACTGGAGATCGTCAGGACTCTGGCTGCATATGGCCCTAGACGATTTTATATCATCAATGTAGGCGTCAGTACTACACCTACATTGGCATCTGCTGCGAGTATATTACGAAAGGATGGGATCTTATTGTATTACAGTGATTATCGCAGAGCTAATTTTACCAAAGTAGATGAAACGTATAGAAAAACCGCATATGGTGGCCATGCTGATGATGGTGAGACCTCTAATATCTTGTATCTGCGGCCTGATCTGGTAGATATGACTAAAGCGAGTAATGATAGCAGTGCAAAAAACAAGAGTGGTCCTATGACACCTTATGTATTGGCTGGTGGCACCTACAACCCCAGTGGTATCAATGGGTATTCTCGACTGGCAACCAAAAAAACGGGTAAACAATATTTACAAGCCTTCGCAAACACGATCGTAGAAGAAATATCTGAAATAAAAAACGCCATACTACCGTTGCCTAAAGAGTCAAAAGATCAATACAGTGAATATATAGGTCAATACCGAGATAATGATGGCAAAAAAATGATCATCGGCTTGCATGAAAACAGGTTGTATTACGAATGGAATGGTTTGGAGCGTAGAAATTTTTTCCCATTGCATCCGGTGACCACAGACTACTTTAGTGCATTGCCATTCAATTTATTATTTGTACGAAATGACCTTGGCCAAGTGCACAGAGCCTGGTGTCAAATGACCGGCGACACGTTTTGGGTGTATAAAGTAACGGAATGAAGGGTCTCGCTAAACTTTGAAAAATATGGAATCCCAATTAAACCAACCGATAGATCTCCATAATATCAGCCAAGATTTTTCTAAAATCAATTTTTAAATCGATCAATTGACCCGTATGGATATCAAATACCCAGCCGTGCACGGTAAGCCCTCGCTCTTTATGCGCCTGTTGGACTGCAGCTGTTTTGATCAGATTGATACATTGCTCTTGTACGTTGAGTTCGATCAATCGATCATATCGTTTTTCAATATCTTGGATAGCATTAAGTTCTATTTTGTGAATTCTGTATACATCCCGGATATTTCTGAGCCAAGGATTGAGTATCCCTAAATCGGCACTTTGCATGGCTGCTTTGACCCCACCACAGGCATAGTGCCCACAGACGATGATGTGATTGACTTTGAGATGGCGCACGGCATAGTTCAATACACTCATCACATTGAGATCTATGCTGATCACCATGTTGGCTATATTGCGATGTACAAAGACTTCACCGGGTTGCACACCCATCAGATCTTCGGCGGTGACCCGGCTATCACTACATCCGATGTATAAAAATTCAGGAGACTGTCCCTTACTTAAGGTTTCGAAATAATCTGGGTTGATAGAGAGTTTTTCTGCTACCCATAGTTTGTTATTTTCAAATATTTTTTCTATCTTATCCATTCGTACTTAGATTAAATTATGTAAGAATATTGTTTTGCGGCTGGAGTGGTGCAGGAATATTTTGTTCACCTAACATTTCGCGGAGGTCTATTTCTATAGTCCGGCTCATTGCGGTGATCGGTACATCGTTGGCACTCCCTTCGAAAGGGTTTTCACTGCTTTCGCCGATTTTCTCCAGTGTAGTAAAGACCCAGCTGGCCAACGTGCTGAAGGGTATGGCTAGCCAAATCAAATTGCCACCTAGTTTTTCAAATTCTTGTAACATACCGAGTGGTAAAAGGATGATAAAAATGTGAATAAACCACTTATTGAGGGTAGCGTATTGTCTTGGGTATGGAAAATTTTTTATCCGCTCACTGGCACCTTGTTGAGTATAAAACTCGATTAACATTTTTTCCAGTTCCATATGTCTAAAGTCTTCGATGAGACCCTGATCCAGCAACCGCTTCAGGTGACTGGACTGCAACGCTATCAGTTGAGTGGCTCGATTGGATACGTTCGCCACAGCTTTGTACTCTTCATCAGAGAGCAGCGGCTTTAACGCATCTTCTATTCGGTTTTCGTGTTCGTCGACCTTAAAGTATTTATTTTTATATTCAGCATTATGTGTTTTGTAGATCGCTTCCCAGACCCGAGGAGTCCTCAATTGATATCGAAGAGCAGTGAGCCATGCAAAATGCCTATAGATCAAGGTCTGATGAACAGCTCTTAACTCCTGAGGGTCGATTGATGCAGTCGAATGTTTAGCGGATACATAATCTTTGACCATAATCCCCCAGCTGCGACTGCCATTGAGTATAGCTCCCCAGATCCGGCGAGCCTCCCAGGTCCTATCATAACTCGCATTGTTTTTGAATCCTACCACAAAAGCTACTGCTGTACCCAATAAGGCCACCGGGAGCCAAGGTATAGCTAACCATTTCCAACCCAATAGGATATAGCAACAGGCAGGTATTGCTGAGATCACTGTCAAATAATATAGATCTCTCCTGGTCCAGGTAATCACTTCTTTGAAAGAATAATGGAGGCCGCTATGCATCTGGTCGAGTTTGAAATGGTATAATGGGGTAAAAATAGGATAAAGAATAGTAAAATGAATAAAATGGATACGATGCTGAACTAAATAAATCGGGTGCCCGGTGGAGGGGTATGACTGGACTAATCAAAATTTATATATATTAGCAGACAAGATGTATTTAAAAATTAATTTTACAAGATGACAACATTTTTTCAGCGTAAATATACTTTCCTGTTTGCCCTAAGTCTCTTTTATCAGACGGTCATGAGTCAGGGGGCTACCGTAGATACTTTTTTTGAAGTCAAAGGTTTTGCCATAGGCGCACCTAATGCCAAAGAAGTCAATCGATTTATTAAATTTATCCACGATGAGCTTGGTCCTCGTAAAGTCACTCACCTCCTGCTGCGGGTAGATTATAAATATGAATATAAATCCCGGCCGGAATTAAGGGATTCATTTCCTTTAACGTATAAAGATGCGAAAGCACTGGTGGATGCGTGTAAGGCTCACAAGATCGAGATTGTACCTCAGGTCAATCTGTTAGGTCATCAATCTTGGCATACTAAGCATACCCGATTGTTATCGGTCTACCCACAGTTTGACGAAACCCCTCATGTAAAACTGCCGGAGACCTACAAATGGCCTAATGCGGATGGGCTCTATTGCAAAAGTTATTGTCCTTTACATCCCGAGGTACATGCCGTTGTATTTGATCTGGTCGATGAAATCTGTGATGTGTTTGAAGCGAAAGCATTTCACGCCGGTATGGATGAAGTATTTTATATCGGAGATGATAAATGCCCCCGTTGCAGTGGCCTGGATAAAGCAGATCTTTTTGCCGGTGAGGTCAATAAAATCAGAAATCATTTAAACCTGAAACAACGCGAGCTTTGGATCTGGGGGGATAGACTTATCGATGGCAAATTGACCGGTATAGGACTGTGGGAGGCCAGTATGAATAATACCCATCGGGCAATAGACTTGATCGCTAAAGATGTCGTGATCTGCGACTGGCATTATGAGCGTCCGGATCAGACCCCGGTCTATTTTGCCAGCAAAGGATTTCGAGTGATTACATGCCCATGGAATAGACCTCAGGTCGCAATACTACAGGCAGAAGATATGGCTCGGTGGCGTCAATATGCTACAAAAACAATGAAACCAAAATATTATGGCATCATGCAGACTGTTTGGTCTGGACCTTCTGGTTTTATGGATAATTATTACAATGTCACCACAGTACCTGCTGACCGGGGCAATCCATCTGCCACCTTTAAAGCAGTATTTGACAAGATGAAAGAATTGGAACAGAAGAAGTAATTGAAGACATACATTGGATTGCAGTCACTACTGGATTTTTTTAATTCCTTTCATACACTTACTCCGGGAGCATATCAGGCTATAGTTGACATATGCTCTACCCATCATTTTATTAAAAACAAAATACTTCAGCCGATTGGTCATACCTGTAGAACTATCTATTTTATACAATCCGGTGCGGCTCGAATTTATTATTTTAAGGATAAAATTGAGATCACAGAAAGTTTTGTGTTTGAACATAATATCCTGGCCAGAGTAGAAAGTCTTTTTTCAGGTAGACCTTCCAAAAAGGCAATTGAGCTCATCGAACCTTCAGAAATTATCGGTATAGATTCTATCAAACTATTTAGACTTTATGACTCGTACCCTGGGATAGAGCGATTGTTTAGAAAAATATTTGAATCTGCTTTTGTCGAATCTGTCAGACGCACCGAAAGCATTCAATTCCACACTGCTGAAGAAAGGTACCGCTCTTTACTGACCGAAAAGCCAGACATATTAAAACGAGTGCCTTTAAAACACATCGCTTCTTATCTGGGTATCACTCAGGTCAGTCTCAGCAGAATCCGTAGCTCTCTTTGATTATTTATCTTATGTAAAATCTTGCAGGTTCTAATTGCTCTACATTTGTATTATGTTGGAACAAGTAGATCAAGTACATAGCTTGAAAACGGCTACGTTAAGAGATTGGTTAGAGTTGGGTACACTTATATCTATCGTGGATATTCGGCCAATGGCAGAGCGTGCTGAATGGTATATCGCCGGGAGTATACATTTAGATGTTTATGATAAACTGAAGCAAGGTCATCCACAAATTTTTCAAGGGTTCCATTTGGATAAAACTATCCCTGTAGTATTTTACTGCAATAGTGGCCAATCCAGCAAAAAAGCAGCACAACTTTTTGCCTTAAATGGATATCAAACCTATTCACTGGAGGGTGGGTTAAAAGCTTGGAGTATGTCCTGGAATACCGCTGAGATTTTATTGAAAGATTTCAAAATTATTCAATGCAGGAGGACCGGTAAAGGATGTTTGTCTTATATCCTTATTTCCGACCATGAAGCCTTGATCGTGGATGCCTCACTCGATGTGGAAGTCTATGAGCAAATTATTCGTCGAGAGAAATGTACATTAAAATATGTCGTTGAAACCCATATTCATGCCGATCATTTATCCAGGTCACGAGACCTGAGTTTAAAAATGAAAGCCTCACTGGTGTTACCCAAATCCGAGGACATAGGATTTGATTATACGCCACTTTCCACAGCTCAAAACCTAGTGGTCGGCTCGACAGCAATACAAACAATTTATACCCCCGGTCATACTTATTCCGGAGTTTCGTTTTTAATAGCTTCAAAAGTACTGTTGACCGGAGACACTTTATTTATCAATGGTGTAGGTAGGCCTGATTTAGGTACCAACTCAGGTCAAGTTTTAGAAAAAACTAAATTATTATACCAATCAGTACAGCATCTGCTGACCTATCCCGACGATACTATTGTGTTACCGGCTCATACACACCTGCCGATAGACTTTGATCAGGTGCCTATTCTATCTACAGTGGGAGCAATAAAAAAGTTAGCGTTTTCGCAACAAGATGAATCGACATTTATCCAAACAATTATGTCCCGTACCCCTGCTGTGCCTTCAAATTACTTAGCTATTTTGTTGAATAATCACAGGGGCCAACCTATTCCACCCAATAGCCTTGAGCTGGAATCAGGGGCTAATCGATGTGCTATTCAATAATCTAAACGCTGTTATTTTTATGAATAATTTGATACAATCTGATCTGTTTAAAAACAAAAATTACGCAGAAGCATCCGTTTTTCTTCCCGAAAATTTATTGCGCGAAGCACGCAGACAAAAAAACATAGCGTTAGGTGAAGTTCCTAAAATCTGTATCCTGGACCCGGATGGAGACTTGACTCAGCATCTGGTGGATAGCGGCAGGGCTACCATCAATGCGTTTTGGGCTTGTTATCATTCGAAACTTTACGATTTCAAAATCCTTGATTATGACTTGGGTATATTGCCTTGTATTGTAGGTGCACCTTATGCGGTTCTAGTCGCTGAACAATTATTTGTATCCGGGTGTCAACTTATTATTAGTGTTACCTCTGCAGGAATCATTAGTTCTACTCATTCTGTCAAAAAATATGCTTTGATTGTAGAAACCATACGAGACGAAGGCACCAGTCACCACTATCTGCATCCTGCCATATCAGCACAGTTAAATGACCAATTGTATAATCTATTGGTTATGCAAGATCACTCTAATCAAAATATGTTTTTTCCTGCTAAGAGTTGGACCACCGATGCGCCTTATCGGGAAACGGTCACTGCTATTTCAGCTATGAAACAAAATGGAGTCACTTGCGTAGAAATGGAGGCGGCAGCACTTTATGCTTATGCTTTAGCTAAACAAAAAAACATAGTGTGCTTTGCACATCTGACCAATACCATGGCACAACAGGAAGGTGATTTTGAAAAAGGCGAAAACTCAGGAAGTCATGATGCTCTGGCACTCCTCTCTCAAGTGGTTACAGCTCTTGCACATTTATTGATATGAATTACAAAGCAGGCTTAAAAGAAAATTGGAAACAGTTTTTTCTCTTGGTGTGCATCACTGCCTTCGTCGGCGGCATGGTGGGTATGGAGCGATCTATTTTGCCACAATTGGCTGAAGAGGAATTTGGACTAACCTCCCATTCTATCATATTGTCCTTTATCGTTGCATTTGGAATATCAAAAGCTATAGCGAATTATTTCACTGGAAAATTAGCGGACCACCTCGGTCGTAAAAACATTTTAATCCTGGGTTGGGTCATTGCATTGCCGATTCCATTTATGATCATGTATGCACCTGAGTGGAACTGGATAGTAGCGGCCAATGTATTATTGGGGATCAGTCAAGGGATGACCTGGAGCAGCACTGTAGTCATGAAGATGGATCTGGTGGGAGATAAAGACAGGGGATTGGCGATGGGTATCAATGAATTTGCTGGATACCTAGCGATTGGATTGATCGCATATGCGACCGGTTATATAGCCGATCAATATGGGATCAGACCCTACCCTTTTTATATAGGCATTGTGCTGAGCATGATAGGATTGTCGTGTTCTATTTTTCTGGTCAGGGATACTCAATCATTTGTAACAGATCAGAGTAAAGGCAGCTCGATCAAAATGATGAGTCATGTATTTTTAGACACTACCGTCAGACATAAGACGCTCAGCGCTGTCACCCAAGCCGGATTGGTAAATAATCTGAACGATGGTATGATTTGGGGATTATTACCAATCCTGCTTTTAGGATTAAAATTCAACAATCAGGATATAGGGATTATCTCAGGTATATATCCTTTTGTATGGGGACTAGCTCAATTGTACACGGGCAAGCTTTCTGATGTGTTTTCCAAAAAAAGATTGCTTTTTATCGGAATGTTAATGCAGGGTATTGCAATTCTATTATTACCATTATTCAAAGATTTTTATACCATCTTCATCATCTCTGCGTGCTTAGGTTTGGGTACAGCTTTTGTCTATCCTACCTTTCTAGCTACTATTGCTCAATACACCCATCCCAGCCAACGCGCGGAAAGTGTAGGTGTATTTAGATTTTGGCGAGATCTTGGGTATGCTATAGGTGCATGGACTTCGGGGTTGTTGGCTGATCGATATGGGATACAATATGCCATCATAATGATTGGCAGTGTCACAGTAATATCTGCATTGATCATTCAGATTCGAATGCCCAAGGATCAACTTTCGTGAAACTAAAGTAGTATACTTTCCAGACATTCAAAGTATTATGATGAGGTATGATCGAGTTGTGAAAAATTGAAATACGCTCATTTAAAACATTTAGATCTGCTCCAATAACTGAATCGTATTCATCGTTCTGAATTTTATCTATTTCTTCGAAATTTAAATATTTTTATAACCACCCAACATTTCTCGAAAGTCTATTTCTATTGTCCGGCTCATTGCAGTGATCGGTACATCGTTGGCACTCCCTTCGAAAGGGTTTTCACTGGATCAAAATTAAGTGATTATGTGATCGCTGCTACGTTGAAGAATCGAATGAAGCTGTTGATCTTTGAGGAAGTTTTATATTTGGGTGAAGGTTTTGAAAACTATTTTATATTTCCACAACCTTTTTATAAAAATCTTGATATCAATATGAATGCAGTCGAACCAAAATTGTTTACAAAAGTCGACATCATCAATACGTTGGCCAAGGTAAATGGTTGGCATTCTTATCTTGAATTTTGTACTCCTACCACTGGTAATCTTTTTAGAGGTATAGACAGGAGTCAATTGAGTACCTGTCATCGGCTAATGTATAACTGCCCGAGTAGTTATGATGATCAAATGAATTTAAATTTTCGAAGCGAATCTTTCGAAGTATCAGATTGTATAACTGCAATCAATCATAAATCATTACGATATAATATTATTTTGGTAGATTCCTGGCATGAGTATCACACTTCATACCGGGATTTGTCCTGCTGTTTTGACTTATTAACCCCGGATGGTATCATGATCGTACATGATTGTTTGCCATTAAGTGAATCTATGGCTCATCCATTGTGTCAGGTTGGGGAGTGGTGCGGAGTCACATACAAAGCTTATATTGATTTTATTCTTGCTCATGATCATCGTCTTAATTATTTTACGGTAGATATTGACTATGGGTGTGGGGTAATTACACGGTTAAACCACGGGAGAGCTCTTCAAAAATATTTTAAAGCTACTCTGCAGCATCTCTTACAAAATAGTGGTAAAATCAAACTATTCGAGGAGCAAAAGCGATTGGTCAATATTTGGCATAATGTCGGTGCTGATTATAATGAAACATTTGCATTGCTCCAGCGTCATACTAAATCTCTTTTAAATCTTATTTCCTATCAGGATTTTATCGAAAGAGTCGTAAAGATTTAATTATACCATTTCTCAATCATCCGCATCATCTCCGCCAGCTAAATGTGCCGGATAAGGTTTGTTTCCTTTGACTGAATGCCAAAGTATTCGATTCAAGATGGCATCGTGACCCCTATCGATAAGATGGACTGCATACTTCACAGATTGGTCACTAAATTTCTGTGCGGCGCCTTGCAAGTTTTGTCTTTCAGGATTCATCTCATCTAAGGCGATTTTGTTTTTAATTGTTTTGTATTTAAATGAAAGATTGGGTCGATCACTAAAACAATCAAACATGGGTAATGCGGTAGCGTCAATGACATTCATTGGTGGTAGACCTAGGATTTGCTCTATGGTGCGCAACATTGAAGTTTGATTGTAATTGGTATGTATGGTCTTTTTTAGCCTGGAGTATGCACTGATCACAAAACCCGTTGTTCTGTAGGCAGAAATATGATCCCATCCTGCCTGCGAATCGTCTTCACTTATAAAAATGACTGTATTTTCCGCAAATCGACTATGCATTATAGCTTCAACGATTCTGCCCACCGCTAGATCATTATCTGCGACCATAGCTCGTGGCGTAGGAAAATTTGGGCTCGTGCCCGCTGTATGGTCATTAGGCAGTGCCATGATCATAAGTTGCGGCAATTGATCTCCTGGCATTGATTCAAATTCGTTTAATTCTTTGATAAAAGCATCTGCACGCATCTGCTCATTGATGGTTTCATCATCGCCCCCTGGAAAAGTCTGAGCTAATATAGGTCGTACTCTGGATATAGTCGTGGTGCTCACGCCTTTAAATTCATTTAATTTTTTCTGTTGCCATAGGTTATACAAGGTCTTCCAGTTGTATTTGTTTTTATCGTATTCAAAAGTACAGGCTTCACCATATATACGTACCGACTTACCATGATCGAGGGCATTATTCCAGATCAGGCCATTTTTATTATATACCATAGCATCATTCAATACATGTGGATAACTCCTAAACCATGCTCTGACCATTTTTTCAGTATAATCGGTCACCATGCCCGCACTGGCCCAGTGATGACCTTCTGCAGATCCTTTACCCGAAACATGATAGTTATCCATCAACACATAATCACGAGCCAATTGATGTTGATTGGGAGTCACTGAGTCACCAAAAAGGCATAACGCTTTCATACCTCTGCCTTCAGGCATATCACCCAGCACTTGATCATAGGTGCGATTTTCCTTGATGATATATAACACATGCTTAAAAACAGAAGGCTCGCCAATTCTTTCCGGTACGGGCTTTGGTAAGGCATCAGGACGCGGCAAACGCCCGACTAACTCCAATCGGTATTCCATATTCAGTCGCCTTACTTTTTCTGTATACGATTTTAATAAGATGGTATCGGGTACTGGGATAAATGAAATGGAGGCATGTTGTCGATGTGCATTAAACTTGGCGTCCCGTGCAGCTTGGTTTTTAAGACTTTGTTTGGTATTTATCTCTGATTCAGTGGCTGCTTGTATAGCCCGAGCCCCATTGGCTTCAAGATTGGTTACGATGATGTCATCCTCGTGTAACACCACACTGGACGGATAGGCTTCTGTAGGAATATAGCCATTGATGGAATACGTTTGATTCAAAGCCCTGCTTTTTAGATCTATTACACAGATGGCATTGTCCAAACCATTGGCAACATACAGTAGATTTCCCTTCGGATGGATCGCTAAGCCGTTGGGTGAGCTGCCGACATATTCTTTATGATCATTAAAAAGTCCAACAAATATAGAATCTACAGCCTTATCTCGCTCCACATCTATCACGGAGATGTAATCACTGTTACCATTAGCTACATAGACGAATAGCCCATCGGGGCTCCTCACAATCGAGTTAGGGTGAAGTCCTACTTTGATCTCTCGGATCAATCGCCCAGTCTGGGGATCAAACACGGAGACTGTACCTTGCTCTATAGCACCAGTCTTTGGATCTACATATGCGCTGCCCCAGGGTACCCCGGCGGTCTCTTTGCCATCGGAAGGATCTGGCACACTTCCTGCCCAATTCGTTACATACAATTTATCACTTGCTATGACTAAGCCATATGGGGCGACACCGGTAGGAGAAGACCATATGATCTCCTGGTTATTTACATTGACTTTTATTACTTTATTGTTACCATTCAAGACCGTATACAAGTAGAGTTGACCACCTTCTATATTGGTAATGACTTGGTTAGGTAATGCTATCGTAGCAGGTGATTCTGGTTTGAATGGGAAGGCGTGGATGAGCTTGATTTTCTTCGTTGCACGAGGATTCCAATAGGCTTGCATTACGTATGAGTTGACTTTACCATTTGCCGATTCAATTTCCCGACCACCAGCTCCCCAAAAAATAAAAGTCGAATCGTGATACTGTACTGTCGTAATGCCTGAATAAGTACTCATGCTCCCTGCGAAAATAGTTTCTTGGCTATAAGTCCATCGTTCGAGTATTTTCCTCGTCGATAGATCGAATAAAGCTAAACCATATCTGTCTTGGACTGCGAGCGTTTTACCATCCTGCAAGACAATAGCGTCGAGACTATGATTTTCCAAATTACCGTCACCATATCGTACGGTCTCACCAGCCGCATCAATGATTCTATTATATGGCATGTTGTAGGGCGCTTTATCTGCATACAACGTACTGTTGTCAATAGGTGAATAGTATGCCGATCCTGCATTAGAGACGATCCTGCTGCTGTTACAAGACCACATCAGTAGAAGGGTATTGATAGAGGCAACCCATAAAGTAAAACTGGATCTTGAACTCATTTATGCTATTTTTTATTTTTCTAAAACTAAGACTATCCTGCCTTACAGGGTTAATTTTTGAGATTAATAAATTTTAAAGAATTGACTATCTTGGACTGATCAATCGATAAAAAATTAGTTTTTTAAAGCTAATGCATGGTAAGTATTAAAAAGTATTTTTGGCTCTGTTCCATTCTTTCTTTAAATGTAATTGTTCCTTCTTGCAGAGCATTTCAAATCAAAGAATTTTTACTGAATGATCTTGCGATTCATACATTGGGCCGGACGGCATTTGATGTTAAGAATGGTTTAGTTCTGGTGAGCTCAGCATCTGGTGTAGCCTTCGATTTTAAAGGCGATAGCTGCATCATCTGGTGCAGGAATCTCACTACGCAGGGCAATCATGGTTATGTATCCATCGAGCTGGACGGGATTTATAATGGTCGTATCAAAATCACGGATACCTTGTCGCAGCGCATCACCATTCTACCAACACATCGGAATGAAGTACATGAGGTCAAAATATTAAAATCTACGGAAGCTGCTACCGGAGCTATCTCGATCGTACGAATGGCAGCGCGTGAGATTTTGCCCCCTAAGACTTTATCTAATGGCAATATTGAATTTATAGGTAACTCTATTACCTGTGGTATGGGCAATGATACACTAGATATCCCGTGTGGTGTCGGCCAATGGTATGATCAGCATAATGCTTACTTTTCCTATGCAAGTATAGCCGCCAGAGCTTTGGATCTGGAGCCTATGTTGAGCAGCGTATCAGGTATAGGGATATATCGATGCTGGGATGTGGATTGTCCAGCCATGCCTGAAGTGTATGAAAATTTGCAACTCGGTTCAGATAGTTCGCAACGTTGGGATTTTACAGCGTACACCCCGGACCTTTTAGCAATTTGCCTGGGTACGAATGATTTTTCTGATGGGGATGGTGTGCATGCACGAAAGCCGTTTGATTCCACTGTTTTTGTGCAACGATATGTGGATTTTATTCATACACTGTACAGCCATTATCCCACTACTCAGATCGTGTTATTAACCAGCCCGATGGTAGGTGGAGATAAAAATGTTGCATTTTATCGACATCTTCACACGATAGCGGATCGCATCAATCGACTTAGGATAAATAGACCTCAGATCAAAGTATTCCAATTTTCATCTATGACTCCCGGTGGGTGCTCTTATCATCCCAGCAAAGCAGATCATCAGATAATGGCTGATCAATTAATCCCATTTCTAAAAATGTTCTTTAAATAGATAAAATCTTTTAACAAGACCCACGGCCGCAAAACAAAAGTGATTATGGAAAATAAACGAATTTGTCTATTCCTTTGCTTTTGTATGCTAGCTTGCTCTCCCAAGGCGGTGATGACAGGAGATAATACAATTCAATTATTCAATAATAGAGACCTCAACAATTGGGATGTCTATATCGGACCGGGGCTCGATGCTGAAGGGAAACACAGAGCAGATATCCCGGCCCTGGGATTAAATCCTGTTCAGCAGGCATTTACAGTGGCTGAAGTAGATGGTAAAAAAGTCATACACATCACCGGCGAGCGTTTCGGCGGCATTTCGACTAAAACGGAATACGAAAACTATCACTTCCAGTGTAAATTCAAATGGGGTAAACTCAAATGGCCGCCTAAAGATAAATCTCGGTTGGATAGCGGTATCTTATACCATGCTGTAGGCCCGCATGCCGTAGATTGGGGCTTTTGGATGCGCTCCCAGGAATTTCAGATCCAAGAAAAAGATTGTGGAGATTACTGGGGGCTTGATCGTGCCTCTTTTGACATTCGAGCTATTAAAAATGCCCAGGGGGATTATGTTTATGACCCCGCAGGCGCATTGATGACTTTTAATGTCGATAATCCGATTGGCAGGCACTGTGTCAAAAGTGTAGATGCAGAATTGCCCACCGGGTCTTGGAATACCATCGATCTATATTGCCTCGGTGATACGGCAGTCCATATGGTCAATGGTAAAGTCAATATGATCTTATTACGCTCCCGTCACATCAAAGATGGAATAGAAACCCCTTTGACTAAAGGCAAAATTCAGATCCAATCCGAAGGGGGCGAGATCTATTATGCAGATATGATCCTTGAGAAAATATCAAAATTGCCAGTAGGTATATTGGAGTAATTTCTTTTCCGGCCTGCCTATGGGCGGTGCTGATTATCCTTCTCCAAATCCTTTATCGTATTTCAAATGAATAAACTCCGAGCGGAGCAGTCCGTGGCATGGTATATTCTATATTTTGATGGTTCCTAACTGAAACATAATATTCAATAGTTTTCCCTACTGCTTCAGTGGAGAACCGCCCGAAATATAGATTGTTAACAGGGTCATGTCCTGCCGGTCTAGATATTTCACTTTTATCGAGATAGGTTGATTTTGTCTGGTTGAGATTGGTCTTTTGCCATTCTGTTTGTCCGGATATTCTCCATAACAGTTGCGCTGATAACACTGTATCTTGAGAGCTACCATAATCTTGTATGACAGCTCGGATTGTGTAGGCGGACGATGCCGTCACGATCGACGATAGTCGATCTACGCTGATATAAGTCATATGTTCATCCCAGATAGCTCTTGTCCGGCAGTGTAATGCATCACCGCCATTCCAACCAATATTTTTATAGGAATTAAAAGCAGAAGTGCTGAGGAAGGGTTCCTTGCTGAGGGTAAATTCAAATCCTTTTACGGTATAGCCTGGCATGGCGTTTCGCCACTGTGCCAATGCAATAGAATCTTGGGCAATGCCATACAATGGAACATATATGGTTTTATTTAATATGAGTGAGTTTGAATATGCTGCCAGTTGATTTCCGGAAAAGCGGGCAGTGTTCAACCGCAGGATTTGATAGGGCCTGCCAAAAGCATTGGTCAATAAACTCAATTCATCTTTTATGATCCGGTTATATACTTCATAAGATGGATGATCTGTCGGAGGCAATAATACAAATAGTCGTTCCTCATCCAGCATTTTTAAATAACAATCGATATGCTGTATACCTCTGGTTTCAAAATTGGAAATGACATGGTATTTTTCAATCCCTAATAAGTTTTTGGCACCAGATAAAAATTGGCTTGTAATAATGCCCATAAAGTTATTTTCTGTGATCAGAGCACAGGTGGAAAATGCAGTTTGTCGACCGTCTGATATTACATTGCCACCCGTAAAAGCGAAGGGTAGAGCCAACAACTCTATACTATCTGCAGTAGCGATGTAACTTGGTATTTGATCGTCAATAATCGTCTTTTCAATATTTCCATGCTCATCTTTATACAAAAAGGCCAAGGTATCATTACAAGGTGCATTCATAACCGGAGTAGAATATTCATATTGCCCATCAGCAAGTTTCATGGAGCCTTCCCTGTTAAATACTGCGTGAGGGCCCCAATCTCTAGTCCAACTCACATCGATCCCATGTGGAGATATAATGAATTTCACTTTTTCTAAAGCGATCCCCCACCTGTTCATCCATATGATGGCATCTTGTTTTGAGGTTTCATTTTCAATCAGAGTATAGAGTTTGCTGTCTTTTGCAAGCTCTACAATTAATTGGTGAGGAAGACTCGGCGGCCAGGATATGAGCACTCCCTTGGCCGGCTCCCATTCTGCTACCATACGAGGATAAAGCGGTCGTTCTAGGAAGGTAAATCCTTGTGCAGTTGTATCTGTTAATAAGTGTAGTACTATCAGCGTCAGGATAAATCCCTTTCTCATCCGGTAAAACTAATGAAAAGTAAGGTGTGGGACTACGATGACTTATGTCACTGGATATTATATCAAGTAGACCCAGACCTACATTTTCGAATTACTCACGAAAGCTATTTTCTTACCATCCGGTGACCAGCTTGGCACATTGATAGTCCCCTGGCCTCCATAAATGTATGCGATGGTCTTAGGTACTCCACCGCTCGTGGGCATGATACGAAGATACACTCGTTGATAAAATGGGTGCTGTGTGGGATCGATTTCTTTTGGGAAAGAGATATATAGGATCTGTTTGCCATCCGGCGAGAAATGTGGAAACCAATCATTGTATTCATCAAAAGTGACTTGTTCTTGCTGGCTGCCATTGGCTTTCATCCGCCAGAGTTTCATAGTACCCGTACGGACAGAATTAAAATAAATCCATTGGCCATTAGGACTCATCTCAGGGCCGTCATCTAGTATCGGAGAATTAGTCAGTTGAGTTTCTTTTTTTGTAGCAATATCAATAGACCATATATCATACTGGCCTTTGCGCTGACCGGTGAAAATCAATTTACGACCATCCACACTCCAACTGTGCAAATACGAATGTCCAGAATCCGGCGAAGTGATTTGAACTGGTTTATCTGAACCGGCTATTGGTAATGTATATAAGGTCGAGATTCTTTTTTCTCCTACGTGATGACTGATAGCCAGTTTAGTGCCGTCATACGATATCACATGATCATTATTATTGCTTTTCAGTTCTCCTGTGTTGAGTTCTTTTATTGAGCCATCAGCCAGAGCGTATTTATATAATATTCCGGCTGAACTATTGTAGATAAGATGTTTGCCATCTTTGGTCCAGTTGGGTGCTTGAATAGAATGCGGCTCACTGTGTAAAATCTTGCGATGCCCTGTTGCTATATCCATCACTTCCAGATGACTGCCGATATAATCGCGGTATGGTCTGTAATCCGGCTGCACCGGGATGATGATCCTCACATTACTAAACTCTGCAGTTTCAATCACATCCTCTACATGCGAGCAGATAAACAATCCTGCATAGACCTCTTCATTTAACTCCATTTCTTTCGTCACTGTTTTATAATTTTCTCCGCGCACAGCAGCTGAGAAACTAAATAGATTGCCCCGTCGTGAAAACTCAATATCCGTAGGATAATAAGTCAGGACAGTGACTTGTCCAGTATTTGAGGTATCGGTCAATCGATATTGTAATGAAGTCAGGTTATCACCATGTACACAAGCGTCAGCATATCTGGAGTTGGTCGTAAGGGCATCACGAGCCATTATACCGATCTTGCGGTGGGCTGCAGCTCCTTGACCTATAAATTTGATGGTAGCACTAATGGTAAAATCACCTTTGATTTTTTTCCATAAAAACTGAAACTGATCTATTTTAGTCCACATATTGATACCTGCTCCTTTGAGGGTATAGATTTGATCCACAGCGTTATAGGTAGCGGATCCTTGCTTAATCGGATTGCCGACATCCTGATGATGATCAAAATGACCTAATGGGGTGAGTTGGGCAAAAGCTAAATGGCAGGATAATGCAAAAATCAATAAACAATAGTTTTTCATATATTAAGATTAGTCCCTAAAGTTAACTACTCTTACCAGAGATGTTGACTATTGCCCGTAAAAAAACGAGGTATTCACACTTTTAAAGTACTCTTCCTCCTTTCTTCTCCTGTATTAAAACAAAAAAGCTCGTCTCGAACTAATCGAGACGAGCTTTAGACTTATAAATTAAATTTAAAAATTTTATTTTGCTGGAAATCCAGCGGATGCTTTCACCTCTGCAATTTGTTGAGTATGCCGATTGGTGTGGCCGGCGATAAACAGTGTAAACTGATAAGCGTCCATCTTTCCGAAAGGAAGCACTACGACATAATTACGCAAGTCTTTGGCTGTAGTTTTTACCAGATCCATCAACATTCCTCTTTTGGCATCGTAGGCTGTCAGGGCTTCGGCAAGGGATTTAAAACCAGTATTCTGAGGTTCAAAAGGTTGCATTGTTTTTACCTTGGTCTCTCTACTGGTGATCATACCCTTGATTTGATCATCGGTTGACTTCAGCTCAGCTTTGGCTGCAGGGTCTGGGGCACCTGCCAAGGTACCATCCAATGCACCTCGCAATGCTCCCTCTGAGAAAGCAATATGATAGGCACAATCTTTTACAGACCACTTATCCGGGTCCGCTTTGAAGTTGAGTTGGGCTTCTGATAATCCTTTGATACTTTTTTTAAATTCCTTCGTGCTCCACTTCATGTATTGGCTGGCTGCTTTTCGTTCAACTTTAGACAGAGATTGAGCAAAGGCAGAATTCAGCATAAAAAATGCTGCAAGTAATAAAGTTAGTTTTTTCATATGGACAAGTTTTTTAAAATTAAAATTATTTGAATTTGACATTTATCGATTTAGTCGTGCAATGTATAGCTATATGACGGTCTCATTCATGTTTATAGGACATTAAATTTGTGTAAAAAGTCTTTTTTTTGGATAGTGCTCTGTTTTTATTTAAAAATCTTGTCCAATTTAGGACTTTGATTGCGTCAAATGGTAATAAAGAGCACTACTATATAAAATTATGGTGAATGTAATTAGAGCTATTAAAAACAATTTTAGAATCTCCAAATGTCTTGCCTTTGACTACAAGGATGATTAATTAAAAAATAAAACAAAATATCATGACAAATCAAGAAAACAGCCTCAACTGGTTTGAAATCTCCGTAGCCGATCTGGATCGAGCTAAAAAATTTTATGAAACAATTTTTGCTATCAACATGGAAGTTCAAACTATGATGGAAATGGAGATGGCAGGCTTTCCATATGATCCTGCACAATTTAAAGTAAGCGGCGCTTTGGTGAAAAGTCAATATCATACACCAAGTATGCATGGCGCAAAAATCTATCTAAATGGCAATCCTGATCTTGATATCGTGTTAGCCAGAGTAGAAGAAGCAGGAGGTAATATCATCATGCCAAAAACCTTGATTTCATCAGAAATAGGCTATATGGCCTTCTTTATGGATACCGAACAAAACAATGTTGGCTTGCATTCCAATAGATGATCTACTGCTGGTAAGAACGAAAAGCCTGCTTTTTTCAAAATCAAAGTTTGAAAATTAGAATCTAAATTCATAAAACATTTAGTAACCAGTTATTCATATAAAAAAATTATGGCTGAATATTTATTTTTATTTAGAGGTGGTGATGCCAGCGGTATCAGACAATCTCCAGAAGCTTGGCAACTTCATATGCAGAAATGGATGCAATGGATGGGAGCTATCACAGAGCAAGGTAAATTTTTAAGTGCTCAACCGTTGGATCAATCCGGAAAACAAGTCCTCGGCGATAAAAAAATAGTCACCGATGGTCCTTTTATAGAAGGCAAAGAGATGGTCGGTGGGTATCTGATGTGTACAGCAGCGAGTTATGCCGAAGCAGTAGAGATGGCTAAAAATTGTCCCATACTTGAGTTTGAAGATGGTAAGGTAGAAATACGACAGATTAATTCACTTGCGATGTAATGGTTTCAAGACAGCGGATCATAAAATTTTTGAATTTAAATCAATACTCCGATTCATTTTATTTTAGTCAGTGAATAGATAGGAAGCGGAATTTGTAAGCACATAGGCTTGAGATCTAAAAATTTAACCATAGACTTTTTTTAATTCCTTCTTTGTATCATAAGCATGGGTCATGGGATATCATCACAGAGTCCATACCTTGCATCGCTAAGCAGCCAAATACTATGGACAAACCGCATTTTACGATTGATCATCTTACGGACAATCTTTTTAGACACGAGTCCGGTAAGATCATAGCTGTCCTGATTAAGATCTTTGGATTCAAGCAATTTGAGATAGCCGAAGATATTGTACAAGAAAGTTTTGTTCGTGCCATCCAAAACTGGAGATTGAATGGGGTGCCTGATAATCCGGCAGCTTGGCTCATGAAGGTGGCTAAAAACCTTGCTATCGATCAGCTTAGGAAAAAAAAGCATACGATCGATCTAGATATCAGTGAGCAGGAAAAAACGTTATTAGAATCTGGTTACACCTTTGTGCCGGCATTTGAAAAAATTTGGGATCAAATAATTATTGAAGACGAATTGCTTCAAATGATGTTTGCTTGTTGTCACGATGACATATCTGCCGAACATCAAATCACCTTGATGTTAAAGACGCTTTGTGGATTTTCTACTTTGGAAGTTGCTAAAGCCTTCCTTACTACTGAAGAAGCGATATCCAAACGACTGTATCGCACGAAGGAGTTTTTTAGAACCCAACAGATCAAACCCGGTCTGATCGATCCGTCCAAGTATGATGATCGCTTGGATGCTGTATTAAAAGCGATTTATTTAATTTTTAATGAAGGGTATCTGTCTACGCACTCTGATCAATCTATCCGTAAAGATTTGATTCATCAAGCTTTATACCTGGGTAGTATATTATCTGAACATCCCAAAACAAATACTCCTAAAGTGCTGGCCGCTTTGGCATTGATGTGTTTTCATGCGTCACGGATAGCCAGTAGATTAGACGATGCAGGAGATATTATTTTATTGGCTCACCAAGACCGTAGCCTTTGGGATCATCAGTTGATCACCAAGGGTATGATTTATCTTGACCAAAGTGCACAAGGTGATGAGATCACCACCTATCATCTGGAAGCAGCTATCGCCCAAGAGCATTGTATGGCATCATCGTATGAAGCAACAGATTGGAAAAAAATATTGCAACTCTATGATTGGCTGGAGTCAATTCAACCCAATCCCATTGTCGTGCTCAATCGTATGGTGGCTTTTAGTAAGTGCCATGATATAGAGGAATCGCTGGAAGCAATACAAACTTCACCTTTTCTTAGCTCCTGGCAAGTACAACCGGTGTATCATGCTTTGTTGGGTGATTTATATGCCCATCAGGATCCGCCACGGGCAAGGCTTTGTTATCTCCAGGCGGTGACACATACTCACGCTGAAGCAGAAAAAAAACTAATGCATAAAAAGATTGCCGGGTTAAAGTTGATCTCCGAAAAATGAATCTGAAGGTTGTGCACCGAGACTCATTATTTGTGTAAAGAAAGTATTCAAGTGACTTGGATTTACCTCCATCATACTCCTCACAGTCCGTCTTATCCAAAACAGAGCGTTCCTCCATTCAAACGGGCTAGCACAGGTCATCCGGTCTTTTTATTTTTTATCCAATCCTTCTAAAAAAGGTACGAATCTAAATAGACCATGAGCCTCTGTTTCATATTGATTTCCAGGTCGTTTATATATTCTTTTCATTACTTGATCAGCACCATCATTGACAGGTATGATCATCAACCCATGATCACTCAATTGATCTAGCAGGGAAGAAGGTACATTAGGAGCTCCGCAGGTGATAATGATCTTGTCATATGGGGCATATCTGGGTAATCCTTCAAATCCATCTTTGAGATAACATCGAATGGATAAATACCCCATTTTTTTAAGAAAAGAAGCAGTCTGATGATACAAATTTTCCTGACGCTCCAGGGTATATACTTTAGCACCCAATTCATGAAGCACTGCAGCCTGATAGCCACTGCCGGTGCCGATTTCGAGGATCTTATCTCCGGGCTGTATATCCAAAAGTTGAGATTGAAAAGCTACCGTGTAGGGTTGACTGATCGTCTGATCACTCCCTATCGGAAATGGCACATCCTGATAAGCCCAATGTTCAAATCCCCGAGGTATGAACAGATGTCTCGGTATCTTATGCATCGCACTGAGAATTTTTTCAGAGAATATTCGTTTGCGACGCAAGTCTTCGATGAGTTTTTTGCGCATACCTTTATGCACTAACGTATCTTCCAATCGTCCATGGTCCATGCGAATAGATACTGCTGCTTGTAGATTTTTATTCAAGTTAATATGAATTTAATGAACTGATGCTGCTTTTAAATCTTTCAAATCTTCATCGCTGATGAGTACATCCCAACTGCTGTCACCGATATCAGTCAAAAGCGAAAAACTAATCTTTTGATCGATGTTTTTCTTGTCGTGTTTCATCATGGGTAGCCAGGCTGTCATATTCAATGGCGGAGGCACACCAAAGATGGAAATGATGTACCGGATGATTTCATTTTGTTTATTGGTCTGCAGTCGAAGATGCAATGTGGATAACATGGTTTCATAGATCATGCCAGCTGCTATTGCCTCTCCATGCAATAAAGGTGAGTTGGAGGCTAAAAAAAGGCTTTCAATGGCATGACCTATCGTATGTCCAAAATTTAAAAGTTTTCGTTTGTTTTTTTCATAAGGGTCGGCTATGACTATTTTGCGCTTGACCTCCAGAGATCGGCGGATGATTTTAGACCAATCTACTTCATCCAATGCCTGAATCTTAACCAACTCCTCCCAATGACTACCATCTGCAATAAGGCAATGCTTTATAATCTCTGCATAACCGCTCCGCAACTCCCGATAGGGTAGAGTAGCCAAAATGATTGGATCTATCAGTATAGCTTTAGGAGATCGGAATACTCCAATATGATTTTTAAATCGATCAAAATCAACACCAAGTTTGCCACCAATCGAAGCGTCCACTTGAGCTAATAAGGTCGTCGGGATTTGCACAAAATCAATCCCTCTTTTATAAGTCGATGCACAAAATCCTCCAAGATCACCGACCACGCCGCCACCGAGATTGATCATCATAGCATGGCGATCCAGTTGAGCATCCGTCATAGCTTGCCATACCTTGATGCAGCAATCAATATTTTTATTGGACTCCCCGGATGGCATTGTGTACACATGATAGGGTCTAGTACCTAGACTAGAAAGAATGATAGGAAAGCAGTGTTGATGAGTCTGGTCATCGTCCAGGATAAACAATTGTGCCGTTGGATGTTGAGCCAATACTTCCTCCAATGCAGACTGGATGGATCCCAAATAAATAATAGAGTCTGATACTTCAATTTTTTCCATGATATATAGATTGAGTGGTCCAGGCATACGGCCTACCGGCAAACAATGGTTTTATTTTTGACCACACGATATTAAATAATTCAGAAGCCCGATATGATTCCAGATCTTCCTCTCTTTGCCAAATGCTGATGGTGAAAAATGTTTTTGGATGCAATATATCTTGTACTAACTCCAAACTGATGCATCCTGGTACCGACTCCATCATCAATGCATGCTCTGCAAAGATACCCATAAATACGGGGATGTGTTGATCTTCGAATTCTAATTTGACAATACGCGTAATCATGAGCCTTCGGAATGAAAGTCAATCTGGATCATCTCATCCACCGTCAATCCTAGCATACTGGCAGCTTTTCCACCATGAATGGCAATCTCCATATAATTACTATCGTTAAATAGGCAGAGCGTATCGCCCAAAGACACATCTTGATAAGTATGGGATATGTCATAGATCGGATCATTTCGCTTCATATAGATTGAAAATGGCCTCCCGGCCCGTGCTTTTTCAAATTGATCCCGAGTGATGTTGATGACTACATTTTCATAATGATCTACGTAGACGACTGATCCTCTAATCATAAACTTATTAATCACCGGTTGAAGATGAATCCTCATAATCAAATTGCGCACAGGTGGCCCTAGCTCACCTAAGGGCAATCCGGATGCTAGGTGAACGATGATCTGGGTGTACAATTCCTTAATCGAAAACGAAGTACCGACCTCATCGATGACTTCGTAGATTTCAACAGGCAGTTTTTCTATTGCTAGACTGAAAACCCCATTATTGGGCCCTACAAAATAATATTCCTGATATTTGAACACCAGATAGGACTGAGCATTGGTATAATTATTTAATACACTTACCACATGTATCGTACCCGGTGGTGCATCTTTATAACAGTTTTTGAGCAACCAACCGGCCGTGACGATATCATGAGCTCTTATATCATGCGTAAAATCAATAAATTGTAAATCCTGGCGAGCGCGTAGCATACTTCCCTTGAGCTGACCTACATAGACTTCATTTGAGCCAAAATCGGTAATTAATGAGACCCATGGCATGATTTGAACTTGACTTTTTTTTAGTACTTTTGGAAAATGATTGGTTACCTCAACAGATCAGGGCACAAAATACATATTATTTAAAACTTTAATATATTAATCTAACTCTTTGGACAAAACAAGTGAAATTAATCTGACGGTAGAAGGAATAGAACCGTTAGAACTCTTTGGTGAAAACAACCTCAAACTAAATCTTCTTCGCCAAGCATATCCTGATGTACAGATTACTTCGCGCGGTAATATTCTTAAACTAACCGGTGAAAAAAAGGATACCCAGGAAGTCAAATCGAGATTCGAAATGATGGTCCGGTATTTAAAGGAACATCAAGAACTTTCTACTCACACGATTGAAGATTTATTAGCTGGATCTAATCCGATGGAGTCGAGGATTCAAGCAAATTCGGATGGCAGCATAATTCTCCATGGGCGAGAAGGAAGAGCCATACGAGCCAAGACTCGAAATCAAAAAGTACTTGTAGAAGCAGTCGATCGACATGATATCGTCTTTGCTATTGGACCAGCAGGTACGGGCAAAACGTATACCGCAGTAGCCCTCGCAGTCAGGGCACTCAAGAATAAACTCGTAAAAAAAATAGTATTGACCCGCCCAGCAGTGGAAGCTGGAGAAAATCTTGGCTTTTTGCCCGGTGACCTCAAAGAAAAAATAGATCCTTACCTAAGACCACTCTACGATGCATTAGATGATATGATCCCGGCAGACAAATTAGCTCAGTTTATGGAGACCAGGGTGATTGAAATAGCCCCACTGGCCTATATGCGCGGTCGTACGTTAGACAATGCATTTATTATTTTGGATGAAGCCCAAAACTCTACTCCCCTGCAGATCAAAATGTTTTTAACTCGATTAGGCCCTTCCGCCAAATGCATCATCACCGGTGATCTTACCCAGATAGACCTGCCGCGCAATCAACGATCTGGACTGGCTCAGGCCATATTTCTATTACAACATATCCAAGGGATCGCCAAAGTCGAACTGACTACAGAAGATGTGGTCCGGCATAGGTTGGTCAAAGAAATCATCAAGGCCTATAGCAAAGAGCAAGATAAGTATCGACGCGATGTAGATGATGAGTATGACACTCACTCTCCGGTTGGAGAAGCCCCATTGGTGCAATAAATGGCATCAACATCATAATACTTTTGTTATCTTTAGACTACAAAATTTAAACTTATGCAACGGCGCAACTTCATCAAACACACTTCGCTGGGAGCCTTGGCATTGACCACTCCAGCTTTGGACTTTTTGGCCCTTAAGAAAAAGCCTCACATCGTCAGCTTGCAGCTTTATTCTGTTCGCGAGGCGATGGGAAAAGACCCAATAGGCACGATCCAGGCTTTGTCCAAAATAGGCTATAAAGACTGCGAACATGCCGGGTATAACAACGAAAAAAGAGCTTTTTATGGGTATAACCCAATGGATTGGAAAAAAATCCTAAGCGATAATGGGATGACGATGAAATCCGGTCACACTGTGTTTGGTAAGCCGCATTGGAATGGTACTCAAGTGTCAGACCTATGGAAAACTACAGTAGAAGATGCTGTAAAAACAGGTCAGGAATATATCATCAGTCCATGGTTAGACATCAGTTTGCGAAAAGACTTTGACGAACTTAAAAAGTTTTTAGAAGGATTTAATGCTGCGGGTGCATATTGTAAAAGCCAGGGCATCCGATATGGTTATCACAATCATGACTTTGAATTCAGTATCAAACTCACCAGCAAACGCATCATGGATATCATCATGGAGAATACGGACCCAAGTCTTGTAGCTCAACAACTCGATATCGGCAATATGTATGGTGGCGGCGGTCGTGCCTTGGAATTATTAAAACAATATCCCGGTAGATTCGAGCTGATGCATGTCAAAGATGTGATCAAAGCTCAGATGAATGGCGCTGATCACTATGAAAGCTGCATCTTGGGTAAAGGACTGATCGATGTCAAAAGTATCTTAAAGTATGCTCGAAAGAAAGGGGGTACTCACTACCTGATCATAGAGCAAGAGGCCTATCAGGGTATGGCTCCTATGGATACGATGCGCGAGGATATGGCGATCATGAAAGACTGGGGCTATTGATGATTATTGGTATTGAACCGTTGGTAATTTGGTACGTACACGACACTGCGTAATTTGTATCCAACAACCAATACGAAGGATCAATTTGCATTTGATTTAAATTTTTCTATTCCCAATTTTCAGTTCTTGTCCCGATATCATAACCTCGAATGCAAGATTTGCATGAAATTTTCAGCGTGATTTTGATTGATCAAAGGCTTGACCTTTAATGAAATCCGATTTCGTAGAGGACTTTATACTTACAGATTGGATTTCTTTATTCTTTAGGACTTAGCCTTCAAGGAGTTAAGCTACTGCTGTTGGGTATTAGAAGGCAATTTTTTTGGCTAATTCTTTTTGACTTTCTCTTCACTAAGGCCCTGAACGGAGCAGTTTGGTCAGTTGATGTAAATGTTAAATATTATTTGGTCAATACTAAATCCAGTAACATTCCATTAAATATAAGAATCGACTTCAAATACAAATGTTTTGTATGCGCTCAAATACCATATAGAACTTGTAACATGTCGTAGAGATACAATTTATAATAGCAATTGATTAAATGTATCTGTGATCCGTACTGAGACTACTCCGTAACGCCCCCATGTTTTTCCTACTGAAGATTTTCAACGATTTAATTGGTACAAGATTTTGGTGAAGTATTGATTCATCAATTGTTGTAAGTAATTTTTTTATTCAGCATTTTTTAAATTTTTTAAAAACCTCTAAAATGAAAAAGACATTTTTCATACTTAGCATGCTATTGCTCCTATCTATGGACTTAAAGCTATATAGTCAGGAATATCGGAAAATAACAACTGATGTATATCAAAAATCAGCTCCATTAAATACTTCAACTGTAATTAATGATAGAGCGGGTATTAATAAACAAATAGGAGATTTTAAGAAAAATGCCAAATTTAAAAAAGTGACATTACCTATGGTGTTTCATGTTTTACATCGAACAGGAAGTGCATATCCTGAGATTAACCAAGTGCTTGGTCAATTGGATGCCCTCAACAGAGACTTTGATAAAAAATCATATAAATCAAAACACAAAGCTGACTCTATTGAGCGATTTACGCAAAAAGTAGCTGATCCTGAAATACAGTTTTGTATGGCTTTGCAGGATCCAACGGGTAAGACTACCAATGGCATTAATCTTGTCAATACATCTATAGCAACATGGGGAATGAATCAGGATATTAAATCTACTCAAAAAGGTGGAATCACTGCATGGAATACAGCCAAATATATAAATGTATGGGTGGCAGATCTAGGTAGTGAAAGTAGTGGATATGCCCAACTACCGGGTGGCCCGACTGAAACCGATGGAATCGTAATAGATTATAAATATTTTGGCTCGGAAGGGACTGCAAAAGCACCTTATAACCTAGGTAAAACACTTACTCATCTTATGGGCAATTATCTGGGACTGCAAGATCTATGGGGTGCATGCTATTGTTGTGATGATGGGATTGAAGACACCCCAATCCATAATGCTCCTAATTATGGCCCTACAGATGTGTACAAACATGTGACCACCTGTGATGGCATCACCATAGAAATGAGTATGAATTTTATGGACAATACTGATGATGACTGGATGTATATGTTTACACATGGGCAGAAACTGCGCATGCAAGCTGTGCTGTCTGATATTGGCCCACGTGTCCAGCTAGTAAATAATAATATTGCTTGCTCTAAAAAATTAAATGAAAGCGTTGAAGCCCGCGAGTCATTAGCACTACAGGCCGACATCTATCCTAATCCTGCCGACCAATCTTTTAACCTTTCTATCCAATCCAATACTATCCAACCAGTACATATCAAGATCATAAATACACTTGGGCAATTGATTCTTACACAAAAAATAATGCCGATCAAAGGTCTGAATCAGGTGAGCGTAGATGCTGGTAAGTGGCCTAGTGGCATGTACCATGTATTGCTAGAACAAGGTAATCAGCGCATTAATCAAAAATTAGTTATCCAATAAATATAACTCCAATGAAAAGCAATATAACTGCAACTGCAACCTTCCTGTACATACTTTTTACAACTGTATCTTTTGCACAACCCACTAACTCCATTGTAAAAAATGTGGTGATGCCTTCACCAGGCGCTACAGCATTTGGAAAGTATTCAGAAATACCCGTAAGTCTAGGGTCTGGTCTGGCAAACGCCTCAGTACCGATATATGATTTGCAGGAAGGGCCTTTATCATTGCCTATCTCTATCGGATATCATAGTGCTGGAGTAAAAGTAGGTGAGATGGCTAGTTGGGTGGGCCAAAATTGGAATCTTAATATAGGCGGCTCCATATCGCGTACCATACTTGGGTTGGCTGATGATGCAGGACAGGGCTATTGGTATGTAGGGTCATCTATAAACACTACATATATAAATGTATTTGGTAATAAACAATCCATAGCCAATGGCACTACGGATGGCGAACCTGATTTATATAGCTTTAGCGCCGGGGCGTATAGCGGTAAATTTTTTGTAGACAAAGATCATATTGTCCGACAGATACCGATACAAGATGTAAACATAGAAATCATAGGCGCACTGGATGGCTTCATAGTAAAAACACCGGATGGCACTCGATATATCTTTGGTAAATTACCCGGTACATCTACTACGGCGTATGAATCATCTCAAAGTTCTAATGAACCGTCATATAATAAAACATCTTATTTATTACTTCGAATAGAGACCCACGATCAACTGTATAAAATCAATTTAAATTATACAGATGAATACTATTCTTATAAAACTTTAGGATCGTGCAAGTATGAATTCACCACCTGTACCAATGCCGGGAATGTGTCTTGCAACGGTACAGGAAACTATGATGCCTATCATTATTTTATCACTACTAATGTGAATAGTAAACGACTCTCCTCTATCACCACCAATACTGGAACTACTACCATTAATTTTACAGGCGGCAGTGACCGGCTCGATCTGGACGAAAATAACGGAAATACAACAAGGTCAAAACCATTAGATAAAATCGAGATCAATGCCGGTACGTATTGTAGACGATGGCAATTCTACTACAATTATTTTGAAGATAATAATTATGTAAGTACACGCAAAGAAGCCCGGAGACTAAAATTAGATAGCCTGGGTGAAAGCAGTTGTAATCAAACAATTATTTTACCCAAATATAAATTTGATTACGAGGGGACCATCGTAAATGGTAAATTATGGATGCCGCATCGATTGCATAAAGCTGTGGACCATTGGGGCTTTTATAATGGCGCTATCGGTAATGAATCAGTCACAGTCAATCTGCCACCAACACTGCAATATACACCCAGTGCCACTACATATGGCAGTGCAGACCGTGAAAGCAATTTTACGTATATGCTCTATGGAGCTTTGAAAAAAATCACGTACCCTGTAGGAGGATCTTCGACATTTATGTATGAAGGGAATACAGTATACACCACTACGCAAGGATCTCCAGCTACAATATTTACCATTCAAAATGGCACTTCCCCGTTAGATCAAGCCTGTTGTGGTACTACAGTGACATCTGGATTTAAGACACTTACAGCTACTGAGATAAGTAATGGGACCTATAAACTGCATTTAGTACAAACGCAAGGTACGAGCTGTAGCGCAGCGACATTTATTAATATAGTCTTGCGAGTATACAATGGTGCTACCCAGGTCGGTACTACTTCTTTTAATATATCTGGCGGGTCTCAAATACTAACTGGTACGATAGCCAGCATTGGAGCATCTACCGCAGCAGTAAATTACAAATTTGAGATTACGGTCACTGATGGTTATGGCAAATTTGAAATCCAAACTACTCCCACTATTACTATAAACAAGGTGGTAGGGGGTCTACGCATAAAGGAACTCCGTACCAATGATGGTAGCGGAAGTAGTACCCTAGATATAGTCAAAACCTATGATTATTTAGACGAAGCTACCCCGACTCAATCTAGCGGAGTGATGCTTAAAAGCACTTCTTATACGTATTACATTCCGGTAGGAGGTGTCGGCTCTTATAATTGGACGGCTGAAACTGTGGTACCTAATGGGGCTTATGATGGCTACCATATAGGCTATCGTAAAATTCGGGAAAATCATAATGGTAATGGTAAGACCATCTGGGCTTTTGATCAAAACTTATACACCTATGGATCATCCTCCATGGTATACCCATTTGTACCTAATAGCGGAGATGCCCAGACAGGTAAAATGACTAAAAAATCGGACTATAATAGTTCAGCTACTTTATTGAGTGAAGAGTCTTACACCTATACCAAATCAAATTCATGGACATCGGGTACAGATAATATAGTAAAAGGACTGGCCGTAGTGTGTACCGGTGAATTTCCTGAGCCACCACCACCACCATATCCAAATAATTATTTTCTTAATTCATATACTATAAACGTACATGGCCTTAGGACTACTACATCAGTCACTACCTATGATGGCGTAGCCACCACCACTACCTATGAGTATGATGCCAGCAGCCGGCACATGGCGCCTACGGCCATTTACTTTACCAATAGTGATGGAGTAGTGTCTCGCACGGAGAATAAATTTCCATATGATATGTCTGCATCAGCTGTAAAAGATTCATTGATCAGCAGAAATATATTGGTAACTTATGAGACTATTAAGAAAGAGAATGGCACTCAGGTAGATGGGAATCGAACCAATTATGCTTTGTTTTCAACTCATCCTCGCCCCGGCACTATTGAAAGGTATGAGTATAATCTCTCTAGTGGGTCATGGGTTACTAAAGGTACCTATAACACTTATGATGCCTCAGGTAATCCCACTCAATTTACCCAAACAGGATGGCAACCAGAAAACTATACCTGGCAAAATGGTATGATCAAGACTCGAAACTTTCAGTCCCATACGACTACCTATAATTATATCGGATCTAATACTAGACTGCTATCCTCTATACAAAATCCCGATCTACAGACAGTATCATTTACCTATGATGCCATGATCAGGCTTTTTACTTCCAATGCCCGGGGAGGCAATGTGGTGACTACCTATGCTTATGTCTATAAAGGTGGTGCCAATACGTATAACAGCATTACGGCATCTAGTGTATATACGGCGCAGACCTATAGCAGTCTCACTAATAAAACCGATGTACAATATTTTGATGGTATAGGCCGACTGTTGCAGACGGTCAAAAAAGCACATAGCCCCGGTGGTAAAGATGTGTGCACTGCCGTCACTTACGATATGCAAGGCAGAATATCCAAAGAGCATATACCTGTAGAAAGCACGGTAGCTACCGGAGCTTTTGTCACCGTGCTCGGCACTCATCCGCATAGGCTCACTGCTTATGAGCCCTCGCCATTAAATAGACCTAATAGTATTACTCCACCGACTTGGCCATATCCTACTACGATATCGTATACCAGTAATGCAGCAAGTGAAGTACCACTCAATGGCACTGCAAGTTTTTACGCTGCCGGACTACTGACCAAAGAAACCAGCACCGACCAGCAGGGCAATGTCTCACACACATATAAAGACAAAAAAGGCCGAACGATCATGAGTCGCAAACTGAATGGACTCGATGCTAAGACTCAATATGTATATGATGCTAAAGATCGATTGGCTACAGTGGTGCCTCCTGGAGCTGCCTTGGCCGATGCGGGACTCCTTTTCACCTATACCTACGATGCCGCCGATCGTATGACTCAGAAAAAAGTACCAGATGCTGCGTCCGTAAATATGGTGTATAATGATCGCGATCTGCTCGCTTATTCTCAAGACGGCAATCTCGCTGCTCTCAGCAAACATCACACCAACGAATATGATGCCTATGGACGCCTTACCCGCAGCGGCTTCAGCACGTTGGCTAATCTGCCCAATGCTCCAGCCTTTGCAGAGATACTACAAGAAAACTTTTACGATGGCTGGGATGGAGTGAGTCAGGCAGACCTAAATATTTATCCTATCTACCGCGGCAGGCTGCGCAAATCCCGCAATAAAGTGCTCGGCTCTGCATCAGACTTTATCAGCGAAGTATACAGCTACGATACCTATGGCCGCAATCAAAATACCACAGGCAATAATCATCTGACCCTGGCGTCTACTAACTCTGAGGTGATGCAGCGCACCTTTGACTTTGCTGATAATATCACTACAGAAAATCGCAGTCATACCAATGGAACCACGCCGCAAGCTTTTAATCAACGAAAAGTATATGACGCCCAAGGTCGTCTATACGACTATTTTGTATCAATAGCCGGTGCCGAAAATCATACTGCCAGATATAGCTATAATGCTCGAAATGAACTGATCGAGCGCAATCAGCACTACGGTGGATCTGCTTGGCTGCAAAGTGTGGACTATAGCTACAATGATCAAGGTTGGCTCACAACGATGAACCAAGCTGCTCTCGGTGGTACTAATATCGCCTTCCCTACCTGCACCAGCTCAGTAGTCAATCCCGGGACGACTACCACAGGTCAGGCTGATGATACCAAAGACCTGTTTTATATGCAGTTACAGTATGATGTATTACATACAGGGTTGAATGGTACATTCCGTAAGGATGGCAACATCGCACAAGCTGTGTGGCGAGTAAGAGGTCGAGAAAGGCAAGCTTATGCTTATGCATACGATGGTCTACAGAGAATTACTTCTGGTACATATGCAGATATCAACGATGCAGGGACTGTGACTGCAAGTAGCCGATACAATAACTCGTATACTTACGCTGATTTGAGAGGAAATATTTCCAATCTTCAGCGAAATGGGTTATATTTGAATGGAGCCTGCTTTACTCAGGCATTGCTTGATAATATGACTTATAGCTATACTGCTGGTACTAACAAAATCTCGTCTATAGCTGATGCAGGTAATACGACACAGGGAGGATTTCGTGCAAGCAGCGGAGCCATGACATATGATGCTAATGGAAATATGATTAGTAATGTAGCAAAAGGTATAACCTCCATTTCATATAACCATCTCAATCTTCCAAACAACATTACTATTACTGG
The DNA here is from genome assembly GCA_031417835.1 of Saprospiraceae bacterium. Lineage (GTDB taxonomy): Bacteria > Bacteroidota > Bacteroidia > Chitinophagales > Saprospiraceae > JADJLQ01. Next base: position 2,035 of record JANOWJ010000099.1, on the reverse strand, counting down.
TGGAAAAACAATAGATTTTACCTATGATGCAATCGGTATAAAACTGAGAAAGGTAGTAAAAACCGGAGCAACTATAAATCTTGTACAAGAATATGTAAATGGTATCGAATACAGAGGTTCAGCTATTCCAGCTACTACTATCGAAGGTATTTTCCATGCAGAGGGTCGATTATATAATAATGCCGGATGGAAAAGAGAGTATACTATAAAGGATCACCTTGGCAATACAAGAGTAGCCTACTGTGATCTCAATAGCGATGGTGTGGTAGCGACACCGTCAGAGATTTTACAAGAGAATAATTATGATCCATTCGGCTACGAGCTAAGTGGTGTATATATGAACCATACGAATGCAGATAATTTATACCAGTATAATGGCAAGGAGAAGAATGATGATCATGGAATAGGGATGTATGATTACTCCGCTCGAGTTATGGATCCAAGCATAGGAAGGTTTTTAAATATAGATCCCAATGCTGGTAAATACGCTTCTTTAAATCCATATAATTATGTCTATAACAATCCCGTGAATGGATTTGATCCAGATGGTGAAGATGGTATACTAATTGTTTGGCCTGATTATAAAATCAAAGTAGGTAAGAGAAAGTACTCTGGAATTGGTCACGCTGGGGTTTTGTTAATTGATAATAAAACAGGCCATACTAAATATTATGAGTATGGCAGATATGATGAAGCAGAATTAGGATTTGTAAATTCATATTCGGTACCAGATGCTATTATGGATGAAGAAGGTAATCCTACTGAAGCTTCAATAAATAAAGTTTTGGCTTTTATAAGTAAAAAATCTGGACAAAATGGAAGAATAAAAGGTGCTTACATTAAAAGCAATCTATTTAGTGAAATGAATGATTTTGCTCAAAATAGTATAAAAAATAATAACAATCCTGAAAGGAGGACTTACTCAATAACTTCAAATAATTGTGGTACTTACGCATGTGATGTTTTAAAGCAAGATCCTACTATTAGAAATTCCGCACCATGGATATTTGACCCAAGACCAAATAGTCTAATAAATGAATATCAAAGAATATTTCAACCACTGAATTTTGAGCCTAGACCTAAACCTAATAAGCCTAAGCCGAAACCCGAGCCTAAAAAGCCAGAAGAAACTCCAAAAGCTTAAGACATGAAAAATACCTTATTCTTTTTTTTAGCACTATTATTCGGAAATTGTAACAATCATTGTCCTGACCCAGATCGGCCTTTAAGTTTACCAAAAAATGCCGTTTGGAAAGGAGGATGTGACGGAGGTTATTGGATATCAATAGAAGGAATTAGTCGAATTAGAATTTTTAATGAATATACAGGCGAATTAGAAATGGATGCAAATTATTTTGCTGAAGATAATTGTAAAATATTATTAAAGCCTGAGTTTATTGTTGCTGTATCGTCAGAAATAATTTATCTCAAATCAGATAAAATTTATTGCAATTATCGAATTAAACTACCTGCTTTTGGTGGTGAAATATGGGAAGTTATGAAAACTAAAAAAAAATTATAAATGAATTATTCGTAGGAGTATTCAACTAATTATTTCGAAATACTAAAACGGCGATGTTAAAATTGAAATTTGCAATGATTGTATAGCCTGCAAATATGATTGACTACTCCTCCGTTTTCAATTCTGATATCACTACCACAGGTCAGGCTGATGATACCAAAGATCTTTATTATATGCAGTTGCAATATGATGTATTACACACAGGATTGAGTGGTACATTACGTAAAGATGGAAATATCTCCCAAGCCGTTTGGCGAGTAAGAGGTAGGGAGAGACAAGCATACAGCTATGCATACGATGGACTGCAACGAATTACTACTGGTACATATGCAGATATCAATGCCTGCCCGACGGAATGCAATGCAGGCGGGATGCAGGTACGGTGACTGCAAGTAACCGATACAATAACTCGTATACTTACGCTGATTTGAGAGGAAATATTTCCAATCTTCAGCGAAATGGGTTATATTTGAATGGAGCCTGCTTTACTCAGGCATTGCTTGATAACATGAC
>JANOWJ010000098.1:0-12762 GCA_031417835.1 Saprospiraceae bacterium | reverse complement strand
ATATGAATTTTGTTCTTGAATCAGAGTGGGTATGTTCAACCAATGCGCCATATATAACGTAGGACCACTGGCATATCCTCCTACACCGACGACTACTTGCGGACGATGAGCTTTTAATAGTTGATATGCTTGATAAAATGACTTTAATAATTTAATCGGCAAGCTCAAATTTTTGAGCATTGATGTTCTATTAAACCCAATCACATCTAATCCTTTTATAGTAAAGCCAGCTTGTGGGACTTTTTCCATTTCCATTTTACCTTTGGCTCCAACGAACAGGATATCAATCGCTTGAACTCTTGATTTTAATTCCTGAGCTATTGCTATCGCAGGGAATACATGTCCGCCAGTGCCGCCACCACTAATGATCACTTGCATCCTCCTTGGTCTTTTGGGTGATCGGATCGGGTTTAGGACTTGTCGCTGGTACGATAGGTATTAATTCTTTTTCTGGTGCTATTTGTTCCTCTTGGATGGATTCAATGTATTTGCTGACACTCATGATGATGCCAAAGGCTACACTGGTAAATAATACAGAAGTACCACCCATACTCACGAGTGGTAATGTAAGTCCTGTCACAGGGACGAGATTGACTGATACCGCCATATTAGCAAATGCCTGGACGACGAGATTCAAGATCAACCCCATAGCCAACATAGCGCCAAATGCTTTAGGGCTGCGCATCACGATACGCGATACTCTAAATAATAACCATAGATATAAGATCACGATACCGGTAGCACCGAGTAGTCCATACTCCTCGCATACGATCGCGTAGATATAATCAGCGTATGCCGCAGGTAAAAAATTTCGTTGAGTGCTATTGCCGGGCCCTACTCCTAACCAACTGCCATTAGCAATAGCAATCTTCGATTGTTGCACTTGATAACCACCATCACCATATATAAAATCACGAATCCTCACAATCCAGGTGTCGACTCGGGCCAGATCAGGAAAAAACCACCATACCAATACTACTACTGCAAATAATAGTATACCGAAAAAGCCCATCATCAAGATATATTTAAATGACACCCGACCGACTATCATCAATAGAATAGAAGTAAGGAATAGCAACAACGAAGTGGATAAATTGGATGGCGCAATCAAGCCGCAGATGATCAATACTGGTACCATGACTGGTACGAATGCTCCTTTAAAGTCTTTGATGTATTCCTGTTTATTGGATAAAGATCTTGCCAGATAGATGATCAGTGCCAACCGTGCGTAGTCGCTGGTCTGAAAAGATAAATTGATCACCGGTAATGTGATCCATCGTTTGGCATCATTCGATTCCACTCCGAAGGCCAACGTGTATACCAATAGCGGTATTGCAATCAAAAATAATATTGGAGCGAGTTTATTATAAATAAGATAATTCTGTCTATGACAGGCATACATACAGACCAGCCCCAATCCTGCCATAATCAATTGTTTAAGGAGATACATCTCTGTATTACCCTGATATCGCTGATATGCCATGCTCCCTGTAGCACTGTACACGGCCAATAAACCAAAACCGATGAGTATGCCAATGATCAACCACATGACCTGGTCTCCTTTCCACTCTTTTTTTGTAGTGATTTGTAACATGGTCTTATCGGATTTTGAGGGTGATGATGGTGATGACCGCCAGGAAGACCGCGATGATCCAGAATCGACTAACTATTTTTACTTCATGCATACCACCTTTTTGAAAATGATGGTGTAATGGAGACATTCGGAATATGCGCCGACCTTCTCCATATTTCTTTTTGGTATACTTAAAATAAGATACTTGCAACATGACACTGCAGATCTCCACTAGAAAAATACCGCATAAGACTGGTATCAATAATTCTTTTCTAAGTACAATTGCGAGCGTAGCTATAATGCCTCCCAAGGTAAGACTACCCGTATCACCCATAAACACCGATGCCGGATATGCATTGTACCATAAAAACCCAATACACGCTCCAATGAAACAAGCCGTAAAAATGACCAGCTCTGCTGAATTAGGTATAAAATAAATACCCAAATAATCAGCAAATACAGAGTTGCCACTGACATACGCGAATACGCCAAGAGTCACGCCCACGATAGAAGATACTCCGGTGGCTAATCCATCTATGCCATCCGTCAGATTAGATCCGTTAGATACGGCAGTGATGATAAAAATCACTAATAATATATACAATAGTGGCGTAAATTTTTTTGCTCCACTGCCCATCCAGCCTAGCAATTTAGAATAGTCAAATACATTGCCTTTCACAAAAGGCACATTGGTCGATAATGCCCTCGCATGAACCATGGGGGTATCAAGTGTAGATTTATTCCCCGGTAAATATTCAACTATTTCGTACTGATTGGCTTGGGCTTCAGCTGCAGTCAGTCTGATCAACACATTTTTATTATACATCAGTGTGACAGCTACCACCAGGCCGGCTATAATCTGCCCGGCCAATTTAGTTTTAGCTTGTAATCCTTCTTTGTTTTTTTTGAATACTTTGATGTAATCATCCAAAAACCCGATCATGAACAACCATAACGTGACAAACAACATCAATAAAATATATACATTATCCAATCTAGCCCATAAGATGCAGGGTATGACGATAGCCATGACGATGATGATACCACCCATAGTCGGTGTGCCTTCTTTTTCTTTTTGACCACTCAAGCCAAGATCTCGGACTGTCTCGCCAATTTGTTTTTTCTTGAGTCTTGTGATGATGTTTTGACCAAATACTACCGATATAATCAAAGATAAAATCAATGCTCCGCCAGCCCGAAACGAAATGTATTTAAACAGTCTAGCTCCTGGTAGATCAAAATGATTGTTTATATAGTCAAATAGATGGTATAACATGAATTATTTAAATCTAAAAAAAAGTTGAAAAAACAGGGAAGCGGGGTAAGATTTCACTTTTGAGACCATTGCCCGCCTTACCTGTTAAAACCAACCTGAGAATGATAATTAACCTATAATTTTTCATATTAAAACTTCTTTTAATATGTTTTTGTCATCGAATGGGAAACGCTTTCCTTTTATTTCCTGATAATTTTCATGGCCTTTGCCAGCGACCAATATGATGTCACCCGGTCTATTGGCCAACATCACGGCTGACCGGATTGCTTCTCTTCGGTCCACCTGACGGATCATCTTTTTTTGTTCTTCAGCAGTGAGCCCTACGATCATCTCATCGAGTATGTCATTGGGATCCTCACTCCTAGGATTGTCAGCCGTCAAGATGACCACATCACTTTTTTGAATGGCGATTTGTGCCATGATGGGCCGTTTTGTACGGTCTCTATCCCCGCCACAGCCTACCACCGTATATACTCTCGATTCTCTTGATTTAAGTTCTTTGATAGTATCTAGTACATTTTCTAATGCGTCCGGTGTGTGAGCATAGTCTACGATACCCAATATTTTTTTATATTCATTATAGATCGTATCAAATCGGCCATCGACAGGAGTGATCTGACTCATATGAGCCAAAGTCTCCAAACTATCGAAACCTAAAGCAATAGCCGTGCTATACACCGCCAGAAAATTATAGGCATTGAATGCACCCACCAGTCGACTGTGTACTTCTGACCCATTGATATCAAGGATGAGACCTTGCAGCGTATTGGCTTTTATTTTGCCTTTGATCTGTGCCAGTTGTTTTAACCCATATAATATTATTCGAGATTTGGTATTTTGTACCATTACCATCCCATTGCGATCATCGACATTGGTAATGGCAAATGCGTCTTTAGGCATTCTGTCGAAGAATAGTTTTTTACAGTCGCGATAATCTTTAAAACTGCCATGATAGTCTAAGTGGTCATGTGTCAGATTACTAAACACACCTCCTGAAAACTGAAGGCCTGCCACTCTATTTTGTTTCATAGCGTGTGAGCTTACTTCCATAAAAGCGTATGCACATCCTGCTGCTACCATCCTTGCCAGCAATTCATTGATACGAATGGCATCAGGCGTAGTATGCGTAGCATATACCTCTTGATCATGGATATAATTACGCACTGTACTTAAAAGTCCGGCCTTGTATCCGAATGCCTTGACCAGCCGATACAACATAGTCACTGTGGTGGTCTTACCATTGGTCCCAGTCACTCCTATTAATTTAAGATGTCTGGACGGATGATCATAAAAAGTGTCAGCCAAAAGTCCAGCAGCGATGATACTATCCTCTACTTGTACATAAGATATAGCCTCATTTAGTTTGGATGGCCATTCCGTACACACTATTCCTAGGGCACCCGAGGCTATAGCGCGATCGATATATTCATGGCCATCGGAGGTGATGCCTTTAGCTGCTATAAATATATAGCCCTCATTGATCATCCGGCTATCTAGCTCTACACCTTGTACTTCAAACTCAGCGTTTCCCTTCTTTTCAAAGAACTTAATGGTATTGATCAGATCACTCCACTTCATATCGATCAACCCATAGTCAATTCGATCGTCTGGCCATCCGCTTTGGTGCCAGGAGTGATCGATTGTTGTTTTACTCGGCCATGACCTTGCAGTCTGACCTTAATTCCTTTATTTTCTAAAATGAATAAAGCATCTCTCAATCCCATACCACGTACATCCGGTATCTGTCCTGATGCGCTGTTATGTCCAGCTAGCTCTAGTCGATGTGCATCAGGGATGAGTGTAGCCCATTCATTCATACAATTATTATTAAATGGTACTCCACTGTAATGCAAGATGGTCCTGAGATCAGTCGCATAACCGCCAGCTCGCATCTGATGTTGGACTGGGGCGGATTCAGCTACGGATGATTCCTCAGGCAAAATGAATTGAGAAGAAACACAATAGTCTGCTATCTCTTTGAATACAGGCATAGCTGCAGATGACCCATAAAATCCATTGGCCTTAGGCTCATAGACTACCACGATGCAGGAATATACCGGATCATCCGCAGGAAAAAAACCTGTATAGGATGCCTGATATTTTTTTCCTTCATTGACATCTCCCTTATAATAATTAGTGACTGCAGTACCTGTCTTGCCGGCTATAGTATACAATCTATTTTTAAGCGCTTTAGCCGTGCCGTTGCTGTCTGAAGTACTTTTTAATAAATCCAAGGCAAACTCTATGGTAGATCTGGAACATATTTTATCATCAAGTACTTCAGGTTTTATGGTCCGGATGGGATCGGAGTATTCGAGGATTTGATGGACCAATTGTGGTTTCATCATTTTCCCTTTATTAGCCACCGCATTGTAAAAGGTCAAAATCTGCAGGGGCGTCATAGTCAATTCATAGCCATGAGCCATCCAAGGCACTGAGGTGCAGCTCCAGTGTTGATCTTCATTGTATGCTTCTTTGATGTAAGGCTTAGGCTCACCATCCAGATCTATTCCAACGCGATCATTGAGTCCAAACTGATTCAATCGCTGAACAAATTTTTTAGCATTTGTTTTATAATATTTATGGGCTGTCACTGCTACACCGACATTGGAAGACATCGCAAATACTTGTCGCATAGTGGGATTGGTCACTCCATGTTTTTCAGAATCTCTAATTTTTTTTCCACAGATCTCGACTACCCCATCACCGATATTGACCCGATCGGTGGGCGATATATATCCATCTTCAAAGAGCGCCATCATAGTCGCCAATTTAAAAGTCGATCCGGGCTCAGTAGCAGATCCGACAGCATAATTAAAATATTCTCCAATATCGTCACCTACGCGAGTCATATTGGCCATGGCTTTGATAGCACCGGTCTTTACATCCATCACTACGGCGCATCCACCTAAGGCATCATGGTGCGTGATAGATTTGTATAAAGCCTGTTGTGCAACATCTTGAATATCGATATCTATATTGGTCACGATGTCCTGACCTCGCTTAGGCTCATAATCACTGATATCGTCCACCGGCACCCAGATATCCTTTGCTACTTTTTGAACAAGTTGACTCCCTTTTTCTCCACCTAGGACTCGATCATAATAGCCTTCCAGACCTACAGGTTTGGCCCCTTCACGGACAGACCCTAACGTGCGCGAAGCCAATACTCTATAGGGTCGTTCTCGACGAGATCTTTTTACGATGATCAAGCCTCCATTATGTTGACCTAATCTGAATAATGGAAAAGATTTGATTCGCTCCATTTCACTATAGGATACTTCGTCTTTGATCATAAAGTAGCGATTGCCTGCCTGACGCTCCCGCCATAACATATCGCGATACGATCGCTCTGAAATACTAGAGTTCACATATCTGGATAGACAAAGCGCCAGAGAATCTACATTCTTTACAAATTTTTCTTTGCTCACCGAAAGCAAATCCATGCGCACATCAAACAAGGGCAATGATGTCACCAAAAGTCGACCATCAATGGATAAGATATTACCGCGCTCAGCTTCGATCGGTCGATGTCGTACGTAGAGACTATCGCCTCTGGATCGCCATCGATCACCTTCCAGCACTCCGATCTGTACGACTCTACCTAAAATAACAAAACCAACTAGGACAAAAGCCAGGAAAATAATATAGGTCCGTATGATGATTTCGTCTTTCATCCCGTTATTCCTTGATTAATTTTTTATTGGAGGAATGTTTTGAATACCCTAATTCCATGGACTTGACATCATTGGCCAATTGGGTAGGTGAGCTTGAAAATAAAAACTCAGATTTAAATGACATGTAATGCCATCGGAGCTCTTTGACCTCTTCGCGCAAGCGATAGATCTTGCGGACTTTTTTCTCCGCCGAGTGGGCATTGGCTATATAAAATAAAGCCAATAGTCCTGAAAAATAAATAAATGGAAGGTTTTTCAGGACCATACCGCCCGTTTGGAAATTTTGTAGTAGTTTATTTTGAGACCTTGTTTCCATGTTGTTATTTCTTTATAAAAAAGTTTAATAAAATAATACACCTATCACCTCAGCAGAGATCACAGCATATCTTATTGATCTTTTTGCAGTTTATTTCACTGACTTTTCAGCGATTCGTAATCGGGCACTGCGCACCCTGTAGTTTTCTTTTATTTCTTTATCTGTCGGCTGCATCGGCTTCTTCGATACCGCCTCAAATACGCGTAGTTTATTTCCAAATGTATCCTGACGAACTTCACCTTCTACATTGCCATATTGGATCATGTGTTTCACCAATCGATCTTCCAGCGAGTGATAGGATATGACCACCAATCGCCCACCTGGCTTGATCACTTCTGCTGCATCTTCGAGCAGTTGCTTTAAAGCACCGAGTTCATCGTTGACTGCGATCCTAAGTGCCTGAAAAGCCTTGGCCATATACTGTTGTAGCAGGCCAGTGACCACCGATTCAGCGATTTGAACAAACTGACTGATGGTCTGAATGTCATGCTTCGATCGGTAGTGTACTATAGCCGCTACCAATTTGGGTGCATTCCAAATCTCACCATACTCTTTAAAGATTTGCTCAAGTGCTTGGGCTGGATATTGATTGATCATATCGGCTGCGGTCATCAGCTGATGTTGATTCATACGCATATCCAGCGGCAGATTCAATGCCTTATGCCTAAATGCAAATCCGCGCTCTGGCAAATCCAATTGATGAGAAGATACTCCGAGATCTGCTAGCAGGCCGTCTATCTCCGGTATATCATAATATTTAAGAAATCGTCTGACATACCTGAAATTAGAATGAATGAGCAATAATCTTGGATCCTCTAATTTGTTTTGAAATGCTTGTTCGTCCTGGTCAAATGCTATCAAGCGCCCTTTGGCGCCTAATCGATCTAAGATGGCTTTCGAATGGCCTCCGCCACCATAAGTCACATCTACATAGATCCCTTCCGGTTTGATGTCAAGCCCATCGAGGGTCTCAGGCACCATAGCCGGTACATGGTAATCCATCAAGCCTTTAGAATTGTAGGTTGGATGATGACCTGCCCTCCAAATACCTTGGCTGCTAAATCACTAAACTGAGCCGGCTCTTTAGCCAACTCCTCATGATATAATTTTTCGTCCCAGAGTTCGACCTGATTTTGATATGCAAAAAGCACGATCTCCTTCTGGATCGAAGCATGTTCTATTAAGTTTTTAGGAATCAGTATACGCTCCGCAGTATCTGCCGTGACGGATGTGGCTCCCCTATAGAAGTACCGTGCAAATTGTCTTTGCAACGGGTCGTATACATTCAATTTATCCACTTCAGTGGCTTTGAGATCCCATACTATTTTTGGGTAGATCATGAGGCACTTTTCAAAGCCTCTGTTAACAACAAAATGGAGAGCAATTCCCTGATCGGTCAGTTGCTTGACGATGCCGGCAGGCAATTTAATCCTACCTTTTTCATCTATAGTTCCTTGAAATTCTCCTGTGATACGGAACACTCTCTATTGGTTTGTGACTCAAATATAAACGAACTGTACCACTTTTTACCACTTTTAAACACTTTTTTTAAAAATTATTTATATTTTCTATTTTTATTGAATGTGTTAGTCATTTATAATCAGATATTTTACATATTAAATAAAATTGCAACCTGAAATTAATTTTTATTAAACTACTGAAATACAAATATATAAATATAAAATATGAATTTAATATATATCATGATAAAAAAAATTGAACATCAATACATTGATTAAATACAAAATTGGAATGGATGTTTTGATAATCAGACTGCCGTCGCAAAGCGGAGTTTGATGACCCCTAAAGCAGCTTCTTTCACTATACTTCCATGCATTTTGGATATGCCGGCGATCCGATCTGTAAAAGTGATGGGTATCTCCTTTATTTTAAACCCTTGAGCCCAGGACTTATATTTCATTTCAATCTGGAATGCATATCCTACAAATCGAATTCCATCTAAATCCAGATGATCTAAAACGGCTCTTTTATAACATACGAAGCCTGCTGTCGGGTCTTTGACGGGCATTCCTGTGATCATCCGAACATATAATGATGCACCATACGATAAAAATAACCGACCCCAAGGCCAATCAATGACTTTGCCCCCCTTTATATATCGAGAGCCTATAGCAATATCGGCTCCATCCTCGCACGCTTTGATCAGTTCTATAATTTTGCCAGGGGGATGAGAAAAATCGGCATCCATTTCAATCAGATGGTCAAAACCCTGAGCAAGGCCCCATTTGAAACCTGTGATGTATGCTGTACCCAAGCCTAGTTTACCCGATCGCTCGATCAAGTGGAGTCTTTTGGTCAACTTTTGTTCAGATTTGACTAAACTTCCAGTCCCATCCGGTGAGCCATCATCTACGATCAAGATCTCTAGCGCAGAGTCAAGTCCAAGCACAGTAGTAATGATACGGATGATGTTTTCCTTTTCATTATAGGTAGGTATGATGACTAATGATCTTGGCATGTAAGGTCTACAAAGTGCACAAATATAGAATTATTCATATATATTACAAAATATTATAATATATACACTTTTCCTTTCGGGTGCAATGATAAGGGTACGATGTTAAACAGAATGATGAAGATTATCCTCTGACCATGTTCAAAATCTTTTCCGCGACATCTTCAGCATTAGGCTTTGAAAAATAATCGCCATCTGATCCATATGGAGGTCTATGTGCGGCGGCGGTGATCGTAACGGGAGGCGCATCCAGATATTTATAGCCCTGTTGGACTTCGAGTACCTCTTGCATCATATAAGCTGTGGCCCCTCCAGGCACATCCTCGTCTAGAAATAAAATACGATTCGTTTTTTTGAGTGACGCTACTATACTATGATGGATATCAAATGGTAATAAAGTCTGGATATCGATGAGCTCTGCGGTGATACCATGGGGTGCGACCATATCGAGTGCTAGCTCTGCTATGCGTACGCAGGAGCCATAGGTCACCACAGTCAGGTGATGGCCTTCGCGCAATACTTCAGGTACTCCTAGCGGTAGACAGAAAGTGCCCAAATTGTCTGGCAATTTTTCTTTTAGTCTATACCCATTAAGGCACTCGATGATGATGGCAGGATCGTCAGATTGTATCATCGTCTGGTAGAAGCCTACAGCTTGTACCATATTCCTCGGTACGATCAAGTGTATGCCCCGCATAGAGTGGATGATCATACCCATAGGGGAACCTGAATGCCAGATACCTTCTAACCGATGACCTCTGGTACGTATGATCAAAGGGGCACATTGTATACCGTTGCTTCGATAGCGCAGACTGGCTACATCGTCAGACAAAGGTGCCAATGCATAGATCAGGTAGTCTAAATACTGGATCTCCGCTATGGGTTTGAGCCCACGCACGGCCATACCGATGGCTTGCCCTACGATAGTCCATTCTCGAATCCCCGTATCAAAGATCCTGTCTTCACCATACTTGGCTTGAAGGCCAGCAAACCCCTGATTGACATCCCCAATTTTGCCTACATCTTCTCCAAATGCATACACCCTGGGATCAGTGGCAAATAATCTGTCAAAATACTGATTGAGTATTTTGTACCCTATCACCATAGGCGATGCATTGTTATAGATGGCGGGTATTCCTTTTATTTTGAGTGACCCATTTGGGCTTTCACTGACCTGATGAGAATGAAATCTATTGTGAACATCAGCCATTTGATCTTGATTCCACTGCACGAGAGGTTGGACCAGATGAGAGTCTGACCCTATCGGGAGAGCGATGAGGAATCGCCTGACATTACGTACCAAATCACTTATGACCGGCTCCCTCAGCAGTTCCAGATCCATGATCTGATGTTGTATGAGGGCCTCCCAATCAGGCATAGCTGCTAAAAGTTGTTTATATATAGTAGCCAGCGTATTTATTTCGATTTTAGTCTTGTAATAACATTGTTCAAATGCTTCATCCCGACCCTTACGGACGAGTTCTTTAGCTTTATGCCTAAGATCCTCATCAGCCTCTTCGGTCAATAATCCGATTTCTTTTAGCCAGTCACTCATGACCATGATACAATCATGATCCTTTTCCCATTGCATTCTGGACTTTGATTTGTACCGCTCCTGCGATCCGGAAGTTGAATGACCTTGTGGCTGGGTGAGTTCCTGCACGTGTACGAGTGTAGGGGTTGAGTACGTGCGTGAAATAGTTGTAGCCTTTTCGAACACACTGCATAACTCGGTATAATCCCATCCCTTAACCGTAAAAATCTGTATACCTTCCCCTTCCTTTTCACCAATGAATCCTTCCAACGCTCTGCTAATGCTTGATTTTACAGTCTGATACTCAATCGGTACAGAGATACCATAACCATCATCCCAGACGATCATCACCAACGGCACCTGCATGACCGCGGCGGCATTCATAGTCTCCCAAAAAGGCCCCTCTGAAGTGCTGGCATCCCCGATCGTACAAAAGGTGATTTCGTTACCGTCATAGGTGAATTCTTTGGGGTCAAGTTCTTTGTTTTTTTTATAAATAGTGGAGGCTTGTGCTAAACCTAAGGCCCGCCCTACCTGCCCGGCTACGCAGGATACATCAGACATCACATTATAAAGATCCCGATGGGCTGTCCAATTACCTTCCTTGTCTATCAGAGGTGTTGCAAAATGACAATTCATCTGCCGACCGCCTGAAAATGGATCATGCTCAGAGTCAGCGTACATCTGGGCATAAAACTGGGCTACAGTACACAAGCCCAAAGCAAACATGATCGTCTGGTCCCGATAATAGCCTGATCTAAAATCTCCGGGTAAAATGTAATGTGATAATGCGACTTGGGCTATCTCCTTGCCATCTCCAAATATTCCAAACTTCCCTTTACCACTCAATACATCTTTTCTACCAAGTAGGCTCACCTCCCGGCTGACTAGACAGAGCCAATAATCCCGCATCAAGCGGTCTTCCATAGACATAGATACTGATGGAATACCCGCTTCTAATTCCAGCTGAAGGTCATTTCTATTCATCAGGATGGTTTTAACAAAAATCGCACCGCAAGATACGACTTGATGATATAATTATAAGCATGCCAGATTATAAGCTGTCGTATAAAAACAAACATCAGATGTCATGCCGAAAACGCCTAAAACTGAAGTTTTCTATTGCTTTCGTCTCGCATTAACTAGTCCTCTTTTTGCCTTGCCTAAGATTAACAGTCATTTAACAGAAAATATTTAATCGACTTGCAATTCTTTCATCAAAAGTGTAGCTTTGTAAGCTATAAACACAAAACATGAAAAAAATACTGTTCTCATTTGTCATTTGTTTTCTCGCAGGCTTGACGGTTGGGCAAAATGCATCTACTGTCATTTCTGGCCCTATCATGAAACTTGAAAGTGAAGTAGTAGATTACGGAGAGATCCTTCAGAATGCAGATCCTGTCCGAAAAGTAAAATTTACAAATACTGGCACTGAGCCTTTGATCATAAAGAATGCCCAAGGTAGCTGCGGTTGTACAGTACCAACTTGGCCAAAAGAACCAATCATGCCTGGTGAAACCAGTGAAATGGAAATCCACTATGCTACGGATCGTATCGGTCAGATCATGAAGACAGTAAGTATCACGACCAATGAAGAAGGTGTGACTCATGTACTACAAATAAAAGGTAATATAAAAGTAAAACCCACTGAAGAAAGCGTACCAGTGAAACAGGCTAATGTATTGACACCGGTCAAGAAAACTCCCGGCAGTAATCAATAAAAGAAAATATCGTTTTTGGGGTGCTAATCTGATACTCCTTACTCGATTTGTGTCGTCCTAAAATAAGTTGACGGTTAACAATATTAATTTAATCCTTGAAGATCTGAACAATTTTCAAGGATTTTTTTATGTATTTCATTTGGAGTATTGAAGTTTAGGGATAGGTGTGGTCTATAGTTATTGTATAAG
>JANOWJ010000097.1:0-42057 GCA_031417835.1 Saprospiraceae bacterium | reverse complement strand
CGAACACCCATTTGACCGAAAAACAAAACATACCGTAAAGACCTTTTATACGGCTACTTATGCCGCCGCTACAGTAATCCGTTTGCCAGCAGCCAATGGTCTTTTTAGTTTTTTGTAGCGGCGACTTCAGTCGCTGGCGATCACCCATGTGATCGCACAAAATAACATTCCGTAAAGACCTTTGCTACAGCGACTGAAGTCGCCGCTACAGGAATCCGATTGCCAGCAGCCAATGGTCTTTTTAGTTTTTTGTAGCGGCGACTTCAGTCGCTGAAGGATCACCCATGTGATCGCACAAAATAACACCTCTCTTAAACTACAGCGACTGAAGTCGCCGCTACAGGGAATCCGTTATCGACAGCCTCTTTGCCTCACGAATAAAAGATTAGATTGTTCTTGGCTTTTCCGATTAATACATACAAGTACTACATCGAAAAAATGTTGAATTCTGGAGCTAGTTTGACAAAGTGGACTTAACTAAATCACTATTTGGACAACACCAAAACCTCGCCATTGCTCAACTCAGGACCACCACCCCTATTGCCGGCCCCGCCGATGTAGTATACTTTGTTTTTTATTCGTACGGCGCCTGTACCATGTCTGCTGATGTTCATTTTAGGGTAAGATGACCATTTCAACGATTTGACATCAAAGGCTTCTACTTCTGTATGTCCGGGTACTTGGGTATCGCTTTCACCACCCATGACGATGACCTTATCTTGGTACGCTATGACGCTGGCATCTGCGCGCAATGTCGGGATATTCATCGCCTCTGGCATAGTAGTCCAGGTATTGGACTTAAAGTCATAGACATCGACAGCAGGTTCTTTTAGATTGAGCACTTGATTTGTTTTAGTGCTCGTCCGGCGACCGGCGACCACATAGAGCTTATCCTGATTGACTGCTATCTGCACATGATCGCGGGCATGAGGTGCATCAGCTAGTTTTGCCCAAATGTTCGACTTAGGATCATATACATCGAGCCAAGCCACATGGCCGTCCCAGTGGCCATCTTGCTCACCACCGAATACATAAAGTTTATTGTTATAGTTTGTGACCCCCGCTGATCCTCTAAGGCGATCTTTGGGTATGGCAGGTCCTTGCCGCCATTCATTCGTAGTAGGATTAAAGATGTAGGCATGATCTACGGGTAGCTCATGAGGATAGTCTTTTGTAAATGCGCCAAGCACCCAGATTTCGTTTTTATATACCACTGCCTGAAAATGATGCAACTCCATGGGTGGTTTTTGCATCGCAGTCCAGGTATTGGTCTTGATGTTATATGCGTCTACTGGTCTGATTCCCCTGCTGCCCAGGAGATAGATCTTGTTTTGAATGGTGGCTAAAGAGCTTTCGCTGCGTGCAGTACAGGTATTGACTGGGGTAAATGCTTGCCAGGTTTGTGCATCACTAATAGTATAACAGATCAATATTAAAAAGGAAAAAAATAGCCGCATCATCAAAAATTTGTTTGGCTAAGATAGAATAAACGGCTTGAACCAATCTTTATACCCTACAGATTTTTCCAGCGTAAAGACAGGGGGTGTCTTTTCACTTCGTAATCCCTTTGGGAGAAGACACCCTCTGTCTTTGGACAAATTGCATTTTTAGACCTGTTTTGAGCTCGAGTTTTTACTTTGCACAAATAGAAATAGCACTAGCTTTATAGCTCTTGTCCGGTGCATCTTCAAAAGCAAAACATAGAATCAAACAACGCTCTTCTGTAGGGGTCAAAGTCATCGTGACCAGATCTCCATTACTCAGAGATTGAAGCATTTTGCTCTCAGGAGTATCATCACAATAATTGAGCACCGAGAGCACATTGGTATATTCTTTTTTTGTAAAAATATCTTTCCAGACTGCTTGGGTGAGCACCGATGGTGCGATCAACTGAAACACATATGCTTCGCACCCACCACGGATGAGTCTGGCCTGATGATCGCCAATACATTCGATCGATAAGTCTTCTGCCGGCTGATGACAGGTCAGAAAGAAGGATAACATAAACAAGAGGTATGTGGATCGTCGCATTTCTTTTACTAACGTAGGAAAATCTAAAATCGTTGGGAATGTAGGTCGCTCTGTTCCTGATAATTATAGGTATCGGGGTGATTTCTCTAATGTTCCAGAAGTTAATACCCTGCAAAATATCTATTTTCGCGCATCATCTATATCTGAAACAATATGATCAATGGACAAAGTAGAGTGTATGCAGCAGTGACCTCACCTATAGTCGATGGAGGGCAATATTCCATACGCAGGGTAGTGGGTCAATGGGTTAGGGTCGAGGCCCAGATCCTATGCGACGGACATGATGTAATCCAGGGCGAGTTACAATACAAAAAAGCAACTGAAAAAGTATGGCAAGCTCATAGGATCTGGAGTCATGGTGAGGATAAGTGGGGCGGACGATTCCAGGTAGATGCTCAAGGCCTATGGGAGTATCGGGTAGCGGGTTGGGTAGATCATGGCCTCACTTGGCGTGAAGGCTTGATGAAAAAAGCCCAAGATGGTCAGCACGTAAAGACAGAGCTGCACGATGGTCTGTCTATCCTCGAGTCCTGCCTCAAATTAAATAAGGGAAATAAAGATGCAACTGCTTTTCTAAAAAAACTGGTCACGTTGATCAAAGATGAGGCTTCCTATGCCCTAGCCGTGCAGACCGCGTTGTCTGATGCAATGCAACATATCTTATATACCTCTCCTGAAAAAAAGTTTATCACGCATAGTGTGACCTATCAGGTTTATGTCGATCGTAAGAAAGCGTTATTCAGTGCCTGGTATGAGTTTTTCCCAAGATCTGCTGCTGAGGAAACTGGTGTGCATGGGACCTTTAAAGATTGTGAACGACTATTGCCTCGTGTCAAGGAATTAGGATTTGATGTATTGTATTTTCCACCGATACATCCTATAGGGGAAGTCAATCGTAAGGGGAAAAACAATGCCACCACAGCGGGTCCGGGAGATGTAGGATCACCTTGGGGTATAGGCAGCCGACATGGAGGCCATGATGCCGTTCATCCGGAGCTTGGCACTTTAACAGATTATAAAGCGTTGATCAAAAAAGCACAAGACCTGGATATCGAGATCGCTATGGATTTTGCGCTTCAGTGTGCTCCGGATCACCCTTGGGTCAAGGCCCATCCGGCTTGGTTTAAATGGCGTAGCGATGGTAGCGTCCAATACGCAGAAAACCCACCTAAAAAGTACCAGGATATTTTGCCGATCTATTTTGAGACAGAAGATTGGAAAGCATTGTGGACAGCCATCCTGGATGTGACCTTATATTGGGTCAAACATGGGGTGACGATCTTTAGAGTGGACAACCCTCACACCAAACCCTTTGCTTTTTGGGAGTGGCTCATCGCCGAAGTCAAAAAAGATCATCCAGATATCATTTTCCTCGCCGAGGCATTTACACGATCTGCCCTCATGGTGCATTTGGGCAAGATAGGATTTACACAGAGTTACACTTATTTCTCTTGGAAAAACTCAAAGTATGAGCTCATCGATTACATGAATGAACTCACCACCGGGACTCCAGGCAATGTATTCCGACCCAACTTCTGGCCCAACACACCGGATATCAATACATTCCCCATGCAAAATGGCAATCAGACCCTGTATATGATCCGCATCTTTTTAGCAGCCACATTGAGCAGCAGCTATGGCATGTATGGCCCAGCTTACGAGATGTTGGTCCACCAGGCTATGCCCGGAAAAGAAGAATATTACAGATCAGAAAAATACGAACTCTACCATTGGGATTGGACGGCTCGTAATGCTATCACTATGCTCATCACCATGCTCAATAAGATCCGGCAGGCTCATCCTGCTTTTCAGGAGACCAATAATTGGGTCAATGTGCCAGTGCAAAATGAGCACCTCATAGCCTACTATAAACAAAACGACGACGGCAGTGATAAAATACTTTGCGTAGTCAATCTCAATCCCTATGAAAAACAAAGTGGTAATCTACAGGCACCTCTACATCGTATCGGAGTACAATCTGGACAGCAGTTTGTAGTCCGGGATCTGATCAGCGGCAATAGTTGGATCTGGTCGCAAGAGTGGAATTATGTGGCTTTGGATCCGGGTTTGCCATTTCATTTGTTTGAGGTGAGGGGGTAGGTGATGTTGCGGCCTCATGGCATTGTATCGGAATACATTCGGGTAATAGTTTAAAATAATTAGGGTAGATATAGAGATGAAGAATTTCTACGCTTCACCAAATGTTTATTAAAATATTTTTTCATGCATAACTATTTAGTTTGACATATGGTGTTCCACGGTGAATTGTTGGAAAAACTCTAGATATCAACTTGTTCTTAACATTATTGTACACCACACCATGAGATTTTCCTTCACTAATTTTTCGGGTATAATAGGCTTGAATCTGAGGGTCGTATTGTATCGCTGACTGGATGCCATTTGTAACGATTGCCTTTACTTGTTGGTTAGCCATTTTACTCGTTTTATCATTTCTTTTTATGGATGTTCCTGATTCATATAGGTGCGGTGCAATTCCAATATAATTTGCAATCGAATCGCAGCTACACATCCATATGTTATTTCCTTTAGACCGATGTCTTCAAGTTCCTTTACTTTTGATTTTGTAACCACATATGACCATTTCATACAGACTCTTGCTACTCATCATGCTGTACTCAATAAGGGTATCAGCCCAGCAGGGAGGTCAATCTATATACCAATCTCTGACACTCGCACCCTCTGCGCGCACTTTGGCACTTGGTGGGCGAATGGTCAGCTTACAAGACAGTGATCTTGTACTATCCCTGATCAATCCTGCGGTCTTATACGAATCAAGCACCCGGCAAATCGCCATCAATCAGAATTTCTACTATTCAGGATCTGCCTACACGACCGTAATCGGAGCACACCATCTGACAAAACAAAACATAACCGTGTCGGGTGCACTGCAATATCTCAATCATGGGGATATCATAGCTGCTGATGAATTTGGCAACAAGACCGGCACATTTACTGCAGGTGAGTATAGCATAGTACTCGGTGCAGCTAAAAAATTATTTGATCCGCTGAGTGTAGGCATACACCTGAAGTATGTGGGATCACAAATAGAATCATATCGGAGTAATGGCTTAGGCATCGACCTAGGTGCACTCTACAGTTTGCCCTCCGGCAGATCATCTCTGGGACTGGCGATTCGTAATATCGGTAGTCAATGGAGCTATTATCAAGATCAAAAAGAATCTTTACCCATGGAGATTTTACTAGGCTATAGTCAGCGATTAAAGTATGTGCCCTTTGTATTTACCATCACAGCACACCACCTCACCCGTTGGAATCTAAGCATCATAGAAGAAGTACAAGACCCGATCTTTGGTGAAGCTCCTCGTACGACATCTGTTTTTTCTAAAGCTATGGATAATCTGGTCCGCCATTTGACTATAGGTGGTGAGATGTATCTGGGTAGCCATAGTCCGATCCGACTCAGAATATCCTATGATCATCATCGTCGACGAGAATTGTCAGATCAAAACTATGGTGGACTATCCGGTTTTTCAGGAGGGGTGGGGATCAAAGTTTCTCGGATCTTGTTTGACTATGGATTAGCACAATATCATCTTGCAGGATCTGTGCATGCCTTGGGCTTAAGTTATCGGTGGCGGTGATGTAGATCTTTATCTCATAAAAACAAGGACAGCCTATGCCGAATATGGCTGGCTCCATATCACTGATCTAAACAAAACGTAACCAATATGTCTATAGAAAAAGTAAACCTTCTTGCTAAACTTGATCTGATAGCCGACTATTTTAATCCGCGTATCGTAGGCGAGCTCAATGGTCAGCAGGTAAAACTAGTCAAATTTCAAGGTGAATTTGTTTGGCACAAACACGATCATGAAGATGAACTGTTTATGGTATTGAATGGTCAATTCAACATGGAGTTTAGAGATAAGACCATAACCATTAAAGAAAATGAATTTTTAATTGTGCCCCGCGGCATTGAGCATCGACCCGTCGCGAAGCATGAAGTAGCCGTCATGCTTTTTGAACCTGCTACTACGCTCAATACCGGAGATACTCGCAATGAAAGGACTAAAGATATTTTGGAGAGAATATAGGAAGGCGTATTCAGGTAGGGAGTTTTATATCCTGGATCTACTGTTTCTCAGGAGTGACCTCTTGACGCATAAAATCAAAATTCTGTTTGCCATACTTGCCGTTTTTCTTGCCTTCGATACTGGCCAATAATTGTTGATTTATCTTGCGATACTGTATTCTCTGCGGAAAGTCATGTAACGGGTTTTCGCTGATAAATTCAAAATTTTTATGGTAGAATATTTTAAATCGTACCGGCTGATTATTGTTTTGACCTATGACTTTAGATATATAATACCAATCACCGCCGGTGTAGGAGATCGTCAATGATTCCTGTGGAATGGTATCGCCGGAAGGTTTGATCAGCACACTCTGCCCTTGGTAGGTGCTATCATTCAATCGGTTCCATCGCTCTTGAATAGTATATTTCTCGGCACGAATGGTCCAGATCCCCTCGAGCCAATTGAAGTTAACCATATTTTGAGCTGGTGCCAGGTAAGAGCTCAAACCGACAAGTACAGTGATTAAACATTTTAGCATTTTGATCCTCATGATTTGTTTATTGCCACAAAACTGAACAATATAAACGCAACAAAATTGTAAAATTGCGACAACGTATTATTGTCCAATAAAAAGCGCTGACAACCGCAGATTTTCTACATAGAATTTTTTGGGATTTATACCGGTCAATTCTTTAAAATCTTTGATAAAATGGGCTTGATCGTAATAACCATGGTCGAGCGCCAAAGTAGTGAGGTTAGAAAACGTTTGATGGCTCATGGATTGAATCGCTGACTGGAGCCGGATAATTTTTGAAAGCTGCTTTGGACTCATGCCGACTATTCTGGAAAAATTGCGCTCTAGCTGCCGACGGTGGATCTGCAACTGATCTGATAATTGATGCAAATCAACCAAACCTTTTGATTGAAGCAAGATCTCGACACCTCGCTGGGTAATACGTTGGCTCACCTCCGGTGTTTTTAATCTGCCTAATAAAAAAGCCTCGATATGAATTATTCTTTCTGTATTGTTTGAGGCTTGCATTACTTGTTTTTCTAAATCTAAACCCTCCTGACCGAATAGGATCTCTAATGAAACTGCTTTGTTTTCCATTTCATGCAAAGACATCTGAGTTAAAGCATTAAATCCATTGGGAAAAAATCGAGCTGCGATGATGCCAGTTTTGCCAGTGGGTGCTATTTCTAATGGTGTGGTAATCTGGCCAAAGACAAAACCTCGTGGCTGTGTGATGTGTTGATGATCATCCAGGTATTGTAGATAGACATCGCCATGATGAATGATTAATTCCATACAACCATCTGGCACTATCCGCTGTCTCTGCATCTGATCGGTAGCTGGTGCATCTAAGGACCAAAAACACTTGACCAAGCCTTGTAGTGCTTCATGCACATCGTAGGTATTATAATTCATTCCAGACAAATGTAAGCAATGGCTAGAAAGGCCTGGGACAACGGAGCATCTCGTACGTATTACAGAGATAATGTAGTATCAAATCCTTGCCTTTCTTGTTTTGAAGACTAAACCAGATTCATCGCCCAAAAGCGTATTTTTAGGAAGAATGCTGTGTCCCAATAGAAAATAGCCATGACATTGGTCTAATAAGAGCTAACTTTTAATTTTATTGATCGCCTCCAAAGCACTATTCACATGTAGTTTTTTATATATATTGCGTATATGAGAACGAACTGTATCAATGGCTATATTTAATTCGTTGCCTACCATTTTGTAGCTGTTCCCTCTTGCAAGAGATTCCAGTATTTCAAGTTCTTTTGGGGTGAGGTCCGTGTTTTGTTCTTTTAGTTTTTTAGTAAAGGGGGATCTTATATTTTCCAGGATTTTTTTTGCCACAGATCCGGTCAATGGGGCTCCACCGCTAATCACTTCATGTATAGCCTGATGAATTTTTTCAATATCGCTTTTTAGGATATACCCATTTGCCCCTGCGCAAAGCGCATTATACACATTGTCATCATCATCAAATACAGTAAGCATGATGACCGGTGTCTGAATAGCCTTGGATCTAATAAGCCTTACCGCTTCTATTCCATTCATGATGGGCATATTTATATCCATTATAATGGCTTCCACTTGAAAAGGTCGGAGGTCTTCAATAATATTGGATGGATTAAAATAGGCTCCAACTAATTTATAGTCTTTGCTGAAGCTAAAAATGGCCGTTAGGGTACTTCTTAGAGCGTCATTATCTTCGTACAATATGATTTCTTTAAGATTCATTGTAGTCAAAGGTAATCTGTACATTTTCAAAATGAGATCGCATAATGATGTGAGGTCGATTTTGGGATTGGGCCACGTTTATTCTACAGTGAAAGAATCTGTTACAAATGAAATCGCTAAATAAGATCCTTTATTACTACCATTTATTTGAAGTTGCCCGCCCATATTTTCCACTCTTTCTTTCATTATTCTTAGTCCCGATCCGCTGGTATGATGATTTATTTTACCATTTCCATCATCTACGACACTTAATGTAATGTGGTCTTGATTTTGCTCCCATCCCACGGTCACTTTTTTTGCATTGGAATGTTTGACTATGTTATGCAATGCTTCCCTTAATATCATGAGTATATTTTTACATTTTTCAGATGATAAAGTCAGAGTTACATTTGTTGACAATAATTCTTTCATCTCTAGTTCCAGATTCATTGGTTCCAATAAATTAGCGGCAATCTCAGATATTTTTGCATTCAGAGTTTCAAGACCAATTTTTTCAGACTGTGAGGCCCAAATGATATCTCTTATTTTGGTTTGTACGAGCGTTGTCTGTTGCTTGATTTTAAGTAATAGATCCTGAGCTGAGGTGATATCCAGTGGATTGTTTTTTAAAGATAGGCTACTTAATAATTGAATGCTAGTAAGGGTGCTGCCGACTTCATCATGTAAATCATTGGAAATGGTATGTTTTATACGGAGAGTGGCTGCCACTTTTTCGGCTTCAATGAGTTGAGATTGGGTTGTTTTGAGATGATCAAGAGACTCTTCTAATTCTTTTGTCCTGGCTATTACTTTTAATTCGAGCTTTACATTTTGGTCTGATAACAATTTTTGTTTTTCAATCTCTAACATATTTTTCTTTTCTGAAATATCCTTTTCCTTTAAACTCAATGCTGTCAGAAAGAGTATACCATCAGCCAATAGTCCTATGAAGATAAAATAGCTATTTTCAAACCAGTCATAAAATACTGTTTTTATACCCAATGTATTTAATAGCAGGTATGAACCAAATGAAATAGCCACTGCCAGCGAAGACCAAAATGCATATCGCCTAATTTTATCTCTAAAATAGCCGAAAAAGAGAACACATAAAGACAATATGGTCAAAAAAAGAAACCATTCAAATAACATGATAAATGGTATGGCAGCAATAAATGAATTTTGATAGGCAGGAATAAATATCCCACAATTGAATAGGAAAAGAATACCAGCAAGTCCAGTTAATACCTTATAAAGACTAGAATTGGTCGATTTAAGCTCTAAAAACTCTCTATACAATAATATAAGGAATACAGGAATCAATTGATTAAGCCAAAGGCCTACGAAACCTGGATTAAATTTGCTTGCAGCAACCGGAGTCCACGTAACAAGTTTTTCCCACATCAATAAACTGAGTATAGTAACAAAAAACATTAGAAAACAAAATAAGTATGTGCGATCCCAATTGTAAATAATAGCTTTTATTAAAAATGTAAAAGCCATTAAAAAAGAGAACCCTAAAATAAAAAAATGAACCATTCGCTTATACTCTTCATGATGACCCAGTGGTTTGGGTAAATCGGTGTTGGCTATCGCATTTCGATTTTGGGCTTGTGAATCTTGAATCGAGCTATCCTTAAATTCCACCAATTCTTTTGGAAGGGTTGCATCAGGCTGTCCTTGCGATAAAATGATGGTCGAAATCAAGCCTATGCAGACTAAAAACTTTCTAAGGAATCGAATTGGATTATATGCCATATGTTCTCCTTACACGAATATAACCAAATTCAATCTGGCACTTGGTCCAGGCTGCTGATTTAAATGGTCATCGCATGATCATGCGATAGATATAGGGCTGAATTATACTCATATTTGAAGCTTTAATCAAAGTATAAAAAGTAAAAACAATGAACTATTTTATCGAACAATGGAATATAAAAGATGCATGGAAACAATTATCTTCAGAGGCAAGGGTGGTATATATGAATGCCCTCGGACCGGCTATTCAAGAGTTGACTAGCCAAGGTGTAGAGGTCATAACATGGGCAGAAAATGATACCAATACACACGTACGATCTCCTTATGCGTTTTTCGCCATTTGGAAATTTCCAAATGCAGAATCAGTAAGGTCTTTCGAAAAATTAGTAGAGGGGGCCGGATGGTATCAATATTTTGAGCAAGTGAATAGTTGTGGTGAAGCAAAAACACCTGAAAACATCATAAGTCATTTAATCGGAATTTAAAGAACTTTAAAGCAAGCCCATTCAAGCTACATTTCCGGCCATCCATGAACTTTTTAATTTCAGAGATCCAATTTGTATTAAGTTTTGGATGTAGATTGCGATGACCTTTTTATTAAGTGCTAATTACTTTATGGCCAATTCTTTAATGGGGCCAAACACTCTTCATAATACCACTGGTACTCATTGCATTAAACACTGCATATAATTTGCATACTGATTCAGGTAGCGAGGTGAGTGCAGGGGATGGGCGAGATGGGTGATGGAAGTATGCATATTCTATTCGTGCAAGTCTGTCCTTTTGGTGCGAGAGGGTGTAGCCACAGCCGAGTTTGTTCTCTATAAAAAGTTGGTTTTAAGGTTTATTGCGATCGAAATCAAACCCGAATTGAATTAAAAGCGCTTTTTATTCAATAAATTAGTCCAAAATGGTAGGATATTATGACATTCCTATTATTTTAGCTCTCCTATAAGCGCAAGCTTTTTAATCCTTAAATAGTATGCAAGAAATTACTGATCTGGCCGCTCAGCAGGTAGATATCGGCCATGCCATAGATACGGTATGGGTGGCTTTATGTGCCGCACTTATTTTCCTCATGGAAGGTGGATTTGCCCTTTTAGAAGCGGGTTTTATTCGCGCAAAAAATGCGATGAGCATTATTGCTAAGGTCATCATTGATATTTGTTTTGGCGGACTGGCTTTCTATGTAGTTGGTTTTGGCATTGCTTATGGAATATCCAATGGCTGGTTTGCATTTGATCTCGGCATTGCAAACGGAGATCTCGGTCTGAATCTTACGGTGTCCAATAAATTATTTTGGTTTATTCAACTAGGTTTTGCTTTAGCGGCCATCTCCATCGTATCAGGAGCTGTGGCAGAACGAATGAAAGTCTGGGCTTATGTCTGTTATGTATTGGTCTTCTGTGCTGTGATCTATCCGGTGGTGGCTAATTGGGTTTGGAACCCTGGAGGCTGGTTGGCTTTAAGAGGATTTAATGATTTTGCAGGTTCAGCTGCCGTGCATGCGACTGGTGGATTTGCAGCGTTGGCCGCTGCTATGGTGCTAGGACCACGCATTGGAAAATATACTAAAGACGGCGCCAGTATTCCTATCCCTGGACATAATCTACCGTTAGCAGCAGTAGGAGCGTTTATATTATGGTTCGGTTGGTTTGGTTTTAATCCGGGCTCTACCCTAGGTGCTTTAGGCAAATGGGAACTCATCGGCCAAGTGGCTAGCAATACTTTTCTGGCCTCTGCAGCAGGTGGCCTATCGACGATGGTCTACACCTATTTCAGATATGGTCAGATCGATATTACGATGGTGATCAATGGCGTGTTGGCAGGGCTCGTTGGGATCACAGCCGGATGTAATCTTGTAGATCCGGTATTTGCCATCATCATCGGATTAGTAGCCGGAATACTCGTAGAGCAAGCCGTCGTAGGCATAGATCGATTGAAGATAGACGATCCCGTCGGTGCGATCGCAGTGCACGGCTGTAACGGTTTGTTTGGCACTATAGCAGTAGGATTATTTGCAAAAGAAAAAGGACTATTGCTTGGTGGCGGTACTCAATTATTCATCACTCAAACGATCGGAGTGCTAGTCATCGGCATATTTTCCTTTGGAGTAACCTACCTTATATTGACGCTCTTGAAAAAATCGATTGGCATCCGAGTCAGCCGGGAGGAAGAACTATCAGGTATAGATGCCGGCTCCTTTGGTGTGGAATCCTATTCTACATTTGAATAACTTTTTAATCTGATCTAACCATGAAAAAAATAGAAGCCATCATCCGGCCATCCAAACTCAAAGCAGTGCAAAAAGGACTTAAAGAGGCAGATATCCCCTGCCTTACTGTGGTACCCGTCAAAGGTACCGGGTTGCAAAAAAGCTATACAGAACATTATCGAGGTCTTGAGCAGACCATGATTCTGCAGACTCGGGTCATGATCATCTGCGTAGTCAGTGATGAAAACCTGGAGAAATGTATCCAGGTATTTATGGAATACGCATCGTCCGGAGAAGTTGGCGATGGGAAAATCTTTGTGTACGATGTTTTGGATGCGATCCGGATCTCCTCCAAGGTGCGAGGGAGTGATGCGATCCGATAGCCCGTTACCGTACCACTCTTACATTACAAGCATTCAGCCCTTTTGGGCCTTTTTCTACTTCAAACTCGACTTTGTTGAATTCTTTGATCTCTTCTGTCAAACCATTGACATGCACAAAAATACTTTCTTGTGACTTTTCATCGCGAATAAAACCATATCCTTTGGAGTCATTAAAAAAAGTGACTATACCGCGGCGAATCAAATCAGCAGGATCGACCTCAGCACGCTTAGGTACACCGATCTCTATATCTTCCAGATTGAATGTGATTTTTTTGAGCGGATCAGGAGGTGTGGAAGTCACATTACCATATTCATCTATGTACGAAAAATTGTCATTAGGATTTGTACCTTTCGCACCTTCTTTGCGATCAATCTTTCGTTCTTCTTTTTGTTTTTTCTTTTGTTTCTTTTTCTTTTCTCTTTCTTTTTTATTCCACGTTTCCGCCATAATACTTTTGATTTAAGTTAAAAAATCCCGACCTCTTTTGGAGATTACAGGGTCATACTTACAATAGCTGAAAATGGGGCTACCCATATTCAGTACGATAAATACGCATTTAAAGATAACAATTATTTGCGAATGTATACATTATATGCTGGTAATGAGTTATTTATATAAAAAGAATGAGCGCCTTTTCAGTTCTCACAAAATAAAAATAGCTGGCTATTTTAATCAAATAGTTAAGGCTGCATGGAGCCATTTTAATATTTATTTAACTAATTATCTAAATATCCATTCGATCGTCTTAAATTGTACCAGATATTCACTTTTACTTCAAAAAAAACCAATTTTATGAAAAAACAATTTTATGCTTCAGCACTTGCTTTAGCGCTTTTATGTTTGTATCAATGTGCTGACAAAAAACAAGAAGTCAGCAGTACTTCTACTCCCACCACTGTCGTAGTAGCTAATCCTGAACTAGGTGGTTATGACAGCCAGGTACTATGGGGTGAGCATCTGGTCACTATCACAGGTTGCAATGACTGCCACACACCCAAAAAAATGACAGATCGTGGTCCGATCATAGATACATCCCTTCGATTATCAGGTCACCCTGCTATGATGCCGCGCATCAATGTAGATCGCAAAGCCATGGAGAAAAAAGGTTACGTGACTACGATGGATCTGACCGAGTGGGTCGGGCCCTGGGGCGTATCCTATGCTGCCAATCTAACTCCCGATCAGACAGGCCTTGGAGGTTGGAAGATCGAAAACTTTACTCGTGCCCTTCGAGAAGGTAAATTTAAAGGTCTCGAAAGCGGTCGACAAATGCTGCCACCGATGCCCTGGGAAATGTTTATGCATATGACGGACTATGAGATCAAAGCAATTTTTGCATATTTACAAACTATAAAACCGATCAGCAATATAGTACCCGCTGCATTGCCTCCAGTCACCGCGATGGCTCCTCCTGCCCCAGCTAAATAACGAATATCAAACAAGTCGGGCATGCTTAAAAAACCAGCAGTTGGATTTCTTCGGCATTGACCTGACTTGTTTTTTTTAAACTACATCCGTCAATGTATGAACTATAGCCGTCTTATTCCACGCTTATTGTGCGTGATCCTCATCCCTTTTTTTATGCCAACTCTCCCGGGTATAGCGCAAGAAAACCAGACGATCATGACCAAAGCCAAGGAGTTTTTAGGGACATTAAATGTCGATGAATTAAAGACGACTATTTACGATTTCAGCGATACACTTCGGTATAAGTGGACGAATCTACCAGTGGGATTGGTACCACGCCTGGGCATAGCCTATGGCGCATTGTCAGACGCCAGCAGATTATCGTTTCATCATGTGCTCGCCGCCTTATTGAGTTCACAAGGCTATCTAAAGACCACGAGCATCATGCAACTGGATGATATCCTCAATGTATTATATCAAGATCTTTACGATAAAGGCAAGATGGACAAAAATCAATTAGCTCGCATTCAAGACTTAAAGTGGGCTCACGGCAATTATTATATATCTATATGGGGCCGACCCGATGCAACTAAGCCCTGGGGTCTGAATTTTGGAGGTCATCATATGGCACTCTCTTTTACCCATCAAGGTGGCCGGATTTCGATGTCGCCGTATTTTATAGGGACGGATCCTTCAGAAGTAAAATCTTTAAAATATGCCGGCCTTAGGATATTAAGTAAAGAAGAAGACTACGGTTTTATGTTGGTCAATATGCTGGATAATCAACAAAAAAATAAAGCGGTTTTAAAACAAGATGTACCTAAAGATATCATCACTAGCCCCAACAGCAGCCAGCGCATCGACACCTATTATGGTCTTCCGGTTAAAGAAATGTCCAAAGATCAAATTACAATACTTAAACTCCTCATCCAGGAGTACACCCACAATTTTGCACATCAAAAAGCACATCAACTGTATAGCAAGATTGAAAAATCAGGGGTTAAAAAAATATACTTTGCATGGATCGGAAGTCTGGAACCCAATAAACCACATTATTATATCATCAATGGTCCTGACTTTTTGATCGAGTATGACAATGTAGGTTTTCAGAATGATGGCAATCATATCCACGCGATCTTACGTGAAAAAGGCAATGACTTTGGAGCAGATATTTTGAAGCAACATTATATGGAGGGTGGGCATTGAGGATATGCCTTGCTCCTGGCATCCGGATTAACCTTTTTAATTGATCTACGTATTTAAGTCTAAGTGTTTAACTAAAGTTGTATCATTTACAGCAGTTATTCTTTTTTCATTATGAACTTTTCCGTTCAACAACAGTCCGATAAGTGTAGATCGAACAAAATACTTATAGCCTATTATGCAAATTATACATGCAACTGAAAGAGTAATTACAAATTTAACTAAGACCGGTAACCCACTTCCCGCCATCAGTCCAGGAATAAAAAGGATAAAAGGTACATGAATAATATATACCCAATGAGCTTATTAGTTTTAAGGAGCCTTGTGGGGTATTACTGCTAACGAAAGGATAAAACAAACCCCACCATATTTTTTACGACATGATGAGGTTGTTCATCTATTAAAAGGTAAATTGGGGTTTATTTTTTAATCAGTAATATCCACTAATTCCCAAAGCTCCTGAGATATAAGGTCTCTCAGTTCACTAAACTTAGCATTGAACGTATTGATATCATCTTTTGGAAAGAGTTTTTTGTATTCGTCTGAATAACCGGTTTTACCACTCGCCCAGGAAAGTGCCTGGTCCAATGTAGAAAAACTAAAGCTCACCGTATAGTTACTCTCACCGCCCACAATAGTAGTATAGGTGCGTTTCCACACATTAAATCCTTTTAGCTTTCCTGCTTTGATACACTCTTCCATAACCATCTTGAAAGATTCAAATTGTTTCTCGTAATCAAAAGGGTTGGATAAAGGTGCTGATGTATACTTAGAAAAGCCTTTTCATAAAGAAGAATTATTGCTGCGGATTCGAAAATTATTGGAGCTTAGAAAAAACCTGCAGCACTATTACAGTCGGCAAATGGGCATTATTGCAATTGTCGATTCAACAGCAAAGCATGAAGCTGACTTGCCTGCTGGCAGGCAGGAACCTGTATCAGCCGAAAAAGCAGAGCATGAATTTGTTAAAAAAATAAGGGAGATCGCTGAAGCTAATTTCAGTAACAATGATTTTAGTGTAGACCAGTTATGCAAAATGATTTTTATGAGCCACTCTCAATTGCATCGCAAATTAGAGGCGCTTACCGGTTGTTCTCCAAACAAGTTTATACGGATTGTTCGTTTAAATAGAGCTAAGGAATTGTTACTCAATCCTGCTTTAAGCATTGCGGCTGTAGCGTTAGACACCGGCTATAACGACCCTGGTTATTTTGCAAGAGTGTTTAAGCAGGAATATGGAAATACGCCGCAGGAGTGGAGGATGAGTGTTAAAAAACAACTGAGCTGATTTCTCTTCGAGTCCTATCGTATTGTCAATGTGATTTTGCGTCCAAGTCCATACTCTAAAAGTTTGTAAAGTGTCGAAAGTTGGATGTCGCTATGTCCATTTTCAATTCTTGAAATAAAACTTTTTTTCGTACCCGTCTTTTCTGCCAATTGCTGTTGTGTCATTGAAGCAAGTCGTCTTTCTTCTTTGATAACTTCACCGATTGCAAATGCATTAGCCTTTATCTCAAAGTCAGTCCGTTTAGCCGTCCCAACTTGACCGTAACGATTGTCAAGAAGTTCGTCAAAAGTCGTAATAGTTTTACTTTTTTGATTTTTTGCTTTCATTCCATTCTTTTGTTCGTTTAAGCAGTGGCAATTGGGATTAAATTTAATTGATTTCATTGAAATAGGTGGTTTTTAGTTAAATATTTTCAGTTTAGGCCAGGGTGGTAACCATAGCGTTATATCGCTATTCGCTTGTTTTCGTACTTGTAAATATCTACTAATGGTAGCTGGACTTTATTCATCAAGATTTAGAAGATCATTGGTACTTTGCAATGCATTGAATGCATACAAGAAAGATTCTTTTTCTTGCAAAATTTAGGTTTAAGCTAAGCAAGGTTAGCTAAAACTCAGCGAGAAACCCGTTGCGAAGCAATGTTTGTTTAATGGTTGGCGGTTACAAGAAGTTGGCGATTTGGAAGCACAAAACTGTCTGCCACCACTGAACTTTATACGAAGCACAAAGCTTCATTTAACCACTGAACCGCCAATTTCGTGTAGGTGCTGTTAGCTGTTGTGCTTCTTTTTCGTCTTTGCATTGTCAGTCGTTTTTAACTTCTTTTTTACTGTCGTTTCACGTTTGGGCTTTAAGTAACTCATAAAACCGTCAACTGCGTCTTGCATCATTTCTCTTGTTTCAATATCATCATAACAAGGACATTTGACTTTGTGCTGTTTACAGTCGTCCCACATTTGCTGAACTTCTATTAGGTCTTCTTTTGTGAAGTCAAATATTTGGTCTGAAAGAATTGCATAAGCACTAATTTTTGATTCAAAAGTCTCAAAAAATAAAATCTTAAAAATCTCTTTAAGCTTTTGGCTACAATCCAAAGATTCAAGTGCAAAAACCATTGTTCCATTGTAGTTATGATTTTCTTTCTTAAAAATTGCAGTCAATAGAGGTTCTAATGCTCTATTGTCTTTGATGTCTTCTAATGCAAGTGCTGCTCTATTTCGTATGCTTGAATTGTCCAACGCAATAAGTGAAATAAGAAACTCTACAACTTCGTCACCACCAATTTTCCCAAGTCTGTCTGTGGAAGACTTAAGCACTTCCCAGTCTTCAGAAAACACATCCATTTTTAATTGTTCAAATTCTATTTTCAATTTATTGTCTGTCATATGGTGGTGGTGTCGTCACAGCCTTGCAGCTATCATCTTTTTTACACAATATTGCTTTAAATATCAAATATCAATATTAAATGCGAACCCCTTTGGCAAGCCATATTATCTATCGGCCCATAGTTAAGATTTAAACCCCCCATTAAAAATTACTTAAGCTTATTAGCAATACTAATTATACCCAGTACCGACACATGATGCCCGGTGATGATGAAGGCATCCCCGGATCCACTATCTATCGTTGTAACTAATTTATAAATCAAATTTCCACCTAAGGCACTATTGGGCATAAAGGTATAGTTCCAATCTTCAATATATACTCCAATAGACTTGACGGGTTCATCACCACAAAAACTTTCAAGATTCCATCCAGTTAATAAGGGAATACCATATTGATAGGGGATATTTTGCACACTATACTCCACGATTTCCGTATTACCTGCTGATGCCAGACAACCACTGGCCCAACCCGGATCCTCACTGGGTAATATTGAATATGGGGGTTGAATATAGCCCAAATCTGAGCCTGCTATAGCCGATACTGTTTCATAGATTCTAAAATCCCGACGATCGTCATCGTCCTTAATAATAAAGTCACTCCGCCAACTTATATAGGCGCTATCCACCATCCTTCGTGGATCTGTCTTATCATCTGTCGTCGCTACCTCACCCATGCGATACGCTAGCTGGGCTAAGTTATGGTCCGACCCCCCAAACAAAGCATTATCAGAATAGCTCATTAAAAAACCTCGAGGTAGCATTCCTTTTAAGCCCCTGGTTGGAAATCCTTCCAATTTTATAGAAGTGATTTTAGAGGCTAATGCTGTATTCATTCCATCATTATTACTACCAAAAAAACTATTTCCACCACTATGATGGCTTTTACACAAGTCTTTGATATTCCCCTCATTGGTAATCAATTGGACTTTAGCGCTTTTCCAAAGAAGGATCGTATAATAAAATTTACCCTCGATCTCTCTGGTGTCATCTTCATTTCTCAGGACACCTACAGCATTCCAGGTCAAAAGACCGGGATCCAGTTTCATATTGCCTACGGCTGCTCCGACATACATGACTTGGCCTTTGCCTCCGGTAAAGCTGAGATTCCAGCCATTGAGGATCACGGTGGCCTTATCATACATACGATCTACAGGAAGATTTAAAAAAACATTGATGCCGGAAGTCCATTTGTCTTTTGCGATGACATGGCCGTGTACAATTTCTATACTATCATTTTTGATAATCACCCTATTGATGTTTTCTACTATATCTAAAGCTTCATGTTTTAATTGAGTAGAATCTATACAAATATCATACGAGTCCTGTGCTGTAAACCCACAAGAGGTGATCAAGGGCATGCTAAAAATCAATACCAACCCCAATAAGATCAATACGCTTGAAATAAAAAATTCTGTTTTGAGTATTGTCGATTTTCTTTTCATGATTTAGCGTTTTAAATAAAGGCAGTTTCTAAAAACCTTGTAAATATATGATATAAAATTATAATATGATAAAATAGGTTACAGAGGGTGTGTACACTGTCCCGCTCCGATAGTTATCGCGAGCTTTCGGGATTATTCGGGCGAATTCGAGTAAGAAATGCAATTTGTCCTAAACTTTGAGGAACTTGAGACTATGAAAACAAAATTAGCAAAGGCAAGCTTAAATAAGTAATTCAAATCTATGTGAAAATCAGGATAGAATAGTGAAATAGGTTCGGCAAAATAATAGTTTGATAACGTTAAATAAATGTATTTATTGGTCATTTTACGGTCAAGGTATAGATCGTCATTAACCTCTAATCGAAACAAATCTCGCAAGTATTATCCAATTTCTTAAATTTGAAAAGTGAAGGATGATGTACGATTTATCAAAATTATTCAATTTATCGAAAAAGGTCAATTCGATTTGGCTTTGTCCATGCTGGAACAAAGCGCTTTGGATGAAGATCATTTTGGTTACCAAGGCTTGATTTATTACTTAAGGCAGGATTTTTCAGCCGCATCAAAGCAATTCGAACAAGCTATAGCCCTCCATCCCTCGCATCATCGATGGATTGATCTCCTGGATAAATCCAAACATAATGAAATCGCTGTGATACCACTGCATCCGCCAGAAAGCGCTTTTGATAGTGTAAAAAAATTAGAAAGTCTATATAAATCCAGTCAAGCTTCATATCCTATACCGAGGTCATACCATCATTCGTTTTCTGTGATTCAATCTATAAAAATTACCTTAGGAAATGTCCTTGGATCTTTAGCTTCATGGCTTTTTGAATGGATCACTGCTGGTTGGGGAAAGATCGGAGGGTATAAAGATAAAATCTGGACGAATTGGTATAGAAAACGTTTATTCTTAGGCGTGCTCTCCTTGGCCTACATGAGAAATCAGCTTAACAAAAAGAATCTATTTGCTACGTATACTCAGTCCGAAAAAGAATATTATAAGAAACTATTAAAAAACAAACCAGCCCAAAGTGAATTTTTCAGAACGTATAATGGTACGTACAATAATTTAGATCATCCATTAGAGGGAGCAGCTGGATCAAGATTCCAACGCAATGTATCTCCTGCTTCCAGCAATGCAATATCCCAAGATGATATTTTATTACCCAACCCCAGATGGATCAGCAGATCGTTATTAACCAGGGTAGGTGAAATGAAAAAAGCTCAGCATATCAATATGCTTGCAGCAGCCTGGATTCAATTTCAAAATCATGATTGGGTCAGTCATATCGAACCCTCCGGAAGGGATTGTTATTCCATCGATATTGACTCCGACGATCCGATTCGTTTAAAGTTTAATCAATCAAAATTGTTTGTAGGCAAAACTCCCTCAGATCCTACCCTGACTAAAGATAGTCCTTACCAACACAGCTATATCAATGAAGTGACGCATTGGTGGGATGGGTCCCAGATCTATGGCAGCAATGAAAAAGCTTGTATGAGGATAAGAAGTTTTGTTGATGGGAAATTGATTTTGAACAAGGATGGACATTTACCAGTAGATTCATCGGGTCAAGAAATCACAGGATACCATCGAAACTGGTGGGTAGGTCTCAGTCTGTTCCATACATTATTTACTCTGGAGCACAATGCTATTTGTGATGAACTAAAAAAGCACAATTCAACATGGAGTGATGAGCTCCTATATCATACGGCCAGACTAATCAATGCCGCTTTAATGGCTAAAATACATACGATTGAATGGAATAGCGCCAT
This sequence comes from Saprospiraceae bacterium, assembly GCA_031417835.1. Classification (GTDB taxonomy): domain Bacteria; phylum Bacteroidota; class Bacteroidia; order Chitinophagales; family Saprospiraceae; genus JADJLQ01. The sequence continues at coordinate 20,880 of JANOWJ010000097.1, read as the reverse complement.
CAACCCCAATGAAGCGATTTATAACGGCAATCACTCCAATTGGTATGGTCTGCTCACGACGATGTTCAGGAAAAAGGAAGACTGGCATACCGTAGCTAATATCAATATCCGCAACACAGAATTAGGTGGTGTCATAGGAAATCCAATAAAAAAATATAATAATGATTTTGGACTTACAGAAGAGTTTGTTGAGGCATATCGGATTCACTCTATGCTACCAGAATCATTAGAAATAAGGGATATCCATCTTAAAAATAATACTATAGAATTACCTTTTGCATCTACCAGATATAGCGGTTCCGCGAAATGTATTCAATCTTATGGTATGCCAACACTATGGTATTCTTTAGGGAATCAAAACCCGGGACAAGTAGTGTTAAATAATTATCCTCTATTTATGCAAGAATTATCTATCCCCGGCAACCCCGTTTACGATATGGGGACGGTAGATCTGCTGCGAGCTCGGGAGAGAGGTGTACCCAGATACAATGAATTCAGAAGACAATTGGGTCTCAACCCTCTAAAGTCATTGGATGATCTAACTACCGATCAGGAAGTCCTCGAAAAATTGAAGACTATATATGGAAGAGAAGAATCCGCTATTGAAAGACTTGATTTTATGATTGGCACGCTGGCTGAATCTCAAAGGCCTTCGGGATTTGCGTTTGGGGAAACCATGTTTCAACTATTTTTATTAAATGCAACCAGAAGATTACAAGCAGATCGATTTTATACAGATTGTTATACTGAACAATATTATACCTCTATCGGTATGAAATGGATCGATACCCATTCCCTCAAAGATATATTACTACGACATTACCCGCAATTGCACCATACGGGGCTTGCGAATGTCATCAATGCATTTGAGCCCTGGGATGAAGACCATCCTATAGATTCTGAGCGCCATCCGCTTAGGGTTTTTGAAAAAGACCTCAATTCAATTCCGGTAAAGGGGAATAAATTAAACAATAAAACTCTAAAAGCAAAATATGAAAAAGATAAGATATAAAAATTTTGACGAGGTGTTGAGGGCTTTGGAAAAAATGGAAAAGTATTCCTTTAAACTTATTGGAGATTGGGATGGGTACCAGCATGTCATGCATTGTGCAAATTCCATACAGTACAGTACCACAGGATACCCCACAGGAAAGCCTTATCTTTTACAAGAAACTTTGGGGAAGACTGCATTTTACTTATTCAAATCCTCTGGGGCTCTGTCACACAATACGAATGCGTTTACACCTGGCGATGAGCCTATTCCTAAAAATGGATTACAATCGGGAATAGATAATTATCGAAGCCAAATCATTCGGTTTTTGGATTGGGACCTTCCGTTATGTCCTCATCCTTTTTTTGGTACCTTATCTAAGAATAATTTTATACGCTTTCATGCTATGCATTTTGCCAACCATTTCGAACAGTTTGAGTTTTAAAAGGGATCCATTTTACGATTTAAAATGACTTATTTCTTCGGTCGTCATATTTTGTAATACAGAAATCGCATGGTGATACCCCGTTTCAAATATTTTATCAAAAGCGCTCCATTCCATCATATTATAATTACTGACTTCGGGAGAAAAATAGAGGTCGACATATCCTTTCAATTCTTCCCTTCGAAATTCACTATAAAATAAAGTGGCATTCAACATTATGGACACCAAAGAGGGTAGATCATACTTCCGTTTACTTTTAGGTTTTAGTTTATCCACAAACATTTCCCATCCACTGGGTAATTTTTTAAGATTAATTCTTTTTATTCTATCCCGGGCCAGCTCTACTCCAATGATATTGGTAATTTGCATTTCGTTATTCATGATATCGGTAGGAAAATTATTAAATGCACCTCCATCCATTAAAAGATCTTGCCCATTCAACACGGGTGGAAAAGCGCCTGGTATGGAAATGCTCGCCAACAAGGTGTCAAATAATCTACCAGAACTGTGGGTGATGGCTTGAGCAGAAGTAAAATTACAGGAGACCGCAAAAAAATTGTACCACATATCTTCAATATTAATTTCAAAACCTACGCTTTGTTGGATAGCGTTTTTGATCAGCTTGTGAAGTCTTTGGCCTTTAATAATGGATAAAAGTGGAAAAAAAGAATAATCGCTAGTGGGGTTTTGATGGGCTCCAGACCGGACCATCTGTTTGATCTGATCCGGGCCAAGTCCTAAAGAAATGAAAGCGCCTATCAATGCACCGATGCTAGTGCCCCCGACAAAATCTACCGGGATTCCATATTCTAGTAACGCTTTATAAACTCCTAAATGCGCAAACCCTTTAGCTCCACCCCCGGATAACACCAAACCATTTGCTCGGCCACTCATAATGCGAGCCAATCGTTTCAGATCCTCTTCGTGATGGGCTCTAATGTGTATATGGGTTTTTATTTCCCTATTCTTTAACCATTGTTCGGTATTCCTCGGAAAGTTGGTATTGCTTCCATGGATTAAAACGAGATATTTAGTGGCGAGATATTTATTTGAAGTATATAGTTCTTTTTCTTCGAGGCTGATCTGATGATCTTTATTTACATCAGCAATCAAAAAAATAGCATCTGACATTTGAAAACATTTCTCGGCCCATGGACTGCCTAATTTGTCTGCGATATATACTATAAAATGTTGCTGCGCTTCTTGTTCATCCAACCAACTTTGTAATAAAGGTGTATTTTCTAAAATTTCTTTTAACTGGAGCTCAGCTGTTGAATTCTTGGTCCATACACTATTCAATACATTTATATCAATTTTAGTGGTTGCCTGCCATTTAGAGAATATCTCTACTAAGGAGTCGGCCAGTGGGCCTAAAGCCAAGCCTTCTGAGACAGGCAATAAACATATGGTGCTGGGTTTAGAAGGAAGCTTACGAGGATTACGGTCATGAATCAATCTTTGAATAGCGGATTTTGCAAGCGAGCCTGCCTGTATAGGGTAAAGCTTCATGATTTCATCGTACTCTTGTTTGGATAAAAGCGCTAATACAGAATCACGGACTGCTATAATGGTACCTGATCTTTTTTCACCAGTCAATAATGAGATTTCTCCCACCATTTCTCCTCGAAGTATATCCGTCGCAAAGATTATTTTTTTTTCTGGAGATTCTATGACCATTTTTAATTTGCCTATCAGGACAAAATAGATCCCTAAGCCTTCGTCATTTTGGTGAAATAGTTCTTGCCCTGCCTTCATCTGAAGCCAGGAGATTTTTTTTTCGATATCCGTCAGCATTTTATCTTGACCCTTACCAAATATTTTGATAAGACTTTGGCGTAACAGTACATTTAGATGAGAACTATTGAAATCGACCTTCATAATCATTCAATCTATTAAAAGTCCATAAAGTAGGGTACCTTTTTTGGATTGTTTAAAAAAACACGGCACTGTTACAGTATAGCATTAATCAGCAGTACGGTTAAAAATCCTACAATCCCTGTGATGGTACTCATCAAAGTCAGCATTCTTAAGTTTTGAGCTACAGTCAATCCTGAGTACCTGGAGATGACCCAAAAGCCCGAATCATTAGGAAAAGACATACAGATACTGCCACAACAGATGGCTAAGCCGATCATGACAGGATTTTCCTGAGATTGCATCAACATAGGAGCCATGATGGATGATACGGTCACAGCTGCTACGGTAGCCGATCCCTGCGCTGCTCTGAGGATCGCAGTTAATAAAAACGCAGTGTATAATAACGACAAGTGCCAAGATGATAACAACTTTACGATTTGATCTGAGATGCCGGATCCATTGATGATGCCACCAAATGCCCCACCTGCACCTACTATCAAGATCAGTAATCCTGCATCAGCGCCACCGGAAGTAACCAGTGCATCGAAACTTTTAGTAAAATACTTCCTTAATAATAGTCCTGCTAAAGCCAAGCCTAATAACATGGCTATATTCTTATCTCCTAAAAAACTAAAGACGCTGGCTAGGGGGTGATCTTTAGGTAAAAACGCAGCCATCAAGCCACCGATTAAAATCAATAAGATCGGAAACATCAATACAAATAATGAAAGCGTACCGGAAGGCATCGGTCGATTAGGATCGTAGGCACTGTCATCAAAACTACTCGTATCGATTTGCATAAATGGTTGTTTTGAAAAAATGCGAGCGGCTACCAATCCCACCAGTGCAGGTGGTATGGCTACGACCAATGACCATAACAGAAAATTGCCAACGGGCAGATTGAGATTGCCCATGACAGCCAAAGGCCCGGGAGTAGGTATCACTATACAATGCGTAGCCAGCCCGGCCATCGTAAGCGAAGTGACTAAACCTATTAAAGGAATATTACCTTTTTTGGACAAATCTCTAAGCAATGGCATAAATACGATGAATGCTGCCGTAAGAAATACCGGGATGCAGACGACATAACCGGTAATGCATATAGCCAATAAAGAAAAACGCACTCCTATATTGGTCAAAAACAATCTAGCGATTTGTTCGGTGGCTCCTGCATCCGCCAATATTTTGCCCAGCAGTATACCCAATGCTACCATGATCCCGATATTGCCCATGGTCTGACCAAATCCATCAGCTAATAATTTAGTGACTTTAGTGATGGGCAAGCCTGCTGCTAATCCGGTGAAGATGCCTACTGTGAGTAAAACCAGGAATGGATTGATCTTGAGTCGGATGATGCCAAACAGCAATACTCCGATGGCACAGACGAAAAGAATTATTGGAAAAGAATCGGCTTGCATATGGATTTTATTCAGAAATTGAATGTAGTCATTTTTATACATAGGAAAGAAAGCAGCGGCCTGATGAAAAACTAAATCCATAAACTCCATCAAATAGGCAAGCAACATCGTATATTTCCACTATAAATATTTTATGAAGAAAATAGCCATTATTATCGGGATCGCGCTACTAGCCTTGTTTGTTTATTTAGTATATAACACCCTGACTCTTGCATCAAAACAGCTGACCGGACTTTCACCAGCTCCTGAGATGCCACTGCACGATTCGATAAGCCAACATTTGACTCAGGCGATCCAATTCAGGACTGTCTCCTATGGTGATCCTACCATGATGGATAGTATTCAATTTGAACATTTTATTGACTTCGTAGAAAACACTTATCCATTGGTGCATAAAACCTTAAAACAAGAACGAGTCAATTCCTTTGCCCTACTCTATACATGGCCAGGCAAAGACACCGCGCTCTTGCCAGCGCTGCTGATGGGTCATTACGATGTAGTACCCATCATCCAGGGTACTGAAAAAATGTGGGCTCATAAACCTTTTGATGGTACGGTAGCAGATGGCTATGTGTACGGTCGGGGTAGCCTGGATGATAAATCTACTGTAATCGGATTATTAGAAGCGGTCGAGCATTTATTAAAACAAAATGTACAACCGGAACGCACCATATACCTTGCATTTGGTCATGATGAAGAAGCTTCCGGTAAACTTGGCGGCAAACAAATAGCTGAACTGCTGGAACAAAGAAAACTACGTTTTGAATATGTCATGGATGAAGGTGGTACGATCAAAATAGATGGCGTGGCAGGGATCACAAAACCGATCGCACTCATAGGTGTCGCGGAGAAAGGTTACACGACATTGGAGTTGACTTCCGTAGGTGAAGGTGGACATTCATCTATGCCACCACCACAGACGAGCATCGGCATGCTCGCAGAAGCCATTGATCGATTGCAAAAAAATCCTTTTCCAGCTAAGTTAGGTGGTGCGGTTGGTTATATGATGGACTACCTAGTCCCAGAAATGTCTTTTGGTAGCAAACTGGTCATGGCTAATCAATGGCTATTAAATCCGCTGATCATAAAGACTTTTTCAAATACCAATGCCGGCAATGCAATGCTGCGCACTACTATCGCCCCGACTATCATCCAAGCCGGCGTGAAAGACAATGTATTGCCTATAGAATCTACTGCTAAAATTAATTTCAGGATCTTGCCGGGAGATTCCGTAGCTGGCATAGTCAGCTATGTCAACCGCACCATCGCCAATGAAAAAGTCAAAGTAAGATCTTTGCAAGAGTCTGATACCGATCCGTCGGTGATATCTGATACTGCGACTTTTGGATTCCGATTGATCCACCATACGATTAATCGTTGTTTTCCCGAGGTCATCGTAGCCCCGTTTTTAGTCTTAGGAGGCACCGATTCGCGTCACTTCAGCAATGTGTGTGATCATATCTATCGATTCATGCCGATCAGGCTCAATGATGAAGATCTCAAACGAATTCATGGCACCAATGAACGGACTAGTGTAACTGATTTTAAAAACATGGTACGGTTTTATGCGGAGTTGATCAAAGGGAATTAAGGGAAATTACTGAATCGTTTAGGTGTTTTGTCGATTCCAGGGTTAAAAATCTTCTTACCTTGATGAGTAAAAACAGTAACATAAAACTGCTTTTACTTAAATCAAAAATGGTTATTCATTGAATAGTGGTTTAAAAATAATTATCGTATACGTTCTTTTCTTGGTCATGAACAGTTGTGGTCAGGATGCATCATCGATTAAAGATCAGGTAGATTTTAATTTTGATGTCAAACCGATCTTGGTACAGAAATGTTATCTATGTCATGGTCCTGATTCCGTAACGCGTAAAGGTGGCCTTCGGTTCGATACCTTCGAAGGGGCGACGGCAATATTAAAAAATGGTGGCCAAGCAATCGTGCCCGGCCATTTAGATTCAAGTATAATGGTAGCCCGCATCCATCATACTGAGCCCGATATGATCATGCCTCCATCGGATTCAAAACTTAAATTGACCGACAAGGAAATTAATATACTTACACAATGGATAAAACAAGGTGCCGAATGGATGCCGCACTGGGCATTTATACCACCTAAATCTCCAAACCTTAAGGGTCTTTCCAAAAACCAAAGTGAAATAGATTTTTTTATAGGTAAAGAAATCACTAAAGGCGGTTTAAAAAAAGCTCCACAAGCAAATAAAAATTCACTGATCAGGAGAGTATCATATCTCATCACAGGTCTACCTCCGTCTATGGAGGCTATACAAAATTACCTGTCGGATCAAAGCCCGAATGCTTATGAAAAAATGGTTGATCAATATCTTCAATCCCCTCGATTTGGAGAGAAATGGGCAAGGCATTGGATGGATGTAGTCCGATATGCTGAAACCAAAGGTCATGAGTTTGATTACCAAATACCCGGTGCATGGCGCTACCGAGATTATCTTATTAAAGCGTTTAATCTCGATGTGCCCTACGACCAAATGGTTAAAGAACATTTGGCCGGAGATCTAATTCCGGACCCCAGGCGAGATGTATTAACTGGAGTAAATGAATCTCATTTGGGGACGAATTTTTTGACCATGTCTGAAGGGACTCATAGCCCTGTCGATGTACGCAAAGATGAGTCTGATCGCATCGATAATATGATTGATGTGACCACTAAAGCCTTTCAAGGCCTGACTGTTTCTTGCGCCAGATGTCATGATCACAAATTCGATCCCATTACGACCAAAGAATACTATGGACTTTACGGTATTATGGAAAGCAGTCGATTTTCTCCTGTTCCTGCCATACGTACCATTCAGCAAGAACAGGATCTGGGGAAAGTCAATGAATTAAAATTGTATTTGAGAGACTTGATTGCGGAACAGTGGAAAACAGACGCAACATCCATTAATTCCAATGTGCCCAAAAGTGTCCATGGTAATAAAAGCTCAAAAATGAGTAGTTCAAGAGATTCGGGCTATTCGGTAATTGCAGATTTCAGAGGAAACAATTTAAATGACTGGCAGATCCATGGTCAAGCTTTTGGAAAACATACTACCTTAGGCAATCCTTTATTTAATGACCAATATGAACTTCTCGAGCTGGATAGTGGAAAAGCATCGAGTCGTTCATTGGGCTTTGGTCTGTTTGGCGCTTTACGATCACCCAATTTTATAATTGAAAAAAAATATATCGGGATTCGGGCAAGAGGTATTAAATCTTCCTTGCGTATCATTATTGACAATTTTCAATTGATCAGTTATCCCATATTCGAAAACATCAATCAGAAGGTAGATAAGGAGGAATGGCAAAATTATATCATTGATGTTGATTTATGGAAAGGGCACAAAGCATATGTAGAAATCCTGCCAGGCTATTATGAGAATCATGTATATAAACTACCCAAAGAAGCCTATGTCGAGATAGAATATGCCAACTCCTTTGATAAAAAAAGGCATGACCTTCCAATGCCTTACGATGACAAGCTCTCGACCGCTGTTCAGGCGATTGAAGATTGGTCCTCCTGGAATGCCACCCCCGGTCAAATTGAACTATTAAATCGATTGTTGAAAAACAAATCTCTGGCCAATAGATTTTTAAAGGCTGAAGAATCGATTTCAAAAAACAATCTACTTAAATCTAATTTCACAGACACCTCTTTTTTTAATGGCATATATGATGGATTTGCGATTAATAGTCCAGTATTTAAACGAGGCAATCATCATGAACTTACCAGCGAGGTACCAAGAAAATTTTTATCCGCATTATCCGTACCGGATTCTATTTCCAAATCGACAGGTAGTGGCCGAAAAGAATTAGCTGAATCCTTCTTGCATCCTGATAATCCATTAACCTCACGAGTAATGGTGAATCGAATATGGCATCATATTTTTGGAAGAGGTATAGTGGAGACCACCGATAATTTTGGCTTGCAGGGTAAATTACCGGCTTTCCCTGCCTTATTAGATTTTCTGGCTTTAAAATATCAGCACGAAGGCTGGTCGACTAAAAAAATGATAAGATATATCCTGAGGTCTGAAACATTTAAAAGATCGGTGTATGGCGATGCGGAGAGTGATCAAGTGGATCCGGAAAACATATACTTAGCTCATTTTCCCTTAAGGCGTATGGAGGCCGAAGATATTCGTGACGGCATACTAGCTGTCTCCGGTAGACTTGATACGGCGATGTTTGGAAAACCTGTACCCTTACATATCACTACATTTATGCAAGGTCGCGGCCGACCAAAAAATTCTGGTCCGATAGATGGTAGGGGCAGAAGGAGCATTTACCAGGAGGTACGCAGAAATTTTCTCGAGCCGCTCATGATTACTTTTGACAGACCTATACCGTTTTCCACTTTTGGGAAACGAAATGAGACCAATGTTCCGGCACAATCTCTCATTCTGATGAATGATCCATTTATACTGCAACAAGCAGAAGAAATGGCTTGTATGATTACAGCCGGCGAATGGACTGTGGATGAACGAATTGAATTTATTTATCTTCAAGCATTTGCCAGAAAACCTATACCAGAAGAAGCAGCGCTGGCCAAATCGTATCTAGTATCCTTGTGTAAAACCCATGGGGTAAAAGAAAACGAATTATTAAAATCAGTAGTCGTATGGAAAGATTATTGTCATTCTATATTTAATACCAAAGAATTTATTTATTTAATGTAATAGCATGTGCCGAAAGAAACATATCATACATAGTCCAGTGAGCCGCAGGGAAATGTTGGGAGTTTGTAAAACTGGTTTTGGTTCTCTTGCACTGATGAGTTTATTTGGTTCATGTGCGAGCAGATCAGATAGTGTTTCTTTACTTACTTCACTAGGTCAAGCACCACATTACATGCCAAAAGCTAAAAATGTGATCTTTCTTTATATGGACGGAGGAGTATCCCAGGTGGATTCATTTGATCCAAAGCCGCGATTGGCTAAAGAAAATGGCGAAGATCCTGGTAAAAAATTTAAAGTAGATGCTACACAATTTAATAACGTAGGGAGAATACTTAAAAGTCCATGGACATTTAAACAATATGGCGAATGTGGAATGCCGGTAAGTGAATTATTTCCTCATATAGCCACTTGTGTAGATGATTTAGCTTTGATTAGATCCATGGTCTCTGAATTCCCGGAGCATACCAATGCAAATTATTTTTTACATACCGGCAGTGGCCTTCAGGGCAGACCTAGTATGGGGTCTTGGATCAACTACGGTCTCGGAAGCGAAAACAGTAATTTACCCGGCTATGTCGTATTAAATGGTGGGCTGATCCCTCCGGGAGGATTAGATAATTTTAAAAACGGATTTTTACCAGCCAGTCATCAGGCTTCGATCATGCGTACGGGTGATGAGCCTGTAGCCAATATCATTCCAAATGAAAATAAAGCTCTACAACTCGAAAAATTAAAATTCATCAAACAAATGGACCAAAGCCTATTGGGTAAATTGGGCCATGCAGATGCTATTGAAGCCGCTATATCAAATTATGAATTGGCGTACAAAATGCAATCCTCTGTTCCTGAGCTTACTCAGTTTTCCAGTGAATCCGATGCAACGAAATCCATGTACGGATTGTTATCCGATGACCCTAACACGAGGAGTTATGGTCAGCAGTGTCTGATGGCACGACGGTTAGTAGAAAGAGGGGTACGATTTATAGAACTAACTTGTCCTGAAGTAGGTAGTGGAACGGACCGCTGGGATCAACATAACAATTTAATAGATGGACATATGCGCAATGCCCATGCAGTAGATCAGCCCATTGCCGGATTATTAAAAGACCTCAAGGTGCGTGGGTTATTAGAGCATACTTTAGTGATTTGGAGTGGAGAATTTGGACGAACACCTTTTGCTCAGGGAGACAATGGTAGGGATCATAATCCATCGGCTTTCAGCATGTGGATGGCCGGCGCGGGCATTAAAGGTGGTACTATCTATGGCCAGACCGATGAATATGGCTATCGAGTCATCGAAAACAAAGTCACTATACATGATCTGCATGCTACCATACTTCATTTATTAGGAATCGAACACACCAGTCTTACTTTTCCATTCAGCGGACGCAATTTTAGGTTGACAGATGTATCTGGCAATGTGATACATGATGTCCTTACTTAAGTTAACTAATTCATCTTTTTAAGAAACTTCATAAAATCGAAAATGATCAGGAACACACTAAAAAAATTATTCATTATAAAATTCCTGCTAGCCAGTCTTGTTTTTTACGGTCAACAAGAAATAAAACATGCGGTTTTTATTGCCGGACCTCAATTCACAGGTATACTGGATGAACAAAACAAAGAAGTATGGAATTCAGGTAAGCCCGGGGCTAGAGATGGATATGTCCTGCCTAATGGTAATCTTTTAATTTGTTGGGCTGATGAAGTTAAAGAATTTAATAAAAAGAAAGAAGTAATATTCAGCTATCATCGGCCTGCACCGGATATAGAATTGGGCACAGCCTGTAGATTAAAAAACGGAAATACCCTGATCTCAGTATCCGGTAAAATGCCAAGATTGATAGAAGTAAATAAAAAAGGGCTGATCAAAATAGCTGTTCCATTACAGCCTGAAACAGAAAATGTACATATGCAGACCCGGATGGCCCGTAAATTGGACAATGGAAATTATTTAGTTCCCCATTTGCTTGCCTTTGCTGTAAAAGAATATACTGCAAACGGTACTATAGTAAATGTTTTTAAAACGGATATACCAGCTTTAGGAACAAGACAGGATGAAAATTGGCCGTTTTCAGCAATTCGATTGGAAAACAAAAATACCCTGGTGAGCCTTACCCATGGCAACAAAGTAGTGGAATTTGATCCGGAGGGTAAGATTACCTGGAAAGTGGACAATGAGGATTTGAATGAAGATTTATTAAGGGACCCATGTGGTGTGCAACGGTTGGCTAATGGTAATACGGTGATCGCTAGTTATGGTGCAACATCAGGAGTAAAACTTTTTGAAATAACGCCGGAGTATAAAGTAGTCTGGCGATACGTTGGTTTTAATGTACATGAGTTCCAAATATTAACCACGAATGGCAAACCTGAAAAAGGCAAATTACTTAAATAACTATTCGTTTACGTTCGCAATGAATCCCGTAGCCCATCATTATCAAAGAAGCGTCATTGTTTTTCCCTTGAACCCGATATTTTCATAAGGAAATAGTCATGGAACAAATAACAGATTTCGGTAAGTTTATAGGCAGGTTTCATCCATTTGTAGTACACCTTCCGATTGGATTTATCACCCTTGCCTTATTCTTGCAGGTCCTCTCCGCTTTTAAAAAATTTGTTTATGTAATACCTGTTTTATCCTTGGTTTGGTTATTGGGTTTTATGAGTGCAGTATTAGCTGTAGTGTTAGGATTATTGCTTGCTTCAAAAGGTGGATATGACGATGACCTTATTTATTGGCATAAATGGTCGGGTATGCTATTGACTATTTTTGCCTTAGTACAATATATATTAATTCAAATAAAACTTGGATATATTAAGTTCAGTCCACTCGGATTTTTATATCCGGTATCACTAACTATTCTCTTCGGACTACTTTTATTTACAGGCCACCAGGGAGGTACTTTGACGCATGGGCAAGGCTACTTGGTGGAATACGCACCCCAATTTATACAAAAAATGATACCTATGCCGGGAAATGCCTTTGAAATTACCAACATAAGATCTGTGGACTCAGCAGATCTATTTTATGATGCCATCATGCCTATTTTGCGAAGCAAATGCATTAGTTGTCATAATAAAACCAAAACCAAGGGTCAATTGATCCTAACTACTTATGAGGATATCTTGAAAGGGGGAAAACACGGATCGATTATCACACCGGGTAGTAGTACTGCGAGTGAATTATACAAGAGAATTACTTTGCCATATGACCATAAAGAGTTTATGCCCAGTGATGGTAAAAAGCCCTTATCAGAAGATCAGATCGCTGTCCTTGAATGGTGGATCGATAAACAAGCTTTGCAAAAAGGTTTGATTAAGGACTTGCAGCCGGATGAGATCATGGTCAACATCCTCGAGAGATTCTTTGGAATCCAGGATGATCAAATAATAAATACCGCACCTCCTCCAGACTATGAAGTCATAAATCAATTGGTGAAATCGGGATACTCCATCAGGAACTTGTATAAAGGAAGCAACCTTCTGGATGTAAAATATACGAATAACTCTGTGCATTCAACAGATTTAAAATCATTAATCAAGTTAGCCGACCAAGTCATCTGGCTCGATTTGAATAACTGTAAGATTGCAGACCGTGATTTGGAATTAATTGCTTCCCTAGCCAAATTGCGCAAACTGAATCTAAGTAAGAATGATATCTCAGATCTGGGGGTAAAACAATTGCTCCATCTTTCACATCTTGAATATCTCAATCTATATGATACAAATGTCTCTGATAGCAGTGTAATCATGCTTGCTGAAATGCCCGGTTTGAAAGAAATTTATCTATGGCAAACACAAGTAAATGACTCTACCATTGAAAAATTGAAACATCAAAACAAACGAATAAAGTTTATTTATAAAGCTCAGTAAAAATGCTGTTTTGCTCAAAATAGAATAATGCGTTTAGGTTCTGCTTAAAATAATTTAAGTAATTGAATCTGAATTTGTAATGAATTTATTTTCTTTTTTAAACGCATAACTTAGATTCTAATACGATTTTGTGCCTACGACACAAGTAAACACTCCAAAAGAGTATTTACCAAGATTATATGCCTAGCGGCATGAGTGAACTTCAGCCGCTTAAATCCAAAAAAGTCCATCGTCTGAATCCGTAAGATTTTAATGTCAGTAAAACTTTGAATCCAATACGATTTTGTGCCTACGACACAAGCAAACACTCCAAAAGAGTATTTACCAAGATTATATGCGTAGCGGCATGAGTGAACTTCGGCCGCTTAAATCCGTTAGGATTTTGATGTTGATAAAAGACCAAAAGGTCGTAGGCCGTTGTGCCGTATGGCACAAAATAAATGCAACACACCAGAATTTTAGAACTCGCAATAGTAAACTCTGAATCGCATTTATCTTTAAGATTTACCGTGTTGGTTCTTCGCCACATATTAAGAAGTTATACCGACAAGAGCCCATCAAATGGTCCGAGGTAATTCCTGTAAAGGTCCACTTTAATTTAGAGAACAATCCGACGATCCGAGAGCAATTGGATTAAAATGAATGATTTATGATAAATTTCATCGGAAGGAAATCTTTTCATTTTAAATATCGAGTCTGGCGACTCCGACGAGCGGCAAACCTATCAGATCCCTACGATTAATAAATATAGGGATGCTGATAGAATCATCAGCACTATCTCAGAGATTAACCGAAATTAAAGTCTTGAATAAATTTTCATTTTGAATAAATCTTTTTTATTTTTAAGTACCAAAAACCTCTAAAAATGAAAACTTTATTACGCATTCTCCTTCTGTTGATCGTCCTCATCGCAGGAATTTTACTGTACATCCAGTTTACCTGGAACAAAAAATATGATGCACCATATCCGGACATCAAAGCCAGCACTGACTCTGCAGTGATAGCCCGAGGCAGGTATCTTGCCTTTGGTCCGGCTCATTGTGGCACCTGTCATGTACCACTCGATAAAATAGAAGCTGTAGAAAGTGGCCTTCAAATGCCGCTCAGTGGTGGCTGGCATATTGACATTCCGCCCGGAAGATTTACTGCACCCAATATCACTCCGGACAAAGCTACTGGTATCGGAAATCTTACCGATGGTGAAATAGCAAGGACACTCCGACACTCTGTAGGCAGCGATGGCCGTTGTCTCATTCCGTTTATGCCTTTTCAAGGATTGAGTGATGAAGATCTTACGGCAGTTATTTCCTTTCTACGATCGCAACCTGCCGTTGAACATAAATTAGCAAAAAGTCAACAACCCACTTTATTGGGTAAAGCAGTGATGGCATTTGGTATGATTAAACCGGAGGGGCCGATGTCAGAACCGCCAAAATCCCAGCCCATTGATTCCACCATAGCGTATGGAAAATATCTAGCAAATTATGTAGCAAATTGTGTGGGTTGTCACACAGATCGGGATATGAATACTGGAGCCCTTATTGGCACTCCTTTTGCGGGCGGTATGAAGATGGCCCCGGACCCCTTACTTGAAAATTATGCTTTTATGACTCCTAATTTGACTCCGGATAAAAAAACAGGCGTGATCGCCAACTGGGATGAATCAACCTTTGTAAAAAGATTTAAAACCGGTAAAGTTGTAAAACACTCTGCTATGCCCTGGGGATCATTTTCACGGATGAACGATGTAGAGCTCAAAGCACTTTATCGATACTTACATACTCTAGAGCCTACAGAAAATCGTATCGCTAAAACTATATTCCCTCCGGGAGATCCATTGCCCGAAAAATAATCGATATCTGGAGATAGACAGGGGGTGTCTTTTCACATCGTGATCCCTTTGGGAGAAGACACCCCCTGTCTATACGCCGTTCGTTTAAGATTAATATAAACTAGTTATTCTTTAGATGATATTGACCAAAGACAGGGGGGGCCTTCTCACATCGTTTAGGAGAGGACACCCCCTGCCTATCCGTACTTTATTTTTTGATTTTATTATGCTCCAGAAATTGTTGATACTTCTCCATAAACAATTCGGATTTGTATTTGCCGTCTACGACTTTCTCCTTTTCAGTTGTGGCCTTATTTACCAATTCAAAATAAGCCCTGGGATATTCATCAGAATAAATGCCCGGTAATACCCCTATTTTGTTAAAGCCAAAATAGAAAGAGAACATTAAGATTAAAGCAACAATGATAATGGAATGGTCCTTAAATTTCCGGACTATTGCAAAAGCAGTACTATTTTCTCCTGCCACCGGCAGTTTTTTGTTTAAAATACCTGTTATTATAAAAATCGATAATAAACCAAAAGCTCCGACACCGGAATATTCTGCAGTTTTTGCTGTAAACGGAAATAAGAAAAGAGAAATAAGAAAAAGAATAATGCTCATATGAAAAACAAGTACAAGCTTTGCCAGCAAACTGTTTTTGGGCTGGAAATGACGATAACGAAGTATCATTTTCCTTAAGTAACCCAGCATCAGCAAAAGGGCGGCTGCTCCAAACAAAACTTCAACATAATTAAAATGAATATAAAAAACCCGGAGCCCAAATATGAATGAAATTATAGCCAAGCATACTGGTTCAATAAATTGAAACGGATCTTTTTTTTCCTTTTTTCTTAAGTCAGAGATGAACTCTGCAATAAAAAGCAATGCAAAAACAAAGGCTACACCGCCCATAATTTTTAGTCCGTAGCTATTCTGTGCCATAGAAGCAAATGCGCCCATGACAAGCAGGATAAAAAGCAAAAAGTATATAGAATTATATTTTTTCATTAGTTGGGCAAGTAAAAGATATAATTAAAATCATGTGTAATGAACCTATCCATTGCTGTCCATTTTATATTCCCCTCTGCTAATTCCTTTTTTTGACATGCTTGCCATACAATGAATGACCGGGCAACTAATTCTTCTGTTTCGGTTAACGTAGAAGGTATGGCTGTTTTCGCGCGGTAAAAATTTCCTTCTTCTGCAATACCATACACCTTGCTTAATACAGCCCCAAACTTATTTTGTTCAATAATTTCTGAATAAAAGTTGTTTGATAGTGCATTCAATGGTTTGGCGCCAATACGGGACATGAGCAGGATAAGATTAAACCTATAGTCTATGGCTCGGTTAGCTCCAAAGTTAAATTGAGAAAAATCAATACCCTTTGATTTTGAAAAAACAGAGTCGAGGTAAACAAAGGCTGTAGGGTCAGTTTGTTTTAAATAGATTTTTTCAGCCATAAAAATATAAGCAAATGCTTTTTCATGGTCTTTCTCAAATTTTTCAGCTAACCCAACTGCTTCTTTTTGATTTCCTGCCAGCGCAAGGTTTACACACAGATCTTTCAGTTGATTAAGGAAAAAAGTTTTTTCAATGTATTCATACTTGTCACGGGAGGCTGCAAAGTTTTCTTTATTAAACCGGTTATAATATTTCATTCCTGACACTGTATCGTTCCGGTCAAATGCCCGGTTAGCTAATATCAGGTTGACCAGGTTCTGATCTAAACTTTTACCCTGTGGATGTGTTTCAGTTAAAGTTAAGATCCGTTTGAGTATATCGTCGGAAAGTTTATAATTGTTATCAAATGCCTCACCTCCACCTGCAAATGGTTTTGACTCATTTGCTTTAGCAATCCAGAAATGGATCATTCCCAAGTCTGCCGGAGTAGTATAAAACTCTTCAAAAAGATTGTTTTTATCTATAAAATTGAAAAAAAGATCTGAATGATAGGTCCAACTAAACCATCCCTCCATATAATCAGGATAAATGAACAAGTGCTTTCTTTTAAATTGGCGATTGCGTACACCGTCACTATAGTAAGGCAGTGTAACAGGTATTATTACTTCCAGAGAATCTTTATTCACCAGCCTGAAATGATCAATCGCTTGCTGAAGCAGACCTTCCTGCTTAGAAAGATCAACTTTCAAGCCACGGTCGAACTGGTATTTATTATCGAACATAGCCCTTCGCTTTTTTTGAATGGCCAATGTATAATGGCTAAGTGAAGGTTCTTTTATTTCATTAATCAGTTTTTCATAATCATCTGCCAGCGCATTAAACACTTCCCTCTTGGCTAGGCAAGCATTAGGGGAAAAATAACCCTTGTGAGACCGCAAAATATTTTTTTCAATATTTACCTCGTATAAATGACTTAAATATCCTGAACGGATTACCGAATTTCTAAAAATGGTAAGTGGTACATTGCTGGAATAATTGGCTCCGAGCCATTTCACCACATTACCCACTTTTTCGCGGTGGCCATACTGATATATTATTGCAATTATATTACTGTAATTATTAAACAGGCTACCGGTAAAATAATTGTTCTGACCGGTTTGTTTAATTGTTTCAAAGCATTGAATAACTTTTGCAGTATCCCCAATCGCTGCATATAAGGAAGCCAGTGTATGATGGCCGCCATTAAAATCATTGGGAACACGGCCATTTATTTCATAACTGCCTTTTGGATAATATGCATCAAATATTGCCTTCCCCAAGCCATCTTCAAACGGAGAGAACAATCCAAGTATTGAATTTAATTTTTCTCTGGTAACATGTCCAAACGTAAGCCATTGCTGAATACCATAATTCAACTCAATGGATATAGAAGACTGAAACAATGATTTAGTTTTTAAAAAGACCATTACGACAGCATAGCTCTCATCTACTAACTCTTGAAGCATTTTTTCAGTATTGCTTGAAGGGTTATAGTAGTTATCGTAAGCAAGCAGTGTAGTGAACTTATTCAATTCGTTCATCAAAAAAGGGTAATCCGTTTTTTTAGAAAGCAACTCTTTAAAATTTGATTGAATCAGGTTTTTCAAATCACTTTTTAAAGCACTGCTATCCTTTTTGTCAATTAATAACAACTGTTTAAAAGTTTCAATTGACAGACTTAAACTTGCTTTTGAATCTAAGACATTCAGATAGGCCATCATGGATCCTGGCTTATATCGTTCTTCAATCAATAAAGGCATTGCCTTAGTATTAGAACCCACCTCCTTGCTTTTCATCAGGTTTAATGCCTCTGACCTTACTTTTTCGATGACCGTATTGTTTTGTTTTCGCTCTGCATCATACCAATAAAATCCGCTCAGGATGATCATTGCAGCCACGGCTACTACCGTTGCAATCTTTTGCGGCCCGTATTTCATAAAAGCCCTTGTGATGGGCACTTTCCTTGCACTTCGCCGGATAAATTCCCCGACAGCTGCTAATTCTCCTTTTGCATCTGTGGTTGCTTTGCGCTGATCTTCCTGGATTTCGGAATATCGCTTGATCCAGCCCACATTCGGTTTGCATTTGACAAACCAATTTTCAAAATAAGTAAGTGGACCGATAGGCAATAAAAATCCGCTGCTCTTTCCGCTGTGCTTCCAGCGGTCCAATTGTTTTTTAAAGTCCAGATAGGTGGTATAAAACTCAAATTCCTGGTTGGCCCAGGTATTTAGCTTATTCCAGTTGCGGATCAGACTTTCATGGGTGATATCAAGGACTGTATCTGGTGAAATTTGTTGGGTATCTGGATCTTCTGTTTTGAATGGCCGGATAAATGAGTTTCCTTCTTCCCGATAAATACTGAGTACTTCACTTACTACTTCTGTTGTTATTGAAGGAGAATTTACAATGCCGGTAATTTCACCCAAGGACATGCGATTACGAACGGCACGACTGTTATCAATCTTTGTCAGGCAACTAAACGTGAGGGCAATAATTCGTTTGGCATCCTGCTGTGTAATGGTTCTGTCCGGATACGTTTTATTATGATACTCCCAAGCATTTTCATACAATACGCTGGCATGAATTTCAATGACTTTATTTAAACCGGTGTCCTGAAAATACTTCTGCCGTATTGCTGGCAAAGAATTAAACCAGGCCTGAAATTCAGGTTGTTCTTCATCTGGTAGTTCATTGGCCGGCATACCTCCAACCATGGCATAATGCACCAGGTCCATCTCCTTTTGTCCATGGTCGGCTGCCAACCAGATCTGACTGAGAGCATGTTGCAAAATCGGTAATTGATCCACCCCATCAGCAATATCATAGACGAGTCGTTCGATAAGTCGCTGAGAGATCCTATTGCCACTGAGTATAGCTGGCTCTTCAATCACCTGTTTTAAATCTCTACGTTTTAATCTTGGTACAAAAAACTGGGAGAAACCAATAAACTCTGGCAGTCCACGAAATGCTGAGCATTGCCCGATATAATCAGAACGCATAGTGCAGACTATATAGACTGGGATGTTTCTCTTGATGGCAATACGGGCCGTTTCCAAAACAAGATTGACAACAATCTGTGAATCCTGTGAGGGAGATTCGTTATAAAAATTTTCTGGATTGGTGAAAAATTCTTCAAATTGGTCCACAATAATCATCAGGTTGGACGCCTTTCTTTTCTTGTCCTTTTTTTGTGGTTCATCCAGTTGTTGCCAATGTTCATCGGCTTCATCTATATAAAAATCAGAATTGGTATAAAGATCGATTAGCGAAGAAAATCCCCGCCTTAGTTCTGTTTCAATGGTAGAGGTCTTAGTAGAAAATGTTTCCGCCAAAGCCTCCGCCATATTATGAACGGGGCTTCGTTCCGGACGAAAATCAGCCACCACCCAGTTGGTATATTTTGCTTTAAAAAATCCTGCTCTTGCATTGGGAATAAGACCGGCATAAATAAGAGAAGACTTTCCCTCACCGGAAGCGCCGGTCACCATCAGGAATTTATTTTGCTCCAAAAGAGAGGTAATCTGATCTACCTGCAGATCACGGCCTTTGAAATAAAGACTTTCTTCTTCAGTGAAAGACCGTAGACCGGTATAGGGACATATCGTTTGCTGATCAATCATTTATTCATTATCATTTACGTAAGGAAGAAATCTCCGGGAAAAAATGAGTTCATTGTTTTTAAATTTATCCCATTCTTTCTTTTTGGTTTTTGATAAATTGAATCCTCTCACTGTACTTTCTAAAAACCCTGCTTTATCTCCTGCTGAAATAAGATTGGGGGCCTGTTGTTGTGCTTTGTAAAGATTGCCATTAATAGCATATGCGTTGGTAAAACGCCAGATAGCTTCAAACTTATTAGAGGAATTTTTAATCGTTCTGTACGCTTCTCCTGAATTTTTTTCTGGATCAAGATACATCAAAGCCATAGCTACCTGGTGGCGGTTTGGTTGAAATACTGCAGTATTATCAAGCCGGTTCATTTCTATCCTAGCTGAATCAAGCAACACTTGAGCTACTGACGGTGATTGTTGCTTTAATGATATCAACTGGCTGGCATATCCGTAAAGAGAAGAGCGGTTTACTTCTTTTTTAAATACATTAATATCACGACGCGTCAGTAAGCTTCGAGGCGCCAGTTCACGACGAGCGCTTACCAGCGCCGAAAGTTGCTCTTACCGCTGCGCCATATTCTGTTGGAGCCAAACCCACGAAACCAGCGGTCTCGTTGGATCTTCCAAAAAGCTTGAGCGCGGCAATGACCATTCCCATGCGCAAATCGCCTGCAGCGATTGCGGTACAACCGGGTGCGCAA